>JAJDWE010000038.1 GCA_022825725.1 Gemmatimonadota bacterium
GGTGGCGGCGAAGACGGCGAGGATCACCCGCTCCTCGAAGCGGATCTCCCCGAGCTTGCGCGCCTCCGACTCCAGGACCTCGCGGTCGACGGTGACCTCCCTCGGGATGCGGAAGAAGACCTGCGTGATCAGCACCCAGGCGCAGGCCAGCATGATCAGCGTGATGGGCGCCGCCATGACGAACCAGACCCCGAAGGAGATGTGGGGCGCCTCGGGGAAGGTGATCTGGAAGATCCGTTGCAGCGAGAGGTTCGGCGGCGTGCCCACCAGCGTGGCGATGCCACCCGCCGAGCAGGCGTAGGCGATGCCGAGCATGACCGCCACCGAGAAGGCGCGGGTCCGCTCCCGGCCGAACTGCTCCTCCATCCGCAGGATCACGGCGAGACCCACCGGAAGCATCATGATCGCCGTGGCCGTGTTGGAGATCCACATGGAGAGGAAGGCCGCGGCGAGCATGAAACCGAGCACGATCCGCGCCGGCCCTCCCCCCACCGAGCGGATGACCCACAGGGCGATGCGCCGATGGACGTCCCACTTCTCCATGGTGAGCGCGATCATGAAGCCGCCGAGGAAGAGAACGATCGTGCTGTTGAAGTAGTGGGGCGCCGTCTCCCCGGTCCGCTCGATCCCGAGGATCGGGAAGAGGAGAAGGGGGAGCAGCGCCGTCGCGAAGAGCGGAATCGCGTCGGTGATCCACCAGGTGGCCATGAGCACCGCCACCGCCGCCATGCGGGTGACCTCCGGCCGCCCGGGCTCGAGGTCGAGCAGCAGCATCCCCAGGAAGAGGAGCGGTCCGAGCCACAGTCCGATGCGCTGGCCGCGCGAGCGCGTCCCG
Organism: Gemmatimonadota bacterium; assembly: GCA_022825725.1. GTDB lineage: Bacteria > Gemmatimonadota > Gemmatimonadetes > Palauibacterales > Palauibacteraceae > Palauibacter. Next base: position 836 of record JAJDWE010000038.1, read on the forward strand.
GATCGGTCCTCCGAACGGTCGTGTGCCATGAACCTCCTCGCCGGCTCCGGGTCCCGGATTTCGGCCCCGTCCGCGCGGGCGGGGGCGACGCGCCGCCCGCGATGGCGCGCCGCGGCGGAGGAACGTACCATCCGGCGCGAGATGCCGCGTAGTTTCCTCTCACGGGCCGCTGGGCTAGCTTTGCGTCCCTTTGCCAAGTCGCAGCGACGGTGCCCGGCCCGGCCGGGGTCGCTCGGGCCCCGCCGCGGGCCGCGATCACGAAACCCACGAAGAACGGTGACAATCTAGATGTTCGGTTCGGTACGATGGCGATTGGTCTGGATCGCCGTTCTGGTAGGCATTTGCGGTTTCGCTCTGGTGCCCGAAACCATCGTGGACGAGGTCACGGGCGAGTCCGAGCGGGTCTGGCCGCTCAAGCTCGGACTGGACCTGCAGGGCGGGATGCACCTCGCGGTCGAGATCTACGACCCGGAGAACACCCTGAGCGGGCAGGATCTCGACGACGCGGTCGAACGGACGCTCACGACGATCCGGAACCGGATCGACGAGTTCGGCGTCCGCGAGCCGACGATCCAGCGCTCGGGCGACCGCATCGTCATCGAACTCGCAGGGGTCGACGACCCGGAGCAGGCGAAGCGGATCGCCACGGAGACCGCGTTTATGGAGTTCAAGATCGTCACGGACGGTCAGGAATTCATGGATGCGCTCGAACGGATCGACCGCGCGATCGTGAACGAGGTGGGGATCGAGAACCTGCAGGTCACGACGCTCGAGACCGAGCCGGAAGTCGACCTCAGCGACATCCTCGGCGGCGCCGATTCCGCCGCGGCGGAGGATCCGGCCGACGAAGCCGAAACAGAGGATCCGGCCGCCGACTCCCTCGCGACCGAGGAGGGCGACGCGGAGACCGTGGACGCGGCGGAAGCGGTGGACGAAGTCACGGCTCGGCCGCTCTCGGCCCTCCTCGGACAGGGACGGATCCTCGGCGAATATCTCGTCCCGCAGGAAGATCAGCCCACGGCGGCGGCGTGGCTCGAACTCGAGGGCGTCCGGGACGCGCTCCCCAGGGGCGTCACGCTTCACTGGGGAGTGGAGCAGGTGGGGGCGGGCGCGGGATCCTACGTGCCGCTCTACGTGCTCGAGGCGGAACCGCTGATCACGGGGGACATGCTTCAGGACGCGGGGCCCGCGAACCGCGATCCGACGTTCAACCAGCCGATCGTTCCCTTCGAGACGACCCGGCGCGGCTCGCGGGTCTTCGAGCGCGCTACGGCGCGCAACATCGGCGAGAACATGGCCATCGTCCTGGACGACCGGGTCCAGAGCTACGCGGTCATCCGCAGCGTCCTGAGCCGGCGCGCCCAGATCGAGCTCACCCCGGGAGCCTCTTTCCAGGAGGCGCAGGAGCTCGCGCTCGTCCTTCGGGCAGGCGCGCTGCCGATGCCGATCGAGGTCGTCGAGGAGCGCAACGTGAGCGCCTCGCTCGGCGAAGACTCGATTCGGCAGGGCCGCACCGCCTTCATCATCGGGATCGTCGGCGTGATCATCGTCATGATGATCTACTACCGGGCGGCGGGAATCCTCGCCGTCGGGGCGCTGCTCACGTACGTCGTCTTCATGCTGGGCGGTCTGGCCGGCCTCGAAGCGACGCTCAGTCTGCCGGGCATCGCGGGTCTCATCCTCTCCATCGGGATGGCGGTGGACGCGAACGTCCTCATCTTCGAACGCGTGCGCGAGGAACTCGCGGCCGGGAAGACGCCGCGCACCGCGGTGGACGCGGGATTCGGCAACGCGCTGTCGGCGATCGTGGACGCGAACCTCACGACGCTCATCACCGGGATCATCCTCTTCCAGTTCGGAACCGGCGCGGTGCAGGGATTCGCGGTGACGCTGTGCATCGGGATCCTCGCCTCGTTCTTCTCCGCGATCTACGTGACGCGGACGCTCTTCATCATGTACCTGAACCGACGCGGCTCCCGGGAGTCCGTGAGCATATAGGAACGAAGTCATCATGAGGGTCTTCCAGAACGCGAACTACAAGTTCCTCTCCATGCGCCGGCCGGCGTACTTCGCGTCGGCCGCGATCATCACGATCGGCCTCCTGTCGATCGTCTTCCGCGGCGGGCTGCGGACGGGCGTCGAGTTTACCGGCGGCGTGCTGCTCGAGGTCCAGTTCTCGGAGACGACCGACGTGGGTCAGATCCGCGACGCGCTGACGGCCGGAGGCACGACGGGCGTTCAGATTCAGCAGCTGCGGACGGTCGGAGCGGAGACCTTCGACTTTCTGCTGCGCGTGCCGGTCGGGGAGGAAGAGGACCAGAACGCGATCCGGGACCAGATCCGGGCGAGCCTGGAGACGCAGTACTCCGCCGCGAGCTTCGAGATCGCGCGCGGCGACACGCTGAGCGCCAAGGTCGGCGACGAGTTCCAGCGCACCGCCGTCATCGCCGTGCTCCTCTCCTTCCTCCTGACCCTGATCTACCTCGCCTTCCGCTTCGAGTGGCGGTTCGGCGTGGCCGCCGTCATCGCAACGGTGCACGACATGTTCATCACCTTCGGGTTCATCTCGCTGTTCGACATCGAGATCAACCTCGCCACCGTCGCCGCGATTCTCACGATCATCGGATATTCGCTCAACGACACGATCGTCGTCTTCGACCGCGTGCGGGAGAATCTCAGGAAGAAGCGGAAGGAAGCGTACGACGTGACGCTCAACCGCAGCCTGAACGAGACGCTGCCTCGAACGGTCCTCACCAGCGGCACGACGCTGATTGCGCTGCTTTCGCTGGTCGTCATCGGGGGCGCCGTGATTCGGCCCTTCGCCGGCGTGCTCATCATCGGGGTTCTCGTCGGAACGTATTCCTCGATCTTCGTGGCGTCTCCCGTTCTCGTCGAGATTCACGAGCGGGCGCGCAAGCGCGCCGCCCTCGCCGCCCGCGCCTAGCGTACCAGGCCTCGGGTGACCGGTACGGGAGCCGGGACGACGCTCTTCGACTCGCACCTTCATCTGACTGCGGCCCGCTTCGCCTCCGACCTCGATGAGGTGGTGGAGCGGGCGCGGGCGCGGGGCGTGAGCCGCATGGTCACGATCGCCTCGGATCCCGAGGACGCGGAGGATGCCCTGGCGCTGGCCGCGCGGACGCCGGGTCTGTGGGCGACGGCCGGGCTCCATCCCCACGCGGCGGACCGGACCTCGGCCTCTCTCAGGCGCGAGATCGAGCGCATCGCCGAAGCCCCCGGGATCGTCGCGATCGGGGAGACGGGGCTGGATTTCCACTACGACAGTGCGGCCCGGCCGGCGCAGTTGGAGAACTTCGAGGCGCACCTCCGGATGGCGGCCCGGCTCGGTCTGCCGATCGTCGTACATTCCCGCTCGGCGGAGGCCGAGACGGCGGAGCGGGTGAGGGAGTACGGCGACGGCGCCTCGGGGGTGCTGCACTGCTTCACGGGAGGCGAAGCCCTCCTCCATGCCGCCCTGGATGCGGACTGGTACGTCTCCTTTTCGGGCCTCATCACGTTCGTCCCCGAGCTGGCCGAGTGGGCCCGCGCGGTGCCGGCCGACCGGCTCCTCATCGAGACGGACGCCCCATACCTCGCGCCCGCCCCCCGCCGCGGCCGCCGAAACGAACCCGCCTACCTCACGCACACGTGCGAGCGGCTGGCGGAGGTGCGCGGCGTGTCCTTCGAGGAAGCCGCGGCGCTCACGGCGGGGAACGCCTGCCGCTTCTACGGCCTGCCGGACGCGGCATGAGCCGGCCGGGCACGGGTGGCGTGCAGATCCTGCCCGACCATGTCGCGAACCAGATCGCGGCGGGCGAGGTCGTGGAGCGTCCCGCCTCCGTCGTGAAGGAACTCGCCGAGAACGCGGTCGATGCGGGGGCGAGACGCGTCGAGGTCGCGCTCCGCAACGGAGGGAAGACCGAGATCCGGGTCTCGGACGACGGGAGCGGGATGAATCGCGAGGACGCCGTGCTCGCGCTGGACCGGCACGCGACGAGCAAGATCCGGAGCGTGGACGATCTGCGGAGCGTCCGCTCGTTCGGCTTCCGCGGCGAGGCGCTGCCCTCCATCGCGGCGGTGAGCCGGTTCGAACTGCACACGGCGCTGAGCCCGGACGAGGGCGTCCGGGCGCGGGTCGACTTCGGGCGCATCCGCAGCGTCGACGATGTGCCGCGCCGACGCGGCACGACGGTGACGGTCCGCGCGCTGTTCCACGACCTCCCGGCGCGCGCGAAGTTCCTCAGGAGTTCGGCCGCCGAGACGCGGGCCGCGGGCGAAGCGCTCGTGCTCCTCGCGCTCGCGAACCCCGCCGTCGGCTTCCGGTTCGAGTCGAATCGCCGCGCCTCCATGGATCTCGCCCCGGCGCGCGACTGGCTCGGGCGGATCGGCCAGCTCTGGGGAGACCTCGCCCCCACGCTCATTCCCGTGGAAGGGGAGGGCGGCCCCGTGCGGGTCCGGGGCTTCATCCAGCGGCCCGACGCCGCGCGCGCGAGGGGAGGGCGCCGCTACACCTTCGTGAACGGCCGTCCCTTCCGGGATCCCGCGCTCCTGCGGCTCGTGGATGAGGCGTTCCGGACGACGGTCGTCGAGGGCCTTCGTCCGAGCCTATTCCTGCAGATCGAGACGCCGCCCGCCTCCGTGGATGTCAACGTCCATCCGGCGAAGGCGGAGGTGCGTTTCCGCGACCGCGAGAACGTGGAGACGGCCGTCCGGGGTGCCGTGCGCGCCGCGCTGGCGCGGCTCGATTCGACGGCGTCGGTAGGGGTCCCCGGCACCGCGTCCGATCCGGCGCGAGGCCCTCGAACGCCCTCCCCAGGCCGCGGCGCAAAATCCCGCGGCGAGCCGCCCGCGGAGATGCCGCAGTTCGCCCTTTTCGTCTCCGGGCGGGACGACGCGGACGGACCCCCCGAGTCGGGGGCGGAAGGCGGCGCGGGCAGGGAGGGGGGCGCGGCGGGGGCCCCGTTCGTCGGTCCGGAGCTGTGGCAGCTCCACGACCGTTACATCCTGGCTGCGACCCGCGAGGGGCTCCTCATCGTCGACCAGCACTCCGCACACGAACGCGTGCTCTACGAGGAGATCATGGCGCGGTTCGAAGCGGGCGGCGGCACCTCCCAGGCGCTCCTCTTTCCGGTCACCCTGCAGTTCTCTCCTCCGGAGGCCGAGGCGCTCGAGGATCTCGCCGGACTGCTCGCCCGGCAGGGGTTCGAGCTGGAGCCGTTCGGCGAGCGGACCTGGATTCTGACGGCGGCCCCGCAGCCCCACGCCCGGTTCGACGCCGAGCGCTGCCTGCGCGAGATGGTGCGGGAACTGGCGGAGGGCTCCCCGCTCGTGAACGCCGCGCGCAACCAGCACGAGCGTGTCGCGATGAGCATGGCGTGCAAGGGAGCGATCAAGGCGGGCGAGCCGATCTCCCCGGAAGAGGCGAGGGAGCTCTTCGACCGGCTGTTCGCGACCCCGCTGCCCGGACACGATGTCCACGGCCGCCCGACGATCGTGCGCCTGAGCGTCGAGGAGCTCGACCGGCGGTTCGGCCGCGGGTAGCCGTCGCGCCCGTGGGGACTTCACCCGTGCCGGCCATCACGGGGCCTACCGCCTCGGGCAAGACGTCCGTCGCCATCGAGCTGGCGCGCCTGCTGGATGGCGAGATCATCTCCATGGACAGCCGCCAGGCGTACCGCGGCTTCGCGATTGGGACTGTGGCGCCGTCCGCCGACGAACTCGCCGCTGCGCCGCACCACGGCGTCGGCTTTCTCGACCCGCTGGAGCGCTACGGCGCGGGCCGCTTCGCGCGACTGGCCACTCGCTGGCTCTCCGGGATCCGGGCCCGGGGGCGCGTCCCCATTCTCGCCGGCGGCACGGGGCTGTTCCTGCGCGCGCTGACGCACCCGATGTTCGAGGAGCCTCCGCTCGATCCGGCGCGCCGCGCGGCGCTGCACGCCTGGCTGGTTGGGCTCGAACGGGAGGAACTGATACGCTGCGCCGCCCGCCTCGATCCGGCGCTGGCGGCGCGACACCGCCCCCTCGACCGGCAGCGGGCGGCGCGCACGGTGGAGCTGGCGCTCATGACGGGCGAGCCGCTCACGCACTGGATGACGCGGGCTCCGACCGAGCGCCCACCGCTGCGAACCGCGATTTGGGTGTTGGAGTGGCCCGCGCCGCTCCTGCGCGAACGGATCGCGCGCCGCGCCGAAACCCTGGTGCGGGGTGCCGCGTGGCTGGAGGAGGTCCGGGGTCTCCTGGCCCGCGGCCTCGACGGATCGCGCGCCTTCGACGCGCTGGGCTACGCGGACGTCGCGGCGCTGGTTCGGGGCGAGGCCGACGTCGACGAGACGATCGAGCGCGTGTCGAGGGCCACCTGGCGCTACGCGCGCCGGCAGCGGACATGGTTCCGGCACCAGCTCCCCGAGGACGCCGTCGTGCTCGAGGTGCTGGACGAGTCGACCACACCGGGGCAACTTGCGCGCCGCATCGCAAGCGACTGGCGCGAAGCAGGATGAACGTAAATCAGGATGAACGTGAATCAGGATGAAGACGGGACGATGAAGATCGGGATCACGTGCTATCCGACGTACGGGGGCTCCGGGGCGATCGCCACCGAGCTGGGGCTCGGCCTCGCCCGCAGGGGGCACGAGGTCCACTTCATCTCCTATGCGCAGCCCTTCCGTCTCATCCACTTCATCGATGGCGTCTACTTCCACGAAGTCGAAGTCAATCGCTATCCGCTGTTCGAGTATCCCCCCTACTCGCTCGCGCTCGCCGTCACGATGCACGAGGTGGCTCGGCGCGAGGAACTCGATCTGCTCCACGTGCACTACGCGATCCCGCACGCCACGGCCGGATGGATCGCGCGCGACATGCTCCGGGACGGAGGCCGCGACGTGAAGCTCGTCACGACGCTGCACGGCACGGACATCACGCTCGTGGGCCAGGACCCGTCCTACTGGTCGATCACCCGCTTCTCGATCGAGAAGTCCGACCGGATCACCGCCGTCTCCGACTGGCTCCGCGAGCGGACACACCGCGACTTCGACTGCCGCCGCTGCGCGATCGACGTCATCCCGAACTTCGTCGATCCGAGGATCTACGACCGCGAGCGCTACCGGGGCCGCCACCAGCTCGCGCGGGCCGGAGAGAAGGTCGTGATGCACATCTCGAACTTTCGGGCGGTCAAGCGGATCCCGGATCTCATGGAGATGTTCGCACGGATCCAGGACGCCTTGCCGGCTCGCCTCATCCTCGTGGGAGACGGTCCGGAGCGGCAGCGCGCGGCGGAGATCGCGGCTGAGCTGGACATGGCCGAGCGCGTCGTCTTCCTCGGCAAGATCGACTCCGTCGCCGAACTCCTCGCCAGCGCGGATCTCTTCCTGCTCCCGAGCGAGCAGGAATCCTTCGGTCTGGTGGCGCTGGAAGCGCAGGCCTCCGGGGTTCCCGTGGTGGGGTCCTCCGGAACGGGCATCGACGAAGTCGTGGCGCACGGCGCGACGGGCTACCTGCACCCCGTGGGGTCGGTCGAAGCCATGTCGGCGTCGGCGATTTCCCTGCTGAGCGACGAGGCGCGCTGGGACGCGTTCTCCCGCGCATCGCGTGAGCGCGCTCTCGAACGCTTCACGATCGACCGTATCCTCCCGCTCTACGAGTCTCTTTACGAGAGAGTCCTCGCGGAGGGGGACGAGTCCGGGGTCCGGACGGCGTGAACCCGTTCGAAGCCCTCGTTCTCGGCGTCGTCCAGGGGCTCACCGAATTCCTGCCCGTGTCGAGTTCCGGGCATCTCGTTCTCGGGCAGGCGCTCTTCCGGGTCGAACTCCCCGGCGTCGTGTTCGAGGTCACCGTGCACGTCGCGACGTTGTGCGCCGTGTGCTGGGTCTATCGCGGACGCCTCGCGGCCCTGGTTCGGGGGGTGTGTTCGGGGGACCGCCGGAGCATCGGGGATGTCGGACTCCTCGCCGCGGCCACCCTCCCCGCCGCCGCCGTCGGGGTCGGCCTGCGGAGCACGCTGGAGCCCACGTTCGAGCGGCCCGTGCTCGCGGCGTCGATGCTGCTGGTCACCGGCGCCTTCGTCTGGTCGATCCGGCGCCTCTCCCGCCGGAGCACGCGCTCCCGGCCGACGGCCCGCGGGGCGCTGGCGATCGGCCTCGCGCAGGCGGTCGCGATCCTGCCCGGCATCTCGCGTTCGGGGAGCACGGTGGCCGCGGCGACCGCCGCCGGGGTCGAACCCCGCCGTGCGGCCGAGTTCTCCTTCCTCCTCTCCATCCCGGCGATCGGAGGGGCGGCCGTGCTCCAGGCGCCGAATCTCGGGGAGGCCGGACTCGCGGTCGGGGCGCTGCCCCTGGGGCTCGCCTTCGCGGCTTCGGCCCTGTCAGGGGTCCTTGCCATTCGTATCTTCCTGCGGATGCTCGAGCGGCGTGTATTCCACCGCTTCGCCTGGTACTGCTGGCTCGTCGGCGGGGGATACCTGGCCGCGGCCGCGATCTGGCCGGCGCTTCGCGGATGACCGTTGAATGACTGACGTCGGAGCGACGATGCTCGCAGAAGAGGCAAAGGGCTGGGCCGGGGAGTCCGTCGCCGCGCTGCGCGAGCACTGGAGCCGGGAGTCGGTCTTCGCCTTCGACCGCGTCCCTTCGACGAACGATCTCGCCCGCGAACTCGCGGAAGCCGGGGCGCCGTCCGGCACGATCGTGCTCTGCGACGAGCAGACGGCCGGGCGGGGAAGGGCGGGCCGCAGCTGGCAGTCTCCGGCGGGAGCCGGCCTCTATCTGAGCATGGTGTTTCGCCCGCGCGCGGTCACGGTCCCGCCGCTCCTGACGGTCGTGGCCGGCGTCGATCTCGCGCGCGAACTGAACCGGTGCTTTCCCGCCCTCGGCTCTGCCGTGAAGTGGCCCAACGACCTCATGGCCCGGGAGCGGAAGCTCGGCGGCATCCTGGCCGAGACGGCGCGGGACGGTGACAAGGACGTGTTCCTCATCGTCGGCGTCGGCATCAACGTCGAGGCTGGCCGGCTGCCGGACGACCTGGACGGAGCGGTGGCCCTTGAAGACTGCGTGGGTCCGGCGCGCCTCGTCGACGTCGCGGATGCGGTGGTGGCGGGACTCGAGCGCCGGCTCCCGCGCGTGCCGACCTCACTCGATGCGGCGTCGCTCGATGAACTCGACCGTCTCGACTGGCTGAAGAACCGCTGGGTCGAGCACCGGCTCTCGGACCGCGAACCCGCCATCGGCCTGGCAGCGGGGATCGCCCCGGACGGCGCCCTCCTGCTGCGGCCGCGCGGGGGCGCCCTGCGGCGCATCGTCGCGGGCTCCATCGCCCTCGGTGGAAGCTGATCTCATGCTCCTCACGGTAGACATCGGGAATACCGAATCCGTCCTCGGGTGGTTCGAGGATCTCACCCCCGTACACACCTGGCGGATCGCGACGGACCGCCGCCGAACGGCCGACGAGATCGGACTCCAGCTCCGGGGACTCCTCGGGGCCTGCGATCTGCCGGCTCCGGAGCGGATCGTCGTCGCATCCGTCGTCCCCGCGCTGCACCGCGTCTGGCTCGCGGTCGGCGGGGTCCTCGACGCCCCGCTGCGCTTCCTCAACGGCGGCTCTCCCATCCCCGTCCGGCTCGATGTCGACCATCCCCTCGAGGTCGGCGCCGACCGCATCGCGAACACGCTCGCCGCGGCGGAACTCTACCGCCGCGACACGATCGTCGTGGATCTCGGGACGGCGACGACCTTCGACTGCATTACGGCCGATGGTTTCTTCGTGGGCGGGGTCATCGCGCCCGGGCCCACCGCCGGCACGGACCAGCTCGCGCGCGCTACGGCGCAACTCCCGCAGGTCCACGTGGAGAAACCGGCCCGGGTCATCGGCCGCAACACGCACGACTGTCTGCGGAGCGGTGGGTTCTACTCGGTGGTGGAGGGGATCGACGGCATCGTGGAGCGGATTGGCGAGGAGTGGGAACGCGAGCCGCTCGTCGTCGCCACGGGCGGACTCGCGCGGGTCGTGGGGCCGCACTGCCGCACCGTGGACCGCATCGAGCCGGCGCTGACGATCACCGGGCTGGCGATCGCGGACCGATACCTGTTCGGACCGCCCGCCGGCTCAGACGGCTGACGTTCGGCCGCCGTCTTCAGGACCTGCGGAGGAAAGCGGCACCGCCGCAGCACTTCTCCTTCATCTTGTTCGCAAACTCCGGATTGATCATCCGTACGACCAGGTAGAAAATCGCGACGAAGATCGCGACCTTCACGACCAGCCACACGAGGGGCAGGACGAGGGAAAAGAGGATCCCCGTCACCCACAGACCCACCGCGCCCGCGGCCACCAGCACTACGGCTGCACGAAACATGTCGACCTCCCTTTCTGGCCCGCCCGTACGATAGGGGTACGGGGCAGGTTTCAGAACCCCCGGGCCCGTTCCCCGGCCGGCCCGCCAGCCGATCTCCGCCGCCGCGCCCGCCGTCGGCGGAAGCCCTTGATCGGAACGGTGGACCCACCTATCTTCGGCTCGCCTTAGCACTCGCTGCCCCAGAGTGCTAACAGCCGCGGGATCCCTCGCGGCTTTCATCGGAAGGATCACCCAACACCGAAGGTCCAAGGAGGGACAGGCAAGATGGCAACCGCCTCGAACACAAAACTGAACATCTCCCCCATGGCCGACCGCATCGTTATCGCGCCGCTCGAAGAGACCGAGGAGATGCGCGGTGGTCTGTACATTCCGGACACCGCGAAGGAGAAGCCGCAGCAGGGCACCGTCGTCGCCGTGGGCCCCGGCCGCATGAACGACGACGGCGAGCGCATCCCGATGGAAGTCAACACCGGCGACCGGGTCCTCTACGGCAAGTACGCCGGGACCGAGGTTTCGCTGGATGGCGACGACTACCTGATCGTGAAGGAAAGCGACGTTCTGGCCGTCCTCTAGCCGCTGAAGCGGAAGACGGCGGGTCAAACCCGTTGACTGATGCGCCCGAATAACCGGGCGAAGGAGACGAAATGGCGAAGGATCTTGAATTCGATACCGCGGCACGGCAGCGCCTGAAGGCGGGCGTGGACAAGCTCGCGCGCGCGGTCAAGGTCACGCTCGGCCCCAAGGGGAGGAACGTGGTCCTTGAGAAGAAGTTCGGCAGCCCGACGATCACGAAGGACGGCGTGACGGTCGCGAAGGAAGTCGAACTGGATGACCCGGTCGAGGATCTCGGCGCGAAGATGGTGAAGGAAGTCGCGACGAAGACGTCCGACGCGGCGGGCGACGGCACGACGACGGCGACGGTGCTCGCGCAGTCGATCTTCACCGAGGGGCTCAAGAGCGTGACGGCGGGCGCGAACCCGATGGCGCTCAAGCGCGGCATCGACAAGTCCGTCGAGGCGATCGTCGCGAACCTGCATTCGATCTCCGTCGAGACCTCCGGGAAGACGGAAATCGCCCAGGTCGCCGCCATTTCGGCGAACAGCGACCAGGAGATCGGCGAACTGATCGCCGACGCGATGGAGAAGGTCGGGAAGGACGGCGTCATCACGGTCGAGGAGGCCCGGGGCCTCGAGACCGAGCTGGAGACCGTGGACGGGATGCAGTTCGACCGCGGCTACCTCTCGCCGTACTTCGTCACGGATCCGGACAAGATGGAGGTCGTCCTCGACGAGCCGATCATCCTGATCCACGACAAGAAGATCTCGGCCATGAAGGACCTGCTGCCGGTCCTCGAGAAGGTCGCCCAGATGGGCAAGCCTCTCCTGATCGTGGCGGAGGACGTCGAGGGCGAGGCGCTCGCCACGCTCGTCGTCAACAAGCTTCGGGGCACGCTCAAGGTCGCGGCCGTCAAGGCTCCGGGCTTCGGCGATCGCCGCAAGCAGATGCTGCAGGACATCGCGATCCTCACCGGCGGCCAGGTGATCTCCGAAGAGCTCGGCTTCAAGCTCGAGAACACGGTGGTCGGCGATCTCGGCCAGGCGAAGCGGATCGTCATCGACAAGGACAACACGACGGTCGTCGACGGCGCCGGTGACACGGACCGCATCCAGGGCCGCATCAGCGAGATCAAGGTCGCGATCGACAAGTCGACGTCCGACTACGACCGCGAGAAGCTGCAGGAGCGGCTGGCGAAGCTCGCCGGCGGCGTGGCGGTCATCAACGTGGGCGCCGCGACCGAGACCGAGATGAAGGAGAAGAAGGCCCGCGTCGAGGACGCGCTGCACGCGACGCGCGCGGCCGTCGAAGAGGGCATCGTGCCCGGCGGCGGCGTGGCGCTGCTGCGGAGCCAGGCGGCGCTGGACGGCGTCGAAGGTTCCGATGCCGACGAGACGATCGGGATCCGGATCGTGCGCCGCGCGGTCGAGGAGCCCGTTCGCACGATCGCCTCGAACGCCGGAGCCGAGGGTTCGATCATCGTCGAGAAGGTGCGCGAGGCCGAGGGCCGGAACACCGGCTACAACGCGGCCACGGACGAGTACGAGGACATGGTGAAGGCGGGCGTCATCGACCCGACCAAGGTCACGCGTACCGCGCTCCAGAACGCGGCCTCGATCGCGGGTCTGCTGCTCACGACCGAGGCGGTCGTGGTGGAGCGGCCCGAGGCGGAGGACCCCGCCGCGGCGGCGGCCGCCGGCGGCATGCCGGGCGGCGGCATGGGCGGAATGTACTAGTCGCTTCCGGGGGACGGAGAGCCGTCCCCCGGCCGCCAGGTGTTGGAGCAGCACGGAAGGCCCGGCTTCGGTCGGGCCTTCGCTGCATCCGCCCGCGATATTAGGATGTCGCGATGCGGTTACTCAGATCCCGTTCCGGACCTCCCCTGTATCGCGCGGCTGTCGCTCGGGCGATGCTGTGGATCGCCGCCCTGGCGCCGCTTGCCTGCGTGGAGGTGACGGGCCCCGACGGAGATCTCTGTCCCGCCGTGCCGAGTCGCGGCGCCACCCGCTTCACGCTGTCGCTCGCGGCCGGGGCAACGTGCGTGCTGCCGGCGGGAGGCGTCCAGGTCGTGGAGATCGGGGCGGGCAGCGCTGCGGCGGAGTATCTGATCGTCGTGCAGAGCAGTCTGCGCACGCCGGGGGCGACGACGCGCCTCCGGCTCGATGCGCACGCGAGCGGGGCGGCGGCCGCGCGGGTCCCTCCGCTCGTCGCCCCGGCACGCACGCTGCCGGTCGATGCCTTCGGCTTCGAGGATGACAGGCTCCGCCTCGAGGAGGCGTCGCGGGCCGACCTCACCTTCCGGGCGAATGCCCGCCGCGCCGTGCTGGGCGCGCGCCCGTTCCGCCCGAGGCCCGCCGCGCCGCCGGACCCGGGCATGGTGCGCGCGAACGCGGCCTCCGCCCATGCGACGCCCCCCACCGTCGGCGATACGGTGATCTTCAGCAACGCGGTGCATCCGAACCTCGACGTCGACTGCGACGGGATCCACGACGTGACCGCGGTCGTCCGCGCGGTGGGTCCGAACTTCGCGATCGTGGAGGATCTCGATGGGGCCGGCGTCGTGCTCGGCGGCGGCTACGAGGGGGTTCTGGGATCGCTCGAGAGGTCGGTCTTCCCGGTCCTCTCGGAGTACTTCGGCGAGCCCGCGGACATCGACGAAAACGGCGTCGTATGGGTCCTGTTCTCCCCCGTCGTAAACCGGACGACGCCCCGCGACAGCGACACCAGGATCCTGGGGTTCTTCAACCCGGCTGACCTGGCCGATCCCGAGGACTGCCCGGCGTCCAATGGCGGGGAGATCCTCTATCTCCTTGCGGCCGATCCCGACGGCCGGTTCTCGAAGCCCGTACCCGCAAGGTTCGCCACGACCGGGGCGGTCGGCGTGGCCGCGCACGAACTGGCGCACCTCATTTCGGCCGAGCGCCGAACCGTGCTCGCCCGGGGCTCCTTCGCCTCCCTCGAGGAAACCTGGCTGAGCGAGGCGCTGGCGCATTCGGCGGAGACGTTCGTCGGGATGTCGGGTGCGTTCCTGCGTCCCGGCAGCAACTACGGCTTCACGGAACTCTTCGCGAATTCCGACAATTTCGCAACGTATCACTTCCCGAACTTCCGCCGCTCCGCCTTCTACCTGCTCGGCCCGCACCGGACTCCCGCGCTGGGCGACGCCTACGCGCACGATCCCGACGGAGTCTCCTCGCTCGCGATGCGAGGCTTCGGGTGGCTCTTCCTCCGCTGGTTCGCGGATCAGTACTCGACGGGGGCCGGCGGAGTGCTCGGCGGTGCCGCGGAGGAGTCCATCTTCCACGACCTGGCGGGAGGAGGGGAGGCTCGCGCGCGGGGCGTGGAGAACGTCGAGCGGGTCGCGGCCGGGCTCGGTGCACCGGACACATGGGACGACCTGCTCGCGGCCTGGGCTCTTGCCCCGATCGCGGACGACCTGCCCGGCGCTCCCTCCGCGACGCAGATCAGGACCCTGCACCTTCGCGATGTGTTCGCCGCCCTGCACCGGGAACTGGGAGGAAGGACCCCCTTCGCGAGAGCCTTCCCGCTCCAGGCGATGGACATTCCGCTCGCCGACGGGACGGATGCGAGGATCGACTTCGAACTCGCCGCCTCGACGGGCTACTATTTTCGGCTCGAGAGCGAGGGGCCACACCCGGAGGTCCGTCTGAGACTCACGACCCAGGCCGGGCTCTCCGTCCCCTCTTCCGAGGCCATCCGCATCGTCGCGCTCCGGACCCGTTGACCTCGGGGAGCATGGAAGCGGCGTCCCGAGCTTCGCTCTCCTCCTCGGGCACGGATGGCGCAGGGCGGGTATCTTGACCCCGGAGCCGGCGGGCTCCCGGGACCCGCCGGCTCCGGGGGCCGGCGGGCGCATGGAATCGTGCCAGGGAGATCGACTGTGAGACACGCATGCTGAGACTGTGCGGCAGGGCGCTGCGCCCAGCAGCGGCGATCTCCGGTCTTGCGCTTGCGGCGTGCGGGGGCGGTACGACGGACCCGCCACCGCCTCCTCCTCCGCCTCCTCTCGCCACGGGGTGCGGGGGGACGGCCACGCCGTCCGTGTCCACCACGCTGGACCTGTCCCCCGGCGAGCATGTCACGCTCGATGACGCCGCGGATGTGCGCGCCTTCAGGCTGGCGGGCTCGGACGTGTCCCGCGACTACCAGGTCATCGTACAGAGCGCTTCCGAAGCGCCCGGCCAGAGCGTGGATGGTTGCCTGCGGGTCGCCGCCGAGCGCGCCTCCGGGAACGTGACCCCGTCCCGACCGCCCCGTCTCACCTCCGCGGGCGGAGAATTGAACCGCGACCTTCGCCGCCGGGAGTCCTGGTTCGCGCGCGAACACGTCCTCCGGGAGCAGGAGATGCGGGAACTCGCCGCGGTCGGCGCCCGGCCCATAAGGTCCCGATCCCGGGGGCTCGACCCCCTGGCCGATGCCCTGCGGCCGCCGGAGCTCGGGGACACCCTGTCCTTCCGGGTCGGCGTGGGCGCGAACCTGGTCGTGAACTGCCGCAACCCGACGATGGTCATGGGCGAAGTCAGGTACGCGGGAGAGCACTTCACCATCGTGGAAGACCTGCAGTTCCACGATCAGCCCGACAGCGACCGGTTCTCGGCGGACGAGTTCGAGACGATCGGCCGGCAACTCGACGAAGTCGTGTACCCGGTGGACGTCGCCTACTTCGGCGAACCCGCGGACATCGACAACAACGGGACCGTCTTCGCCCTCATCACGGCGGAGGTGAACAAGCTCACGCCCGCGGGCGAGGAGAGCGTCGTCGCCGGTTTCTTCCTCGCGCGCGATCTCACGACACGATCGAGCTGCGAGGCTTCGAACGAGGGAGAGATCTTCTATCTCGTGGGTCCGGATCCGGACGAGGACTACGGCTCGGACATCAGCCTCAACTTCGCGAACGCGCTCGCGCGGTCGACGGTGGCGCACGAGTTCGCCCACCTGCTCAACGCCCAGCAGCGCGTCACCCTCGGGGGCGGGAACATCTTCGGCGACCGGGAGGTCGCATGGCTCGACGAGGCCATGGCCCACCTTGCCGAGGAGATTGCCGGCCTCCGGGCCGCGGGCCTGGGGACGAGGGAGAACCTCGATCTGGAGATGCTCACGTCCAGCGAGGAACAACTCTCCATCTACAACCACTTTCACATCGTGAATCAGATCCGCCTGGGCCGCTTCCTGCGCGGGGGCTGTCCACCGGATCCGAACGGTCCGGCGGTGACTCCGGCACTCGGTGACGCGGCCGGCGAAGATCCCGGCGGAGTGGAATCCCTCGCCTTCCGCGGCTTCGCGTACGGGTTCGCGCGCTGGCTCGGAGACCAGTTCGGGGCGAGCGGGAGCGGGGGCGCGCTCCCCGGAAGCAGGGAAGAGGAACTGTTCCGGTATCTGACCTCTGGCGGGCCCGCGCACTTCAAGGGCATCACCAACGTGGAACGCACCCTCCAGGCCGTGGCCGGCGTGGAGATGGAATGGGAGGAGATCCTCTCGCTGTATCTCACGTCCCTGATCGCGGACGACCGCGCGCCGGCCGACGCGGATCCCCGGACGCAGTGGAAGACCTGGAACCTCGAGGCGCTGTTCCGACAGCTGAGCGACTCCAATCTCGGCGACCGCTGTCCGTTCACCCGCAACTTCCCGCTCACACCCTCCCGGGTGAACGTGCACGTGGCGACGAACAGTTCGACCGAGTTCACCGTGAACTCCTCCACGGGGCGCTACTTCTCGCTCGTGAGTTCGGGCGCGACGCCCGACCTGATCGTCGAGGTCATGGACCCGGCCGGGGCAAACCTTCCCGGACGGGCGCGGGCGCAGGTGACCGTGCTCCGGATGCGCTGAATCCCCCACTGCACTAGCTTCCGCGTCCATTCGAATTTTCTGTCCAATCGTGCATCGACGGGTAGGCCGATGAACGACTCCCAGATTTCCGTTTCGCTCCCCGACGGTTCCTCCAAGCGGCTGCCACGCGGCTCAAGCGCCGGCGACCTTGCCGCCGCGATCGGTCCGGGGCTGGCCCGGGCTGCCGTCGCGGCCCGCGTGAACGACGTGCTCACGGATCTCTTGGCCCCGCTTCCGGACGAAGCGCAGGTCGCGATCGTGACGCGCAGCGACGAGGATCCCGACGCGCTCTACGTGCTGCGGCACTCCGCGGCCCATGCGCTCGCCACCGCCGTCCGCGAGCTGTATCCGGGGGCGGGAATCGGCTTCGGGCCTCCGATCGACGATGGTTTCTACTACGACTTCGAGGTCCCGGCGCCTTTCACGCCGGAGGACCTGGAGAAGATCGAGCGCGCGATGGCGGGCGTCGCGGGGGCGGACGATCCGTTCGAGCGCCGCGAAGTGGACCGCGAGGAAGCCGCCGAACTTTTTGCGGACGATCCGCTGAAGCTTGAGCGGCTTGCCGAGATCCCCGAGGGCGAGGCGATTTCTGTCTATCGGAACGGGCCGTTCCTCGATCTGTGCCGGGGACCGCACGCCCCCCGCACGGGCGAGATCCGCCATTTCCGGGTTCTCAATGCGGCGGGAGCCTATTGGCGCGGCGACGAGAAGCGACAGATGCTCCAGCGCGTCTACGGCACGGCCTTCTATTCGAAGGAAGCGCTCGAGGCCTACATCACGCGGCGCGAGGAGGCCCGCAAGCGCGATCACCGGAAGCTGGGCAGGGAACTCGACCTGTTCTCGATCCAGGAGGAGATCGGGCCGGGGCTCGTGTGCTGGCACCCGAAGGGCGCGCGCGTGCAGCTCGAGCTGAGGCGCTGGATCGAGGACCTTCAGGAGGCGCACGGCTACGACTTCGTCTACACGCCGCACATCTCCGGCGAGGCGCTCTTCCGGCGCTCCGGGCACCTCCCGAACTACGCGGAGAACATGTATCCCCGGATGGCGGACGAGGACGGCGAAGCGTTCCGCGTGAAGCCGATGAACTGTCCGGGACACATCACGATCTACGCGGCGACCCCCCGCAGCTACCGCGACCTCCCGGTGCGGCTCGCCGAGATCGCGAACGTGTACCGCCACGAACGGTCGGGGACGCTGCACGGGCTGCTGCGCGTGCGCATGCTCACGATGGACGACGGGCACGTCTTCTGCACTCCGGAGCAGATCGAGGAGGAGATCTTCATCTGCCTGAAGCTCGTCGACACGGTGATGACGACGCTGGGCCTCGACTATCGGTTCGATCTTTCGACACGTCCGGACGGAGACAAGCGGATCGGCGGCGACGAGGTCTGGGATGTGGCGGAAGACGCGTTGCGCGAGGCGCTGGAGCGCGGCGGGCTCGAGTACGAGTTGGACGAGGGCGGGGGCGCCTTCTACGGACCCAAGATCGATATCAAGTACAAGGACGCGATCGGACGCGAGTGGCAGGGGGCCACGATCCAGTTGGACTTCAACCTGCCCGACCGCTTCGAGCTCGAGTACATGGGGGCGGACAACAAGCCGCACCGCCCCGTGCTGATCCACCGCGCCATCTTCGGCACCCTGGAGCGTTTCACGGGCGTGCTCATCGAACATTTCGCGGGCGCCTTCCCGCCCTGGCTCGCGCCCGTCCAGGTCCGCGTGCTGCCCATCACGGACGCGCACGCGGAGGCAGCGCGAGACATCCGGGATCGCCTCGCCGGCGAGGGCCTGCGCGTCGAACTCGACGCCCGCTCCGACACGCTCGGCTACCGCATCCGCGACGGCGAACTGCAGAAGGTCCCCTACCTGCTCGTCGTCGGAGACCGCGAAATCGAGGCCGGCACCGTCGCCGTCCGCGCCCGCGGCGCGAAACGCAAACAGGAAGTCCTCCCCCTCGACGATTTCGTATCCCGGATCCGCAGTCGCGTCGGGACCCGGTCTCTCGAAACGTGACGTGTGCCGGTTCGCGCGCCGGTCGTCGTTGACAGGAGCGCCGCTCGGGGGCACTTTCCGGGCGTTGAAAAACAGACAAGCGGGGCCGCGATGCCCCCACCCTATCGGCGCACGAACTCGTGCTGCTGCCGGGTCGATGGTGCATTCCCCGCGTGGGATGTGCCCTCGTGCCCGGTCGGCAAGCGTCGAACCGGGCTTTTTCTATGAGGTGCAGTGAACGGAGATCCCAGAGTCAACGACAAGATCCGGATCAGCCCGATCCGGCTCATCGACGAGGAGGGCAACCAGCTCGGCATCGTCGCCACGGACGAAGCCCGTTCGATGGCGGCCGATCGCGGGCTCGACCTCGTGGAGGTGGCGCCCGGCGCGCGACCGCCCGTCTGCCGGCTCATGGACTTCGGGAAGTACAAGTACGCGCAGGCGAGGAAGGCGCGGGAAGCGAAGAAGAAACAGCACATCATCCACGTCAAGGAAGTGAAGCTGCGGCCGAAGATCGAGGCGCACGACATCGACTTCAAGATGCGGCACGCACGCAGATTCCTGGGGGATGGAGACAAGGTGAAGTTCACGCTCATGTTCCGGGGACGCGAGGTCACGCACCCGGAGCGGGGGAGACGGATCCTCGAGATGGTGAAGGAAGAGTTGGAGGACATCGCGGTGGTGGAGTCGGACATCGCCCATGAGGGTCGCACGATGACCATGCTGATGGGACCGCACCGCACGTAGTCCACTCCAGAACGACGACTCCGTCGCGGACGGACGGCGACGGAGCTGAACCGGAGCATACGCAAGATGCCCAAGATGAAGACGAACCGGTCCGCCGCGAAGCGGTTTCGAAAGACCGGCAGCGGAAAATTCCGGCGACGGCGTGCCTACCACAGCCACATCCTGACGAAGAAGAGCCCCAAGCGTAAGCGTCGGCTCCGTCAGGGCACCCTTGTGGCGAAGGCGGACGAGAAGCGGGTGAAGCGGCTTCTGGGGAAATAGTTCGCCCCATTCCCCGGACAGTAGCCCGGACAGTCTCAGTATCAGGAATCAGGAGGTGCGGCCATGCCACGCGCGACGAGCAGCGTTGCACGTAACCGTCGAAAGAAGAAGGTCCTCAAGGAAGCCCGCGGTCAGTTCGGAGCGCGGTCGAAGCTCTATCGCACCGCGAAGAACTCCGTCGAGCGCGGCTGGGCCTATGCATACGTCGATCGGCGCAAGAAGAAGCGCGACTTTCGCCGACTGTGGATCTCCCGCATCAATGCCGCGGCCCGGCAGAACGGAATCTCGTATTCCCGCTTCGTCAGCGGGCTGAAGAGCGCCGGCGTCGACCTGAACCGCAAGGTGCTCGCGGACCTCGCCATTCGGGATCCGGCCGCCTTTACCAAGCTCGTCGAGGTGGCCAAAGCGCACGGCCCATGACCCCGGCCGGAGCTTCCCTCCTCGATCGGCTCGCCGCGATCGAGGGGAAGGGGCTCGCCGCGATCGGGGAGGCGACGGATTCCGCCACGCTCGAGTCCGCCCGCGTCGAATACCTGGGCCGGAACGGTCAGTTGGCCGACGTCATGTCCCTGATCGGCACGGTCGAGGCCCAGGCCCGACGCGACGTCGGGCAGCGTGCGAACGCCGTGAAGACGGTGTTGCGCGGAGCCCTCGAAGAGCGGGCGAAGGCGCTGGAGAGCGCCGTCCGCGGGCCGCGCGCCCGCATCGATCGGACGCTTCCCGCGCGCGAGCGCTGGGTCGGCGGCGTGCACCCCGTTACCCGCGTCATCGACGAGATCTGCGAAATCTTCGCGGAGATCGGCTTCACGAGCGTGCTCGGCCCCGAGATCGAGTCCACGTGGTATAACTTCACCGCGCTCAACATCCCGCTCGATCACCCCGCCGCCGACATGATGGACACGTTCTACCTGGAGAAGGACGTCGTGCTGCGGACGCACACGTCGCCCGTCCAGGCGCGCGTGATGGAGGCCTTCCGGCCGCCCGTCCGCGTCGTCGTGCCGGGGCTCGCGTACCGGCGTGACTCCTTCGATCCCTCGCACGCCCCCGCCTTCGAGCAGATCGAGGGTCTCGCGGTCGACGAAGGCGTGGACTTCGTCGAGTTCCGCGCCGCGATCGAGCACTTCGTGCACCATTTCTTCGGTCCAGGGACGAAGACGCGGTTTCGGCCGTCGTTCTATCCCTTCACCGAGCCTTCGGCGGAGGTGGACGTGTCGTGCACCGTGTGTGCGAACGGTTGTTCCACCTGCAAGCGCACGGGCTGGATCACGATCATGGGAAGCGGGATGGTGGATCCCGCCGTCTTCAAGGCCGTGGGGTACGACCCCGAGCGCTACACGGGCTATGCATTCGGGATGGGACCGGCCCGCATCGCGATGGTGCGGCACGGGATCCCCGACATGCGGCTCCTCTACGAGGGGGAGATGAGCTTTCTGCAGCAGTTCGCATGAGCATCTCGTTCAACTGGATCGACGAACTCGTCGGACTGCGCGGGGAGTTGAGCGACCCGCAGGGTCTGGCCGAACGCCTGACGATGACCGCCGCCGCGGTGGAGAAGGTCGAGACGGTGGGCGCGCGGCTGGACGGGATCGTCGTGTCCCGCGTGCTGGAGACCCGTCCGCACCCGAACGCGGACCGGCTCACTCTGTGCAAGGTGGACCGGGGCGCCGGCGAGGTGCTCGACGTCGTGTGCGGGGCCCCCGTCATCGCGACCGGAGGACTCTATCCGCACGTGGCGCCCGGGGGGGAGCTCCCCGCCGGCTTCCGCATCGAGAGCCGGAAGATCCGCGGTGAATTGAGTCACGGCATGCTGTGCTCGGAGGCCGAACTCGAGCTGGGCCGCGACAAGGGGGGCATCATGCGGCTCGCGGACGGGCTCGAGCCGGGAGCGCCGCTCGCGCCGGCGCTGGGCCTGCCGGACACGCGCCTCACGCTGGACCTGAATCCGAACCGGGTCGACCTCGCCTGCCACGTCGGCGTGGCGCGGGAAGTGGGAGGCCTCCCGACGCCGCGCGACTTCGGGGGGGCGGCGTGGACGCCCGAGTGGCGCGACGGCGAGTCGGAGGCGGGCGGGGCCGGGGTCACGGTCCGCATCGAGGATATCGACCGGTGTCCGCGCTACATGGCCGCCGTCATCCGGGGGGTCAGGATCGGGCCGTCGCCGGCGTGGCTGGCGGGTCGGCTTCTCGCGGTGGGGGTGCGTCCGATCAGCAACGTCGTCGATGCGACGAACTACGTCCTGCACGAGTACAACCAGCCTCTGCACGCCTTCGATCTCGCACGGCTGTCGGGAGCGGAGATCCGCGTGCGCGCGGCCGTGACCGGCGAGCCGCTGACGACGCTCGATGGCCAGGAGCACAAGCTCGCGCCCGAGCAGACGGTGATCGCCGACCGCGATCGCGCGATCGCCTTCGCGGGGGTCATGGGAGGGCTCGACACGGAGGTGACGGAAGACACGGTCGATCTGCTCATCGAGTGCGCGTCGTTCGACCCGTCCGGCGTGCGGCGGACCCGGACCCGCGCGGGACTCTCCACCGACGCGTCCTATCGCTTCGAGCGAGGGATCGATGTCCACGCCCAGGAGCGTGCGCTCGCGCGTTGCGTGGAACTCATCGTCGCCACCGCCGGCGGCGAGGCGGACCTCATCGGCCTCCGCGCGGGTCCGGCGCCGGCACCGGTTCCGCCGATCGACGTCCGCGTCAGTCGGGTGAACCAGGTGCTCGGCTTCGGGCTCGGCGGGGCGGAGGTCCGCGCGGCGCTCGAGCCGATAGGCTTCAAGGCCCTCTCCGCCGGGGAGGGCGGCGCCGCCGGGGACGGTGGCGCCGGCGGTAACGGGGCGACCGACGTGCTGCACATCTCCGTGCCGGGATGGCGCACGGACATCGCGCGGGAGATCGACCTCGTCGAGGAAGTTGCGCGCCGGGTCGGGTACGACGCCGGAGCAGGCCAGGACCGCAGGTTCCGGCCGAGCGCGGTGCCGGCGGATCCGCGCGTCGAAAAGGCGGCCCGGGTGCGGGAGTTGCTCACCGCACGCGGACTCCTCGAAGCTCGCAGCCTGAGCTTCATGCCGGAGGATTTCCGGGGGAATCGCGCCGTCGTCCCGGTGCCGAACCCGCTCTCCGCGGAGGAGAGTTGCCTTCGCTCCGCGATGGTCCCCGTGCTGCTTCGGCGACTGGAACACAATTATGCGCGTGGCAACCGCAACGTGCGCCTCTTCGAACTCGGCACCGTGTTCGCGTACGCGGCCGGCGCGGGGCCGGCGGAGGAGGCGGACGGGACCGGTCGTTTCGAGGAGTCCGGAAGGGTGGGGGGCGTCATCACCGGCACCCGGCGTCCAGATCACTGGTCGGGGCCGGCACTCGACTACGACCTGTGGGATCTCAAGGAGATCGCCGGATCGTTCGCGGATCGACTGTGCGGCGCGATGCTCGTGCCGTTCGACGACGCCGTGGCCCGCGACGCCACGGAGAGCGGAGCGTCTCTCGCGGGACCGTGGCTCTCTCGCGGCGGGTTCCGCGCGGTGAAGGACGGTCGCGTGGTCGGCGTCGCCGGGGTCGTGGACGAGGCGTCGCTCGACGCGCCCCCGTGGGCCGCGCCCGCGTTCGGACTCGAGTTCGATCTCGCCGCCGTCGAGGGGCGGTCCGTGCCCGCCTATCGGAAGACATCGCCGTTCCCCGCCGTGCGCCGGGATCTGTCGATGACGGTGCCGCGGGGCGTCCCCGCCGCGGACATCGAAGGGGCGGTGCGGGAAGCGACCTCCGATCTCCTGCGTGACGTACGCCTCTTCGACGTTTACTCGGGCGAGGAGATCGAGGGCGGCCGCCTCGGGCTCGCGTGGACGTTTCGCTTCCGGGCTCCCGACCGTACGCTGACGGATCAGGATGTCGAGTCGGAGATGTCCGCACTCTCTACCGCCCTGGAGAAACGGTTCGGTGCCAGAATCCGGAGGTCCTGAACGGCAACGGGAAGTCGAGCGACTGCTTGACCGTCTCTCGCGGGCGGCAGGCAGCATCGAGACCCGTTTGGAGAAATCCCGGCTCGCGGGCCCGAGCGGCCCGGCGACCCCTGACATCGAGGAGCGACTCAAGGCGGTGACGGCGGAGAACCGTCGCCTGCGCGAGACGCTGGCCGAGGCCAGAGAGAAGGCCGTGCGACTGCGCAACCGCCTCGCTCACGTGGAGGATGAGGTATGACTTCAGCGGATGAATCGCCGCCGATCGGCGTAACGATCTTCGGCGATCGATACCGGATCCGGACGGACCGGGGTGACGCGCACACGCGGGCGTGCGCAAAGTACGTGGACGACGCGATTCAGCGGGCGCACATGACAGGCGTGGCCGAACCCCACCGCGCCGTGGTCCTCGCCGCGCTTGAGATCACCGATGAACTGCTTCGGGCCCGCCGGGAGGTCGAGCAACTCACGGCCGCCGTCGAGGCGCGGGTCACGGAAGTGGCTGAACGGCTCGAGTCCATCGCGGGCAACGCCGCGGGGTAGGTCCCGCCGTTTCTCCGCGGAGCCGCGGGCCCGCCGTCCGCTTGCGGCGTGCAGAATCCCGAGCAACGTTTCCATAGGTGTTGTGCTGTCCGTAAGGCGGCCTCGCACGAGCGTGGCCCCAGCTTCAGATAGATGATCGAACGGAGCGCATCGTTCCGTCCGATCTGAGCG
This sequence comes from Gemmatimonadota bacterium, assembly GCA_022825725.1. Classification (GTDB taxonomy): domain Bacteria; phylum Gemmatimonadota; class Gemmatimonadetes; order Palauibacterales; family Palauibacteraceae; genus Palauibacter. The sequence goes on from JAJDWE010000038.1 coordinate 25,237, forward strand.
GCATGCACCGGTGGACGAGTCCGCCGGTTTTTTTGTTCATAGATGGTTCGAGGATTGGAGTCTGGCCATGCTGGAATCCATCACCGTGCCGACGATGCTGTTGGCCATCGCGGGTCTCGTGGCGGGGGGCGTCGCAGGGATCCTTATCGAGCGACGGGGCCTGCGCCGGGCGCGCGGCCGCCTCGAGAGCGATGGGCGGGATATCATTGAATCCGCCCGGCTGGAGGCGGGCAGCCTCCGGAAGGCGGCGGAACTGGCGGGGCGCGAAGAGGCGCAACGTCTCCGGGAGGAATCGGCCAGAGAAGCGGAGCGCCGGCGCGCCGAACTGGAGCGGCTGGAGCAGCGGACGCTGGAGCGGACCGAGACGCTCGAACAGAAGCTCGAGAAGATCGACCAGCGGCAGGAGCGGGTGGATCGGAGCCGCGAGCAGATCGAGGCGGAGCGTGGCGAACTCGACACGCGGGCGAAGGAACTCGTCGACCGCGAGCGGGAACTCGGAAGGCGCCTCGAGGAGATCGCGGGCATCAGCCGGGAAGCGGCGCGCCGCGAGTTGATCGGCCAGATCCGCGACCAGGCGCGCGCGGACGCCGCACAGCACGTGCGGGAAGTCACCGAACGCGCCCGGAACGAGGCCGAGCGGGAAGCCCGCAAGATCATCTCCCAGGCGATCGAGAAGCTCTCCGTCGATCACTCCTCCGAAGCCGCCGTCTCCGTCGTCACCCTTCCCAGCGATGACATGAAGGGCCGGATCATCGGTCGGGAAGGCCGGAACATCCGGTCCTTCGAGGCCGCCACGGGCGTCGACGTGGTCGTGGACGATACGCCCGAGGCCGTCATCCTCTCCTGCTTCGACCCCGTCCGCCGCGAAGTCGCGCGGCTGGCGATGGATCGCCTCGTCGGCGACGGCCGGATCCACCCGGGCCGCATCGAGGAGGTCGTGGAGAAGGCGCAGGAAGATGTCCAGGCGACGATGCGGAAGGCGGCCGACGAGGTCCTGTACGAACTCGGTATCCACGACCTGCACCCGAAACTCCGCGAGGTTCTCGGCGTCCTCCGCTTCCGGACCAGTTACGGGCAGAACCAGCTGCAGCACGCGCACGAGGTCGCGCTCATCGGCGCGACGATGGCGGCGGAACTGTCGCTCGATGCGCAGCTCGTGAAGCGAATGGGCCTGCTGCACGACATCGGCAAGGGGCTCACGCACGAGAAGGAGGGAAGCCACGTCGAGATCGGTTACGACCTGTGCAAGCAGTGCGGGGAGAAGGACGGCGTGCTGAACGCGATCCGCGCGCACCACGGCGAGGAACCCGCCCGCTATCCGGAGACCTTCCTCGTCACCGCGGCGGACGCGATCTCGGGCGCCCGCCCCGGCGCCCGGCGGGAGTCGTTTGAGCACTACGTGAAGCGGTTGGAGAAACTGGAGGAGATCGCGAGTTCGTGGGACGGGGTCGAGAAGGTCTACGCGATTCAGGCGGGGCGGGAGATCCGGATCATGGTGACCCCGGACAAGGTCTCCGACGAGGAGATGGCGAGGCTGTCCGAGCGGACGGCCCGCCGCATCGAGAACGAGTTGCAGTATCCGGGGCAGATCAAGGTCGTCGTCGTGCGGGAGTCGCGAACCGTGGACTTCGCGCGCTGACAACGGGCCGACAAGTGGGCCGGCAACGGGCTAAACAGCGGGTTAACAACGGAGAGAACGGATGACGGCGCAGCTCATCGACGGGAAGCGGATCGCGGCCGAGATCCGGGCGGAAGTGGCGGAACGGACGCGGGGCCTTGCGGAGCGGGGGATCCGGCCCGGCCTCGGCGTCGTCCTCGTCGGCGACGATCCCGCCTCGCACGTTTACGTGCGGATGAAGACACGGGCCTGCAACGAGGCCGGAATCTACGCCCGCGACATCACGCCGCCCGCCGACGTCGGCCGCGCGGAGCTCCTCGGCATCGTCGATGAGCTGAATGCGGATCCGGCCATCCACGGGATTCTCGTACAGCTCCCCCTGCCTCGACACCTCGACGAACGCGAGGTGACCGAGAGGATCGATCCGGCCAAGGACGTCGACGGATTCCATCCCGTGAACCAGGGCCGAATGTCCCAGGGGGACGCGAGTGCGTTCCGCCCCGCCACGCCGGCCGGCGTGCAGGAACTCATCCGGAGGACCGGTGTGGAGACCTCCGGCGCCCACGTCGTCATCGTCGGCCGTTCGAATATCGTCGGCATGCCGATGTCCCAGATCATGCTCCAGAAGGAACCCGGGGCGAACGCCACGGTGACCGTGGCCCACAGCCGGACCGCGGATCTCGGCGCCGTGACGCGCCAGGGGGAGATCCTCATCGTCGCCGTCGGCGTCCCCGGCATCGTCCGTGGCGACATGGTGCGGGAGGGGGCCGTCGTGATCGATGTGGGAGTGAACCGGGTGGACGACCCGACCACGGAGCGGGGCTATCGGCTTGTCGGCGATGTGGCGTTCGACGAGGCGGTCGAGCGCGCGAGCTGGATCACCCCGGTCCCCGGCGGTGTGGGGCCCATGACGATCGCCATGCTCCTCCGAAACACCGTGCGGTCGGCGGAGCGGACCGCACGCCTCGCTGCGGCGGGGACGGTGGCGGCGTCGGGTTGAACGTGACGCGTCAAGCCTCGCTGTTCGGCGCGGCGGAGGTCCGCGATGGCCGCTCCCCGGAGGGAGCGATCACCGTGTCCGACCTGAACGAAGCCGCACGCGGCGCGCTGGAGAAGCGGTTCGGCGACCTCTGGGTCCGCGGCGAGGTGACGAACTGGACCCGCTCCTCCGTCGGGCACCGTTACTTCTCCCTCCGGGACCAGGAGCGCGACTCCAGCGTCGCGTGCGTATTCTTCCGCGGGGATGCATGGCGCCTGCCGGCGGATCCGGAGGACGGCATGGAGGTCTTCGTCCGCGGCCGTCCGACCCTTTACGCGCGGCAGGGCCGGTTCCAGTTGCGCGTACGCGCCATCGAGACGGCGGGCGAAGGGTTGTGGCGGATCGCCTTCGAGCGGCTCCGCCGGAAGCTCGCGGCGGAGGGCATGCTGGATCCGGAGCGCAAACGGGCGCTGCCCGCGTTCCCTCGCCGGGTGGGCGTCGTCACGTCGCGCAAGGGCGCAGCGCTTCACGACATCATCACCGTGCTCCGGCGGCGAGCCCCCTGGGTCGAGATCGTCGTGCGCCACTGCCGCGTGCAGGGCGAAGGCGCCGCCGACGAAGTGCGGGCCGCCCTCCAGCGTCTCGCCGACTGGAGCACCGGCGGTCCGGATCGGAAGCTCGACGCGATCCTCCTGAGCCGGGGCGGCGGGTCGGTGGAGGACCTGTGGTGCTTCAACGAGGAGGCGGCGGTTCGAGCGGTCGCGGCGAGTCCGGTGCCGGTGATCTGCGCCGTCGGTCACGAGATCGACGTGACGCTGTGCGAGTTGGTGGCCGACCTCCGGGCGCCGACGCCGTCCGCGGCCGCGGAACTCGCGGTGCCGGACATCCGGAGCGTACGTGCCTCGCTCGATACGGCCGGTCGAGGTCTGGCTCGCGGGCTGCGCCGGCTCATCACGCGCGGGAGCGACCGGGTAGAAGCGCTCGCGCAACGCCTGCCGGCCTCCGCCGGACACGCGCGCGACGTCGCGAAGCTTCGCCTCGAGACCATGGCGGCCTACCTCCCGGCGGGGATGGAACGGGTGCTCGCCCGCTCGCGTACACGGCTCGCCGGACTGGCCGCCGCGCTCGACGCCCTGAGCCCGCTCGAGACCGTGGCCCGCGGCTACGCCGTCGCCACCGACCTCGAGGGACGCCGGCTCACGCGCATCGACGACTTCACGCCGAGCCAGCGCTTCCGCCTGCGGGTCAGGGGGGGACAGGTCGCGGCGACGACGGATACCGTGGAACGTGACCCGGCGAGGCCGGACGCCGGAGAGTCCGACGCATGAGCGAGCCTTCGACGGAGTTCGAATTCGAGACCGCGATCGAGGAACTGGAAGGGATCGTCGCGCGCCTCGACCGGGAGGGCATCGGCCTGGACGAGGCGATCGCCCTTTTCGAGCAGGGGATCGAGCGTCTCGGGGAGGCTCGGCGCTGGCTCGAGACGGCGAGCGGCCGGGTCGAGGAACTCATCGCTTCGTCGACGGGAAGACTGGAAGCGAAACCGCTGGAAGGGGTGGAAGCGCCGGACGGAAAGCCGGAGGACCGGCCGGACGGTGAACCGTGACTCGCGGGCTGCCGGAGCTGCGTGCCGCCATCGATGCGGAGCTGGAGGGCTGGCTGTCCGAAACGCTGCGCGGGGCGGCCCCGATCGCCGAACCCATTCGGTACGCCGTCCTCGCGAAGGGAAAGAGAATCCGGCCTCTCCTGTTCGTCGGGGCCTGGGAAGCTGCGGGCGGTGTCGCCGGGCCGCGCGCGGGAAACGGCGCGCGTGGGCTCCACCGCGTGGCGTTGGGACCCGAACTCGTCCACACGTATTCCCTGATCCACGATGACCTGCCCTGCATGGACGACGACGACCTTCGCCGCGGGCGGCCGACAGTGCATGTCCGGTACGGGGAGCGCGCCGCGGTCATGACGGGTGCGGCGCTGCTTCCGCTCGCGATCCGCGCCGTTGCCGAGGGTGCGGCGGGGCTGAAGCTGCCGGACCCCGTCGCGAGCCGACTCATCGGCGTCCTCACCGGAGCGGCGGGCGGCGACGGCATGGTCGGTGGCCAACTCCTCGACCTCCTCGCCGAGAAGCAGAGTGTCAGCTTCGAGACGCTCGAGCGCATCCATCTCGGCAAGACGGCGCGCCTCATCGCGGCCTGCTGCACGATGGGCGGCGTCGCGGCCCGCGCACCTGAGGACACGGTCGATCGGCTGACCCGCTTCGGGATTGCGATCGGACTCGCGTTCCAGACGGTGGACGACATCCTCGACGTGACGGGCTCCTCGAGCCGCATGGGGAAGATCGGCGGGCGCGACGAGGCTCTGGGAAAGGCGACGACACCATCGCTCCTCGGCCTGGAGGGGGCCAGAGCACGCGCGGAAGAGCTCGGCTGCGAGGCGCTGGGCGAGATTTCGCCGCTCGCGGGCGCGGACCGGCTGCGCGAAATCGGATGCCTCGTCCTCGAGCGCGACCGCTGAGCACCCCGTGAAGTTCTTTATCATCGGCAACGCCGATCACCCGGAACTGGAGCCGCTCCTTCACCGCGTCGAGCGGAGAGCGGACGAACTCGGGGTTTCGCTCGTCTTCGAACCGCCGCTCGCGACAAATGCCGGACGCGACTCCGTCGAGCCGGAGGAGATCGAAGCGGACATCGCCCTCGTCCTGGCCCTCGGCGGGGACGGGACGTTGCTGCGGGCGGCTCGCCTGGCGGCGCCCCGCGGGATCCCCGTGCTGGGCTGCAACCTCGGTCGGCTCGGCTTCCTCACGATGGTTTCGGAGGATGAACTCGAGGCGGCGATGTCGATGGTGGCGAGCGGGGACTACGCGCTCGAGAAGCGGATCGCCCTCCGCATCCGGGTGGTTCCGAACGGATCGAACGGGCCGGTCAAACGGAGCTTCTACGCGATCAACGACGCCGTCATTCACAAGAGCGGCTTCGCCCGCCTGATCGGCCTGCGCGTGCTGGCCGACGACGACGAAGTGGGACACTACAGCGCGGACGGTATCATCCTCGCCACCGCCACGGGCTCAACGGCCTACAGCCTTTCCGCCGGCGGCCCCATCGTCTCGCCGACGATGGAGGGCATCGTCGCGACGCCGATCTCGCCGCACACGCTTGCGGTGCGCCCGGTCGTGTTTTCCGGGGACACGAGAATCTCCGTCGAACTCCTCTCGGGGGACCACGACCTGCAGCTGACCGTCGACGGACAGCCCGGTTGTCGGCTCTCGGTCGGGGACCGCGTGGAGGTCGCCCGATCGAGGCACCCCGTGGGTCTGGTCCGGCTCCCCGAGCACTCGTTCTTCACCGTCCTGAGGCGGAAGCTGCGGTGGGGCGATGTCCGCGAGCACCCGACGCCCCCATCCGGGGGAGACGAGGAAGAGCCGGCGTGCTGAGGGAGCTTCGCGTCCGGAACTTCGCCGTCGTCGAGGAAGCCACGCTTGAATTCGGACCGGGCCTCAGCGTGCTCAGCGGCGAGACCGGAGCCGGGAAATCCCTCCTCGTCGAAGCGCTCGCACTCCTCGTCGGAGGGCGGCCGTCTCCGGACATGATCCGGGCGGGCGCCGGGGCCGCGCGTATCGAGGGCCGCTTCGAGATCGAGGACGTCGACGGACTGCGGATGCTGTGCGAGGACGCCGGCGTCGATCAGGAAGATGGGTGGCTCATCCTGTGTCGCGAGTTGCGTCGCGAGGGTCGGCACCGGGCATGGGTGAACGGTTCGCCGTCCACGGCTCGACGGCTGCGCGAGTTCGGGAGCCGGCTCCTCGACCTGCACGGACAGCACGATCACCAGCGACTCCTCGACCGGGCCTGGCAGCGACGGATCCTGGACGCCTATGGCCGGCACGAAGCGCTGGCCACCGAGACGGAGGCCGCGTACGAGGGCTTGCGCGCCATCGAGGGACGTCTCGAGGACACGCGCCGCGCCGCGCGCGAGGGGCGCGAACGGGCCGACTACCTGCGCTTCAAGCGGGACGAAATCGCCGGAGCCGGGCTCGAACCCGACGAGGATGAGGCGCTCGAGTCGGAGGCCCGCCGCCTCTCGCACTCCGAGGAGCTGATCGAACTCTCGGGCTCGCTCCACCACGGGCTGTACGAGGCCGAGGGTTCGCTCGTCGACCGGTTGGGCGAGTTCGCGGCTCGACTCGACCACCTCGTCTCGATCGACCACGAGGCGGGACCCTTCCGCGACCTGCTCGAGGCCGCGCTCCGCAACGTGGAGGAACTCGGGCGGAACCTGGCTCCCTACCGCGACTCGATCGAGCACGACCCTGGACGGCTCGACGAAATCCGTGTCCGGCAGGATCTCCTCTACCGCCTCAAGCGCAAGTACGGCGGCGCTCTGGAGGATGTGATCCGCGCGGGCGAGGAGGCCCGGCGTGAGCTGGAGACGCTGCGGGGCGCGGATGACGAGATCGAGCGTCTCGAGGCGGCGCGGGTCGCCGCCTCCGCCGAACTCGCCGCGCGGGCATCCGCACTCTCAGAGCGGCGCCGCGCATCGTCCAGGGCGCTCGCGGAAGCCGTGACCGCTGCGCTACCGGAACTCGGTCTACGGGGCGGCCGCCTCGAGATCGCGCTCGAAGCGTACGGCGAGATCAGGGGGACCGGCGCCGAGCAGGTGGAGTTTCTCGTCTCCCTTAATCCGGGTTTCCCGCCAGCGCCGCTGCGGCGCGTTGCCTCGGGGGGAGAGATGAGCCGCCTCATGCTCGCGCTCGAGACCTCGCTCATCGAGGTGGACGACCTGCCGGTGCTCGTGTTCGACGAGATCGATGCGGGGATCGGGGGCGAGGTGGCGCACCGGGTGGCGGCCCGGCTCGTGCGGCTTTCCGCCGCCCATCAGGTGCTCGTCGTCACGCATCTCGCGCAGATCGCGGCGCGCGCCGACGCCCACTACTCCGTCGGAAAGGTCGCGGAAGACGAAGGCGTGCGGACATCGGTTCGGGTCCTCACCGGCGGAGAACGCGTCCACGAAGTCGCCCGCATGCTCGGAGGCGACCCCGCCAGCCGCGCCTCGCGCGCCCATGCCGAGGAGCTGCTCGCCGGCCAGCTGTAGGGCCAGTCCGGCGTGGGCCATATCCGGCCGGATCGCTAGAAGATGCTGATCGGGAAGCGGAGTTCGGCTCCGTAGCGGAAAGAGGCCGGCGTCCGGCCCCCGGAGCCGGAGATCGCCCGGCGCAGCGAGATGCCGAACTGCCATGCGCCCCGTACGGGTTTTGCTCCGGCAATCAACTCCTCGACGCTCCCGGCCTCGGCGAGATCGATGAGTAACCCGACCCCCAGTCGATGGCGCGTCTGCGCTCCCTCGGCCGCCAGCGTGTTCGGGTCCAGCCCCTCGACCATCCCGACGAACTGATACGTGGGTGCGGGGAGCCGGAAGTAGTCGTACTCGATCCCTACGCTGAGGGCGGCGTTGAAGCGCAGGGAGGGACGCACCAGAACCGCGATGTAGTCCCCCAGGTCCCGCCGCATCAGCGCCACCAGGTCCTCCTGGCCATAGGGGCGGTCCGGAGGGGTGAAGCGGAACGCGGCCTCGTCCGGGCGCTGCATCCCGTAGCGGGCGGAAGCGCGGATCATGAAGGTGCTCCCGAAGGCGATGTCCTGGTACAGCGCCAGTTCGATGTCGGTCTGGCCGTCCCCGATCGGGATGTCCGCCGAATTCGTCGGATCTCCGAAGATCGTGAGGTTGCGGTTTCGGATGGGGAGTCGGGCGAGTGCGCCGACGCTCGTGCGCAGCCGAATGCCGCGTTCCGAATCCGCGCCCGGCTCGGACCCCGCGCCCGCATCGCCGGCCGGCCCCGGAATCGGCGTTCGGCGCGTGATGCCGTCGATCAGGTTCACGCGCAGGAAGACCTCCACTTCCCCCAGATCGAGTTCGTTCCGGCTGTCCCTCGGCAGGCGGTCGGCAAAGCCCTGGCTCAGGAAGTGCGTGTTGAAGTCATCCTCCGTCGCGAACTCGGGCAGGGAGAGCTCCGGCAGCGTCAGGCCGAGCGCGTCGAACGCCGCCGCGTAGTCCGCGAAGCGTTGCGCCATCTGGGTCCCCGCCGCGCTGGAGGCGGTGGGAATCAGGGCTCCGGCGGCGGCCCGCCGCCCCAGCGTGGTGACGAAGTCCCGCGTGGCGTTCCGGAGCGCGATCGCTTCCTCGAGCGCGGTTCCCGTCAAAGAACCGCCCCCGATCAGCGAACCGAGATCGTCGAGCGCCGAGCGCGCGTCCAGGACAAAGGGCGCGCCGGCCTCGAAGGCCGCGCCGTTTCCGGTCACGGTCGCGGTGGAATCGAAGGCGAAGCCCACCGTCATGTCCGTGAGCGTGAAGGGGACCCGGGCTCCCACGCTGACCCAGTCGAGGAGACCCACCTCGACGCCGAGCCCGAGTCGGCGTATCTGCGCCCGCATCGCAGAGAAGTCGAGGCCGCCGAACGAGAAGTCGTCCTCGGTTACGGGTTCGAAGCCGAGGGCCTCCGCATCGGCATTGAGTTCCTGGATGAGAGCGAAGGGGGGAGGAAACATGCGGCGGGCGAGCGGACCGTCGAAGTGGGCGGCCAGCGGCTCGCGCTCCCCGTCGGCGGTCCCCGCGCTCGAGTCGAACGCGAATTGCTCGGTCCAGTTCAGCAGGGTCGGCTGGATGGTAAGCCACAGCTTCCCCTGCCTCGGCAGTCGCGCGTCGCTGAACTGCCCGGCGAGATGGATGGGAGCCGCGGCCGTAGAGACGAGGGCGAGAAGGATCGGAAGGGCGCGTAGGGTCGGCGAAGGCATCGCGCGAGTATAGCAGCCCGGGGCGCGATGGAGAACCTTCCGCCGGTGGCGTCGGTGTGGTCGCTCCATTAGGCTGTGCGAACTCCGGCGCCGTGGCCGAGTGGTTAGGCAGGGGCCTGCAAAGCCCCCTACTCCGGTTCGAATCCGGACGGCGCCTCTTTTTCCCTCGGGCGGCAGTGCTTTCCGGCGAAAGCGGGAGGAGAACGGGTTGGCTCTCAAGCTGAAAGCAGACCAGGTTCTCCTGCTCCTTCTCGTCTTCGTTCCCATCACGCTCGTTCTCGAGTACGTCGTCCACGCGTCGGCGACCACGCTCTTTCTTACCTCCGCCGTCGCGATCGTTCCCCTCGCCGGAATCATGGGGAAGTCCACCGAGATGCTGGCCGAGCACGTGGGCGCCGGTCTCGGGGGACTCCTCAACGCGACATTCGGGAACGCCGCAGAGTTGATCATCGCGATCTTCGCCCTCAGAGCGGGGCTGCACGATCTGGTGAAGGCGTCGCTCACGGGGTCGATCATCGGGAACATCCTCCTCATCTTCGGATTGAGCGCGCTGCTCGGCGGCCTGAAGTTCCGCAAGCAAGTCTTCAACCGGACGGCGGCCAAGCTGGGCTCGACTCTCCTTCTCCTGAGCGCGGTCGGACTCGTCATCCCGTCGCTGCTGCACTATCTGCGGGATGGGGCGGAGTCCGGGGCGGCGGCGGCGGGAGCCGGGTCAGGGTCGCTGAGCCTCGAGATCTCCGTCGTCCTCATCGTCTGCTACATCCTCTCGCTCGTCTTCGCGCTGCGGACGCACGCGGATCTCTACCAGGGGACGGGGCACGCCGACGGCGAGACGCACGGGGCTCCCGCGTGGTCGAAGGGAAAGTCGTTCGCGGTCCTCGTAGGCGCGGCCGCGGTCGTGGGCTGGATGAGCGAGATCCTCGTCGGCGGAGCAGAGGAGGCGGCACACTCCCTGGGGATGACCGAGGTCTTCGTGGGCGTGATCGTGGTGGCCCTCGTCGGCAACGCGGCGGAACACTCGACTGCCGTGCTCGTCGCCCTCCGGAACAAGATGGATCTGTCGATTCAGATCGCGGTGGGCTCGTCCCTCCAGATCGCCCTCCTCATCGCCCCGCTCCTCGTCTTCCTCTCGTACGCGGTCGGGCCGGCGCCGATCGACCTCGTCTTTTCTCCGCTGGAAGTCGTGGCCGTGGCGGTCTCCGTCCTCGTCGTGGGGCAGATCGCGGATGATGGCCAGACGCACTGGATGGAGGGCGTGCTTCTCCTCGCCGTCTACGTCGTGCTCGGACTCGCCTTCTTCAACCTCCCCGGCTAGCAGTCCGGCCGGGAGCCGGCGGCGGGTCCGGGTGCCGCCGCGGGACCCGACGCGAAGCAACGCTTCTCGAACTCGGCGCGTCTCAGTGTCCCGGACCCGCGGAACTTCTGACCGCTTCGCGGGGTCCGGACTGACGGGAGAACTGAAGCCGGGGCGGCGGATCACCCTCCTGTGGCAGGGACGACGTTGGGATGAAGTCGGTTGTACCGAAGTGGTCGCGTGCGCCCCGGCCTCACTCCACTCGCCCACCTGCCTCGTAATCGGGGTCTTCCAGCCGACGCTCGAGGAGTTGTTCGGTGAACGCCTGTCGCTCGGCGATCTGTCCCACCTGGTCCTGCAGCTCGGAAAGCGTCTGAAGCATGCGGTCGTTCGCCGCCGGACCCGGCAAGGCGTCCTGTACCCCGCCGGCGAGCTGGTCCGCCCGATCTCGCGCCGCCTGCTCGAGGAAGTAGGCCAGCTTGCGAGACAGCGGGAAGAGGACGATGCCTCCGGTGATGATCAGCACGATCGTGGAGACGAACGCGAAGACGACGACCAGATCCATGTCCATGCCGAGCCTCCTGGATCACAGGTGGGGGTTGGGGCCGACATCCGACCGCGGCGCGATACGTGATGTGGACGGATACGGTGCGGACGCAAGAATGACGGTCGGAGTTTCGCGGGCGGCTTGTCGGTTCGCGAATCACTCCGCAGTGTGACCGTCTGACGTTACCCCGGCCACAGGAGGCGAGCGTGTCTGAAGACGTCGACAGGAGAGGTGCGGAGGCGGCGGAGGGGGGGATGCGGCGGCGGGGCTTCCTGAAGGTCACCGCGGCGGCCACCGCGGCGGGGGCCCTCGATCCCCGGACGCTCGTGGCCGCTCCGACGCGGACCCCATCCGATCCCGGCACCGCGGGACTGCGGGACGCGCACGAGGCCGCTCAGGAGGACGTCATCGCGCTCGGGAACGGGGAGCCGCCGGCGCTTCAGTTCCAGGCCTGGCCGGGCGGGACGGGGGCGCTGCTGGAGAAGTACTGGCGCGCGGGGATGAACCCGTTCGAGAAGACCCCGATCGATGTCGAACCCTGGGAGGGGTCCGTGCCGTCCACCGAGGAGGAGATCGCGTTTCTCCCGGTGCACCGGCTGTCGGCGCTCGTCAGGGAACGGCGGGTCTCGCCGACGGAACTTTTCGACATCTACATGGAGCGCATGAAGCGCTACGACCCCGTGCTGCTGTGCGCGGTGACGATCCTCGAGGACCGGGGCCGGGAAGAGGCGGAGCAGGCGGAAGCCGAGATCCGCGCGGGCGAATGGCGCGGCCCCCTGCACGGAATCCCCTACGGCGTAAAGGACCTCTTCTCGACCGTCGGGGCGCGGACGACCTGGGGCTCCGCGGCGTTCCAGACCCAGATGATCGAAGAGGATGCGGAAGTCGTGCGCCGGCTGAACGCGGCGGGCGCTGTGCTCATCGCGAAGCTCGCGACGGGAGAGTTCGCGCGGGGCGACCGCTGGTATCGCGGCCGGACGCTGAATCCGTGGAACCTGGCCTGGGGATCGAGCGGCTCTTCCGCCGGGCCGGGGTCGGCGACGGCGGCGGGCTGCGTCGCGTTCTCGATCGGCACCGAGACGCGCGGGTCCATCGTCTCCCCGAGCCGCCGGAACGGGCTCAGCGCCCTCCGCCCCACCTTCGGTCGCGTGAGCCGCTACGGAGGCATGGTGCTCTCCTGGAGCATGGACAAGACGGGCCCGATGTGCCGCACGATCGAGGACTGTGCCCTCGTGTTCAACGAGATCCACGGCTCGGACGAGAAGGACCCCGCCTCCATCACGACGCCGTTCCGTTTCGAGCGGAACCCGGACCTGGGCGCGCTCTCGATCGGATACACGGAGGACGCACCGCACTCCTTCGTCGAGAAACTCGAGGAGCTGGGGGCGCGGCCGCAGCTCATGCGCGAGCTGCCCGCCCAGGCGGCGAGTTCGCTCGGCGCGGAGTCGTCGTCCGCCTTCGATTTCCACGTGGCCCCGGGCGGGGAACTGCCTCCGGTGCCCGAAGGGCTCAGCGAGGTGGAGGAGCGCGACTTCACGCGGTTCCGCCGTGGGCGCGAGGGTCTGGCGATGGACTACGTGCATGCGCAGCGACGGCGCCACATCGTGATGAAGCGCATGGCCGAGGCGATGGAGGGGTTCGACATGTTCGCCACCGGCTCGGGAGAGGTGGGGCTCACAAACGAGACGGGACACCCCGCGGCCGTCGTGCAGTACGGCTTCGGCCCCCTCGGGCCCGAGGGCGAGGAGGCGGAGCAACCCCTGACGACGACGCTGATCGGCGACCTGTTCGCGGACGACAGGATCCTGAGCGTGGCGCATGCCTTCCAGGCAGCGACGGACTGGCACACGCGGCACCCCGCCCTCGATTGACGGCGGACCTCGATTGAGCGGGGAACTTCGACAGACGGAGGACGAAGGATGAACAGAATGCCCAGGCGCCTCCTGTGGGGCGTGCTCCCGGTGCTTGTGGTCGGCGCGGCCCTCGCGGTGGCGGGCGTCCCGGGGTCGTCGGCGGCCGAGTCGGACGCGGGCCGCCTCGAGCGGCTCAGCGGCGCTTTGGAGTCCTACGTGGAGGAGGGGGAACTGGCCGGCGCCGTCGCGCTTATCGCGCACGAAGGCGAGATCTCCTACCTGGAGGCGGTCGGCCACCGCGACGTCGCGGCCGGCGACCCCATGGAGACGGACGACATCTTCCGCATCGCCTCGCAGACGAAGGCGATCGTGAGCGTCGGTGTCATGATCCTGCAGGAAGAGGGGGGGCTCCTCATCTCCGACGCGCTCGGCCGCCATCTGCCCGAGTACATGGAGACGACGGTCGCCGTCGCCGATGGAGCCGGAGGGTACGACATCGTCCCGGCGAGCCGGCGGATCACGATCCGGGATCTGCTCACGCACACGGCCGGCATCGGCTACGGGGGCGGCCCCGCGGCGGAGTTGTGGGAGGAGGCGGGGATCCAGGGCTGGTACTTCGCGCACCGCGACGAGCCGGTCCGCGAGACGGTACGGCGCATGGCCGCGCTCCCCATGGACGCGCAGCCGGGCGAGCGTTTCGTGTACGGCTATGCCACGGACATCCTCGGCGCCCTCGTCGAGGAGGTGTCGGGCGAGCCGCTGGATGACTTCCTCCGCACGCGGATCTTCGAGCCGCTGGGCATGGTGGACACGCACTTCTACCTGCCGGAGGAGAAGCGCGACCGGCTCAGCGTCGTGTATTCGGCTGCGGAGGGCGAACTTTCGCCGGCGCCCGATCCGGGCGGCATGGTTGGCCAGGGCGCGTACGTCGACGGCCCGCGCACGAGCTTCTCCGGCGGCGCGGGGCTCCTCTCCACCGCCCACGACTACGCCCGCTTCCTGCAGATGATGCTGAACGGCGGCGAACTCGACGGCGCCCGCATCCTGTCGAGCAAGAGCGTCGACCTCATGACGGTCAATCACGTGGGGGACCGGTTCAACCGGGACGGCGGGGTCGGGTTCGGTCTCGGCTTCAGCGTGCTGGCCGACCTCGGGGCGCGCGGAACCCCCGGCTCGGTCGGCGAGTACGGATGGGGCGGCGCGTACCATTCGACGTACTGGGTGGATCCCGCCGAGGATCTCGTCGTCGTCTACTTCACGCAGCTCATCCCGACGGGCGGCGTGGACGACCACGCGAAGCTGCGCACGCTGGTGTACCAGGCGCTCGACGAGTTGCAATAGCCGCGCGCGGCCCGCTGTTGTAGATCTGAGGGCCGCGCTCGCGAGCCGGAGTGGCGGAACTGGCAGACGCGCCGGACTCAAAATCCGGTGGGAGCAATCCCTTGAGGGTTCGAGTCCCTCCTCCGGCATGACCCTTCGCCGTTTCCCCGACGACACTGCGCCAGGCCCGTGACCCAGCCCACGCTTCGAACCGTCGCTGTCGTCGGGTCCGGAGTCATCGGGCGGAGCTGGATCCGCGTTTTCGCGAGGGCCGGCTGCGAGACGCGCGTCTTCGACCCCGACTCGGAGCAGTTGGCGCGCGCCCTCGACTGGGCGCGGGAGTCCGCGCGGGAGGATGAGGCCCGCGGGTTCATCGACGCCGGGGCCGCCGCCGGCGAAGGACGGGCGACCCACCGCTGTGACGCGCTGGACGAGGCGCTGTCGGGCGCCGGATGGGTGCAGGAGAGCGGTCCGGAAACGCTCGCGGTCAAGCAGCGGATCTTCGCTGAACTGGATGCCGCGGCGGATCCCGGCACGATTCTGGCGAGTTCGACATCCGCCCACGACATGTCGCGGGTCGCGGAGGGTCTCGGGGGTTCCGACCGTTGCGTCGTCGCGCACCCCGTGAATCCGCCGCACGTCATTCCCGTCGTGGAGGTCCTTCCCGGAGAGCGCACACGTCCCGAAGTCCTGACCGCCGCGCTCGCCTTTCTCCGGAGCGTGGGGCAGTCTCCCGTGCAGATGAACCGCTACCTGAACGGCTTCCTCCTCAACCGGCTCCAGGCCGCGCTGATCCGGGAGGCCGTCTTCCTGTACGGAACGGGGGCGGCTTCCGTGGAGGCGATTGACACGGTGGTGCGGGAGGGCCTGGGGCTGCGCTGGGCGCTGCTCGGACCTTTCGGGACCGGCCATACGAACGCGGACGGCGGCGCGGGCGAGTACTTCCGGCGCTACGGCGACGCGTACCGTCAGATGTGGCGGGAGCTCGAAAATGACCCGGAGTTTTCGGATCGCGTGATCGACGGGATCCACGAGGAGACGGAGGAGGTGTACGGGGTCTCCGCCACCGAGGCCCTCTGCGTCTGGCGCGACCGGCTGGTGCGGCGCATCCGGGGGTTGAAGGACGACGATCCCCCGCCCGGAGGTCCGACGCGGGAGACCGGTCGTTGAAGCGCGGTCGCCGAAGCGCGGGCGTCGGCCCATTCCTCAAACGCCGGACCACGCGCGGGTGTCTATTCACTTGCGCCCATGAAGCACCACTGCGCCCACGAGGCACTACTACAGTCAGGAGCCGCGAATCATGCTGAAGCGCGCTTTTCTCCCTGTCGTCTTCGCGACAATCATCCTCCCGGCCTCGACGACCGCCCAGGAGGCCGTGGCCAATGAGGATTTCATGGCCGAGATGGAATGGCGTTCCATCGGTCCCGCGAACATGGCCGGGCGGGTGACGGACATCGAAGGTATCCCCGGCACCGGCACCTTTTTCATCGCCGGCGCGACGAGCGGGATCTGGAAGACGACGAACAACGGGACGACCTACCGGCCCGTCTTCGACAACGAGCGGGTGATCTCGATGGGCGACCTCGCGATCGCGCCGAGCAACCCCGACATCGTGTGGGCCGGGACCGGCGAGGAGGACTCGCGCAACTCGATCTCGCCCGGAGGCGGCATCTACAAGTCCGTCGACGGCGGGCTCACGTGGGAGCTGAAGGGGCTCGAGGACACGCAGGCGATCGGCCGCATCGTCGTCCACCCGATCAAGGCGGACTGGGTGTACGTCGCCGCGCTCGGGCACCCGTGGGGGGCGAACGAGGAGCGCGGGCTGTACCGCACGAAGGACGGCGGCGACACGTGGGAGCGGATCAACTTCGTCTCCGAGGACGCCGGCTTCGTCGACATCGACATGCACCCGCAGAACCCGGACATCCTGTGGGCGACGAGCTGGGAGCGCGTGCGCGGCCCGTACTTCTTCAACAGCGGCGGCCCCGGGAGCGCGATCTGGAAGTCCACCGACGCCGGCGACACGTGGGAGAAGGTGGAAGGCAACGGCCTCCCCGAGACGATGCTCGGGCGGCTCGAGATCGCGATCGCGCCGAGCTATCCGCAGGTCATGTACGCGATGGTCGAGGCGGAGGCTCCGGAGGAGGCGGATGAAGACGGCGACCGCCACGCCTCCGGCCTGTACCGCTCCGCCGACGGCGGCGCGACGTGGGAGTTCATGAACTCGAACAACTCCCGGCCCTTCTACTATTCCGGCGTCTGGGTCTCACCGGACGATCCCGACTTCATCTACTGGTCGTCCCTCTTCTTTTCCCGGGACGGGGGCCGCACGGTCGGGAACCCGGCCCAGGGCGTCCACGTCGACTACCACGCACTGTGGTGGGATCCGACGAACCCGGACCACTTCATACTGGGCAACGACGGCGGGATCGCGATCACATGGGACCGGGGCGGGAACTTCGAGTTCCCCAACCGCATTCCCATGGGTCAATTCTATGCGGTCAGCTACAACATGGACACGCCGTACCGCGTCTGCGGCGGACTGCAGGACAACTACACGTGGTGCGGGCCGAGCGCGCGCGCCGGAGGCTCGATCGACAATCACATGTGGTATTCGATCGGGGGCGGCGACGGCTTCTACGCGCCGCAGGACCCCACGAACCCGGACATCGTGTTCGGCGAATCGCAGCAGGGGCGGATCTACTGGCGGAACACGCGCACGGGCGAGCGGCACCAGCTGCAGCACCCCGACTGGCGCGAGCGCACGCAGACGCTCCGCGACTCGATCGCGATCCTGACGGGGGACGACCCCGACAACCCCCCGGCCGGAAACGTCGCGCAGATCGAGGAGTTGCAGGCCCTCGTCGCGCAGGACTCCGCGCTGTACGACATGCGGTTCAACTGGAACACGCCGCTCGAATTGTCGCCGCACGATCCGCAGACGCTGTACATCGGGGCGAACCGCGTCCTGAAGTGGACGTACGACACCGACGAGATGACGCCGATCTCGGACGACCTCACGTACGCGGACCCGGAGAAGATCGAGATCGCGTACAACACGACGGGCGGCATCACGCCGGACGTCACGGGGGCCGAGAACTTCGCCACGATCGTCTCGCTCGCCGAGTCGAAGCTCAACGAGGGCGAGCTCTACGCGGGGACCGACGATGGCCGCGTGTGGCGGACGCCCGAGGGGGCGGAGTGGATCGAACTCACGGATCGCTTCGACGGCGTTCCGGAGGGGACGTACGTGAGCCGGATCGAGGCCTCGAGCCATGACCCGAACCGCTTCTACGTGACGTTCGACAACCACCGGCGCGACGACTACACGCCGTACGTCTACGTGACGGACGACGCCGGCGAGAGCTTCCGCTCGATCTCGTCCAATCTCCCGACCGGGGCGCCGGACTTCGTGCACGTGGTTCGGGAAGACCCCGTGAACCCGGATCTCCTCTTCGTGGGGACGGACGTGGGGGCCTACGTGTCGACGGACCGGGGCGGCTCGTGGTCGCGCTTCATGAACGGGCTGCCCACGGTGCCGGTCCACGATCTGAAGATCCATCCGCGCGAGAGCGAGATCATCGCCGGGACGCACGGGCGCTCCATCTTCGTGGCGGACATCTCGCTCCTGCAGCAACTGGACGGCGGACGCCTGCCCGAGGCCGTGACGGTGTTCCAGCCGAAGACGGCGATCCAGTTCGGGGATCCGCCGGTGGGCGGCGAGTTCATCGCGCAGAGCACGTTCCAGGCGGACGCGGGGAGCTACGGCGCCGAGATCTCCTACTACGTCCCGGAGGATGTCGCCGAAGCGCTCGCCGAGGCGGCCGAGGAGGAGGCCGAGGAGGAGGCCGAAGAAGAGGACGAGGCCGAGGCCGAGGAAGAGGCCCAAGCGGAGGCTCCGGGCGCCGCGGCGCAGGCCGCCTTCGCGATGCGCGGGGGCATGGCGGCGGCACGGGGCGGAAACCGTCCGCAGGCCTCGATCGCGATCCTGAACGCGGCGGGAGACACCGTGCAGACGATGAACGGATCGGCCTCGGCCGGCGTGCAGCGCGTGCGGTGGACGTTCAACCGGCGGGCCGCGCCGCGGGAGCCGTCGCCGGCGGATCGGCTGGACAGCCTGCGCACCGCCCGGCTCTACCAGACGGTGGGGGATTCGCTGGTCGAGCATGAGGGCGTCGCAAGGGAGACGATGGACCAGGTGCTCGACATGATGCAGGGCGGCAACCAGGGCGCGATCGTCCGCATGTTCACCGGCGGCGGTGGAGGCGGCGGCGCCGGGGGCTGGCAGGAGAGGCCCGCCGAGCGTTACCCGCAGCCCGGCAGGACCGGGCAGGGCGGAGGCCGGGGAGGGGGCCGCACCGCGGCCATGGCTGCCGCTGCGGCCGCCCGGAGCGGCGCCGATCCGGCGGCGATGCGCGAGGTCTTCCAGCAGGTGGGCGAGGCGATCCGCGACAGGGGCGGGATGTCCGTGATGCGTCGCTTCTTCGGCGGCGGCGGTGGCGGAGGCGGCCTGGCCGACCCCGGGACATACACCGTGGCGATCACGATCGGCGACGAAACCCATACGATCCCGCTCGAGGTCGTGCGGAAGGAAGGCTTCGGGTTCTGGGACGAGCCCGACGGAGAGAACGACCGCTAGTCGGTCCGCGGCTCCCGTGGCCCGCCGGAGCGGCAAACGTTCGCCGCTCCGGCGGTGTCGCATGGCTCGGTAGCTTTCAGCGTCGGGCCAGCGCGCCTCCGAAGGCCGGTGCGCCTCCGAAGACCGGGATGGGCGGATGATGACGAACAGAGAGGGCAGCGACGCGTCGATCCTGGAGAAGATCCGGAAGCGGCGCATGGTGCAGATCGCGCTCGTGTACGTGGGCGCGGCCTGGCTCGGCGTGGAGATTACCGACTTCATCGTCGGGACCTACGCGTTTTCGAGGAAGGTCCTCGACACGGTCGTCTTCCTCGCCATCCTCGGCTTCCCCGCCTTTCTCATCATCGGCTGGTATCACGGCGAGCGCGGCCCCCAGCGCGTCCGCCGGGCGGAAGCCTGGCTCTTGGCCACGCTGATCACACTGGGCGGGATCGGCACTTACCGGATCGCGACCGCCGAACCGGAAGCCGGGGAGATGGCGGCGCCCGCCGCGATCGCGGACGGTGTGGACCGTAGCGGAGATGGGGTGAGTTTCGCGGGCTCGGCGCCCGATCTGGGTCCGAACTCGCTCGCCGTCCTGCCCTTCCGGAACAACGTGCCGGACCCGGAACTCGAGTGGCTCGGTTCGGGGCTCGCGGACCTGCTCACGACGAACCTGGCGCAACTCCCCGATCTGCTCGTCGTCGGCCGGCAGAGCCTTTACGACCTCCTCATGGAGGGAGGGGTCTCCGAGGAGGAGGACATCCCGGAGGCTCTGGCGCTGACGGTGGCGCGCGGGAGCGGCGCCCGCATGCTGCTCTGGGGCAGCGTGACGGGGTCGGCCGAAGACATGCGCATCGACGCCCAGTTGATCGAACTGGAGAACGGCACCGTCGCCTCGGCCGACTTCGCGCGGGGCATCGATGTGTTCGAACTCGTGGATACGCTGACGGTGCGTCTCGCTTCCCACCTCGCCGGCGCGCCGCCGCCGGCCCAGGTCGCGCGCATCAGCCACCTCGGCACGCGGAATCTCGAGGCGCTCGCTGCCTTTCACCGGGGCAACGCTCTGATTCGCGCCGGCAGCCCGGAAGAGGCCGAAGCGCACTACGAGCGAGCCGCCACCCTCGACAGCGCGTTCGCGCTCCCGTTCCTCACGGCAGCCGGCGAGTTCCGGGCGGGAGAGGCCGTATCGCCGGATGGCGAGCGAGCCGAGGCCGAACGGCGACGCGCCGACTGGCGGGAACGCGGCCACGCACAACTCGTCCGGCGGCTCCCCGAGGATGTGCGGGAGCAGTTGGCGGGCCTCCGCGGGGACGAACTGCGGGCGGCGATCGACTCACTGATGGACGGCGCGATTTCCGGTATCCGCCTCCTCGTCACGGAACGACGAGCCGGGCCCGGCGAGCCCCCGGACGAGCCGCCGCCGCGCCGGGATCCCCCGCCTCCGCGCTGAACGCAGGATGACGCGCCGCGCTGGACGTTCGGGGTTGCGCGGGCCATGTTCCAACGAAGCATGGGCGGGCGCCGCCTCCCCACGGTGGGGGCGTCCTCGGAACCTCAGGGAGGCCACATGAAGCGAAGGGCGTTTCTCCGAGCCGGACTCACGGGCGCCGGCGTTGCCGGCATCGCCGCAGCACCCCTTGCCGCACCCCTCGCGGGCGCGACGACGGTGCGCGGTCTCGACACGATCTTCAACCCCCGCCGACCGGGACGCGACTACAACGGCCCCGTCCGGCTGAGTTCGAACGAGAACCCGCTCGGCATCGCCCCGTCCGCGCGGCAGGCGATCATCGACGGGCTCGACGAGGCGAACCGCTATCCCGGCGCCACCGGTGAGCTCGTGCGCGAGGCGCTCGTCGCGCGACTCGGTGTCAAGCCCGGCCAGCTCTTCTTCGGCTCCGGCTCGACGGAAATCCTGCGCATCGCCGCGGCCGCGTGGGCCGCGCCCGGCGGCCGCCTCATCTACGCGGAGCCGACGTACGAGGACGTACCCAGGTACTCGCAACCCTTCGCCTACGATCACATCACGGTCCCGCTCACGGGCGACTATGCCCACGACATCGACCGCATGCGCGAAGAGGCGTCGAAGTCGTCCGCGCCGAGCGTGATCTACTTCTGCAACCCGAACAACCCGACCGGCACGCTCACCGCGACGAAGCCGATCATGGACTGGATCCGGGACGAGAGCGAGCAGCACCTCTTCCTCGTCGACGAGGCGTACTTCGAACTCGCGGACGATCCGGGCTACGAGACCTTCGTCCCGCTCATCGAGCGCCATCCGAACCTGATCGTCGCCCGCACCTTCTCCAAGGTGTACGCGATGGCCGGGATTCGCCTCGGCTACGGGATCGCGCACGAGGCCACGGTCCAGCGCGTCCTCCCGTTCGCGACGCGGAACGCCCCCAACCACGTCGCAGGCGTGGCCGCCGTCGCCTCGCTCGCCGACGATGAGTTCTTCGCGAAGAGCGTGAAGACGAACGACGAGGCGAAGGCGATGATGTACGATGCCCTCGGCCAACTTGACATCGAGGTTCTGCCGAGCCACACGAACTTCATCATGCACCGGATCAAGGGCGAACTCGCGACCTACAACGAGCGCATGTTCGAGGCCGGCTTCAACGTGGGCCGCCCGTTCCCGCCCATGACGGACTGGAGCCGGCTCTCGATGGGCCTCCCGTCGGACACGGAGAAGCTCGCCGAAGTCATGATGGACTTCCGCAAGAAGGACTGGATCTAGCAGCCCGATCCGAACGCTTGCCGTCGCCCGCCGACCTTGAGTCAGCGGGCGGCGGACGAGCGGCCGAGCGTTCGCCGCAGGTAGCCTCGGATGTGTTCCAGCGTGTCGTCTGCAGTCCAGATGGAGCGGAGTTCCGGCTCCAGGTCGACGGCGCCCCCCGCGGCAGACGCGAACTGCCGCTTCGTGAGGCTGTAGGCCGCCGCCGGAATCGAGGCCAGGTCGAGCGCGACCTCCCGCGCCCGACCGGGCAGGTTGCCCGCCGGCACGATTTCGTCCACGAGGCCGCGCTCCGCTGCGCCTTCGGGGTCGTACAGGCGTCCGAGCAGTATGACTTCGCGCTGGTATCGCCGTGGGATGGCACTCCGCACGATGTCCAGGGCGACGGTGGGGAAGGGGACCCCGACTTTCAGTTCGGGAAGCCCGATGCGTCCCTGGCCGGCGGCCATGACCCGATAGTCGCAGGCGCAGGCGATGACGCCGCCGCCAGCCACCGCGTGGCCGTTCACGGCCGCCACGAGCGGCTTCGGAAAGGCGTGCAGCATCGAGAACAACGCCCCAAGGCTTTCCAGCAGCGCGTCAACGTACGGTGGGCCCTCGTCGACGACGCGGAAGAGCTCGACGCCTGCCGAGAAGGCGGACCCCGTGCCTGTCAGCACGACGGCCCGGACGGAGTCTTCCCGCCGGGCGCGGTCGAACTCCGCGGCGAGCGCGTCGGCGAACTCGACGGTGAGGACGTTTGCCGGTTCGTGCGCCATGCAAATCTCCGTCGTGCCGCTCTCATCGCTCCTCTGGATCATGTTCTCTCCTCGCGGCTCTCGCTCTCTCGATTCTACTAGTAAATTAGTTGACCCGATGCCCTCTGCCGCCTAGGCTCCTCGCGGGGCAAAGGCAGCCGGGCCGTGGGCCGTACAACGGTCAGGGCACGTTGCCGTGTCAAAGCCTCGACTCCCGGCGGTTGATGGACCGTTGACAGTCTTGCGATAGATTGGGCTTGCCGCGACCACTCCGACTGGTCGACCACGCGAACCGAACACAGCGGTGCGAGGCTTATGAAGGCACGTCACTGGGTCACGTTGATCGTCCTGCTTGTCGCGGGTGCGGCCGTCGTCGGCATCTTCATGCGGCTGAACGAGGACGGGGAGGATGAGCCGCAGAGCTTCGGCGACGCCGCGGCCGATTCCGTGGCCGAGGCGGTGCGGGGGACGGCTTCGGCGGCCGCCTTCGCCACGGACATTTTCCTCCCCGTCGAAGGCGCCGTCATTCAGCGCGACACCTTCGTGCTCTGGGTCACCGCGAGCGGGCGAGCCGCATCTCTGCGGCAGGCCCCGGTCCATGCGGAGGTCGAAGGGCCCGTGACCGCCGTGCCGCTGCAGGAGGGGGATCAGGTGCGGGCAGGCCAGCTTCTGGCGCGGATCGATCCGGCCCTCTACGAGATCCGGGCGCAGCGGGCGGAGGCAGGAGTGGCGCGCGCGCAGGCGGAATACCTGGACCGCGTACTGTTCGATGAGGACCTGCCCGACTCGGTCCGGCTGGCCCGTGCCGAACAGGCCCGCATCCGGGTGAGCCTCCCGGATGTCGAGGCGCAGCTCGCGGAAGCGCGCTACGAACTGGAGAAGACGCGGATCGTCGCCCCCTTCGCCGGCCTGGTGGCGAACCTCGGCGTTGCGCGGGGGAGCCGGGTCCGGGCGGGGGATTCCATCGCGACGGTCGTCGACCTTTCGGAGGTGGACATCGATGCCGAGGTCCTGCATTCCGAACTCCCGCTCGTGGAGGTGGGCCGGCAGGCGACCGCTACCTTCCCCGCGCTGCGGGGGGAGGTTTTCGAGGGGCGCGTCGTGAGCGTGAACCCGCTGATCGACCCCGAGACGCAGACCGCGCGCGTCACGGTGCGCCTGTCGAATCCCGAGGCTCGTATCGTGCCGGGCATGCCGGGGAACGTGCGGATCGCGGGCCGCCAGCTCGCGGATCGGACGTTCGTGCCGAAGGAAGCGGTCGTCGAGCGGAGCCGGCGCCAGGTGGTCTTCGTCTTCGAGCCGGGGGAGCCGGGTTCGGAGACGGGGCGCGCCCAGTGGGAGTACGTGACGCTCGGACTCGAGAACGACACGCAGGTCGAGATCATCCCAAACCCGGACGGGGACGACACGTTCGTGCCCGCAGGCGGCGAGGTCGTGCTCGTCGACGGCCACGCCACGCTCACGCACGACGCCCAGGTGCGGATCGACAACTACGGCGAACTCGAAGCTCCGGCGGAGCCGCCCGCGGACGGCACGACGAGCGGCTCCGCGGGCGACTCGCGATGAGGCGCAGTGCCCGAGGCGGCTGGTCGGGTTTCCGCGGCGTGGTCGCCCTCGCCGCCGTGCTGGCGATTGGAGGTCTCGCGATCCCGGCGCCGTCGGCTGCCCAGAGGTCGACGATCCCGGACACCATCGACATCACGAGGGCGATCCGAATCGCCCTCAGCGAGAGTCCGGTCCTGCGGATGTCCCGGACGGAGGCGGATCGGGCGGGTGCCGACCGGTTGGCGGCCTGGGGGGCGTTCCTCCCCACGGCCGGCGTGAGCGCCGACCTCAGCCGGTCGAGTTTCTCGCGGACGACGTTTGTCGGCGAGGAAGGGCTGTCGGAGACGCTTCCGGCGGTCCTCACGTCTTCGAGCCAGAACGCGGTCCAGACGCTGTTCATGAGCTGGGTCGTCCTGGATCGCGGTCGCCGTTTCTCCGAGATCTCGCGGTCCGCGGCAAGTCTTCGCGCCGCACAGCGCCGCTACGACGACCGGCAGCGCGAGGTGGTGCTGACGGTGCGCCGCGACTTCCTCGAAGCCCTGCGGCGGCAGGAACTGCTGGAACTCACGCGAACGCAGATCGCGGACCGGGAACTCGAACTCGAGATCGCCAGCCGCCGATACGAGATCGCGGCCGTGGAACGAACGGATCTGCTCGCGGCGGAAGGGAACCTGTTGAACGCACGGATCGCCCTCGCGGCCGAAGAGAACCAATTGCGCGCCGGGCTGCGCCAACTCGTCGTGTCGATGGGACTGCCGCCCGATGCGGGCGACGGTCTCGTGCTCAGGCCCGACGACGGCATGCCGGAGGGCGTCCCCGATATCGACTTCATCGTTCAGACGGCCGTGACGTCCGACCCCGAACTCGCGGCGCTCGATGCGGAGCGCTCCGCGGCCGCCGCGTCGCTGTGGACCGCTCGCACCCGCTACCTGCCGGAAGTCCGCGTGAGTCTGGGATGGAATCGCACGGAGAATTTCGGACCGGAGGACTCGTTTTGGCAGTTCAACCCGGGCGACACGAGACACGGTTTCCAGATCTCGGCATCGTGGAGCCTGTTTGACGGTTTCCAGCGTGAACGGGAGAACGCCCAGGCGTCGGCGGCCAGGCGGCAGGCCGAGGAGGACCTGCGACGCCGGCGGCTTGAGATCGAGCGAGATGTGCGGCGGTATGGAGACGACATCACTCGGCTGGACCAGACGCTGAATCTGCTTGAGCGCGTGTACGCGATCTCGCGGGAGCGTCTGGAGATGCAGCAGGAGCGTTACCGGCTCGGGACCGTGAGTTTCACGGAACTCCAGCAGGCGATCGACGCGGTGCAGAGGGCGGAGACCGATCTGATCCAGCAGCAATACGATTACCTGATCGCGTGGTCCAGTCTCGCGGAATACATCGAGGCCGGGCCCGGCAGCCCATGACGAAACCCCGCTAGTGGCGCTTCCCGATCTGTCGCTTCGGCGGCCCGTCGCCACGGCGATGCTCTACGTGGGCATCGGCGTGCTGGGCGTGGTGTCCTTCCTCCGTCTGCCCATCGACCTCCTGCCCGATGTCTCCTTCCCGACGCTCTCGGTGTGGACGACGTATTCGGACGCGGGACCCGCGGAGGTCGAGCGCTTCATCACCGAACCCATCGAGACGCGGCTGTACTCGATCCCGGGGGCGCGGCGCATCTCCTCGCGGTCGCGGGAGGGGCAGTCGCTCGTCCAGCTCCAGTTCGCGTGGGGCACGGACATGGAGTTCGCGACCCTCCACACCCGGGAGAAGCTGGACAACCTGTCCGAGAACCTCCCGGACGGCGCGGAGCGGCCTACGATCCTGAGATCGGATCCGACGAGCGACCCGATCATGACGCTGGCCGTGAGCGGCGCCGACCTGCGGAACCTGCGCGACCTTTCCGAGGTCGTCTTCAAGCGGCGCCTGGAGCAGCTGGACGGCGTTTCCCTGGCGGGGCTTACGGGCGGACCCGAGCGGGAGCTGCGGGTCATCGTGGACCCCGAATACCTGGATGTGCACGAGGTCTCGCTCAGCGAGATTTCGAACGCGCTCGACCAGGCGAACTACAACGCGCCCGGAGGCACGATCCAGCGGGGCCGGTTCGAGTACAGCCTGCGCACGCTGGGCCAGTTCCGGGAGGTCGAGGAGCTGCTCGACGTCGTCATCGCGCGGCCGCCGGGTCTCGGGGTCCGCCCCGTCCGGCTGGCCGATGTCGCCACCGTCGTCGACACGATCGCGGACCTCGAGACGATCGCGCGCTTCAACGGGGAACCGGCGATCGGGCTGCAGGTGTTCAAGGAAGCGGGGACGAACACGGTCCGCGTGGCGGACGGCGTGCGCGAGACGCTGGATCAGCTGCGGGAGGAGTTCCCGGGGATATCGATCGAGGTCGCCTCCAGTCAGGCGGCGTTCATTCGGGACGCGATCTCGAATGTCGTCTCGGCCCTGCTGCTGGGCGGGGCGCTGGCCTTCCTCGTCCTCTTCCTCTTCCTGCGCGATCCCAGGTATCCGCTCGCGATCGGACTCGCCATCCCGATCTCGGTCATGGCGGCCTTCGCGCTCTGCTACGCCTTCGACGTGAGTCTCAACATCATGTCCCTCGGCGGCCTCGCGCTCGGGGTCGGTCTGCTCGTCGACAACTCCATCGTGGTGCTCGAGAACATCTTCCGCCATCGCGAGGAATCGGGCGGGAGCGCGCGGGAGTCGGCCGGACGCGGCGCTCGGGAAGTGGCCGCGGCGATCACGGCGTCCACGCTCACCACGATCGCCGTATTCGGTCCGGTGCTCTACGTGGAGGGCGTGGCGGGCGCGCTCTTCGGCGACCTGTCGCTCGCGGTGACGTTCTCCCTCCTCGCCTCGCTTCTTGTGGCGCTCACGCTGCTCCCGGTCCTCGCCGCCCAGGTGGCCCGCGGGAGGCGCGGAGCGGACGCCGCGGGCTCGGGTGGCGAGACCTCCCCGTCAGGGCGGTCCGAAGCGCCGGAAGGCGAGCGGCCGGGGCCCGTGCGCCGGTTCGGCAGAGCGCTCCGGGGGGGCGCCGTCGCCGGCGTGCGAGGCTTCGGGGGCGGGGTCGCCTACGTGGGGCGCTCGGTCCGGCTCACGGGCGTCGATGTCGCGAAGGTCGGCGGCGGGATCCTGGGCCGGCTCTTCGGTCCCTTCCTGCGGGCCTTCGAGCGCGGGTTCCTCCGGTTCGCGGGCCGGTACGAGCGGACGCTCGAATGGGCCCTGGGGCACCGGCTGGAGGTTCTCTCGATCGCCGTCGTCGCCCTGGCCGGCGCCGTCATGCTCGCCGGGACTCTCCCGCGGGGACTCATGCCTCGCGTCGACGAGCGGCAGTTCTGGGTCGAACTCAACCTCCCCCAGGGGACACCGATCCGGACGACGGACGAGACGGCCGGGACGGTGGAGCAGCTGCTGCTCGGCATGCCGGACGTCTCGGGCGTCTTTACCCGGGTGGGCCGCAGCCGGGGCAGCGAACTCGCGGCGCGCGACCTGACAGGACTCAACAATGCGGCGCTCGACGTCCAGCTCGCCGGGTCGTCCCGGCCGACGCCCGAAGCGATCGCCGAACTCCGCCAGCGGCTCGCCGGGAGCGGAGTCGACCCGGCCTTCGTGACGATCGAGACCGGGCGGGCCACCTCGCTCGGTCGGGCGCTCGCGATCGGCGAGGCGGACCTCGCGGTGAAGGTCCAGAGCGGGGAACTGGATGAACTCGTGCCGGTCGCCGAGGCGATCGAGACCCGGCTCGCGAGCGTTTCGACGCTGGCGGATGTCCGGCTGGACTTCCTTCGCACGCAGCCGGAACTGGTCATCGAGGTCAATCGGGAGGTGGCGGCACGCCACCAGATCACCGTGACTTCGGTCGCCACGGCGATCGAGGACTACCTCCGGGGGTCGGAGACGAACAACGCGTACTCGGTGTTTGCCGACAAGGTCGACATCCGGGTCACGATCCCGGAGACGGCCCGGCGGGAACTCGAGAGGGTGCTCGCGCTGCGGCTGCAGGGCGTGCCGATCGGGGAACTCGTCACGGTCCGACGGGGGTTCGGTCCGGTCGAAATCCGGCGGGAGGACCAGAACCGCACGGTCCAGGTGCTCGCGGATGTGGCCGAGGGAGGGCTCCGGACGGCCGTCCGGGAGGTGGAGGCCGCGATCGCGGACATCCCGCGGCCCGCGCTCACGACCGTGCGCGTCGGCGGCGAGAACGAGGAGATGCAGAACAGCTTCCGTTCGCTCACCTTCGCCTTCGGCCTCGCGCTGGCCCTCGTCTTCCTCATCATGGCCGCCCAGTTCGAGTCGCTCGTGCAGCCGCTCGTCGTCCTCACCGCGGTGCCGCTGGCGGCGATCGGGGCGGTGACGGCGCTCTGGATCGCGGGCGACGGCCTCAACGCAATGAGCGGCATCGGGTTCGTGATTCTGATCGGCATCGTCGTCAACGACGCGATCGTGAAGGTCGACTTCATCAACCAGCGAAAGCGGGCGGGGATGACGAAGCGCGCGGCGATCCTCGAAGCGGGCCGGCTGCGGCTCCGTCCCATCGTGATGACGACGATCACGACCGTAGTGGGGCTCCTCCCGCTCGCTGCCGGGCTGGGGGCCGGGGCCGACCTCCGCGCCCCGCTTGCCGTTGCCGTGATCGGCGGCCTCATCTCCGCGACCTTCCTCACGCTGATCGTCGTGCCCGTCGTATATTCGGTCCTCGTCGAACCTTCCGTGTCCGTGGGGCCCGACCCGGGCCCGCGGCCCGAGCGTCGTGACCCGGCGGCGCTGCAGGCGAAGCCGGGGTACGGACTCGGCGGCCGCTCCGGGCCGGCGGCGCCGGGCATGGCGCGAGGGAGCGTGGAACCATGATCGATCTGGCCATCCGCCGACCGGTGGCCACCGCCGCGATCTACATCGCCCTCTTCGCGCTCGGCGTGACGAGCTTCCGGCTCATTCCGGTCGAGGATCTGCCCGAGGTCGAGTTTCCCCGTCTCACGGTCACCGCCACCTGGAACGGAGCTTCTCCCGAGGCGCTGGAAGCCTTCGTGACCGCGCCGCTCGAGACCGTCATCCAGCAGGTCGGCGGCGTGGAGAAGGTCGTCTCGGAGTCCTCCGCCGATGCGCGCGGGACGGGTTCGAGCGCCCGGATCGAAGTGGAATTCGAGCGCGATACGCGCATGGAGTTCGCCCGCCTCGAACTCGGCGAGAGGATCAACTCGATCCGCGACGAACTGCCGGAGGGCGTGGTGCCCAGCCTCTCCGAGTACGTCCCGCAGGAATTCGCCGAGGAGGAAGAGCGACTCCTCAGCTTCTCCCTGACGGGCCCCTACACGTTCGCGCGCCTGGGAGAGATCGCCGAGGAGGAGATCGCGCCCTTCGTGCGGGGACTGCCGGGCGTGTCCGCAGTGGACGTTCTGGGCGCGGAGCGCCGCGAGATCGCCGTGGAGCTCGACCGGGGCCGGCTGGAGGCGCTCGGGCTGCGGCCGGAAGAGGTCAGCCGGCGGATCGTCGAGTTGTCCGAGCCGAAAGCGCCGGGATCGGTCGAACTCGATGGGCGGCAATTCGCCATCGCCGTCCGCACCCGGGCGCTCGAAGTGTCCGACATCGAGGAAATGATCGTCCTCACGCGGCCCGATGGGCCGGTCCGCGTCGGCGATCTGGGGCAGGTCCGCGACCAGACGGAAGACCCGATGTTCTTCTGGCGCATCGACTCCCAGCCCACGATCTCGATCAGCGTGTACCGCCAGTCGGGCACGAACGTGATCGAGGTCGCGGATGATGTGAAGGCCGCGATGACCGAACTGGGCTCGACGCTCCCGGCGGGCGTGGGCCTCGAGTTGCTGACCGATCAGAGCGAGAACATCCGCGAGCAACTCTCGGAACTTCGGCTCCGCGCGATCGCCGCCGCCATCGTGATCTTCATCGTGCTCACGCTCTTCCTGCGGTCGCTCGGCGCCGTCCTCGTCGTGTTCGCGACGATCGGATTCAGCGTCCTGACCGCGGTGAACTTCCTCTACCTCGGCGGTTTCTCGCTGAACCTGCTCACGCTGTGGGGACTCGCGTGGGGGTTCGGCCTGGTCGTCGACAACGGCATCGTCGTGCTCGAGAACGTGGAGCGTCACCGCCGGGCGGGGGCGGGCCCATCCGATGCCGCGAGCCGCGGGGCGCGCCAGGTCGTTCTGCCGGTCCTCGCCGCGACGCTGACGACCGCGATCGTTCTCGTGCCCTTCCTCTTCCTGCAAGGGGAGCTGCGGGTCTACTACCTGCCGCTCTCGTTCGCCGTCGGGTTTTCGATCATCGCGAGCCTCTTCGTGGCGTTCACCTTCGTCCCGGCACTCGCGTCGCGCGTCGCCCGCATGCGGGACTCCGCCGGGGCCGTGGTCGATCCGGCCCGGACGACGGGGGACGCCGCGTCATCGCCGACCTCGGTGTCCGAGCCGTTCTACATCGCGGGATACCGGTCGCTCCTCGGGTTCGCGCTTCGGCACCCCGTCGTCGTCGCGCTCGTCTGCCTCGGGAGCCTCGCCGGGAGCTGGTACCTGTTCGACGAACACGTGAGCACCGGGAGGTACTGGAGCGGATTCGGGGGAAGCGACAGCTATATCACGATCACGATCAGCTTCCCGCGCGGCGCGGGGCTCGAACGCACGGACGAGCTCGTGCGCTCGTTCGAAGCGAAGCTCGCCACCATCGATGAGGTGAAGCGCTTCGAGGCGCAGGTCCGGCCCAACTACGCGTACATGCGCGCGGAGTTCCCGGACGAGATCGAGCACACGTCCATCCCGGTAGCCATCAAGGACCAGATGGTCGCCTACAGCTATGGGTTCTCGGGCGTCGATGTCTTCGTGCGCGGATACGGTCCGAGCTTTTACGGCGGCGGGTCGAGTCCGCCCAACTACAGCCTTCAGGTGCTCGGGTACAACTATCTGACGGTGCAGGAGATCGCCGAGGAGATCGCGTCGCGCCTGACGCGATTCTCGCGGATCCGCGACGTGGATCCGAACGCGAACAGCAACTGGTACTCGCGCGACAAGGAGTTCGAGTACTACGTGGAGCCGGACCGGGAGGCGCTGGCGGCGTACGATCTCCCCGTTTCCCAACTGCTCAACTACGTGTCCAGCAACATCCAGGGCCGTCCGTCCCAGAGCCGGATCCGGGTGGGCGGCGAAGAGGTGCGGTACGCCGTCAAGGTGGACGGGTATCGCGAGTTCGACTTCCACGATCTGAGCGATCTGCGCGTGCCGGTCTCCTCCCGCGAGGAACTCCGGCTCGCGAACGTCGCGGAAGTGGGGCGCCGGCAGGTTCTGGCCAACATCCGGCGGGAGGACCAGCAGTACGAGAGGACCGTGGCCTGGGAGTTCCGGGGGCCGGTGAGGTTCGGCGACCTCGTCCGCGACGCGGTCGTGGACGCGATGGAACTCCCGCCCGGATACAGGATCGAGAAATCGAGCTTCGGGGGCTGGACGACGGAGGAGACGACGCAGATGTGGGTCGTCCTCGCCTTCTCCATCCTCCTCATCTACATGGTGACTGCCGGTCTGTTCGAGTCGCTCGCGGCGCCGTTCGTCGTGCTCTTCTCGCTGCCCTTCGCCCTCATCGGCGTCTTCCTCATCTTCTTCTACACCGACGCGACGTTCACCCGTACCGCGTTCATCGGCACGATCATGATGGGCGGCATCGTCGTGAACAATGCCATCCTCGTGGTTTACCACATCGGCGAAGTGCGCAAACGCATGCCGACGGGCGCGGCGATCGTGCAGGGGACGCTGGAGCGGGTGCGCCCGATCCTCATGACGACGCTGACGACGGTGTTCGGACTCCTGCCTCTCGTCCTCTTCGCGCCCTCCCAGGATGAGAACATCTGGAACGCGCTCGCGCTGGCGACGATCGGGGGGTTGATTTCGAGTACACTGTTCGTGCTCGTCGCAATTCCCGTCGCATATCGTTACATCGTGGCACGCCGTATCTGACGGCACGCCCGCCGGCAGGCGGAGGCCTGGACGGGGGGGCGCACGGGAACACAACAGCTGACGGGGGTCGAGATGGTACGGTCGCGTCTATCCGGGTCCGGTTTCAGGCCGGGTTGGCTGCTTATCGGGTGTCTGCTGGCGGTAGCCGCCTGTGAGCCGGGCGGAGGACCGAGCGAATTCCTTCGGGACCCGGGTTCGGCAGAGGTGAACATGACGGCTCCGGCGACTTTTCAGGTTCGTTTCGAGACTTCGAAGGGAACGTTCGTGGTGGAGGCGCACCGGGAGTGGGCCCCTAACGGCGTGGACCGCTTCTACAACCTGGTGGAGAACGGGTTCTTCGACGACGTGAGGTTTTTCCGCGTGATCGCCGGCTTCATGGCGCAGTTCGGGATCAATGGAGACCCGGAGATCCAGAGTGGGTGGCGCGACGCGAACATCCAGGACGACCCGGTAGTCGAGGGGAATACGCGCGGGCGAGTGAGCTTCGCCCAGACGTCGATGCCGAACAGCCGGAGTACGCAACTCTTCATCAACTTCGGCGACAACTCGCGTCTCGACGGGATGGGGTTCGCCGCCATCGGCGAGGTGATTTCGGGCATGGACGTCGTGGACGCGCTCTACTCCGGTTACGGGGATGGGGCGCCGGGCGGGAGCGGGCCGAGCCAGGGGCGCATTCAGGAGGAGGGGAACGCCTACCTGGAGGCGGAGTTCGCGGAACTGGACTACATCGAGCGGGCGACGATCAGCGGTGGGAATTAGGGGGACGGCCAGCCGGGCAGCGAGGGCGGCGGCGCTCGTCCTCGCGGCCATGGCGGTGTCGCCGCCCACGGACGCCATGGGCCAGGAGACGGGGCAGGTCGGCGCGGAGCGGCCGCGGGCGCGGGAGGCGGGCGTCCTCATCGGGCGGCTGCCAACGGGCCCGCTGAATGCGATCACCGACGTGCCCGGGGTCCGTGTGGGCCACCGCACGGTGTGGGTCGGCGATTCGATCCGCACGGGGGTCACGGCGATCCTCCCGCACGGGGACAATGTGTTCGAGCGGCGGGTGCGGGCGGCGATCGCGGTCGGGAACGGGTTCGGGAAGCTGGTGGGACTGAGCCAGGTCAACGAACTCGGCGAACTCGAGACGCCGGTCCTCCTCACCGGCACGCTGAGCGTGTTCCGCGCGGCGGACGCGCTCCTCGACACGCTCCTGTCGCTCCCGGCGAACCGCGACGTGCGGTCGATGAATCCGGTCGTAGGCGAGACGAACGATGGGTACCTGAGCGACATCCGCGTGCGCCCGATCCGGCCCGAGCACGTGCGCGAGGCGCTGCGCACCGCGGCGAGCGGCCCGGTGGAGGAGGGGTCGGTCGGGGCCGGGACCGGGACGATCGCCTTCGGCTGGAAGGGCGGGATCGGGACCTCGTCGCGACGGTTCGATCTCGGAGGGCGGATCGTGAACGTCGGCGTGCTCGTGCAGAGCAACTTCGGCGGCTCGCTGCGGATCGACGGCGTGCGGGTGGGAGAGAAGCTCGCCGCGGCCGGTCTGCGCGGGGGGCGCGCCCAAGGGGATGGCGACGGTTCCGTGATGATCGTGATCGCGACGGACCTGCCGCTGGCGCACCGCGAACTGGACCGGGTGGCCGACCGCGCGTTCATGGGACTCGCCCGCACGGGGTCGCACATGTCGCACGGATCGGGGGACTACGCGATCGCCTTCTCGACCGGCGAAGGGGCTGCGGTCCGGGACGGCCGCGCGTTGTCGCGCGTCTTCGAGGCGGTGGTCGAGGCGACGGACGAAGCCGTCGTCAACTCCCTCTTCGCGGCGACGTCCGTGACGGGGCACGGGGGACGGACGGTCGAAGCGCTCCCGCTCGAACCCACCCTGCGGCTGCTCCGCGAGGCGGGCGTCCTCGGGACGCCGCGGTGAAACCGTTGATTCCCGCGTCCGCGCAGCAGCCGCTGCCCCGGGCGCGCTTCATCGTCGAGGAGGATCCCGGCCCGGAAGCCGTGCCGCTGGACGTCCTCTTCGTGGGCGGAGGTCCCGCCGGGCTGGCGGGAGCGATCCGGCTCGCGCAACTGGCGGCGCGCGACCGCGAGCAAGGCGGGCCGCTCGCCGACCTCGAGATCGGCGTCCTCGAGAAGTCGGGTGAGCTCGGGGAGCACTGCCTCTCCGGGGCGGTCGTGAACCCGGAGGCCTTCCGCACGCTCTTCCCGGACCTCGACGAGGCGGAGCTTCCCCTCCGGGGCCGCGTGGCGGGCGATCGGGTGCTGCTCCTCACGCAACGCGGAAAGATCCGGCTCCCGACCCCGCCCTCGATGCGGAACCACGGCCACCACGTGGCCTCGATCTGCGAGATCGTGCGCTGGCTGGGTGCGCGGGCGGAGGAGCTGGGGGTGAACGTATTCACGGGGTTCCCCGCCGACGCGCTCCTCATGCGCGGGGGGCAGGTCGTCGGCGTCCGCACGACGCCCGCCGGTCTGGACCGCGAGGGGAATCCGGCGGGCGGCTACATGCCGGCCACGGACCTCTCCGCGCGGATCACCGTCCTCGCCGAAGGGACCCGCGGGCCTCTGAGCCTGGCCTGGCTCGAGCGGGAAGGCGTCGGTTCGGCGAACCCGCAGATCTTCGCGCTCGGAGTCAAGGAACTGTGGGAGGTCGCCCATCCGCCCGACGCGGTCACGCATACCATGGGTTGGCCGCTTCCGCGGGATGCGTTCGGCGGCAGCTTCATCTATCCCATGGGCGGGAATCTCGTGTCGCTGGGCCTCGTCGTGGGCCTCGACGCACCCTACGTCGACCTCGACGTACACGCGCTGCTGCAACGCTTCAAGCAGCACCCGTTCGTGCGCGGGATCCTCGACGGTGGCGAACTCGTGGAGTGGGGAGCGAAGACGATTCCGGAGGGGGGATACCACGCGATCCCCGACCGGCTGAGCGGGGATGGACTGCTCATCGCCGGTGATGCCGCGGGACTCGTCGACGTCGCCTCGCTCAAGGGGATCCACTACGCGATGCGGTCGGGCGTCCTCGCGGCGGACGCCATCGGCCGGGCCCTGGCGGACGGGCGCGGGGAGGAGGACGTCACGGAGGGTGCCGTCCCGGCGGCTCGCCTCGCGTCATACGATGCGGCCCTGAGGGAGAGCCTCATGCAGGACCCGCTGTACCGCAACCGGAACCAGCGGCTCGCCTTCAAGTCCGGCTTCTTCGCGGGAGGCCTCAAGGCGGGGCTCATGCAGGCGACGGGCGGAACGTTGCCCGGCGCCCGGATCCCGAGCGAGCCCGACGCGGCGGGTCCTCGTCGCAAGCGCCTGGGGCTCGACTCCGCGTACGACTCCGAGCACGCCGTCGCCAAAGTCGACGCGGTCTTCCGTTCCGGGAACGCGACCCGGGACGACATTCCCCCGCACCTCCTCCCCGGGCCGGCAGCGGGCGCGGAGGTGTCGCCGGAGATGGCGGAAATTTATGCGAGCCTCTGCCCTGCGGGCGTGTACGAGCGCGACGGCGACCGCCTCGTCGTGAATGCGCCGAACTGCATCGACTGCAAGGCGACGGACGTCCTGGGTCCCCGCTGGACGCCGCGGGAGGGCGGCAGCGGCCCGGCCTACAAGAGGATGT
This sequence comes from Gemmatimonadota bacterium, assembly GCA_022825725.1. GTDB lineage: Bacteria > Gemmatimonadota > Gemmatimonadetes > Palauibacterales > Palauibacteraceae > Palauibacter. The sequence goes on from JAJDWE010000038.1 coordinate 60,802, forward strand.
GAGCCGACCGGCCCGACAAGGCCGGCCCGGTCAGCGCGCTCCGGTCGCGCGCGCGGCGTTCCATCCGAGGAGCGAGAAGGCGTCGGCGACCTGCTCGTACCCCGTCCGCATGAGGAAAGCGGAGTTCTTGCCGAAGCTCTTGGAGCCCAGGATGAAGAAACCGGGTTCGGGATTGCGCAGCGTCTCGGGCCCGAGCGCCTCCGCCGCGATACAGCAGTCCGCCGGCGCGTCGTCCTGCGGGCCCTGAGCGGCGAGGAGCGCGGCGGAGACGCCCATGGGGCCGTGAGACGCGTAGCAGACGTGCACCTGGAGCTGGCGATACAGCCGGTCATCCGGTTCGTAGCCGACATTCGCCACGATCCGGTCGAAACGGTCGCGCCGGACGTTCCCGGCGATCTCCAGGTCGACCTCGAACCCCCGCGAATCGCGCTGGGCGACGGAGAGCAGCCGGCTCCGCGAGAGCCACTCGCAGCCGGGGGGCGGCTCGGCGGCGATCGCGTTGGCCCGGCGCGTGAGCCTCACGCGCTCGGGGAGCGGATCGTCCGGGATCGCCCGGAGCGGGGTGCCGTGAGCCTCGCGGCTGGCCCAGGTGAACCGCGTCGCCGGGACGGAGCGGGCGAGCGCCGCGAGGGCGCACGCGGTGGTGGCGGCCGAATGACCGCTTCCGAGGAGGAGCGTGCGTCGCGCGGCGTAGCGCCCGCGCTGGGCGCCGAGCACATCCCGGACGCGGTATTCGATCGCGCGTCGCGCGGACCGCTCGCCGACGGCGGGCGTGCCGCCCGGCCCCGCCCAGTTGGGCCGCCCGTAGGTCCCCGAGCAGTCGAACACGGCCCGGGCGAACACCTCGGCCTCGGCGCCGTTCTCCTCCACGAGCAGCCGGAAGGGCTGTTCAGCCCGGGCGGCCTCGCCGAGCGCCTCGCCCTTCAGCCGATCCGCCCGGGCGACGTCGCACACGCGCGCCCCCTCGCGAAGATCCACCCGCGACCGCAGGGACTCGGCCAGCGGCAGCAGGTAACGTGTCCGCAACTCCGTGCCCGTGAGCAGCTCCCCCGCCGCCGGAAGTTCCGCCTCCCGGCCACCCAACAGTTCCAGCCCGGCGGGCCCCGCGTTCCACTCGAACGGGGAGAAGAGTCGCATCCAGCCCCAGGCGCGGACGTGATCCGCGACCGCCCCGGCGTCGAACAGGACCGTCGCAAGCCCGGCGCGGGTCGCCCGGGCCGCAGCCTCGAGCCCGACCGGCCCGGCTCCGATGATGGCAAGATCCATCGCTTGCACGCGCGCTGGCTCCAGATCGTCGTGGTTCACTGGCGTCTCGACCGCCCGGCCTTCCCGCCGATTCCGTGGCAACCTACTCTCAGGCGATGACGGATCGCGAGAACCCGAAGCGGGCGAGCGCGTCGCCGCCGGATTGGGCCCCGGGCCCCATCACGCGGCGGCTGACGCCGGTCACTCGCTGGATCATCACGAACTTCGTGGCTCCACCCTGCGTCTTCCTTCTCTTCGGTCTCCTCAACCGGACGCGGGTCTACGGGCGACGGCGAATCCGCCACGTCCCGAACACGCTCGTTCTCTCGAATCACCAATCGATGATCGACTCGTTTCCGATCGCCTACTACCTCTTTTTCCCGGAAAAGATGTTCAGGCCCGAACTCGCGCCCTGGAACGCGGCCGCGGCGGAGAACTTTTTCAAGAACCCGTTCCTTGGCTGGGTGTTCCACCAGTTCCAGTGCATTCCGGTGCGGCGCGGCCGCCGCGACCTGAGCGCGATGATCCGCTCCGCAGGCGTGCTTCGAGCGGGGATCCTCACCTTCTTCCCGGAGGGTACCCGCTCGCGGGACGGGCAGGTCGGACGCGGGCGGGCCGGCGCAGGCATGGTCATCCTTCAGACCCGCCCGCAGGTGGTCCCGATCACGCTGGAAGGGCTGGATCGCGTCCTTCCCATAGGCTCCCGCCTCCCGCGGATCGGGCAGCGGGTGTCGATCTACGTGGGCCGCCCCGTGCCGTACGACGACCTCGCCGCCGAGGGCCGTTCGCGAAAGAACGCCCAACAGATCGTCGATCGGGTGATGGAACGGATCGCCTTCCAGCAACGCGTTCTCCGGCGCCTGCACCGCCGCCGTCCGTAGCGGCCCGCGGCAAGAGCCCCGCTGCGTTCGGGCGACGCTGGACATTCGCGGTCAGATCCGACATTCTTCCCGCATGACCATCACACTGTACTACATCCTGGTGACGATTCTGCTCGGACTGCTCGTGGGCCTTCTCATGGGCGGCGGTTTCGCGTTCGCATGCCGGCTCCCCGGACTCGATGCGTCTGACCGGGAGGTCCCGCCGGGCTGACCGAATCAGACCGCATTCGCCGATCCCTCCGACCGCGAACCTTCTTCCCGATTTCGTGATCGCACGCTATCTTTCTTGGCTGCGTTCCTGCCGCCAGAGGTGCAAATGACAAAGACCTTCCAGGATGACGACGGGCGCCGGTGGAAAGCATGGCTCGCTTCGCGCGAGGTCTTCTGGCCGGACCCGAACGAAAAGGCGCCGCCCGACGATTTCGAGGCGGTCGTGTTCGTCTGTTTCTCCGATCCGTATCAGAGCCAGCGGCGGCTTCGGCTTCCGCAGGGTTCGTTCGAACAACTCAGTCTCGATGATCTCAAAAAACACTTCAAGCAGGCGAAACTCGATCCCGCCATCCGCTAGGGACACGACACTCGCCGTCCGCGCGGAAGCTCCCGCGCCATACCGAAAGGCCTTGTGACAGAATGACCGCCGCCGCCGGGAAAGGGCTAGAAGGCGTCGTCGCCTCGCAGACTTCACTCAGCTTCATCGACGGACTCAAAGGCATCCTCGTCTATCGGGGCTACAACATCCACGAACTCGCGCCGAACGTCTCGTTCCCCGAGAGCGTGTTCCTGCTCTGGAACGGGCGGCTCCCGGAACGCGCGGAACTCGACGAGTTCGAGGCGGCGCTGGCCGCACAGCGCACGCTGGACCCGAGAACCGTGGAGGGACTGAAGGGGCTTCCGGCGGAGACCGTGCCGATGTCGGCCCTTCGGACGGGGGTCTCGCTGGAGGGCGTGTACGATCCGGATGCCGAGGACAACTCGGCCGAGGCGAATCGGCGCAAGGCCGAGCGGCTCGTGGCGCGGACCCCCACGATCATTGCGGCGATACACCGCATTCGGCAGGGGCTGGAGCCGCTGCATCCCGACCCATCGCTCTCGCTGTCCGCCGACTTCGTGAGGATGGCGAACGGTGAACCCGGCACGGACGAAGCCGTCGATGCGCTCGACCGGACGCTGCTCCTGTACCTCGACCACGGGTTCAACGCGTCGACCTTCGCCTGCCGCGTCATCGCCGCCACGCTCGGAGACATGCACTCGGCCGTGACCGGGGGCGTGGGGGCGCTGAAGGGCGAACTGCACGGCGGGGCGAACGCGAGGGCCATGCACACGCTGCTCGAGATCGGCGACCCGGAAAACGTCGGGCCGTGGCTCGACCGGGCCTTCGTCGAGAAGCGGAAGATCATGGGCTTCGGCCACCGCGTCTACAAGACGGAGGATCCGCGGGCGACGCACCTTCGCGAGATGTCCCGCGTGCTCACGCAGCAGGCGGGGCTCGGGAAGTTCTACGAGATGTCCCGGAAGCTCGAGGACCGGATGATCTCCGAGAAGGGGATCAACCCGAACGTCGACTTCTACTGTGCGACGGTCTACTACGCGCTGGGCATCCCGATCGACCTCTACACGCCGCTCTTCGCGATGGGGCGGATGGGCGGCTGGACGGCGCACGTGATGGAGCAGCACGCGGACAACCGGCTCATTCGGCCCCGTGCGGAGTATGTGGGGGAGATGGACCTCCGCTGGGTGCCGATGGACGAGCGCTGAGCCGAAGTCGCGGAAGGGGCCGGGGCCCGCCGCAGCCGGCGCCGGCCAACACGCCAACGGAAGCGGGCCGCAGGCCTCAAGGGGGCTGCCGAGCCCGCTTCTTTCGTAGCGGCAAGGGTTGAGACAAGAGCCGAGGCAAGGAAGGTGTCGGTGGAGATACGCGCGGGGATACCTGTCGAACGGGAACTGGATGCCCTCGTCATCCCGTGGTTCGATGACGCAGCTGCGACGGACGAGTGGTGGGAGAGCGCGGCGACGGCGTGGCTGGAGAGCCGTGGGGGCTCCGGGGAGGCGTCGGGCTGGGTGCGGCTCGGAGCCGCCGACGCCCCCGACGTCTTCGTCGTCCGCCTCGACGCCGGAGCGCGGCCGATGGAGGAGTCGTGCCGGCGGGCGGCGGGGGCGGGGGTCCGGGCGGCTCGCGAGCGCGGCCTCGGGTCGGTCGGGTTCCGCGTGCCGGAGACGGCGGGCGGGACGGCGTGGCAGGCGTCCGCCGAAGGGCTCGCGCTCGGCGACTGGCGTTACGACGGACTCCGCGACGCGGAGGGTCGCGCCGCCGCCCCGGAAGAGCGGGTCCTCATCGCCGCGGGCGAGGCCGGCCCGGAGGCAGAAGCCGCGGTGCGGCGGGGCTGCGTGCTTGCCGAGGCGCAGAACGCCACGCGCGAACTCGTGACGCTCCCGGGCAACGTGGCGACCCCGCGCTACCTCGCCGCGGAGGCCGAGCGGCTGGCCGGGGAATACGGCTTCCGGGTGGAGGTGCGGGACCTGGAGAGGCTGGAAGAGGAGGGATTCGGGGGACTCCTCACGGTGGCCCGCGGGTCCGTCGAGGAGCCGCGCTTCATCGAGATGGAGCACGACGGATCGGGCGGAGACCCCGTCGTCGTCGTCGGCAAGGGCGTGACCTTCGATGCCGGAGGGATCTCGCTCAAGCCCGCCTCGGGCATGGAGGACATGAAGTACGACATGGCGGGCGCCGCGGCCGTGTTCGGGGTCATGATCGCGGCGGCGCGCCTCGAGATCCCGCAGCGCGTGATCGGCCTCGTACCTGCGACGGAGAATCTTCCGGCGGGGGACGCCGTGAAGCCGGGGGACGTGATCCGCGGACTGTCGGGCAAGTCGATCGAGGTCATCAACACGGACGCGGAGGGTCGCCTCATCCTGTCGGACGCGCTGACGTATGCGCAGCGGCTGGACCCGGTGGCGATCGTCGACATGGCCACGCTGACCGGGGCATGCGTCGTCGCCCTCGGCCATCACGCGGTGGCGGTGCTCGCGAACGACGACGACATCGCGGACGAGCTGTCGGAGGCCGGCGAAGCGACGGGGGAGCGGACGTGGCCGCTGCCGCTGTGGAGGGCGTACCGGGCCCAGCTCGACTCCGATATCGCGGATATCAAGAACATCGGCGGCCGGGGCGCGGGCACGATCACCGCGGGCTGGTTCCTGCGCGAGTTCGTGTCGGACGACGTGCCCTGGGCCCACCTCGACATCGCGGGCACGGCGTGGGCGAGGGAGGCGCGCGGCTGGCAGCCGAAGGGAGCCACCGGGGTCGGTGTCCGGCTCGTCCATGAATGGCTGCGCGTCCGCGAGGGAGGGTGACGAAGATCTTCCTCCGCGTTCTCGGCGCCGGTGCGGGGTTCTCCCGCGGGCTGCCAGGTGCGCTGCTGCTCACCCTTGGAGGCGTCTCCGCGGCGCATGCCCAGGACCCGCCGATCCCCGACAGCCTGGAGATCGTGCCCGACTCGGTCCTCGCCGCCTTCGCCGACAGCACGCCGGGACGGGCCCAGAGCTTTCCGGGGCGCCTGACGGGGCTGCGCGGCCCGACGCACGAGATCTTCGACTGCGACCGCGAGTGCGTGCACGCGTCGCCCTCGTTCACCCTCCTCGAACTCCTCCTCGAGCACGTTCCGGGCATCACGGGCGTCCGCGGCGAGTTCTACCAGGGGCCCCACCACGTCTTCGACGGCGGCTTCGGGCCGGGGTTCGCGACCCTCTACGTCGACGGCCGCGAAATCCTCTCCCTCTCCCGGGCCCAGGCGGACCTGCGGCGCGTGTCGCTGAACTACGTCGACCGGGTGCGCGTGTATCGCGGCGCGGACGGCCTCGTCATCGATGTGGACCTCATCCGCCACGATGGCGTCCAGGCCTACTCCCGCGTGAGCGGGCTGACCGGGGACCCGCGCTCCGAGATCCTCGATGCCGTCTTCGCCAACTCGCTGGGCGGTGCGTCCAACGTCGAAGCTTCCTTCGAACGGTACGACGTGCGGGACCGGCAGAACGACCAGAACCGGTTCGCCGTGCAGGGCCGGTTCTCGTGGATGCCGCGCTCGAACGACTTCGGGATGCAGTTCGAGTATCGCAACGAGACGATCGAGCGCACCGGGCTCGACACGCTGAACTTCTCGCGCAGGGAGCTCGTGCTCCGGACGCGGGCGAACCTGGGGGAACGGGCCCAGCTCGAGGCCTACGGGCAGGCCACGACCTTCACGGACGTCGTCGACAACCTCCCGGACAGCATTTCGCCGCCCCAACGGGGCGCGGATGGCGTCGGCCTGCGGTTTTCGGCGCAGCCCGGGTCGGGTGGGATCTCGATGGGCCTCCGCTTCGCCGGGCGCGACCCCTACGCATCGCGCCTCGCGGATCTCTCCGCCTGGCAGCCCATCGGTCCCTTTGCGCTCGAGGGAGGCGCCGAACTCGCGAGCTGGAACGAGTTCCCGACGAAGTCCTGGCGGGCGGGGGCGGCCTTCCGGGAGACGCTCCTCTTTCCGATCGAGTTGAGGGCGTTCACGGCGGAGGGAACGCGGGGGGTCGGCTTTCCCCAACATCCCATGCTCGACACCCTCTCGATGTCGGAATTCCTGTCCGCGGACACCCTGCGGTTCGACTCCCGCGGCGCCTCGGCGGCCCTCGCGGTCGGGCCGTTCAACCTCTCCGCCCGCTACTCGGAACAATGGATGGACCGGCAGGTCGGGTTCGGCGCCCCCTTCGATCGTCTCGTCGTCGCGGATTCCGCGGAGGTGGACATCACCTCGCTGGAAGTGCGCTTCGATGGGCCCGTCGTGCCCCTCGGCGTGCTGCTGCGGGGAGTGGAGCCCATCCGCCTGCGCGCTTCGTGGCGAAAGTTCGATTCCCGCGGCGCCGAGACGCTCTTTCTCCCCGATCGCCTGTTCCGCACCGAGCTGTACCTGTACGACACCTTCTTCGACGAGCACCTCCGGATCTGGGTGTCCGTGTTCATCGATCGCCGCGGGGCGCGGCTGGTCCCCGTCCCCGGTTCGCCCGATCCGGTGATGCTGGACGCCGACAGCTGGATGGGCGGACACCTGATGTTCAAGATCGCCGACTTTCGGTTCTTCTGGCGGTTCGGCAACCTGGGTGCGGACCGAATCGGAGATTTTCAGGGCGCGCACTTCCCCCGGCAGCTCAACGTGTTCGGTCTGCGCTGGGAGTTCTTCAATTGATCGGCCGGGCGCCGCGCCGGGAGATGTCGAAGTGATTCGCAGCATGACCGGCTACGGGTCGGCGACCGTGACGCGGGAGGGCGGGACGGTCACGGTCGAAGCGCGCTCGGTGAATTCCCGGGGGCTGAAGGTCGTGGTGAAGGCGCCCCCCGGCCGGGAGCGCTGGGAAAGCGAGCTTCGCACCCTCGCGGAGTCCCGGGCCCGCCGGGGCCGGCTGGATCTCTTCGTCCGCGTGGAGGGCGCGTCGGACGAGGGAGGCGCGAGCCTGGACGAGGCACGCGTGCGGGAAGTGCTCGATGCGTGTGCACGGCTTCGGGATGACTTCGGGGTTTCCGGCGAACCGGACATTGCTTTGCTGCTTCGCGTGGGCGGCATCTTCCGGAAGGCGGGCGGCGAGGGCGCGGAATTCGTCCCGGAGACGGAGGATGTGAAGGAGGCGGCGGCGGACGCGCTCGAGCTCCTGGTGGAGATGCGGGACCGGGAAGGAGCTCGGCTCGAGGTCGACCTCCGGGGACGGCTGGCGGGTATCCGGGAGGCCGTCGATGGCGCGGAGGTGCTGGCGCCGGAACGGCTCGAACGCGAGCGGCGCCGGCTTCGCGACGCGGTCGCGGACCTCGCCGGGAAGGGCCTGGATGAGGATCGGCTGACGCGCGAGATTGCGCTCATCGCGGACCGCTGGGAGATCAGCGAGGAACTCGTGCGCGCCCGCTCGCACGTCGAAGCCTTCGAGGAGTTCCTCGAGGCCCCGAGCGACGAGCCCGTGGGGCGGCGGCTCGGCTTCCTCGTGCAGGAATTGCAGCGCGAGGTCAACACGCTGGGCGCAAAAGCGAACGACTCCCGAATATCGAGACTCGTGGTGGAAGCGAAGAACGAGATCGAGAGGCTCCGGGAGCAGGTGGAAAACGTCGAGTGACCTCCGGGGCAGCCGGGTCGCGCACCCTCTTCCCCGTCATCCTCGCGGGACCCTCCGGGGCGGGGAAGACGACGATCCGCGATCGGCTGCTCGCTGACGCCGCCTCCCCCGGATTCCATTTCTCGGTTTCGATGACGACGCGGGCGCCACGTGCGGGAGAACGGGATGGCGCGGACTACCGGTTCGTCTCGCGAGACCGGTTCGAGGCGTTGGTGGACGCCGGCGCGATGCTCGAATACGCGACCGTCCACGGCGAACGCTACGGGACGCCCCGGGACAACCTCGACCGGGCGCGGGAAGCCGGCGCCCATCTTCTGCTCGACATCGACGTGCAGGGGGCGCGGCAGGTGTGGGAGGCCGTCGCGCAGGTCCTCTCGATCTTCATCGTCCCACCCACCGCAGACCGGATCGCGCGGCAGCTGCGGGGGCGGGGCAGCGAAAGTCCGGAGCAGCTCCGGCGGCGGCTCACGAACGCCCGATCGGAGCTGGAAGCCGCGGCGGAGTTCGATCGTCTCGTCGTCAATGACCGGATCGAGGACGCCGTCGCCGAAGTGTCGGCGCTCGTGGCAAAAGGACTCGTACCGGACCGCCGTCTCGGAGCGGCCGAGCAGCGGCAGGTGAAACGGATCATCGGCGAGTTGGATGCCATCTGACGCATGTGGTAGATTCCTGAACGGGCGCGGTCCGGCGAGGGACCGCGGCACGGAAATAAAAGGGAGAGATGGAATGAAGGTGTTTACGCCGGACGCCGTGGCGAAGGCGGCGACGAACAAGTACTTGGGCGTCCTCGTTGCCGCGAAGTATGCGCGCGAACTCAACGCCCTCCCGCTCGAGCGCTCGCCGTACGGCGCGGAGAAGTTGACTACGGTCGCGGCGGACGCGCTGACCTCGGACGAAAAGAAGCTCCAATACCGGCTGGTCCGGGCGCGCCCCACCCTGATGCCCTAAGCGGCCGGGCCCTTCCGTGCGGCCCTTCGACGGTCGTCGCGTGCTGCTCGTCGTATCCGGCGGGATCGCCGCGTACAAGAGCGCGATCCTCACCCGCCGCCTGATCGAGGCCGGGGCCGGGGTCGAGGTCATCCTGACCGCCGCGGCCGAGCGCTTCATCGGACGCGTCACCTTCGAGGGGATTACGGGCCGCCCGGCACACGCGTCGCTGTGGGATCGGCCCATGGCGCACCTGGACCTCGGTCTCGAAGCCGATATCGTCGTCGTCGCGCCCGCGACGGCCAACCTCATCTCCAGGCTCGCGGCCGGCGCCGCGGACGACCTCGCGGCGACCGCCGTGCTGGCCTCGCGGGCGCCGGTGATCCTCTGCCCCGCGATGAACACGCGGATGTGGGAGCATCCGATCACGCAGGCGAACGTCGCGCGGCTCGTCGATGTCGGGTACGGGATCGCCGGGCCCGCCGATGGTCCGCTCGCGGAGGGGGAGAGCGGGCCGGGACGGCTTCTGGAGCCGGAGGAGATCCTGCCGCGCATCGGGCGGGCGCTCGAGACGGCCACCGGTCTGCGCGGACGAAAAATCGTCGTGACAGCGGGGCCGACGCGAGCCGCGCTGGATCCCGTCCGCTTCATCTCGAACCGTTCTTCGGGCCGCATGGGGTTCGCGCTCGCCGAAGCCGCCTGGCGGCGCGGGGCCGATGTCACGCTCATCAGCGGGCCCGGCCGAGTGCCGCGACCCCCGGGGCCCGACGTGGTGGAGGTCGAGACGGCCGGCGAGATGCTGGCCGTGTTGGAGACGGCGTTGACGGATGCGGACATCCTTCTGATGGCTGCGGCCGTCGGCGACTTCGAGCCGACCCGCACGGCGGACTCGAAGATCAAGAAGGGGGACGGGTTCCAACTTTTGCTCCGGGCGGGCCCGGACCTGCTGCTTGAGACGCGGGCTTTCCGCGAACGGAAGGGAATCTTTACTCTGGGTTTTGCGCTCGAGACGGAGGACCTTCTGGCCCGCGGACGAGAGAAACTCGAGCGGAAGGGCATGCACCTCGTTGCGGTGAACTCGGCCGTCGAGCGCGACGCCGGCTTCGAGTCCGAGACGAACCGCATCACGTTGATCAACCGGAGCGGCCGGGTCGAGGAGTTGCCTTTGGCGAAGAAGACGGAGTTGGCGGACGAACTGCTCGACCGGATCGAAGCCTCGATGGCGGCGGCGGAGAGGTGAACCCGCCGGATGCCGAAGCCCGGACGCTCGCCCGCGGCTTTCTCGAGCAGACGCTCTCCTCGGAGGGGAACGCGCTCATGCTCGAGCACGCGACGCGCGACGAGGTCGTGCGCCGCCTGGCGTCCGCCGGGCGCGTGCCGCACTCGGGCGCCGCGGCGCCCGGGGACGGGGACGCCGGCCCCGCCGCCGCAGCGACGAGCCCGGCCGCCACGGTGACGCGGTCGGAGATCGCCGAGGCGCCGGACCTGGAGGCGCTGGCCGCGCTCGTCGCCTCCTGCACTCGCTGCACGCTCCACGAATCGCGGAAGAATCCGGTTTTCGGCGAGGGGGCGGCGAACGCTCGCGTCGTGTGCGTGGGGGAGGCTCCAGGCAAGCACGAAGATGACACCGGCCGCCCCTTCGTCGGCCGGGCCGGCCAGCTGCTCGATCGCCTCCTGATGTCCATCGGGCTTCCGCGGACGTCCGTCTACATCTGCAACGTCCTGAAGTCCCGGCCGCCCCGGAACCGCGACCCGCTCCCCGCAGAGGTCGCGGCCTGCGCTCCCTATCTCCTGCGGCAGCTTGCGCTCATCGAACCCGAGGTGATCATCGCCTTCGGCGCCTTTGCCGCGCGCACGCTGCTCGAAACGAAATCCGCGCTCGGCCGGCTCCGCGGCACCGTGCACAGCTATTCCGGGTACCCTGTTGTCGCCACCTACCACCCGGCGGCGCTCCTCCGTAACCCCGGCTGGATACGGCCGACGTGGGAGGATCTGCAGATCGTGCGCCGCATGCTCGACGGCGCCGGAGACCGCGAGGCCCGCGGTGGTTGAGACGGCGATCAGCCTCCCCAGCGACGAGATCGAGGCGCGGCGCACGCCCTGGTCCGAGGAGGCCGAGATTTCGGTCCTCGGGGCGATGCTCATCGACGGCGATTCCGTCGCCATCGCCCTCGAGCGAATCGACGATTCCGCGTTCCACCGGGAGGGCAACCGCCGGATCTTCCGCGCGATGGTGCGCCTGTACGGGCGCGGCGACGTCATCGACGCCGTCACGCTCGCGGATGAACTGCAGAGCGCGGCGGAACTCGATGCCGTCGGCGGGATGGCATACCTCGCGAAGCTCGTGGACGCGGTGCCCACCGCCGCCAACATCGCCTACCACTGCCGGATTCTGCGCGACAAGACGGTGCTTCGGCGGCTCATCTCCAGCGCCACCGAGATCATCCAGGACGCCTACGAAACCGGGTCGGGCGAGGTCGACGAGACCCTCGACCGCGCGGAGCAGAGGATCTTCGAGATCTCCCAGGCGGAGCAGCGCGGGACCTTCATCCGCATCAAGGAAGTCCTGCGCTCGACGATGGACCGGATCGACGAACTCGTGCGGAACCCGGGCTCGATCACCGGCGTCGCATCCGGATTCCCCGATCTCGACCGGATGACGGCGGGGTTCCAGCCGGCCGACCTCGTCGTCCTCGCCGGGCGCCCCTCGATGGGCAAGACGGCCCTCGCGCTGAACATTGCCCAGCACACGGCGATCGGCGAGGACGTCCCGGTGGCGATCTTCTCGCTCGAAATGTCGAGAGAGTCGCTCGTCCAGCGGATGCTGAGCGCAGAGTCCAAGGTGGATTCGAGCCGGATCCGGACGGGGCGACTGACATCCGACGACTTCACGCGGCTGGCGAGCGGAGCCGGACACCTGAACACGGCGCCGATCTGGATCGACGACACGCCCGCGATCTCGCCCATCGAACTCCGGGCCAAGGTGCGGCGCCTCCACGCGGAGGTCGGCGTCGGGCTCGTCGTGCTCGACTACCTGCAGCTGATGTCCGGCGGCGCGCGGGTCGAGAACCGCCAGCAGGAGATCAGCGCGATCTCCCGGTCGCTCAAGGCGATCGCGAAGGAGGTCGGCGTGCCGCTCCTCGCGCTTTCCCAGCTCTCGCGGGCGCCCGAGCAGCGCGAAGGGAATCGGCCGCGGCTCTCCGACCTCCGTGAGTCGGGCGCGATCGAGCAGGATGCGGATGTCGTCCTCTTCATCTTCCGCGAGGAGATGCACCGCAAACCGGAAGAGGTGGAGGAACGAGGATTGGCGGGGAAGGCCGAACTGATCGTGGGCAAGCAGCGCAACGGGCCGACGGGAACCGTCGAACTCTATTTCCACAAGGCCTTCACGGCGTTCGAATCCGTGAGCCGCCGTCCGGAACCCGACTAATGCCGTCCGGAGGCCCGGCAGCCGTCCGCGGCGTCGGCGCCGTCGTCGTCGCGGCAGGGCAGGGACATCGCTTCGGCGCGTCGCGGCCCAAGCAGTTCGTCGACCTCTGCGGCATGCCGGTTCTCGCCTGGTCGCTGCGGACGCTCGTGAACCATCCCGACATCGACCGGGTCGTGCTCGTGCTCTCGCCGTCGCGGGCCGCCTCGCCCCCGGCATGGCTCCCGGACGGGGTTCTCGTCGTGCCGGGCGGGGTGTTTCGGGCCGATTCGGTGCGCGCCGGCGTCGACGCCCTGGCGGGGGAGGTCCAGACGGTGCTCGTGCACGATGGGGCGCGTCCGTTCGTGTCGGCCGCGCTCGTTTCCCGCGTCGTGGAAGGGGCTCGCGCGGGCCCGGTCGTGCCGGTGATCGCCGTGGAGGACACCGTGAAGCGCGTGGACGAGGGAGGCTGGATCGAGGGGACCGTGCCGCGCGAGCGGCTCCGGCGCGTGCAGACGCCACAGGGGTTTCCGGCCGAGGTTCTGAACCGCACCCACGCGGTCGACGATGCGGGCGCCTGGGAAGCGCAGGACGCCGCCGCCATGACGGACGACGCGCTGCTCTGCGAACGGCTCGGCATCGATGTTGCGACCGTGGAGGGAGATCCGGCGAACCTGAAGATCACGACGGCGGGCGACCTCTCGCTCGCGCGCGCCATGGTTCAGGCCGGGTTGATCGCCGCGGCGAACTAGTGGGCACCAGTGTCGGGTCCTCGTTACTTCATGGAGACGGCGGGAAGGGTATCGACGTGGTGAAGTGGCGCGATTGGGTGGGCGCTTCGGGGACCGCCGAGCGCGGCCGGGCGCTCGCGACCGACGATGAAGCGTTCGACCGGGCGGTGGCGGCGCTCGACGCCGGGGGGGTCGTGGTTCACCCGACCTCGACGGTGTACGGGCTGGGTGGCCGGCCGCGGCCGGAGGTCGACGCGCGGATCGCCGCGATCAAGAGTCGGCCGCCGGGACCGCTGATCCGGCTCGCCGCGAGCCGCGATGCGCTCATCGAGGCGCTGCCCGGGGCCCGGTGGACGGACGCCGCGCGCCGGCTCGCCGATGCCTTCTGGCCGGGACCGCTCACTCTGGTGCTGGAGGACGGCAGCGACACCGGCGTGGCCGTGCGCGTCGACCCTCATCCGGTCGTGAGACGCCTCCTCGACCGCGCCGGCGGGCTGCTGACGTCCACCAGCCTGAACGTGACGGGGAGCCCCCCGGCGAGGACGGGCGGGGAGGTGCGCGCCGTCCTGTCGGGGATCGGGTCCGAGGTGGGAGCGGTGGGTTGGCTCGACGCGGGGGATCTGGCCGGCTCGATCCCGTCAACCCTCGTGCGCGTGACGGAGGACGCCGTCGAGATACTACGGGAGGGCGCCGTGCCGGCGGCGGATGTCACCCGGGCCCTCACGCCGCATCCCCGATCTCCGCACCCTGTCGGAGAATCGTCCCGATGAACCTCCTCTTCGTCTGCACCGGCAACATATGCCGCAGTCCGATGGCCGAGGTGATCGGGCGGGCGGAAGCCGGTGCGCGGGGGTGGGGGGAGGTCTCCTGCGCATCGGCGGGCACCTTCGCGTTTCCCGGCCAGCCGGCCTCGGGTCCCGGGATCGCGGTCGCCGCCGCGCACGGGCTCGACCTCGCGGAGCACCGTTCGCGTGAACTCTCGCTCGAACTGCTCGAATGGGCCGACGTGATCATCGGCATGGAGGCGTCGCACGCCCGAGCGGCGGCGCGCCTGGCTCCGGATGCGGCGGTCCACGTCATGACGGACTTCCTGCCCGCGGACCACGAGCGGAGCGCGGGCGGGGTCCCGGATCCCTACGGCGGCGATGTCGAGACGTACGAGGCGACGCGCGCGTTGCTGACTCTGGCGATGCGGAGGCTCTTCGACGCGCTCGATGAAGACGAACGGGGAGGACGCGAAGGGGCCGGGTCGTGACCCTCCGCTTCGCGCTCCTCGGGGACCCCGTGAGGCACTCGATTTCACCCGCGATGCACCGTGCGGCCTTCGACGTCCTCCGGCTCGACGCGGAATACACCGCCCGAAGGACCGCTCCCGACGAGGTCGAACCCATCATGCGGGACGCGGATCTGGCGGGAGGGAACGTGACGCTCCCGCACAAACTGCGGGCGGCCGAGGTGCTCGCCCAGCCGAGCGCGGCGGTCCGTGCGACCGGGGCGTGCAACTGCTGGTGGCGGCGCCCGGATGGCGAACTCGCGGGCGACAACACGGACGTTGGCGGGCTCGACACGGCCCTTTCCCGCTTCGGCTTCCAGCCGCGGGGTGCGCGCGTGCTCGTCCTGGGCGCCGGGGGCGCGGCCCGAGCGGCGGTCCATGCGCTGCTCGAAGGCGGGGCGTCGTCCGTCGAGGTCCTCAACCGGACGCCCGCCCGGGCACGCCAACTGCGCGACCGGGCGCTCGCCCACGCGACCGAGGCCGCCCGCCCGCCCGAGGCCGCCCGCCCGCCCGAGGCCGCCCCCTCGCCCGAGGCCGACCACGTGGCCGAAGCCGTGCGCGTGGTCGCCGCGCCGCACGCCGGTGCGAGGTACGATCTCGTGCTGAATTCGACGAGTCTCGGGCTTGCTCCCGGCGATCCGCTCCCCCTCGATTTGGATCGAAGCGCAGTCGGCGCCCGGTTCGGCGCCGCCTTCGACATGGTGTACGCGGCGGGAGGGACAGCGTGGGTTCGACACGCGCGGGCGCTCGGCATCCGGGCCATGGGCGGACTCGACATGCTCGTGGGCCAGGCGGCGCTCTCGCTCGAGCGGTGGTTCCCCGGCCGCGCGGCCCCCTTCGAAGCGATGCGGGAGGCGGCCGTGGCGGAACTCGGGAGCCGGCCGGAGCCGGAACCCGGGGACGGATCGAGCGCTGCGTGAGGTCCGTGGCGTCGGCCGGCCGGCTCCGTCTCGTGGGCAGAGCGGCCGCCGCGGCTTTCGATGCGCTCGTGCCCGCGGCGTGCGTGGAGTGCCGCCGCGGCGTCGCTCCCGATGGCCCGCCGCTGTGCGCCCTCTGCCGGTCGCGACTCCCCCGGCTCGCGAGTCCCCGCTGCCCGCGCTGCGCTCAGCCGCTCGGCAACATCGCCGCGGCGGCCGGAGAAATTGTGCCGTGCGGCACGTGCGAGGAGTGGCCCGGCGTTCTGGTGGCGGCCGACGCGCCCTTCGTCTTCGAGGGATTGGCCGCCCGGACGGTGCACGCCCTGAAGTACGACCGCTGGCGCGCCCTCGCTCCGTGGATGGCCGCGCGCATGGTTCCCGCAGCCGAGGCGATGGCGTCGCGGATCGGCGAGGGCGACCCCTGGCTGATCCCGGTGCCGCTCACGCCCGCCCGGCAGCGGGAACGGGGATTCAACCAGGCCGCGGAGCTCGCCCGCGCGCTCGCCGACCGCGGCGTCGGGTCGCTGGGGCCCTTCCTCGATCGCCGGCCGGGCGGCGGTCGCCAGGCGGTCGTCCGGGGGGCTCTGCGCCGAGCGAACGTACAGGGCCGATTCCGGTTGCGCGCCGGCCTCCCGGACGAGCGCCGATGCGCCATGATCGTCGATGACGTGCTCACCACCGGAGCCACTGCGATCGCCTGCGCCGAGACGCTGGCCGAGGCTGGATTCCGCAGCGTGGCCACCGTTAGTTTTGCGCGCACGTTGCGTCCCCTGGACGGGGACGAGTCGCCGACCGGGGCACTTCGCCCCTAGCCAGTTTCTCCCGAGAGGAATCCGAATGAGTGTGAGGGTTGCCATCAACGGTTTCGGCCGCATCGGCCGGAACATCCTCCGCGCCGCGCTTCAGGACCCGCGCGGGGATCTTGATTTCGTCGCGATAAACGACCTCACGGATGCGGCGACGCTCGCCCATCTGTTCAAGTACGACTCCGTGCACGGGCGCTTTCCCGGCGACGTTCGCGTGGACGGCGGGGAACTCGTCGTGGGAGAGGAACGCGTGCGCGTCTTCTCCGAGCGCGACCCGGCCGACCTCCCGTGGGCGGAACTCGATGTCGACATCGTGATCGAATCCACGGGCATCTTCCGCAAGCGGGAGGACGCGACCCGGCACCTGCGGGCCGGCGCGAAGAAAGTCCTCATCTCCGCGCCCGGCATCGAGCCGGACATCACCCTCGTCCTCGGCGTGAACGCGGACGAATACGACCCGGCGAAGCACGACGTGATCTCGAACGCGAGCTGCACGACCAACTGCATCGCTCCGGTCGTGAAGGTTCTGCTGGATCGCTTCGGTTTCGAGCGCGGTCTGATGACGACGGTCCACGCGTACACGAACGGGCAGCAGCTCCTTGATCTCCCGCACAAGGACCTCCGGCGCGCCCGCGCCGCGGCGGTCTCGATCATCCCCACGACGACGGGTGCCGCGAAGGCCGTGGGTCTCGTGCTCCCGCAGGTGAAGGGGAAGCTCGACGGGATGGCGATGCGGGTCCCGACGCCGGACGTGTCGATCGTGGACCTCGTGGCCACCGTGTCGCGGGACACGTCGGCCGACGAGATCAACGCCGCCTTTCGCGAGGCGGCGGAGGGTCCGCTCGACGGCGTGCTCGAATACACCGAGGAACCGCTCGTATCCATCGACTTCACGGGACACCCGGCGAGCGCGATCGTCGACGCGCAATCGACGTCGGTCATGGACGGCACGCTCGTGAAGGTCATCTCGTGGTACGACAACGAGTGGGGGTACTCGAATCGCCTAGTGGACCTGGCGAGTTTCGTCGGAGAGCGTCTGCCCGCCGCCGTCGGGGCCTGAGCGGCCCGCTCCCGTTCCCTCGTGACCCGGACGCTGCGCGACCTCCCGGCCGGACTGGCCGGAAAGCGGGGGCTCGTGCGGGTGGACTACAACGTGCCGCTCGACGCCGGACAGGTCGCGGACGCGACGCGCATCGAAGCCTCGCTGCCGACGCTCCGGTGGTTGCTGCGGCGTGACGTCCGGCCGGTGCTGCTCTCGCACCTGGGCCGGCCGGGCGGGCAGCCGAACCCCGCGCTGTCGCTCGCGCCCGTGGCCTCCGCGCTCGCCGGCCTCCTCGACGCCGAAGTCCTCTTTTCCGCGCCGTGCGACGGCGAGGATGCGCTCCGCGCGAGCCGCGAACTGGGGGCCGGGCAGGTGCTCCTCGCGGAGAACACGCGTTTCCTGCCCGGGGAGACGGCGAACGACGACGCCCTCGCCGGCCGGCTCTCCCGGCTCGGCGACTTCTTCGTCAACGACGCGTTCGGCACGCTGCACCGCGCGCACGCTTCGACGACGGGCGTGCCCGCGCTCCTGAGCCCTTCGGCGGCGGGGTTGCTCGTCGAGCGCGAACTCGAGGCGCTGGGCGCGCTCGACCGCCCGCGCCGCCCCTTCATTGTCGCCTTCGGGGGGGCCAAAATCGGCGATAAGATCGAACTCATGCGCCGCTTCACGGAACGCGCCGACCGGATCCTCGTGGGCGGCGCGATGGCGAACACGTTCCTCCGCGCGCAAGGCATCGAAACGGGACGCTCGCTCGTCGAGGACGAGGCGCTCGATCTCGCCCGGTCGATCCTGGCCGCCGGAGGGGAACGGATCCGGCTGCCGACGGACGTGATGGTCCTGGACCGGTCGGGCGGGGAGGGAGACCGCGTGGAGAGCATCGCGGTCGGCGCGATCGAGCCGGGGATGGCCGCCCTGGACATCGGTCCCGAGTCCCGCGCCCGCTACGCCGAGGCGTTGGACGGGTGCGCCGCCTTCTTCTGGAACGGTCCCATGGGTCTGTTCGAGGATCCGCGGTTCGCGGCGGGCACCTTCGCCGTCGCCGAAGCCGCCGCGGAAGCGACGGCGGCCGGTGCGTTCACCGTCATCGGGGGCGGCGACTCCGCGGCCGCCGTTCGTCAGGCCGGGCTTCGCGACCGCGTATCGCACGTCTGCACCGGCGGCGGCGCGGCCCTCGAATACCTGTCGAGCGGGCGTCTGCCCGGACTCGACGTTCTCACCGAAAGGACACGTTCGTGAGTCACCCGCCGAGTCAGCCGCGCACCCCCGTGTTCGCCGCGAACTGGAAGATGTCCCACGGCCCCGCCGAGACCGGGGCGTTCGTGGAGCGGTTCACGGCCCACCACAGGCGCCGCAGCGACGCGACCGTGGTCATATTCCCCCCCGCCATCAGTCTGGCGGCCTTCGCCGCGGCGGCCTCGGGCCGCCTGGACCTCGAATTCGGCGTGCAGGACGTGCATACCGAACTCGAGGGCGCGCACACGAGCGGAATCTCGGCGGCCATGGTCCCGGCGACCGGCGCCACCTGGGCGCTGGCGGGCCACTCGGAACGCCGGCGGGAGTTCGGCGATACCGATGCGGACGTGGGGCGCAAGCTCGTCCGCATCCTCGAGGCCGGGCTCCGTCCCGTCCTGTGCGTGGGCGAGACGCTCGAGGAACGGGAGTCCGGACGGCTCTCGACGGTCCTCGAGACCCAGATTCGGGAAGCGGTCCGCCCTCTCGACCGCGAGGACCGAGCCCGCCTCGTCTACGCCTACGAGCCCGTGTGGGCGATCGGCACCGGACGCACGGCGAGCCCCGCCGACGCCGCGGAGGCCCACGCCATCGTGCGAGAGCAGTTGGCGCGGACCGAAGGCTGCGATGCCGAGCGGGCGGCGATCCTCTACGGCGGGAGCGTCAAGCCGGCCAACATCGAGGCGCTCCTGGCGGCCCCCGGCGTGGATGGCGTGCTCGTGGGCGGCGCGAGCCTCGACCCCGACAGTTGGGCCGCGATCTGCGCGGCGGGCCGATAAATTGGGCCTCCGCCGGTCCCGCCCGGCGCGAATAACTGGCCCCGTGCCACCGGCCCCTCTACCTTAAACCGCCGATCCAACCAATAGCGGGTAGACGATGTTCACGTTCCTGATCGTATTGATATCGCTGATCGCGCTCGTGCTGTGCGTGATGATCCTCCTCCAGTCCGCGAAGGGCGGCGGGCTCGCCGCGTCCTTCGGCGGCGCCTCG
>JAJDWE010000053.1 GCA_022825725.1 Gemmatimonadota bacterium
GGCATCTCGCGCCGGATGGTACGTTCCTCCGCCGCGGCGCGCCATCGCGGGCGGCGCGTCGCCCCCGCCCGCGCGGACGGGGCCGAATTCCGGGACCCGGAGCCGGCGAGGAGGTTCATGGCACACGACCGTTCGGAGGACAGATCCGGGACGCGCTCGCGCGGCCAGCGCATCGGACTGTGGCTCGGACCGCTCCTCTTCCTGCTGGTGCTGCTGCTCGACCTCGAGCCCGGGCGGCCGGAGGTCACCCGCATGGCGGCGGTGGCGGTCCTCATGGCCACATGGTGGATCACCGACGCGATTCCGCTCTTCGCGACCGCGCTTCTCCCGCTTCTCCTGTTCCCGCTCCTCGGGATCGAACGGACCGCGGAGACGGCACCTCACTATTTCAACAGCACGATCGTTCTCTTCCTCGGCGGTTTCATGATCGCGCTCACGATGGAGAAGTGGGACGTACACCGGCGGATCGCCCTCTGGGTCATCCGGGCGGTGGGCGGCGGTCCCGCCCGCATCGTGCTCGGCTTCATGCTCGCGGCGGCCTTCCTCTCCATGTGGATCTCGAACACGGCGACCGCGATCATGATGGTCCCGGTCGGACTCGCCGTCATCCTGCGCATGGAAGAGCAGTTCGGTCAGAGCCGCACGCGCGCCTTCTCCGTGTCGATCATGCTCGGCATCGCGTACGCCTGCTCCGCCGGCGGGATCGCGACGCTCGTCGGCACGCCGCCGAACCTCTCCCTCCAGCGGATCTTCGCGATCACCTTCCCGGACGCCCCGCACATCGCCTTCGGGGTGTGGTTCGTCATGGCGCTGCCGATCGCGGCGCTCATGCTGGTCTTCGCGTGGATACTCATCACCCGGGTCTTCTTCCGCGTGCCGGAGGAGGTGACCGTCGATCGCGATGTCGTGGAGTCCGAGATGCGGAAGCTCGGCTCCGTCGCCTTCGAGGAGCGGGCGATCCTCGCGGTCTTCGCCTCGACGGCGCTGCTGTGGGTCTTCCGCGCACCGATCGAGATCGGCCGGGTCACGATCCCGGGCTGGTCCTCGCTCCTGCCCTACGGTCACCTGATCGACGACGGGACCGTCGCGATCACGATGGCCTGTATCCTCTTTCTCGTCCCCACGAGGTCGCCGGGCGCAAGGTCCGCCACCGTCATGGGACCGGACGTGGTGCGGCGGCTTCCGTGGAACATCGTGCTGCTGTTCGGGGGAGGCTTCGCACTCGCGCACGGCTTCCAGGCCACGGGGCTGGCGCGGTTCGTGGGAGAGGGGTTCAGCGGGCTGTCGACGGTGCCGCCGTTCGTTCTGATCCTCGTCATCTGTCTCGCGATGACGTTCCTCACCGAACTCACCTCGAACACGGCGACGACGGAGATGGTGCTCCCGATCTTCGCGGCGGTCGCCGTCGCGACCGGCGTTCACCCGCTCCTGCTGATGGTCCCGGCGACGCTCTCCGCCTCGTGCGCCTTCATGATGCCGGTGGCGACGCCGCCCAACGCCGTGGTGTTCGGGAGCAACCGCGTGAGGATCGCGGAGATGGCGCGGGCGGGACTCTTCCTCAACCTCATCGGCGCCGTCGTGATCACGCTGATCTTCCGAGCCATCGGGCCGCTCCTGTTCGGGATCGAACCGGGCGTCCTCCCCGACTGGGCGGTGACCCCCTAGCCAGTCCGCGGAGCCCCCGGAGGGGGCCGGAGAGTAGGGATGCCGGTCGGGTCGCCCGCCGAGACGACCCGACCGGTACGAAGTCTGCTACATGCCCTGGTGGGCGCCCATCAGGAACCAGTGCAGCATCAGGCTCCCGTCCTCGCCGCGCGAATACAGCGCCGCGTAGTGCCCCGCGCCCCCGTCCTCGGTGCCGTAGGTGCCGATGCCCACCGCGTGCCCCTCGTCGAGGTCGTGCGCGGACCAGGTCGACATGCCGCTGAACATGACGCCCGCGTCGAACAGCGCCTGCAGCCCCTCCTCGACGGCCGCGCGACCCTCCCGGGCCCGCTCGCCGGGCAGCATGGCGACGGCGTCCTCGGTGAACGTGTTCGCGACCATGGAGGCGTGCCCCATGTTGTAGTGCGTGACGAAGTAGTCGCTGCTCTCCTGGACGAGATCGCCGCCCATCCCCTCCGGCATGTCCATCATCGCGCCGGCCGACATGGTTTGGTCGGGCGTGTCGAGATTCGCCACCATGCCCTTCAGCGCCCACTCGCCGTCCACGTTCTCGGCCACTCCGATGTAGTAGCCGGAATTGCGCGCGTCCCCGCCGGTCAGCACGTAGTGTCCGCGCGCCACGACCTGGTCGCCGAACCCCATCGCGGCGCCGGGGTGGATCGCGATCTCCGAACTCCCCGCGTCCATCCGCGACTGGAGGCCTTCTCCGATCGCTTCCCTTCCGTAGAGCATGGCCCCCGAGCTGCCCCAGAGGACGCCGTCCTCGACGAACTTGCTCGCGACCATGCTGCCGTGACCCATGTTGTAGTGGGTCTGCCAGTAGTCCGTGATCGTCGCCATCGCCGCATCGGCGTCGACCATGGCGGGGGCGTCGTCCATCGCCTCCGTCATCTCCTCCGTCGCGGCCTCTTCCATCTCCGCCCCGCCGCAGGCGATGCTCAGAGCCAGGGCAAGGGGAGCCAGGGTGCGGATGCGCATTCGAGTACCTCCTTGAAAATAGGACGTCGCGCCCTCCGCACGCGTGCCTTTCACCGCGGGGACGGTCGACGAGACAAGGCGTAACTGGTGGAACGCTACGCCTTACAAGGCGGATCCGTCAATGCGGATGGACCGGCGGCGTTGGCCCGCCATTCCGCCCCCGCTTACGTTGGGCGCCCGGGTCGACGGCCGTCGCGACCCGTCCACGCCATCTCAGAACCGGGAAGCCAACCGCATGGTCCAGATCGCACGCAGCACACGCCCTCTCGTCCTCATCCTGTCGCTCTCGCTCCTCATCGTGGCCACGGGCTGCATCCGGCCCTTCGCCCGGCCGACTCCCGGCCCGTCCGCCTCGGGCGAAAGCGGGCCCGTCGCCCGAGGCGGCGGCGGGGGTGACGACGACGGGCCGGAGCCCTATGCCGAAGTCGTCACGGAGGAAGCGGTCACGGACTCCGGGATGGTCCACGTCCACCGGGTGGACGACAAATGGCTGTTCGAGATTCCGAACGAGATTCTGGGGCGCGAGATCCTGCTCGTGAGCCGGCTGGCGTCGGTTCCCGAGGGGATGGGCTACGGCGGCCAGAAGGCGAATACGCAGGTTATTCGCTGGGAGAAGAACGGGTCCGAGGACGAGCGGATCTTCCTCCGCGTCGTGAGACACACGAACGTGGCGGACGAGGCCCTACCGGTGGCGCGGGCCGTGCGGGGCGCGAACTTCGAGCCGATTCTGCGGGCCTTCGACATCGAGGCGCTGAACGACGATTCGACGAGCGTCGTCATCGACGCCACGCCGCTGTTCGAATCCGACATCCCCATGTTCGGGCTGAGCCAGTCCCGCCGCGAGGCGTACCGGGTGCGCTCGCTGGATTCGAACCGCACCTACGTCGACTGGATCAAGAGCTTCCCCCGCAACGTCGAGGTGCGGCACGTCCTCACCTACAACGCGCAGACGCCTCCGTCGAACGCGAGCACGAACTCGATCTCGATGGAGATGAACCAGTCGATGGTCCTGCTCCCGGACGAACCGATGCAGCCGCGGCTGCACGACGAGCGCGTCGGGTACTTCAACGTGGATCAGGTGGACTACGGCCTCAGCGACCAGAAGGTCGTCACGCGGACCTACATCACGCGCTGGCGGCTGGAGCCGAGCGACACCGCGGCCTTCCGGCGCGGCGAACTCGTCGACCCGGTCAAACCCATCATCTACTACCTCGACCCGGCGACGCCGGAGAAGTGGCGGCCCTACCTGATTCAGGGGATCGAGGACTGGCAGGAGGCGTTCGAGGCGGCGGGGTTCAGCAACGCGATCCAGGGGCGCATGCCCCCCTCCTTCGAGGAGGACCCGGAGTTCAGCCCGGAGGACGTGCGCTACTCCGTGATCCGCTGGCTCCCTTCACAGGTGCAGAACGCCTCCGGGCCGCACGTCCACGACCCGCGCACGGGCGAGATCCTCGAGAGCGACATCCAGTGGTATCACAACGTCGCCAACCTGCTCCGGAACTGGTATCTGATTCAGACCGGGGCCGTGAATCCGGCGGCGCGCCGCGCCCTCTTTGAAGACGAGGTCATGGGCGAGCTGATCCGCTTCGTCGCCGCGCACGAGGTCGGCCACACGATCGGGCTCCCGCACAATATGAAATCGAGTTCCGGCTTCTCGGTGGACTCGCTGCGGGCGCCGGGATTCGTGTGCCGCAACGGGGTCGCCCCGTCGATCATGGACTATGCGCGCTTCAACTACGTCGCGCAGCCCGAGGATGAGGGCGCGTGTACGGATCCGCGGGTCGGTCCGTACGACCTCTTCTCGGTCAACTGGGGTTACCGGCCGATCCTGGGCGAGGACACGGACGGGGAGCGCGCCACGCTCGACGCCTGGATTCGCGAGGTGGAGGACGATCCGGTCTACCATTTCGGCGACGGCAACCCGATCGATCCGACCTCCCAGACGGAGGCGATCGGCTCCGACGCGATGGAGGCGAGCGACCTCGGCATCGAGAACCTGAAGCGGATCCTGCCCAACCTGGTCGAGTGGAGCAGCGACGGCCGCGAGGGAGAGAACTACGAGGAGCTGGCGGAACTCTACAACAACCTCATCGGCCAGTGGAGCCGGTACATGGGCCACGTCGCGACCGTGGTCGGCGGCGTGACGCGCACGCGGAAGCGCATCGGGCAGGAGGGCGCGGTGTACGAGTTCGTGGACGAAGCCACGCAGCGGCGCGCCATGGACTTCTTCGCGCGGCAGGCCTTCGACCCGCCCACGTGGATGGTCGACGAGGACATCCTCTCGAAGATCGAGAACCCGTCGACCGTGGACCGCTTGCGGGGCATCCAGGTGCGGGTCGTGAACCTGATCCTCGACCCGGGCCGCATGCAGCGGCTGATCGAGGCGGAAGCGCGCAACGGGGACGACCACTACAGCCTGGGCGAGATGTTCGAGGACCTGCGCGCTTCGATCTGGGGAGAGCTGGACACCGGCGCGTCGATCGGGGTCTACCGGCGCAACCTCCAGCGCGGGCACCTGGAGCGGCTCGAGTACCTGATGACGCAGGAACTCACGATCCCGTTCTTCTTCTTCGGCGGCCTCTCCGACTTCTTCACCTCGGTGGACGTGTCCCAGTCGGACATCCGCGCCTTCGTGCGGGGCGAACTCCACGGGCTTCAGGACGCGATCGAACGCGCCCTCCGGCAGCGGCTCGACCGCACGACGGACCTGCACCTGCGCGACGCCCTGGCCCGGATCGACGACATCCTCGACCCCGACTGAGGCGGCGGAGGACGCGGATCGGGGGCCGCCTGAAACGGGCCCCAAATGAAGAGGGCCGGGTACGCTCCCGGCCCTCTTCGCTTGAGCGGCGCCCGCGCCCGGAAGACGCTGCGCAGACTACTTCGTGCGGCCTACGGCGACGCGGTGCGGCTTCGCCTCCGGTGACTTCGGCAACTCCACCGTGAGCACGCCGGCGTCGAGGTGCGCCTCGACATCCTCGCCGCGAATGGAGGCCGGGAGCGAGAAGCTGCGCGTGAACCGCTCGTTGCGCCGCTCGCGCACGTGGTACGTGCGGCCCTTCTCCTCTTCCTCTTCCGAACGCGCCCCCGAGATCGTGAGCACGCCGCGATCCACGGTCACGTCGATCTCGGCCTCCATGAATCCCGGCAGCTCCAGCTCCAGGCCGTAGCCCTCCTCGGTCTCGTACAGATCCGCGGCCGCCACGGAACGGCTCGAGCGATCGAGATCCAGCAGTCCGTTGAACAGCCGGTCGAAGTCGAAGTCCCCCCGGCGACGGCTCGGCGCGCGGTGAATGATGGTCGGTAGCATGACGATACTCCTCCGTGTCTGTGGAACAATCTTCGGCACTGGAGGAGTACTGCAACCGCCGTGCCCGAACCCGGGTTCCGATCCCGCGGCGGTCGCTGCCATCGGTGCAGACGGGGATCGCGGGGACTGACCGTCCCGACGGAGTTTGCTCGGAGCCCCCACCGGAGCTACGCCAAATTGGCAGCCGGCCGATGGGCGTTATTGTCGGAGAGTGTCTGTCAGGGCCTCAGTCCGAGGAGCGAGGGGAGGGCGCGGCCGAACCATTGTCCGATCGAGGTCACCGGTACGGAAACGCCCACCGCGGTGGACGCCTGGGGGGCATCCGAGCCCGGCCCGGCGCCGGCGTCGCCTCCTCCGACCCCCGCCGCGGCGGCCGCGAGGGCCGCGGTGCCCGCCACGATTCCGGCGCCGAGCAGCACGCTCTTCGTCGTCGAGAATTCGCGCACCTCGATGCTCACGAGACCGTCCCGGGCCACGCTCAGGGTGTCGTACTGCACGACATCGCGGAACATGCCGACCGTGTGCCGCGTGCTCGCTTCGAACCGGATCGAATCTCCCACGCTGATGATCTTCCCCTCGATCGCGACCGTCCCGGGAGGCGCGTTGGGATTGGTGACCGCCGACTGGAGCGGCACGCGCATTCGCGCCACGGCGCCGACGGGCGCCTCTTCTGTGAGCCGGTAGGAGTAGCAGCCCGGGACCGCGAGCACGACGCACAGGAGGGCAACGAGCCGGCGCCGCCGCGCGCGGCCGGCCGGCGGAGATTCAGAATGCGACATCGAGGTCTCGCGTCAGAAGCTGGTTGAAGGAATAGACGAAGTGCCAGGGTTCGCCTGGAAAGATCCCGCCGGCTTCGTCCACGAGGCCCCGGTCGTCCACATTCACGATGACCTGAACCGAAAGCGTATCCCCGTCCACCGACTCCGCCTGGACGAACCACCGCCGGTCGATGGAGATATTCATCGCTCGCTGGAAGGGGATCTCGTGAACGACGGTATCGGCCCGGACCACCTGCACCCGCGTCACGCCGAACTCGTTGAGGCCGGCCACGAACTGCGTGGAGTAGATCGCCCGGACCCGCGTGCCCGCCTCGCCCCGCATCGCGAAATGGATGTTCTCGGGCGTCGGGTCATCGAGAATCGCCGAGCAGCCGCCGAGAGTGACGGCCGCCAGCAGGAGCGGCAGACCCAAAAGGGGGAAGGCGGCCGGGGACGGCCGCCTTCCCCGCGGTGTCAACCTCCGCAACCGAGGCCGTTCAGGTGGCAGTTCGCCCGCAGCTCGATGATCGAGATCGGGAGCATCGTACCCGGCTGCGACAACGCGGCCGAGGCACCCTGCCACTGGGGATCCGTGAGTCCCCACCGGTACATGTCCGCCAGGCGCAGGCCCTGCAGCAGCACGTTCACCCGGCGCGTGTGCTGGAGCATCTCCATTTCGGAGATCTGGCCGGAGTACGGCGTGACGCCGTCCAGCGCGCGGATGTGATTGATGTGCATGGCGAAACCGTTGGAATCCCCGCCCGCCAGCGCGTTCTCGGCCAGAATCAGGTGCATCATCCGGGCGGAGGTCAACGTCAGGGGCGGATAGACTCCGCCCTTGTCGAGGTAGCTGCCGCCCTTCCACTGATTCAGCCACTTGATGACCGCCGGGTCGTCGACGCCATCGATGGGATCCTTGAGCGCGATCCCGTTGATGTCGTTCTGGTCGTCCACCGTGGCGATCGAGAGGTCGATCTGGTTCTCCTTGCGGTCGTTGACCCACGACGCCATCGAGTTGGTGCGGCTGGCGCTCGAGAACGTCAGGTTGTGCGTCCAGTCCGCCTGGACGCTCGCGAGCACCGCGGCGGCGTCCGCGCCCGCGTCGGCCGAAGACACCAGCCCGCTCCCGGATGGCGACGGGTTGATCGCGTCCCATATCGCGCGGGACTGCCTGGCGCGGGCGCGAAGAGCCCTGGCCCGGGTCGCCATGTCCATGTCTCCCACCTCGTTGAAGCCGGACATGGCCGAGGAGAACCTGTCGATCGCACCGTCCAGCACCGAAGACATGTTGCCCGGTCCGATCGGAGGTCCGCTCTCCGTCTTGTCCGAGAACGCGAAGTCCTCCTGGATCTCTCCGATCACCATGTAGATGATGCCGGAGTACATGTACGCCCGAGCCAGGTCGGTCTTGATCGAGTTGGACGGGTTGTTGCCGTGATGCTCCTGGAGGATTTCGATGGCTTCATCGCTCATCCACCGAGCCTGTCCCATGGCCGGGAACGGGCCATCGATGAACTCGTTCAGCGGATCATCCACGAATCCGAGGTCGAGCGAGAGCCAGGCATCCCTGGAGCCGATCCAGCGCATCTCGTCGGACGCGACCAGGTACGGCTGCCAGGACTGGGATACGGAAGACGCCACGAGCGTGAGCGTTCCGTTCACGACGGCGGACGCCGCCGCCTCCTGGCGGACATCCTCTTCGACCAGGTCGTTAGGGTTGTTGACGTCCAGCAGGTCGCCGCATCCGAGCGCGAAAACGGCCAGAAGAGGCGTGGCCAAACAGGCCTTGAGATATCGATTCTTCATGGTTTTCCTCGCTTGGATGATCTAGAGAGTGAGCCGCACGGACATCGTGAAGCGCCGCGGGATCGGAATGCCCCACCCTTCCGTCGAATTCAGGAAGTTGCAGTTGAGGCCGCCGTTGCAGCGCCCGAGGACGTTGCCCTCCGGGGTCCATGCCCGGGTAATCGCCCAGCATGAAGAGCATCAGGTTGCGCACGCCCATGTTCACCGTCGCGGCCGAAAAGCCCCAGCGCTCGATGACCCCCGCCGGCACGCGGTAGCTGAGCGACAACTCGCGCCAGTGGATCGAATCGGCGTCGTAGATCCCGTTCATGCCGCTCATCGGCGAGAGACCCTCGACCTCGTGGGCCCAGGCGATCGCCGCATCAAGCCGCTCGTCCGCCGAGGAGCCCGGGTTCAGCATCGTGGAGTACAGCTCCGCCGAGCGCGGCGTGTTGCGCCCGATGAAGTTGTTGGCGCGCCGGAACATGCCCGAGAGATCCTGCACCTGGTGGCCGAACTTGTACTCCATGAGCGTCGTCAGCTGGAAGTTCCCCAGGAACGCAAGGTCGAAGCCGAAGGAGCCCGCGTAGTCCGGGGTCGGGTTGCCGAGGTGCGTGTCGAGCAGTCCCGTCCCGCAGTTGTGCGACGCCAGCCCGCCGTTGGGCATCCCGAAGTCCTCGTTGCCGACCGCAAGCGGCTTGAAGCTGTTGGGGTTGCGCGGCTGACTGAAGTACGCGAGCGCCTGATCGCGCGTCGGGACGACGCAGGTGCCGTCGACCGGATCGAGGATGTTCAGCGGGATCGCCACATCGGCGACCTTTGCACCGAAGAAGGCGCCCGGCGTGAAGCCCTCGACCAGGTAGTTGCGGTAGCGCGGGTAGCTGCCGCCGGTCTTGAGCGGAGGCGCGCCCCCCATGTCCGAGATCTCCTCGGAGAGGAAGGCCGTGTTCGCGAAGACGTTGAGCGAGATGTCCCGCGCCTGGATCAGGTTGCCGCGGACCCCGAACTCGATTCCGGAGGCGAGCACTTCGCCGATGTTGTCGAGCTGGGTCTGCGTGAATCCGCCCGTGACCGGGAACTGCCGCGCCACCATGGCGTCGGTGACCGTGCGATCCCACCAGGTCGCCTCGACCGACCACCGGTCGTTGAAGAGACCCAGGTCGATCCCGAACTCCAACTCCGTGGACACCTCGGGCTTCAACTGTTCGTTGCCGAGATTCGACGGCTGGACGCCGGGACCCACCTCGGTGCCCAGCGACGAGAACGTCGTGAACTTGTCGAAGGCGCCCGGCTGCAGGCCTGACGTTCCGTAGGCACCCTTGATCCGCATCGAAGAGAAGACCTCGCTGTCCCACTGTTCGCTCGGGACGATCGCGAAGTTGGCCTTGGGGTAGAAGGCGGTGTTGAAGGCCTCACCGAATGCCGAGTTGGCATCCCAGCGCCCCCCCACCGTGACGAAGAGCCAGTTGTCGTATCCGGTCTGGTTCTGCACGTAGCCGCCGATCTGCGTCACGCGCAGCCAGTTCTCGAACGAGGATTCGGAACCCAGCGCCGAAAGCGTCTCCAGGCCGGGGCCGGGGAAGTCGCGTCCGCTCCCGCCCGCCGACTGCGCCTGCCGCAGGAATCCCTGGCCACCGAAGAGCAGCGTGTTCTCGATCCGGTCGGTGCTGAAGACGTAGGACCCCTTGATGTCGGCCGTGATCTCCCGGCTGCGATTCTCGTTGACGTTCCGGCTCCCGTCCGGGGTCGAGCCCGAGAAGCCGTCCACGTTCCACCGATAGGGCCGGAAGCTGACCGCGTCGTCGGACGTGAAGTCGATGCCGAAGGTCCCGTTGAGGTTGAACGCTTCGTTGGGCGAGAAGTCGAGGTTTGCGGACCCCGCGAAGTGCTGCGAGTTCACGAAGTTCAGCTGGTAGGCGTTCTCGCGCAGCGTGGCGAACGCCGGCTGGCCGTACTGGTTGATCTGTCCGAGCTCCGGGTCGTTGTTGGCGAGCCGAAGCTGCGACATGAGCGCCGATGAGAACACGCCGTAGATGTTGTTGGAGTTATCGGGCGTGTGGTGCTCCATGTCCGAATAGAGCGTCGTCACGCCGATGCGCAGATCGCTGCTCGGGATCAGCGTGAAGTTGGTGTGGATCGATGCGCGGCGGTTGGTGTCGTTCTCGGGGTCGATCCCCTCCACCGGGTCGAAGTTCCGCGACGCGTCGTACGGGCCGTCCTCGGTGGCGAGGCGCCCGGAGGCGAAGTACTGGAACACGCTCGTTCCACCCTGGAGGGATCCGGAGTACGTCTGGCCGAATCCGGTCGTGAGCAGATCGGGAATCAGGTCGCGCTCGACCGGGGTCCAGGGCGACACGGACTCTCCCCAGCGGTTCGACATCAGGTTGACGGCGTCCGCCAGCCGCTGAGCGTCTCCGTCTCCCGTGCATCCGGGACTCGCGCAGGCCCGGCCGGCGAAGTCGGCGACCGGCAGGATGCGATTCGTCGGCACGGAGATCCCGGTCAGGTCGGCACGAAGCGTGAAGCGCGGCGTGCCGATGTTGCCCCGCTTCGTGAAGATCTGGATCACGCCGTTCGAAGCCTCCGTCCCGTACAGCGTCGCGGCCGCGGCGCCCTTCAGGATCTCGACGCGCTCGATGGACTCGGGCGGAATGTCGTCGAGGCGGGAGGGGCTTCCCTGCCCGTTGAAGCTCTGCACCGCCGAGCGGTCCACGCGGATTCCGTCAACGTAGATGATCGGTTCGTTCAGCTGCGACAGCGACGCCGACCCGCGGATGCGGATTCGGGCGCCTTCGCCGGTGTAGCCCGAGGAGGGCAGCGCCACCACGCCGGGTTCGCGGCCCGCGATGAGCTGACTGAAGTCGGAGATCGGCGCGTTCTCGAGCTCCGCCGCGTCCAGTGTCGCGATCGTGTGGCCGAGCCGGCGTTTCTCGGTCGCGACGCCGGTCCCCGTCACGACGATCTCGTCCATCTGGACCGCGGTGACAATGAGGGCGAAGTCGACCGTCTGCGTCTCGCCGGCGGCGACGGTCACGGTCTCGGAGGCCTGGCGGTAGCCCACCAGGCGGACCGTAAGCGTCTGCTCCCCGGCGGGTACGTTGAGCAGTACGAAGTCTCCGCTGGCGTTCGTGAAGGTTCCGATACCGGTGCCTTCGATGAACACCTGCACGGACGACAGCGGTCGGAGGGAGCCCTCTTCCGTCACCTGGCCCGCGATGCTGCCCGCACCCTGGCCGCTCAGGCCCGGTGCGAGGCAGGCGAGCGCGAAAGCGGCGGCTCCCCATGCTCCGATGGTTCGACAAGCGATGCCTTTCATGCGACGTTCGAAGATTTATACATCCACACACAATCGTGGTAAAGGGGGTGGCCGGGAAAGCGGGGGCGCGCGGCACGCTAGAAGCGGACGCGGACCCCGATTTGAGCCCGCCGCGTGTCGCCGAAGCCGCTCCGGATCGTGCCATCGAAGTTGAACAGTAGTCCGGTCTGCGCGGTGTCGAGGAAGTTGTCGGCGCCGGTCAGATTGAAGACCTCCAGAATCGGCTCGAGCGTGCGTCCGCCCCCGACGTCGAACGTCTTCGAGAGTCGCAGATCCCATGTGAAGAAATCGTTCTCCCGCCGGAGCGTGTTGCGTCTGAGGACCGAGCCATCGGCGCACACGCGGTCCCCCGGGGCTCCCGCGCGCTGGCCCGCGGGGGCCGCGAGGGGATTCGCCGGGGTCGGGCCGCAACTCTCCGACATCGGCGATGCGGAGAGGTATCGGAAGACGTGGTTGAGGACGACCCCGCGCCCGAGATCGAAGAGCGCGAAACCGGTCAGCTGGTGCCGCCGGTCCCGGATCGACCAGTTGTATTCGGGCTCCAAATCGGTTGCGGTCGCATAGAAGAAGTTGAACGGGTCCCGCTCGTTATCGTCGTCCGACCTGTCGAATCCCAGCGTGTAGTTCGCGTCGAAACTCAGCCTCCCGCCGAGCGCGGCGTCCCCGCGCAGTCCGAGCGTGATCGCGTTGTAGCGGGAGCGGGCGCTGCTCTCCGTCACGGTGACCGTCCCCAGCGCGCTGGCCCCCTCGGCGAAGGGCGCGCCGAGTTCCGCCGCGTTCCGGTCCACGAAGCGGAACAGGTTGTCCGTGCGGGCGTGCTGCAGCGAAAGCGTCACCGCCGCGTTCTCGCTCAGCGCCTGCTCCAGGGCGACGTTGAAGGACCAGGTCCGCGGCAGTTCGAGGTTGCGGTCCGCGATGTTCACGCCGGGCTGGAAGGGCGGCGTGCCCGGCGGAGGCGGCGTCAGGAACTCCCCGATCTGCGGGGGCGGCGGCAGGAAGGTCGCGTCGCTGGCCGCGAACTGCGTGCCCTGGAAGGCGCCGTTCGTCGTCCGGTGCTGCGCGAACACCAGCATCGGGATCCGCGAGAAGTAGGATCCGGCGTTGAGGCGGACGAGGGTGCGCCCATCATCCCCTGGATCCCAGGCGAGCCCGAAGCGCGGCTGGAAGTTGTCGAGGTCGTCCGGAATCGTCCCATCCGACGGGAAACCCGAGGTCCCGATCCATGGTCCGTAGAAGGTGTCCCCGGGCTCGATGAACATCCCCGGGTGCCACGACCCTTCCCAGCGCACGCCGAGGTTCAGCGTGAGATTGTCGCGCGGGCGCCACGTGTCCTGGATGAAGATCCCGAGTTCGTGCATCGAGAAGTCCTGCAGCCCCAGCTGGTCGGCCGGGGTGTTCCCCAGCGTGAGGGCCTGCAGGTAGAGGAGCACGGGGCCGGTGATCGCGGTTCCGGGCGGACAGACGCCTTCCGCGCTGTCGGAACCGTCGGAGCAGGTGACGTACCGGTTCCCCTGCGTGACGAAGTTCATGAATCCGTCGACGGAGGAGAACTTGTAGAGCCCGTTCGCGAAGCCGATGAACTGCTGGCCGACCCCCGTCCGGTTGTACTCGACGCCGACCTTGACCAGGTGGTCCCCCGCGAGGAAGGAGAGGTTGTCGACGAGCTGGACGCGGGTGTCGTAGCCCGGATCGATGGGGAGGAAGAAGGGCATCCCGATGCGGAACCCGTCCGCGAAGTCCATCGCGATGTCCGGGAAGGGACGGCCGCCGATCGCGGCGAAGGCCGGCTGCGGCGGCGGGGCGGAGCCCGGAAGGAGGGGTCCGTCGTAGCCCCGGGGCCGATCCTCGCGCGCGTACTGGAAGCGGAACTCGTTGGAGACCGTGTTGGAGAGCTGCGACCTGAGGCTCGCGTTGATCGCGTGGGAGAAGTCCTCCTCCAGGCCGTTGGCGCTGAGACCCCAGGAATCCACGTCGAAGGTCCCGTTCACCTGCTGGGACCAGGTGTAGTTGTATTTGAAGGACGCCTGGTGGCGGTCGCTGAGGTGGAAATCGAGCTTCGCGACGAGCGCGCGGTTGTCGTCGGTGCGGCGGATGGGGCCGAACTCATCGTCGAACCGGCCGGGCCACTGCGCCTGAAGGAAGTTCTCCAGCTTCTCGAGTTCGGACCGGTTCACGACGTTGCGCGTGAACTGCTTCGTCTCGTTCGCCTGCTGCTGGTCGTAGGCGACGAAGAAGAACGCCTTGTCGCGCACGATCGGGCCGCCGAAGGTGAAGCCGAACTGGCCGCGTCCGAACTCGGGCTTTCCGCCCCCGCGCTCGCTCGGGTACGCCGTGGAGATCGCGTCCCACTGGCCGAAGTAGTGCGCGGAGCCCGCGAACTCGTTCGTGCCCGACTTCGTGATGACGTTCACGAAGCCGCCCGCGGAGCGCCCGAACTCCGCCGACGCCCCCTGGTTCACGACGACGATTTCCTCGATCGCGTCCTGGTTGAAGGTGAAGGCGGGCCGCTGGCCGCCACGCTGCTCGCCGAAGAAGGGGTTGTTGAAGTCGGCTCCGTCCACGGAAACGTTGTTGAAGATCCCCCGCTGTCCTCCGATGTTGAGGACTTCGCCGTCCGGACCCTGCGACACGGACACGCCCGGCGTGAGGAGCGTGTAGTCGAGGAAGTTGCGGCCGTTGTTGGGCAGGTTGTCGACGACCTCCTCGGCGAGCCGGTGGGAACTCGACGAGTCCTCGGTGTCGACGAGCGGCGTCCGGTCCGCCGTCACGGTGATCTCGGCCACCGCGACGGGCCTGAATTCGAGTACGAGGTCGACGATCTCTCCGACCCGGAGTACGAGCCCCTCCGTACGCTCGTCGCCGAACTGGCCCACGGCCCGGGCGGTGACGTCGTAAACCCCCAGCGGGAGGAGCGTCCGCACGAACGCCCCGTTGGAGCCCGTCACAACGGTCGTGGCAAAGCCGGTCGCGCGGTGCTCCATGATCACGGCGGCGCCGGCGACGGGCGCTCCCACGGGATCGCGGACGACGCCGCGGATGACGCCGGTGGTCGCCTGGGCCTGCGCGGCCGCGTCCGCCGCGGCGGCGCAGCAAAGCGCGAGCACGGCGAACAGAAGGGTGGACCCGCGTCGGGAGACCGGAACCCGGCATGGCCGCATGGACGACTCCTTGCTTCCTCGTGGTGGAACTGCGCGTAGGGACTCGGGGATTCTGAAGATGGGCCCGGCAGGATTCGAACCTGCGACCTTGGGATTATGAGTCCCCTGCTCTAACCAGCTGAGCTACGGGCCCGGACGGAGCGTGAAACGTACGCGCCGCGACGCCTCGCACCAACGTCCCGGCGGCCGCCGCGGGGTGGCCGCGCGTCCGCGGCGCCATCACGGTGCGACGTCGACCCCGACCTCGGGACCATCCCGCTCGATCACCTCTCCGATCACGGCGGAGGCGTAGCCCGCAGCGGCGAGCGCGGCCGATGCGGACGACGCGTCGTCCGCGGGGACGGCCGCCAGCAGCCCGCCCGATGTCTGCGGGTCGAGGAGGAGGGTCCGCCGGTCTTCGGCGACCGCGTCATCCCACCGCACCTGCGACGCGTAGGCGTCCCGGTTCCGGGTCGTGCCGCCCGGGACGCACCCCTCCCCGGCGAGGCGCAGCGCTCCGGGGAGGAGTTTCGGCGCCGAAGCGCGGATCCGGGCGCTCGCATCCGAGGCGCGGCACATCTCGAGCAGGTGGCCGAGGAGCCCGAAGCCGGTGACGTCGGTGGCCGCGTGAACGTCGAAGCCGGAAAGGACGGCCGCCGCCTCGCGGTTGAGTTGTCGCATGGAATCGACGGCGACGCGGAGGTCGGCGAGGTCCGTCACGCCGCGCTTGATCCCCGTCGTGACGACGCCCGTTCCGAGCGCCTTGCCGAGCACGAGCGCATCCCCCGGCCGCGCGCCGCCCTTCCTCCACAGGCGGTCGGGATCGCCGAGTCCGATGGCCACGAGTCCGAACTTCGGCTCCGCGTCGTCGATCGAGTGTCCCCCCGCGACGGCGATGCCGGCCGCGCGGCACACTTCCCCCGCGCCGCGGAGGATCGCGCCCACGATCTCGTCGGAGAGCGTTCCGGCGGGAACCGCGAGGATGTTGAGCGCGAAGATGGGGCGGGCCCGCATCGCGTAGAGATCGCCGAGCGCGTTCGCGGCCGCGATGGCGCCGAAGTCCTCCGGATCGTCGACGAGCGGAGTGAAGAAGTCGAGGCTCGCGACGATGGCTTCCCCGTCGTCGAGCAGATACACCGCGGCGTCGTCCGGACCATCGAGTCCCACGAGGAGCCGGTCATCGGGAACGTGCGGAACGTGCTGCAGGATGCGGCCCAGATCCTCCGGGCCGAGCTTGCACGCTCAGCCGGCTCCGTGAGAGTACTGGGTCAGGCGGGCCGCTTCGGCCGAGGGCGAGTTCATGGCGACCGAAGCTATGGCGACGCGAGGCGTCTCGCAGGGATTCCTACCAGTTCCGCTCCACGACGGGATCCTGGAAACGGTTGCGGCCCATCACACGGTCGCGAATCGCCGCTTCCGCGTCCCCCGCCTGTTCGAGAAGCGCCGCCGCCTGTTCGGGCGAGAGCATCTCCATCTCGCCGGAGCCCGCGGCCGCGGCGGCGCCGGCGCCGGCCCCCTGTGGAGACTGTCCCTGCCCGCCCTGCTGCTCATCGCCGCCGCTCTCTCCCTCCTCCTCCAGCCAGCGCTCGACGAGTTCGAGGTTCCAGCGCGCGTCCTCATCGTCCACGCGACGGCGGAGGACCTCGCGGAAGGCTTCGCGCGCCGCCTGGAGGGCGTTCCGACGCGCCGAGGGGTCGCTCTGGGCGAAACGGCCGTCGAGGGCCGTGCTGAGTCCGAGGTTGTAGAAGGCGCTCTCGCGCACCTCGTCCCGCTCGCTGCCGATCGAGAGTTCGAGGGGGGCCTGCGCCTCCGCGACCTGTCCGTCGTGGAGGAGGGCCGTCCCGTAGTTGTAGTGGTCGATGGGGCGGTCGGAGGAAGCGGCTCGCTCCCGGTAGCGTGCGACGGCCTCGGATTCGGACGCCTGCGGTTCCCCGGCGCCGGCCTGGCCGGCCGCCTGACCCGGCGCGGCCTGCGGCCCGCCCCCGGCGAACGCCGCGAGCGAGGCGGCCGCGGCCGCGAGCCCGAACATCGCAACCCTCCGCGTCGATTCAACCACGTGGCAACAGGAACCCTTCTCCCCAGAGGCTGACGAAGGCGAGCAGAAGCAACGCCGCTACGGCCGCGTCGTCCGTCGACGTCAGGGGTTCCCGGCCGCCCTGCGCCAGTTCCCGCTCGATCGCGTCGATCCCGTCCGAACCGTCAACATAGCGGCCGCCGGTGCCGAGAGACATCTGCCTCAGCGACGCGGCGTTCAACCGCGTGATGACGGGGCTCCCGTCCGGCCCCTGCAGCACCGAGGCGCCGCCCCGCCGCCGCGCGGCCATCGTCGGGTCCAGCGACGCCTCCCGCGTCAGGGGAATCTGCCCGCCGAGTTCGCTCCCGATCCCCACGGCGTGGATGACGATCCCCGCGTCCCGGGCCCGCCCGATCGCCTCACCGAGGGGCGCGCCGGCCGTTTCCTCGCCGTCGGAGAAGACCACGATCGACTTGCGGGCGCCCTCCTCTCCGCCGGCGAGCAGATCGATCGCCTGCGTGAGGCCGGAAGCGAGCGAGGATCCGCCGAGTCCCACCGCCGCGGGGCGCACGCCCTCCGCCAGCATCTCGATCGCGCTCATGTCCGTCGTCAGCGGCGAAAGCACGTACGCGCGGCCCGCGAAGTAGACGACGCCCATCCGACCCTCCGTGCGCGTCGCGAGGTGGGCGGCCAGTTGCCGCTGCACTTCCAGCCGGCTCGGCTCGACATCGCCCGCCAGCATCGAGTTCGACGCGTCGAGCACCAGGATCGTCTCCGCTCCCCCTTCGTCGAGACGCCGGGCCTCCGTCCCGCCCGACCCGGAGGCGAGCGCGAGCGCGACGACGCCCGCCCCGAGCAGGGCCAGTCGAAGCGGGGGAAGGACGTGGACCGGCAGCCTCACGTAGCGCTCGAGCAGCGACGTTTCGGCGAGCTTTTCGCGGTCGGCGCTCGACCGCCGCGAGGCGAGCAGCCTGAGACCGATGGCCAGCGCTCCGAGCAGGAGGGCGACGGGGAGCGGGGCCACCGTCAGGTCCAGACCCGGCGGGATCGTGTCGCCGCCAACAGGAGTTCAAGCATGACGAGCGCGAGCGCCGCGATGAGAAGCTGCCGGCGCATCCCGACCCGCTCCTCCGTCCGCACTTCCTTGATCGGAGTGGTCTCGAGTTCGTTGATCCGTTCGTAGATCCGCGTGAGTCCCTCGGGATCGGTCGCGCGGAAGTAGATGCCGCCCGTTTGGGTCGCCATGCGGTCGAGGAGTTCGTCGTTCACGTGGACGCGGATATTCGCGTACTGGTATCCGAAGGCGGTCCGGGCCACGGGCACGGGGGCGACCCCGTCGCGGCCGACGCCGATCGTGTAGACGCGGATGCCGAGGGAGGCGGCCGCGGCCGTCGCCTCTTCCGGCGAAATGCCGCCGCTGTTGTTGTCTCCGTCGGTGAGCAGCACGACGATGCGCGATTCCGGCTCCAGGTCGCGGAGCCGGTTCGCCGCCGTGGCGAGCGCGACGCCGATGGCCGTCCCGTCCCGGAGCTGTCCCGCCTCGAGCCGCTCCACCGCGCTCTCCACGACCGCGTGGTCCAGCGTCCCCGGGACCATCGTGAGCGCCTCTCCGGCGAAGGAGACGAGGCCGATCCAGTCCGACTCCCTTCCCTCCACGAAGCGGATGACCTCCCGCTTCGCGACTTCGATACGGTTGTCGGGCCGGAAATCCTCCGCCAGCATCGAGCTCGAGATGTCGACGGCCAGCATGATCGCCACGCCCTCGCGCTCCGATTCCACGCGCTCCCATACCCGCACGGGGTTGACGAGGGTGATGATGACGAGGCCGAGGGCGAGCGAGCGAAGGGCGGCCGGGAGCCACCACCAGAACCGTCCCCGGCCCCGGGACACGGTGAGACGGGCGATGTCCGGATACGGGAGACGGATCCTGCCCGAGCTCATCAGCGCCCACCCCAGCGGCAGCAGCGCCAGCAGGAGGAGGAACGGCCAACCGGGGAGCGCGAACTCGCTCATGCGCCGCCTCCGTTTCCGCTCGGGCCGGCTTCGGCTTCGGCGGCGTCCGGCGCGCCGGACCCATCGGCCGGGGGCGAATCCGCCATGTCCGCGCGCACGAACGCCTCGCCGAGGTCCAGGTCCCCGAGCGGACCTTCCCACTCCGTACGCATGCGCGCGAAACGGGCCAGAATCGAGTGGCGGAGAGCCGCGACGAGCCCGGAATCGGAACCCCCGAGTCCGAGGAGTTCCTTCGAGGGCGCCCATCCGCGCGTCACATCCGCATAACGCCTAAGCGTGTCCTCGTAGCCATCGTAGAACCGGTCGCCGCTCACGTCCTGTCCGACCCACCGCTCGCGGAGGCGCGCGAGTTCGCGGAGCGCGAGGTCGCCGGGGCCGAGGGGGACTTCGGCGGCGGCCGCGGCGGCGCGGCGGCGACCCCAGGTCCACCAGGCGAGTCCGGCGAGCGCCGCAGCGAGCAGGAGCAGCCACCAGGGCAGCGCCCGCAGACTCAGCAGGGGCCGGGCGTCCCTCAACTCGAGCGGATCTTCCGCGGCCGGAAGCACGCTCACGACGGGGACCGGCGGGGGCTGCAGCCGACGGACCACGCCCCCCGCGGCCGCGAGTTCCACCTCCACCGGCGGGATGACGAGCGTATCCGCGCGCCACGCGCGCAGCGGGTACTCCGCTTCCCAGCGCCGACCCTCCTCGACGGACCGGATCTGCACGGGTCCCGTCTGCTCGATCGACTCCGGCCCGTCGATGAGCGCGGGGAAACGGATCTCCCCGGATCTCTCCTGCCCGACGATGAGCCGGACCGTGAACTCCTCGCCGACCCGGACGGACGGCGGGAGGACCGTCGCCTCCAGGTCGACCGCGGACTGCGCGGCCAGACCCGGGACGAACCCCGCTCCCGGGACGAATCCCGGCCCCAGGCCGAATCCCAGCCCCAGGCCGAGGGCAATCCGGACCATCCCCCGGGATCGCCTCACCGAAGCCTCCGCCGGCCGCGGGCCGCGAAGAAGCCGGAGAGCCGGGACTCGTACGGGGTGTCGGTGCGCAGCCGCATGAGGTCCACATGGCAGTGCGCGCACAGCCGTTCCAGCGCCCGCGCTCCCGTCGTCGCGTGCTCCATGAGCCGCTGCCGAAGCGCCGCGTCTCCGAGGTCGACCACGGCGCGGTCCCCCGTTTCGGGGTCCACGACTTCCACCCAGCCCGATGCGGGGATCGTCGTTTCCGCGGGGTCATCGATCGCGAGCGCGACGACGTCATGGCGCCCCGAGAGCCCCAGCAGCGGCCGGGCCAGGTTCCCGGCGCCCACGAAATCCGAGATCACGAACACGAGCGAGCGGACGGTCAGCATGCGCGCCGCGGTGACGAGCGCGAGGTCGAGATCCGTCCCCCTCCCCTCCGGCTGGACGGAAACCAGTTCATGGAGGAGGCGGAGGTTGCGGTTGCGCCCCCGTGCGGGCCGCGCGTAGCGCTCGATCCGGTCGGAGAAGAGGAGCATGCCCACGGGGTCTCCCGCACGCATCGCCGCGAGGGCCAGGGTGCTCGCCACCTCCGCGACGAGGTCGCGCTTCAGCGCCTTCCGCGTGCCGAACTCGTTCGAGGCGGAGACATCGACGACGAGGAGGACGGCGAGTTCCCGTTCCTCCACGAAACGCTTCACGTACGGGCGGCGCATGCGGGCGGTCACCTTCCAGTCGATCGCCTGGAATGGGTCGCCTGGCTGATACTCGCGCACTTCGGAGAACTCGATGCCGTGTCCGCGGAAGAGCGACGGGTAAGGTCCGAGAGCCGGGTTGTCCATGAACCGCCGGCTCTTTAACTCCAGCCGCCGAACCTCTTTCGACGCGGCGTCGGAGTCGGCCGTCGGCGCCGGCCGTCGCGGGCGCCACAGGAAGTCGGGCAGCCTCACGGCAACGGCACGGTCTCCAGGAGATGGTCGAGGACGTGATCGGCATCGATCTGTTCGGCCTGCGCCTGGAAGGTCAGGACGAGCCGATGCCGAAGGACATCGCGGGCGATCGCCTTGACGTCCTCCGGAACCACGAAGGCTCGACCCTCGATGAAGGCGTGCGCGCGGGCGGCTCTCGCGAGGAAGATCGTGGCGCGTGGCGAGGCCCCGAATTCGATCCAGTCCACGAACTGCGCGAGGCCGTGGGCCGCGGGCTCACGCGTCGCGAGCACGAGCTGGAGGATGTAGTCCTCGAGCCGGCGGTCCACGTAGATCGCCGGAAGCATGGCGCGCGCGGCGAGGATGCGACCCGGCTCCACGACGGCCTCGACGGGCGGCGGATCCTCTCCCGCCATGAGCCGCATGATGGACCGCTCCTCCTCAGGTGACGGGTAGCCGACCCGCGTCTTGAACATGAACCGGTCCACCTGCGCCTCGGGAAGCGGGTACGTCCCCTCGTGCTCGATTGGGTTCTGCGTGGCCATGACGAGGAACGGCACGGGGAGCGGATGCGTTTCTTCGCCGATCGTCACCTGCCGCTCCTGCATCGCCTCCAGGAGGGCGGACTGGACCTTGGCGGGCGCGCGGTTGATCTCGTCGGCGAGGACGATGTTCGCGAATATCGGCCCCCGTTTCGGAGTGAAAGTGCCTGTCTTCTCCTCCCACACGAGCGTGCCCACGACGTCCGCGGGCAGCAGGTCCGGCGTGAACTGGATACGCCGGAACGTGGTGTGGATCGCCTCGGCGAGTGTGCTGACGGTGAGCGTCTTCGCGAGCCCGGGCACACCCTCGAGCAGAATATGGCCGCCCGTGAGGAGACTGATGAGAACGCGGTCGAGGAGAGCGTGCTGTCCGACGATCCGTTTGCCCAGTTCGTTTCGAACCTCGGCCACGAAGGTCCCCGCCTCCCGGATCGCGGCCTGCTGGGTCTCGAGATCCTCTCCCGAGATCCGTTGGGCCGTCCCGGCTTCTCCGTTCATGCGCCTTCTCGCTGTCGCGGTGATGGTCGGTTTGCCAGCCGCCCGATGTTCACTCCAGAACCGCCCCGGAGCAAGCGGGGCCCGCCGCGCGTTTGAGCGCCGCCCGCTCCTTCGGAGACAACTCACGGGTCGCTCCCGCTGCCAGAGCGCCCAGCCGAATCGGACCGAACGAGGTCCTGCGCAACCTCAGCAGCGTGACGCCTAGCGAGGCGAGCATGCGTCGAATCTCCCGGTTTCTTCCTTCCGCGAGGACGATCTCGACGGTGGGCGACGACGTGTGCGGAGGCGTTATCCAGCGTGCGCGGCGGGCTCGCGCGGGTCCGTCTTCGAGCGCCACCCCGGCCCGCAGCCGATCCGGGAGCCCGGCCGCCACGGGCCCGCGCAATGTCGCGTGGTAGACCCGCTCGATTCCGGTCCGGGGGTGGAGGAGCCGGTGTACGACGTCCCCTTCGTTCGAGAGGAGGAGGAGACCCTCGCTCATAA
The DNA here is from genome assembly GCA_022825725.1 of Gemmatimonadota bacterium. Lineage (GTDB taxonomy): Bacteria > Gemmatimonadota > Gemmatimonadetes > Palauibacterales > Palauibacteraceae > Palauibacter. The sequence continues at coordinate 22,379 of JAJDWE010000053.1, forward strand.
AATCCAGGCGCCCGACGTGAGGCAGATGGCGGACCTCGGCGGGGAGCAGGTCGTAGATGATCGGACGCCCCCGGGGGTCATGCCGCGTGCACGTGTACCCCGGCGGCTTGTTGAGCGCCAGCCAGAGCGCCGGCTTCGGGCGGATGCGGCGGCGGTCCACTTCGACGCGTGCGGAATCCGGGTCCACCGTGGTCCCGAGCTTCGTCACGACCTCGCCGTTCACGCGGACGCGGCCGCTGACGATGAGATCCTCGCTCCCGCGGCGGGAAGCCACCCCTGCCCTCGCAAGATATTTCTGCAGTCGCATGAGCCGTCGGCACCCGGTGTGGCTAGCTCTCGGCGGGTTCTTCCGGCGGCGGCGCGCCATCGGTGAACGCCTCCGAGTCGGTACGCACGAGCGCCACGGACAGCTCCTCCGGCGCCGGGAGATCATCCAGCGACTGCAGGGCGAAGTGATCCAGAAAACGGGCTGTCGTCCCGTAGAGGAGCGGCCGCCCGAGCCCCTCCCCCCGCCCCGTGACTTCGATCAGTTCCCAGTCCTGGAGCGTTCGCAGCACCGAGGTGGACGCCACGCCCCGGATCTCCTCGACCTCGATCCGGCCGATGGGCTGCCGGTACGCGATGATCGCGAGCGTCTCGAGCGCGGCCCGGGAAAGCGTCGGAGGCCGGGGCACCGACTCGAACCGCTCGAGGTACGGCACGAATTCCGGACGCGTGAGGATCTGGAATCCGTCCCCCAGCTGGTAGACCTGGAAGGCCCGTCCGTCCGTGTCGTAGTGCTCGCGCAACGCGGCGAGCGCCTCCCGGACGCGCCGGACGTCGAGCGCGTCGTCCGCCCGGGCGAGTTCGCGGGCGGTGAGCGGCGTCTGACTCGCGAACAGTGCGGCTTCCACGATCTGCTCGGGACTCACGCCGTTCCCTCTCCCCCGTTATCCCGCGAGCGGGGTCCGAACAGCCAGATCGCCCCGAATCGCTTCACCTGCTCGAGCCTCAGGAGCTGCTGTCTGGCGAGTTCCAGACAGGCGAGCAGCGCCGCGACGACGTGCTGCCGCTCCCGCCACGAATCGAACAGCCGGTTGAACGGCACCCGGCGGCTCTCGCCCAGCAGACGTCGGATGACGACGATCTTGTCCTCGACCGGGACGATGCGAATGGGGGCGACGTGCGTCGTCACGGGATCCGCGGCCCGGATATCGCCGAGCACCGCCAGGAAGTCGCCGAGCGTCGTCGCGAGTTCGACGTCCTCGGCCTCGCGCGGAGGTCGTGGAGGCAGAAAGCCCTTCGACATGTGTCGCCGCCGCTCCAGTTCGGCCGCGCCCAGAGTCCGCGCAACCTCCTGAAACAGCTCGTACTCCAGGAGACGCCGCACGAGTTCGGCCCGGGGATCGTCTTCCCATTCCGTGTCGCTGCGCCCCGGCAGCAGGAGTTGCGCCTTGATGTGGACCAGGGTCGCGGCGAGTTCCAGAAACTCCCCGGCGCGATCGAGCTCCAGGCGGTCGAGGCCCTCGGTGAGGGCTTCCTGGAACTGCCGGGTGATGGTGGAGATCGGGATATCGAAGATGTCGATGTCCTGCGACCGGATGAGGTGCAGGAGAAGATCCAGGGGACCCCGAAACCGGTCGAGCTCCACGACGAACGGCTGCGCCGCCCGCTGGCTTGGAAGTCGGTTGCGAACCGCCGTCAAGAAACCTCCCTGCACGCTCGGGCCGGCGGAAACCGAGGATCGCCGACCGGTCCGTGCCCAATGTAGCACGGGCATACGCGCGGCGCGTACCCCCGACACACGCGTTCCGCCGGACATTCCGAGTTGGAGGTATCGGGCAAGTCTCGTATGTTCCCGCGTTGATTTTCGGACGGATGAAAAAAAAGGAATCGAATGCCGAATAACGAGAGTCAGAAGAAGCGGCTGCGCCAGTCGCGCGCGCGGAGACTCCGGAACCGCCGGGTGCGGTCCGAGATCCGGACGAGGACCAAGCACCTCCTCGCGACGAAGTCGCCGGACGAGGCTACGCCGGCGCTGTCCGAACTGTACCGCATTCTCGACAGAGCGACCCGCCGAAACGTCATCAAGGCGAACACCGCGGCCCGCCATAAGGCGCGAGCGGCGCGGCACGTCAACAGCCTGGGTTAGTCCGGGCCCGCGGATTCGTCGCGGTAGCGGGTTTCGCCGCCGACGATCGTGCGCTTCACGCGTCCCGTCACCTCCCAACCGCCGAACGGCGTGTTCCGGCTCTTCGAGCGGAAGCTCGCGGGGTCGACCGTCCACTCCTCATCCGGATCGAAGAGGACGAGATCCGCTCGACTGCCGGGGCGCAGCGTGCCGCCTTCGATCCCCATCAGCCGGGCCGGCGCCGTGGACATCCGCTCGACGAGATCGAAAAGCGGGAGATCCCCCGGCTTCACGAGTTCGCCGATGCACACGGCGAGCGCGGTCTCGAGACCGACGATGCCGAACGGCGCATCGTCGAACTCGCGTTCCTTCTCCTCGTAGTGGTGCGGCGCGTGGTCCGTAGCCACGCACTCCAGCACGCCGTCGATGAGCCCCTGCCGCACCGCCAGGCGGTCGGCCGCGGACCGGAGCGGCGGGTTCATCTTGGCCTCCGTCCGGTAGCCGCGCACCGCCTCTTCGGTCAGCGCCATGTGGTGCGGTGAAGCCTCGCCGCTCACCCGCACGCCGCGTTCGCGCGCGACGCGAATCAGTTCGACCGCTTCGCGGGTCGAGACGTGCTGAACGTGTACGTGCCCGCCCGTGAGTTCCGCGAGATAGATGTCCCGCGCGACGACCGTGGCCTCCGAGGCGTTCGGGATCCCGCGCAGGCCGAGCGCGGTGGCCACGGCGCTTTCGTTCATCACCCCTCCGGCCGAGAGCGCCATGTCCTCCGCATGCTGAAGAACGGGGATCCCGAAGGACTGCGTGTACTCGAGCAGGCGCCGCATGAGCGCCGGATCGTGGATCGGGTGTCCGTCATCGGTGACCGCGACCGCGCCCGCCTCGACGAGGCCGCCGATTTCGGTCATCTGCTCGCCGGCGAGGCCGAGCGAGGCGGCGGCAACGGGGCTCACGCGCGCCCCGCCCTCCCCCTTCCGGGCCCAGCGCCGCGCCTCTTCCCGCACGAAGCCGACCGCGGCGGGGTCGTCGAGCGGCGGATCCGTGTTCGGCATCGCCCAGATCGTCGTGAAGCCGCCCGCCGCCGCGGACTGCGCGCCCGTGCGGATCGTCTCCTTGTGCTCGGCGCCCGGTTCCCTCAGGTGGACGTGCACGTCGATCAGCCCCGGCGCGACGACGAGTCCCTCCGCCTCGATCCGGGGGATGCCCTCCGGCCCCGCCACACCCTGTTCGACCGCTTCGACCCGTCCATCCCGCACGAGGACATCGCGCACCTCGTCCAGCCCCGAGGACGGATCGATCACCCGGCCGCCGGTGAGAAGGAGCGACCCGCTCACCGTGCCGCCGCCTTGGCGTCTTCGGCCAGCTCCGGGCGTCCGCCCGCGAGCAGATAGAGGACGGCCATCCGCACGGCGACCCCGTTCGTCACCTGAGGAAGGATCACCGAGCGCGGACCGTCCGCCACATCGGAATCGATCTCGACGCCCCGATTCATGGGCCCGGGGTGGAGGACGATCATCTCGTCGCCGGCGCGGCCGAGGCGCTCGGAACTCACGCCGAACACGCGGTTGTACTCGCGCAGCGAGGGGACGTAGCCGCCCTCCATCCGCTCCAGCTGAAGCCGCAGCACGTAAAGGACGTCGCACCACTCGATCGCCTCCTCGATCGAGTCCAGCCGCTGCACGCCCAGCTCCTCGATCCCGGCCGGGATCAGGGTACGCGGCCCGCAGACGGCGACGTCGGCCCCGCACTTCAGGAGGCCCCAGATGTTCGAGCGCGCGACCCGCGAGTGCAGGATGTCGCCGACGATGCAGACGCGCCGGCCCGCGATGGCCCCGAACCGGTCTCGGATCGTCAACAGGTCGAGGAGGGCCTGCGTGGGATGCTCGTGCTGGCCATCGCCGGCGTTGATCACGTTGGAGGGAATCCGGTCCGCGAGGAACTTCGCCGCCCCGGACGATCCGTGCCGAACGACGACCATGTGAATCCTCATCGCCTCGAGGTTGCGCGCCGTGTCGACGAGCGTCTCGCCCTTCTGCACCGAGGAGCCCGCGGAGGAGATGTTCACCGTATCGGCCGAGAGCCGCTTCTCCGCGAACTCGAAGCTGATGCGGGTCCGGGTCGAGGGTTCGAGGAAGAGGTTGACGATGGTCTGCCCGCGGAGGACCGGCACCTTCTTGATCTTGCGCTCGCTGATCTCCTTGAAGGGCTCCGCGGTGTCGAGAATCGCCTCGATCTGGTCCCCCGTGAGGGCTTCGAGTCCGATGAGGTCCTTTCCGAACCCGGATTCCCGGCCCTGGGCGGTCATGCTCCCGCCTCCGGAGCGGTGGGGAGGGCGACGATGTCGACGCCCCAGGCGCCGTCCGTGTCCGCGACGCGCACCGCCACGTCCTGGTTGGGGCCGACTTCGATCACGCGGCCGACGTAGTCGGGCTGGATCGGGAGCTGGCGCCCCCCGCGATCCACGAGCACGCAGAGCTGGATCCGGCGCGCCCGCCCGAAGTCCGACAGCTCCCGGAGCGCGGCCCGGATCGTTCGCCCGGTGTGGAGCACGTCGTCGACGATGACGATGTGCGCGTCTTCGATCGACTCCGGGATGCGGGTCGTCCCGACGAGAGGGAGCGCGCCGACCTGCCCGAAATCGTCGCGATAGAGCGTGATGTCGAGCGAACCGATGGGGACGGGGCCGCGCGTCGGCTCGAGGTGGCGGCCGATCTCGGCCGCGATCGAATCGCCGCGGCGGTGGATGCCGATGAGGATGAGGCGGGCGTCGGGCTCGATCGCCCGGTCAAGCTGCGCGGAAAGCTCGGCAAGGAGCCCTCGGGCAGCGGCCTCGTCGAGGACGTTGTGCGTCAGTGTCGTCTCGGCTTCGCTCGATCCGTCGCGGGCAACTCGGCGCAGGCAGCCATGGCTGCCTGGAGGCCCCCGGTCGGGCGGGAGTATAGATCGCGCCCCTGCCGCGATCAACGTCGCTCCGCCCTCCTCTCCCTGCGTCGACCCGCGCGTCGACCTGCGTTGACCCTCGCGAGATCGCTCCGGTAGGTTCGGGCATGCGCATACGATCCGACGTCTTCCGGCGCGCCGGACGGTGGCTTCCGGCGACGGCGCTCGCCCTGGCCGCCTCGCTCCCCGCCACCGCCCTTGCGCAGGACAGCCCCTCGCTCACCGTGGAGGGGCCCGCCGTCGTCCTCACGGATGTGCCCTTCTCTCTCACGCTCCATACGGAGGACGGGGAGAACGCCCGCTATCGCGTGAGATCCGCCTCGGGACGCGAACTCGCCGCCGGGGATCTGCCTGTCCGCTCCGAGACCTCCGTCAGCGGGCTGCGGGCCGCGAAGGGGGACCTCCCGCTCTCCGTGGAGATGACCTCGGATCAGGGATCGGCGAGTGCAAGCGTGGATCCGCCGCAATTCCCGGGCTGGATCAGCCTCCTGCCGCCGATCATCGCCATCGCCCTCGCGCTCATCTTCCGCCACGTCGTCGTGTCGCTCTTCTTCGGAATCTGGCTGGGCGGATTCTTCATCGCCGGCCTCGACCCGCTCGCCGGGCTGGGCCGCACCGTGGACACGTTCATCGTCCCTTCCCTCGCCGACACCGACAACGCCTCGATCCTCATGTTCTCCGCGCTGCTGAGCGCCATGGTGGGGGTGATCTCGCGCTCCGGGGGCACGCGCGGGATCGTCGAAGCCCTGCGGCCGCTGGCCACCACGCCGCGCCGCGCGCAACTCGCCACCTTCTTCGCGGGCGTGGGCATCTTCTTCGACGACTACGCGAACACGCTCATCGTCGGAAACACCTTCCGCCCCGTCACGGACAAGCTGAAGGTGTCGCGGGAGAAGCTGGCCTATCTCGTGGATTCGACGGCCGCCCCCGTCGTCACGATCGCCTTCGTGTCGACGTGGGTCGGATTCGAGATCTCGCTGATCCGCGACGGACTCCGGATCGCCGCCGAGCAGACCGCCGACCCCGCGCTGGCCGGGGCGCTCGCCTCCGCGAGTCCCTTCACGGTCTTCCTCAGCAGCATCCCGTACCTCTTCTACCCCGTCCTCGCCCTGGTCATGGTCGCGGCGGTGATCGCCTCGCAGCGGGATTTCGGCCCCATGCACGGCGCGGAGGTGAGGGCACGCACCGGCGGCGGCGTCTTCCGGCCGGGGTCGCAGCTGATGGTGAACTCCGAGGAGACGGGACTCGATGCGCCCGAGGGCGTGCCTCTGCGCTGGTACAATGCGGCGATCCCCGTGCTGACGGTGGTCCTGACGGTCCTTTTCGGGCTGTATTTCGACGGCGCAAGCGAGGTGGGCCGCGGCGCCTCGCTCTGGGACACGTTCGGCGCGGCGGACCCGTTCAAGGCGATCCTGTGGGGTTCGCTTGCCGGCTGCCTGGTCGCGATCGGGCTGGCCGTGACGCAGCGCATCCTGACGCTGAGCCAGGCGCTCGACGGCTGGCTCGCCGGCATCCGGGCGATGACGATGGGGTTCGTCATCCTCACCCTCGCGTGGTCGCTCGGCGAGGTCACGAGTCAGCTCGCGACGGCGCCGTACCTGACCCAGATCCTCGAAGGCAACCTCGCGCCGGAACTCGTCCCCGTCATCACCTTCGTGACGGCCGCGATCGTCAGCTTCTGCACCGGCACCTCGTGGGCCACGATGACCATCCTGCTCCCGCTCGTGGTCCCGCTCATCGTCGCCCTCGGCGGCGCCACCGGCTTCGAGGCCGGAGGCGGCGAGCTGCTCGTGAGTTCGATCAGTTCGGTCCTCGCCGGGTCGATCTTCGGGGACCACTGCTCGCCCATCTCCGACACGACCGTGCTCAGTTCGATGGCGTCGGCGTGCGACCACATGGACCACGTGCGGACGCAACTTCCCTACGCGCTCGTCGTCGCGGTGGCCGCGATGCTCTTCGGCCATGTGGGGACGTCTTACGGACTGTCGCCCTGGATCGCCCACCTGCTGGGGATCGGCACGGTCATCGTCGTGCTGCGCTTCGTCGGAAGGCCCGTTCCCGCGGGAAGCTGACGGCCCCGCCGTCGGGTGCACACGCGATGTCATCTCCCGGGGGCCGGCGGGCAACGGCCTCTCGGGGTGCGGCGGGTGGCCGCCGTGACGCGGATTTCGTGACACGCGATTGAGAATCCATTATCATCTGGCCCTGATGAAAAACTCTCTCGCAACTCTCGCAACGGCCCCGTCCAGGGTCCCGTCGGATACGTCTCTGGCTTCCGGATCGCGCGTGGTGGCGTGCGCTGCGGCATGGTGTGGCGTGCATTGTGCGCTCACGCCGTTTCTCGTCGCGGCGGCACCCGCGCTCGCGCTCTCCGAAGGCCTCGAGCGAGCGGTTTGGGCCGGGACCTTCGTCCTCGGCGCGGTCATGCTCGTCCTGGGCCCGGCCCGCAGGAACGCGGCGGTGATGCTCATCTTCCTGGGGGGGACCGCGCTCTGGGCGGCCTCCCTCGCCGGCTGGCTCGAGCCGCTGCCCGAGACCGCGACGTCGACCGCCGGCAGCCTGGTCCTCGCAGGCGCGCTTTTTCAGGGCGCCCGCATCTGCCAGTCCCGCGCGGGCGCGTGCGCGGTCTGTGACGAAGAGGAGTCCACGGATCAACGAGGCTGACGCCGACCGCCCCCTCCGGTCCCTCCGGTCCGGGTAGGCTGCCAATGCAACGAGACACCCGCCAACGCAGGGCGATTCGGGACGTGTTCATGAGCGTCGCGCGCCCCCTCACGCCGGATGAGGTCCTCGAACACGGCCGGCGGATCGTGCCGTCGCTCGGGATCGCGACCGTCTACCGGAATGTGAAGGCCCTCGTCGCCGAGGGGTGGTTGTCGGAAGTCAAGCTTCCGGGCGGCGGGCTTCGGTACGAGTTGGCCGGGGGTCCGCATCACCACCACTTCCTCTGCCGCACCTGCGATCAGGCGTTCGATGTGGACCTGTGTCCGGATGAAATCGAAGAGATGGCGCCCGCGCACTTCCAGGTCGAGAGCCACGAACTCGTCCTCTTCGGCCGCTGCGAGGAGTGCGTGTGACCGGCCTTCCGAACCGCTCCGCCGACCTGAGGTCCGGCTAGCGCCGCCGGCGGAAGAAGTCCCGCAGGAGATGCGCGGATTCCTCGGCGAGCACGCCGGACACGAGTTCCACTCGATGGTTCAGCCGAGGGTCGCAGACCAGGTTTTCGATCGAGCCACACATCCCCGCCTTGGGATCCGCGGCTCCGAACACGACTGTGCGGACGCGCGCCAGGACCGCGGCGCCGGCGCACATCGCGCACGGTTCGAGGGTGGCGTACAGGGTGTGTCCCTCCAGCCGCCAGTCGCCGAGGCGGGCGGCGGCGGCGCGCAACGCCAGAACCTCCGCGTGTGCCGTAGGGTCGGAGTCGGCGCGCGTCCGGTTGTGCGCCTCCGCAACGACCTCGCCCTCCGCATCGAGGACGAGCGCGGCGACGGGCACCTCCCCCCTCTCCCCGCCGAGGGCCGCGAGTTCGAGCGCCCGCCTCATCGGCGCTTCGTGCTCCGCCGGCCACGTCCGGTTCACGCCGTGGCCATCCGCGCGTCGAGGGTACGGGCCGCGGCGAGAAGCCGCGCCCGCGTCCGCTCCCGTCCCATCGCTTCGAGCACCTCGAAGATGCCGGGACTCACACCCTGACCCATGAGCGCGACGCGGAGGGGATTGATGACCCGCCCCGCGCCGACCTCGAGTTCCGCCGCGAGGCCCCGCACCTCGGATTCCAGCGTCTGTACGTCGCGGAACGCGGCCTCCCCGGCGAGACGCTCCGCGAGGCGCCGGAGGTGGAGTGCCGCCTCCTCCGGCCGCTTCCAGAAACGCTTCACCGCATCTTCGTCGTAGCGGATGGTCGCAGCGAAGAAGGGAGAGACCTGCCGCGCGAGCGCGGAGAGCGTCCGGGGGCGTCCCTTCACGAGATCGATGATTCGCGTCAGGCGCTCCGGCGAGGAGTCGAGTCCGGGGTGGGTCTCGGAAAGGTCCTGCCCCCCCTCCCGCGCCTCCCGGCCGAGAATCTCGACGACGGCGCCGGCCAGGTGGGCCGCCGGAGCGTCGGCGATGTGGCGCCCGTTCAGCCAGCCGAGCTTCTCGAGGTCGAACACCGCGCTCTTCTTCAGCACGCGCCCGATCGAAAACGCCTCGATCAGTCCTCCGGCGTCGAACACCTCCCGGTCGTCTCCCGGAGACCAGCCGAGGAGCGCGAGGAAGTTCACCATCCCGCCGGGCAGGTAGCCCTCGCCGCGGTAGGCGAGGACGGACATCGCGCCGTGGCGCTTGGAGAGTCGCTTGCCGTCCGAACCGAGGATCAGCGGCACGTGGCCGAAGACGGGGAGCGGCCGGCGGAGGGCGCGATAGAGGAGGATCTGCTTCGGCGTGTTCGAGAGGTGGTCATCGCCGCGGATCACATGGGTCATCCCCGCCTCGGCGTCATCGGAGACGACAGCGAGATTGTAGACGGGCGTCCCGTCGGAACGGAGGATGATGAAGTCGTCGATCGACCCGGCCGGAAACGACATCGTCCCGTGGATCATGTCCTCCCACTCGATCGCCTCCTCCGGCGCTCGAACCCGGACGGCGAACGGCTCCCCCGCAGCGGCACGTGCGTCCGAGACGGCGGGGTCCAGCCGCCCGCAGCGGCCGTCGTACCCGTATCCCGTCCCGGCCCGCTTCGCCTCCTCGCGCCGCGCGGCGAGTTCCTCCGCAGTGCAGAAACACCGGTAGGCGGCGCCCTGATCCAGCAGTTGCAGAGCATCGCGCCGGTGGCGCTCGACGCCATCCGCCTGAAACACGGGACCTTCGTCCACCTCCAGACCCAGCCATGCGAGTCCGTCCAGGATGGCCTGCGTGTGTTCGGGGCGGGAACGCGCCCGGTCCGTATCCTCCACGCGCAGGAGGAACTTCCCGCCCGTGCGGCGGGCGTACAGCCAGTTGAACAACGCCGTGCGCGCGCCGCCTACGTGCAGGAAACCGGTAGGGCTGGGGGCGAACCTCACCCGGACCGTCATGAACGCTCCTCTTCCGTCGGGGAACCGTCTTCCGTGTTCCATCTTGGATGGACGGCCGATAGGATGCCACGCATGAGCCCCGGATCCGCCTTCGTCCTCCCCGGTCTCCGCAGTCCGTTTGCGAAGATCGACCGCGAACTTTCGCGCCTCGACGGTCTGGCGCTGTCCGCCCCGGTCATCCAGCAGACGGTGGCGGGAGACGGGGGTCCGGGCCGCGAGAACGCGGGGCGGATCGATCTCTTCCTGTGGGGCGCGGTCATCCCCTCGCTCACGGTGAGCAACTGGGGCCGCGAGGTCTGGTTTGACGCGGGTCTCGAGGCGCGCGTCCCGGCCCAGGGCATCGTCCAGGCGTGCGCCACCTCCATCGCCGCCGCGACCCTCGGCGCGGGCCAGGTGGCCGCGGGGCGGGCGGACCTCGTCCTCTGCGGCGGCGTGGAATCAACGAGTCACACGCAGATCGGACTCTCGCCGGGACTCAGCCGGACGATCCGGCGCATGGGGAGCGCGGGCAGCCCGCCGCGCATGGTGCGGACGCTGGCGGGGATTCGCCCCCGCGACCTCCGGATCTCGGCGCCGGCGGTGAAGGAGCGAACGACGGGGAAGACGATGGGAGGGCACGCCGAGGAGATGGCCCGCGAATGGGACATCTCGCGCGAGGCCCAGGACCGCTTTGCGCTCGCGAGTCACGAGGGCGCCACCCGGGATGAGGGCGCCTTCTTCCGGCGGCTCCTCGTCACGCCCGGGACCTTCCCCGTCGACCGCGACACCCTGCCGCGCGCCGGGACATCGATGGAGAAGCTCGCCGGCCTTCGCCCCGCCTTCTCCCGCTCCGGGGGGACGCTCACGGCGGGCAACTCCACGCCCCTGACGGACGGAGCCGCGGCGTGCTGGGTCGCGTCCGAGGCGGGACTCTCCTCGCTTCCCGATTCCCTGCCGCGGGCGCGCCTCCTCGACTGGCGGCAGGCCGCCATCGATCCGGACCGCGAGGGTCTCCTCATCGCCCCGGCCATCGCGATCGCCGAACTGCTGCATCGCCACGGACTCACGCTCGAGGACATCGGGCTGTGGGAGTTCCACGAGGCGTTCGCGGCGCAGGTCCTGTGCACGATCGCGGCCCTCGAGGACCCGAGGTGGCTCGCCGCCCGCTCCTCCGTGAAGGACGGCCTCGGCGCGTTCCCGCACGACCGGATCAACCCCAACGGCGGGAGCGTCGCGCTCGGACACCCGTTCGGCGCCACCGGCGCGCGCATCCTCTCCCAGACGGTGATCGAACTCGCCGAACGGCCGGCCGGGACGCGGGCGATCGTCAGCGTGTGCGCCGCCGGCGGCCTCGGCCACGTGGCGCTCCTGGAGGCCGTCTAGCGGCGGAGTGGCCGGCGGCGGAGTTCGAAGGTCAGGCCCAGGAGCGCGGTGAAGAGGACGAGCGCGTTCGCCTGGTGCAGCGCGGCCAGCGGGATGGGGACGAAGAGCAGCAGCGTCGCGACCCCCAGCGCCGCCTGCGCCCACGCGGTCGCGAAGCCCGCATGCGCCCACGTCCTCGCCGGGGCCGGTGCGCGCCTCGCGCAGACCCACCAGAGCGCCGTCACGCCCGCGAGCAGGAGCACGGCGAGGATGCGGTGGTTGAACTGCGCCGTCGTCCGGTCCTCGAAGGGGTTCAGCCACCAGGGAGACGCCCCGAAGAGGTCCGGGGGGATCCAGCCATCCCCCATCCTCGGGAACGTGTTGTAGACGAGTCCCGCGTCCAGACCGGCCACGAACCCGCCCGAGAGCAGGGTGAGCGCGGCGAGGCCGAGGATCACGGCGGACCCGCGTGGGAGGCCGGCCGAGACGCGGGGGAGGCCGGCGCCCCACGCGGCCCCCGGCTCCCCGCCGTCCGCCGCGGGGCGCAGGAGCGAGAGCGCGGTCCAGAGCGTGAGGGCGTAGACGAGCACGGCCAGCGCGAGGTGCGCGGTCAGGCGGTAGGGACTCACGCGGGGAATGTCGACGAGCCCGCTCTGCACCATCCACCAGCCGAGCAGCCCCTGGGCGCCGCCCAGCGCGAGAAGGAGCAGGAGGCGCGGGATGAGCGACCGCGGGATCATCCGGCGGAGGAGGAACACCGCGAACGGTATGATGAAGACGATTCCGATCACGCGCCCGAGAAGCCGGTGCGCGTATTCGAACCAGAAGATGCGCTTGAACTCGGCCAGCGACATCCCGCGGTTCACGAGCCGGTACTCCGGAGAGTCGCGATAGGCGGAGAACTCGCGCTCCCACCCCTCGGCGCTCATCGGGGGAACGACGCCGCTCACCGGCTCCCAGTCGACCATCGAAAGGCCCGATCCGGTCAGGCGCGTCACGCCTCCCACGACGAGCGTCGCCGCGACGAGGGCGCAGCCGACCAGGAGCCAGGCCGCGATGATCCGTGCGTGGCGTCGCGGCATGCTCTGAAGCGAAGGCGATGGCATGAGGGGTTCCGGGGTGCGTTTGCGCCGGTTTCGTGACCCGTGCGAACTTCGGTCCCTCCCGGAGTCGCCGGGGCGCGGAAGATAGACGGGGACGGTGGAGAGGCCAAGCGCGATGTCGGACTCCGGACGACGCGGCAGATCACGGATTTCGCTGTTCGCCGTGAAGCGGCTGGCCCCCCGGTTGCGGGCCCACCGGCCGGCTCTCGCCGGCGCCGGGGTCTGCCTCCTCCTGAGCACGGCCATCGGGCTCGCCTTCCCTCTGATCGTCCGTTACCTGATGGACGCCGCCTTCGGCAACGGCGACGCCGCGCTCCTCGGCACGATCGCGCTCGGGCTGCTCGGACTCTTCGTGCTCCAGGGCGTATTCAACTTCGGCGAGACGTACTGGCTGGGGGCGACGGGCGAGCGGGTCGTGACGCAGTTGCGCGACGAACTCTTCTCCAAACTCGTCGCGCTCTCCCCCGGTTTCCACGCGGGCCGAACGAGCGGCGAACTCACCTCGCGGCTCGCCTCCGACTGCTCGACGCTGCAGCAGATCATGGGGCACCAGATCGCCGAACTCGTGCGGCAGGGGCTCTTTCTCGTCGGTGCCGCGATCCTCCTCACGCTGCTTCACTGGCAGCTGATGCTGACGACGCTGACGGTCGCCCCCGTGGTCGTACTCGCCGGCTTCGCGCTCGGGCGCCTTCTGCGGCGCCGGAGCACCGAGGTGCAGGACCGGCTCGCCGCGGCGCACGCGGTCGCGGACGAGGCCTTCGGCCAGATCGAGGTCGTACAGGGATTCGTGCGCGAGGAATGGGAGCGGGAGCGGTACCGCGCCGGGATCGGCACGGCGCTCGATGCGGCGCTCTCGCGGGCGGTGGTGCGCGCGCTCCTCTTCGGCATCCTCACGGTCGTCGCCTTCGGCGGCATCGTCGTCGTGCTGTGGCAGGGCGGACGGCTCGTGCTGGCGGCGCAGATCACGGCGGGACAGCTCGTGTCGTTCCTCCTCTACGCCTTTTCCGTCGCGGCGGCGATCATGGCGCTCGCGTCGCTGTGGGGCTCGTACCAGGAGGCGCAGGGCGCCGCGCGGCGAGTCTTCGATCTTCTCGACCGCGAGAGCGAGATCGTGGACCCGGAGGCCCCGGAATCGATCGCGGGAGATGGACCGCCGGAGATCGCCTTCGAGGGCGTCTCGTTCCGCTACGGCGAGGGCGAACCGTGGGCGCTGGAGGGGATCGGGGCGACGATCGCGCCCGGAGAAGTCGTCGCGCTCGTGGGCCCGAGCGGCGCCGGGAAGACGACCTTCGCGTCACTTATCCCCCGCTTCTGGGACGTGACCGAAGGAAGGGTGTCCGTGCGCGGGATCGACGTCCGGGCCTCCGGCGTCGCGGAGCTGAGATCGCGGATCGGCATCGTGCCGCAGGACCACCCGCTCTTCGCCGGCACGATCGGGGAGAACATCGCGTACGGGCGGCCGGACGCGGACCGTCCGGCGATCGAGGCGGCGGCAGAAGCGGCGCACGCGCGCGAGTTCATCGAGCGGCTGCCGGACGGCTACGACACGCGGGTCGGCGAGCGCGGCGTCCGGCTCTCCGGCGGACAGCGTCAGCGGATCGCGATCGCCCGCGTCCTCCTCAAGGGACCCGAAATTCTCATCCTGGACGAGGCGACGAGCGGCCTCGACGCCGAGAGCGAGGCGCTGGTCGAGGAGGCGCTGCAGCACGCCTCCACGGGACGGACGACCGTCATCATCGCCCACCGCCTGCGCACGGTGCGGCGCGCCGACCGGCTCTTCGTCCTGGATCGGGGACGCCTCGTCGACAGCGGCCCGCACGACGCGCTGATCGCTCGCTGCGAACTCTACGCCCGCCTCTACGAGGGCCAGCAACTCGCCTAGCGGAGGAGGGCTTCGATCTCCGCCGTGAGGGATGCCGCGGTCTGCGGACCAAGGAGTTCCTTCCGGATCCATCCCTCCTGGTCCACGATCACCGTGGTCGGGAAGCCCACGGCACCGAAGGTCCCGACCGCGTCATCCATCCCCATCATCCAGTTCGGGTATTCGACGCCGAACTCCTCGAGGAAGGCATGGATCTCGTCAACGTCGCCGGAATCGACGGCGAGTCCGAGCATGACCACGGGACGGCCGTCGTAGATGCGGGCCAACTCGACGAGTTCCGGCAGCTCGTCGCGGCACGGGAGGCACCAGGTGCCCCACAGGTTCGCCACGACGACGTTGCCCCGCAGGTCGGGGAAGCTCGCCTCGCCGCCCTCCAGGGTGCGGAAGATTTCCTCGGGCGCCGGTTTCGCGCCCGAGGGCACCGCGTCCGTGTAGCTCACCGCAGCGCCGCTATCCGCCGCTCCTCCGTCCGCCGCGTCGCCGCCCGGGCCGCACCCGTAGCCGGCCAGCGCGAGGAGGGCGACGGCGCCCCGCCCGGTCAGCATCCCGCCGCCTCGTCGGCGTTCGATTCCCCGCCGGCACCCGGCGTCAGGACCACGCCGGGAAGCGCCCATGTCAGCTCGCCCTCGTCGACGACGAAGGTGCCGGCCACGAGCACGAAATCGACGCCCGACGGATACTGGTGCGGCTCGAAGAAGGTCGCGTGGTCCTGGAGTTCGTCGAGGTCGAGCACCGCGATGTCCGCGACGAGCCCCTCCCGTATGAGACCGCGGTTCCGGATCCCCATGAGCTGCGCGGGAAGCGACGTCATCGAACGCACCGCGCTCTCCACCGACAGCACGTCCAGGTCCATCGCATACCTCTTGATCTTTCGCGGGAAGGTGCCGTAGAAGCGGGCGTGCACGGGTCCGTCGTCCGGGAGCGCGATCCCGGCGTCGGAGGCCGTCACGAGCCACGGATGGGCCGAGAACTCCTCGACATCGATCTCGGAGAGGGAGAAGCCGCGCAGGCGGGCGCCGCCGGGACGCGTGCGGTACCCTTCGAGTTGCAGGCGGATCGCCACGTCCACGGGGAACGCGTTCCACTCCGCCGCAAGCTCCGCCACCGTCTTTCCCACCAGCGTCTCGTCGGGATGATCCATGACGACGAGGTTCTCCGGCCCGCCGCGGCGTCCGATCTCGTGGGCGATGTCGAGCCGCACTTCTTCGCTCCGCAGGGGATCGCCAAGCGCTTCCGTGAGCCGCGAAGCGTAATCGACCGCCTCCCGGCTGCGCGGGCCGCCGCCGAATCCGGCTCCGGGGAAGATCCACCGGGGGAGGAGTACCGTGTTTCCGTCGCTTCCCGTCGTGTTGTACGGGTACTGGTCCGCCCAGATCGGCACGCCGCGCGCCCGGGCCCGCTCGATCAGGTCCACGAGCGCCCGCCCCGCTCCCCAGAAATCCGAGCCGCGGGCCTTGATGTGCGTCGCCACCGTCGTCACGCCCGTGCGTTCCGCGACCTCGATGTTCTCGATGACCGTCTCGATCATCGTCGGCGGCCCCGGATCGTCCTGGCTCGGCCAGAACCACATCGGCGTCATCCCGGAACTGCGCTCGTGCACGATGTAGAGACCGCCCCCGCGGCCCGCCGCCTCGACGAGAGGGAAGAGTTCGGAGGTCTCGCTCCAGATCCCCGGGAAGTACTCGAGGCCGGCACTGAGGCCGTAGGCCCCCTCAGCCATCCCCTGCTCCACGAGTGCCGTCATGCGTTCGACTTCGGCGGGCGTCGAGGGGCGCATGACGTCGTCGCCGAGCGCCATCGCGCGGATCGTGTTGTGCCCGACCATGAGCGCCGCGTTGGGGCCGTGGCCGCGCGACTCCAGCCGCGCCCGCTGACCGGCGATGGGCCATGGGGAGCGGCCGTCCTGGTTCACCACGACGGTCGTCACGCCCTGGCTTACGAGATTCGGCGCGGCCCGGCGGCGCGCGCCCTCGCTCCCGGCACCTCCCGCCTCGTCGAGTCCCTGGTCCGCGTGCGAATGAATGTCGATGAATCCGGGGACGACGTAGCGGCCGTCAAGTTCGATCACGCGGCCGGCCGTGGCGTCGGCGAGGTCCCCGACCCGGACGATGCGTCCGTCGCGGA
>JAJDWE010000034.1 GCA_022825725.1 Gemmatimonadota bacterium
AAGCTAGCTGCACCGCGTCTGGCCTCTCAGACGGGTGCCCCAGTCGGCGTGGAGAGATTCCCGAGAGGGTGTCGAGATGGGACTGAGCACATGGACCGGGGCAGTATGGGGCATCACGCTGACCGCGATCCTCGCACCAAGTGGGGGCATAGCGCAGGAGCGGGATCCCGGCGTTCCGCAGGAGATCCTGACTGGCAGGGGGATCGTTCTGGACGAAGACGGCGAACGGCGACTGCCGACCCCGACGGACGCGATCAGGGCCTTTTGGGATACGGGAATTCTCCCACGGGTCGGGGGGGAGCTAGCTTTCGGTGCACGCACTTACCCAGCGATCGCGGTGTTGCGGCAAGAATACGAGCGCCATCCGGCGGTCGAACTGGACGCGCTAGCGAACGCGCTTGCCGACTCGATCTTGGCATCCGAAGTCCCGGAGGACATGAACAACGAGGACTACGATCGGGAAGTAGACATCTTTTGGACGCTAAGCTTCGCAGCTAACCCGGACGGAGGCGGAACGCCGCACGCGGGGTCGTTCGATGCGTTGGTCCGGATCTACGAAACCGTCGTAGCCGGGGCACTGGCCGATGGCGGCACGGACCCCGTGGAAGAGCTCAAACGCCGTGGGGGACCGTTTGGCCCCTTCCGGTTGCAGGAAGCACTCTGGATGATATTTGCGGCGGAACGCACCGGGCGCGGTGCGGACTACGTGCTCGCCGTGGTCGCGGCGAGCGAGCCGCCCGACTTGGAGGACACATGGCCGACGCGTCCGGGCTCGCTCTGGTGCGAAGCGGCGAACATCATCCGAAAGAACTACGGGTTTGGAGATCACCCTCGAAAGGGGGAGTTGCCGACCCTCGCCCTCGACGACGAGGCGTTCTATCAGCTTTGCGGCTTCCATTAGGCGGATCGTCTTGTCGGCGAAAGCGTTGGGGTTGATTGCTTGGGCGCACCCGAACCGAGACTGTAAGATTTTCTGTGTAAACGGCCCCTTGCGCTCATGCGGGCTCTCGGCCCTCGAACACGATCGACAGGTGGTTCAGAGCCCCGGTCCAGTCGTGAACGGGCCGGATCCAGCGTTGCGGCAGACCTCTCCGAAAGCGGTCGAGGTTTACCGCGAACCCTAGTCGGAGTGGGGGACCAGCCCATTAGGAGTGTGCTGATTTCCCGCCAACCGATGGCGATTCTCCGGCAATTCGGGTGCGTTGGAACTAGGCGGGGCTCCACGGCAGGAAACGCAGATCGTGCAGTCCTAATTAGACTTATACGATTTCTCGCCGTGATTCAGGGCTCTGGTGTTCCGCCTGGACGGCAACGCGAGAGCAACCGGGTCGCATGGGCGCAGCAATTAAGAACTGCGACCTGGAGGCCGACGGGGAGTTGGCCAGCGAGTTCATGGAGTGGCTGCAACGTTTATTCGGCGGAACGGACTGACGGTCACCCTCGCCCCGGGCGAGTAACGCTCGACCCTCATCACTCGGGGATCACGCGGACGATGCGGCCGGCGGGGTCGACGACGATGAGGGGGCCTCTCCAGATGTCGTCTCCGTACGGGATGCCGGGCGCCGCTTCGATGGCGCGGGCCATGTCGGCGCTGGGCAGGCGGTAGGGTTCGGCGAGCGTCGCGTCGACTTCGTAGCCGAGATCGGCGAGCGACTGGATGGTGATCGCGCTCAGCGGTTCGGCCACCCCGAGGTGCTGGAACGGCGTCATGAGTTCCAGCGCCAGGACGGTTTCCCTCCAATGGCTGTTCCGCGATCCCGAACCGCCGGTGTTCTCCACGGGCACCTTTGCGCCGCCGTAGTTCGTGCCGCCGGCCTCGTCGAACGCTGCGATGGCCAGCGGGCCCGTGAAGTGGGTGTCCGGCGCCGACGTCTCCGAGGCGGGGTTCCGGAGCAGGCCGAGACGGCTCCAGAGAAGACCGATGCCGAGCACATGCCCCATCTCGTGGACGATCACTTCCTCCAGGTCTCGCGTCTCGAGCCGCCCGATGTCGGCGGCGTCCATCTGGATCCGGCCGTAAAGGGGCAACGAATTCGAGACCCGGATCGCGCAGGGCCCGGCTCGTGCCACGGTCCCGCGCGGACCGTCGATCTCGGACACCGCGACGACGATCATCAGGTCGTCGATCGTCTCCACCTGGCGAGTGAATCTCGGGTCGGCGCCGCAGCTCAGCGTCCGGTTCAGCCGCAGGTCGGTGAGATCCGTCGGCGCCAGGATCTCCATCCAGCGCTCCGCCGCCCGCTGGAACGCGGCCTCCTGCGCCCGGGTCATCGACGTCGCGAACACGAGGTCGATGTCGAACGAGCCTCCCGGTTGCTCGACGTTCACCTCGAACGATGAGGTAACGTGGGCCCCCTCCGGATCGCTCGCGGTCACCGTGACCAGCGCGACGCCGGGGGCGACCCCGCCGATCGTCAGCGTCGCCTCGGAGACCACGACCAGCACGACGGCGGAACTCGACGAGGTCGCGGTGTAGGTGAGCGGGTCTCCGTCCGGGTCCCGGAAGTGGGCGGACACGTCCACCATGGCCGTGTCCTCGACGGGCAGCGACTGGGCCGGGATCTCGTCCACGACTTCGGGGGCCCGGTTCGGCACCGTGACTTCGAAGCGCTGCTCCGCGGCCAGACCCTCCCCGTCGCGGGCCGTCACCGTGATCGTGGCCACGCCCTTCGCGCGCGCCGCAACCATCACCGTATCGCCCGACACGGAGACGGCGGCGACCGCGCTGTCCGACGAGGCCGCCGCGTAGGCGAGGGAGTCTCCGTCCGGATCCCGGAAGAACGGGGAGACGGCCACGGGCTCGGTCTCGCCCACGGCGAGCGTCCGCGGGGGAAGCGTCCCGACGGGCTCCGGCTCGCGGTTCGGCACCGTGACCTCGAAGAGTTGCCGGGCGAGGAGACCGTCCGGATCGGTCGCGGTGACCGTGACCGTCGCGACGCCGGCGGCGACCGCGCGGATCGTCAGCGTGGCCCCGGAGACGGTGACGGTCGCGACCTCGGGACTGGTGGAGGTCGCCGCGTAGGTGAGGGGGTCGCCGTCCGGGTCCCGGAAGTGGGCGGACGCGTCCACGGTGGCCGTCTCGCCCGTGAACAGCGTCTGGGCCGGGATCGTGTCCCCCGTCGCGGGCGCCTGATTCGGCACCGTGACCTGGAACCGTTGCTGGGCGACGAGGCCCTGCGGATCGCGCGCGGTCACCGTGATCGTGCCGACGCCCTTCGCAGCGGCGGTGATCGCGAGGGAACTGCCGGATACCGAAACGCCGACGACGTCCGCGTTCGATGACGCCGCCGCGTAGGTGAGCGCGTCGCCGTCGGGGTCGCGGAAGTGGGACGACACGTCCACCGTCGCCGTGTCCCCGACGGTCAGCGTCCGCGCGGGGATCGTCCCCACCGCCTCCGGCGCGCGGTTCGGCGCGGGGGCGGGTCCGGTGGCGTCCGGATCCCCATCGCCGCAGGCGGCGGCCCACACGAGGGCGCCCGCCGCGAGCGCGCGTACGCCCCGCGGGCTCACCCTCGATCTCGCTCCCGGCCCCAGTCCCGGCTTCACTCCCGGCCTCACTCCCGGCGCTACTCTCCCGCGGGCGAACCGCGACGGGAGCCGGCGAGGAGGCCGACCGCCACGGTGACCGCCGTGCCCATGAGGACGAACCACGGCCAGGCGACCGCGCCCCGCGCCACGATCCATATCGCGGTGACGTACGCGATCCCGAGCACGATCCCGAGACGGGCCGAGCGGCTCGTGGCCCGGCGCGAGAAGCGGGCGAGCGCGAACGCCCCCAGCAGCCCGCCGTAGACGAGCGACGCGATCCCGAGCGACACCTCCACGGCGGTGCTCTCCTCGCTCAGGGGGATGAACCCGATCGCCGCCGCCACGAGGAGCACGGTCCACACGACGGCCGCGATCCTTCCCACGCGCAGGATCCGCCGCTCGTCCGCCTCCGGACGGGCCGCCGCCCAGAAGTCGTAGGCCGCCGTCGATGAGAGCGCGTTGATCGAACTGGAGAGCGTAGACATGGCGGCCGCGAACACGCCCGCGATGAGGAGGCCGCGGACGCCTGCGGGGAGCGCTTCAACGATGAATCCCGCGAAGATCTCGTCGGCGCGCACGAAGGCGGCTCCGTCGTACCACGCCCAGAGGCCCAAGCCAACGAAGAGGAAGAGGGTGAACTGGAAGAGGACGGCGAAGCCGCTGCCGACGAGGGCGCGGCGGCTCGCGGCGAGGTCGCGGCAGGCGAGGAGGCGCTGGACGATGAGCTGGTCCGCGCCGTGGGAACCCATGGAGAGGAAGGCGCCGCCGAGCAGTCCGGCCCACAGCGTGTAGGGTCGCCCGAAGTCGAGCGCGGGGTCGATGACGGTGAGCTTCCCGGCCTCCCCGGCGCGGGCGAGGATCTCGGGCCAGCCGCCGGGCACGGCGCCGCCGAGGACGACGAGGGCGATGAGCCCGCCGGCCAGGTAGAGGGCCATCTGCGAGGCGTCGACCCAGACGACCGCGCGGATGCCGCCGATGAAGGTATAGATGAAGGTGACAGCCCCGATCACGAGCACGGAGGTGATGAGCGGCCACCCCGTGACGAGGGTGAGCGGAATCGCCGTCGCGAAGAGCCGCACGGAATCGGCGAGGAGGCGCGTGATCATGAAGATGCCGGAGGTCAGCCGCCGGGTCTCCGTCCCGAAGCGAGCCTCGAGCAACTCGTAGGCCGTCCGCAGCCGTCCCTCTCGATAGGCCGGTAGGAGCCAGGAGGCGACGGCGATCCGCCCGAGCACGTATCCCGCCGCGATCTGCACGAAGGCGAGCGATCCGCCGTACGCGATGCCGGGGATCGAGAGGAAGGTGAGCGTGCTCGTCTCCGTCGCGACGACGGAAAGGAGGACGACGACCCACGGCAGGTCGCGCCGCCCCAGGAAATACTCCTCTCCCCCGCGCGCGCCCTTCCCGAGCCACGCCCCCCACGCCGTGATCCCGCCGAGATAGACGACGAGGATCGCAAGGTCGAGGGAGGTCAGCGGTCGTCGCCGGGATCGCCAGCGTCGCGGGGCCGCACCGGCTGGTCGCGGATCGAGGTCGCGACGGCGTCGTGGACCGCGCGCCGCAACGCGATGTGCTTGCGGTTGTCCCGGGTCGGGTTCACGCGGTTCGTGAGCAGGACGACGAAGAGGTCCAGTTCCGGGTCCACCCAGAAGCTCGTGCCGGTGAAGCCGGTGTGTCCGAACGCGCCTTCACCGAAGTAGTCCCCCGCCGACGAGCGCCCGGAGGGGGTGTCCCAGCCCAGCGCCCGGCTCGAGGCGGGCGCGGCCCGCGCGGTGAACCGGGCGACGGTCTCCGGCGAGGGCGAGTCGAGGCGGGCGGAGAAGGAACGGGTATCCGGCCCCGGCGGGGGGCGCGCGGCGGCGGGGAGACCCCGGCCTTCGCGCGCGGCGGCGAGGATCCAGGCGGCGAACTTCGAGAGGTCCCGGGCCGACGAGAAGAGTCCCGCGTGTCCCGCCACGCCGTGCAGCGCGTGGGCGTTCTCGTCGTGTACCTCCCCGTGCACGTGCCGGTGCCGGTAGACGGTGTCCACCTCGGTCGGAGCCGTGCGGCGGTGCAGCGAGCGGGGCGGATCGAACCACGTCTCCCTCATCCCCAGCGGACGGAAGACGGATTCGTGCAGGTAGTAGTCCAGGGGCTGTCCCGTGATCTCCTCTATCAGGAAACCCAGCGTCATGAACCCGATGTCGGAATAGACGGTGATCTCGCCGTCATCCCCCGGCTCATAATCGGGTTCGAGGGCGGCGAAGGCCTCGCGGTACTCCTCCTCTCCCCGGAGAGTACGCCAAAATGGCAGGAAGGGCGGCAGTCCTCCCTGGTGCGTCAACAGGTGGCGGACGGTGACGTCGCGCTTCCACCCCTCGGACCACTCCGGCAGGTGCTCGGCGATGCGGGTGTCGAGGGAGAGATCGCCGCGGTCGATGAGTTGCATCACGCCCGTCGTCGTCGCGACGACCTTCGTGAGCGACGCGAGATCGTACAGACTCGAATCCGTCGCGGCGGTCCCGGAGGGCAGCGTGGCGGAGGACGCCCAATCGAGGTTCCCGTAGCCGCGCAGCCGGACGACCCGGTCCCCCCGTCCCACGGCGAGGACCGCGCCGGGCGCCGCGCCGTCCGCGATCGCCGCTTCGATGATCCGGTCCGCGCGGGCGAGGGAATCCCCGTCCATCCCCAGCGCCGCTGCTGCCTCGACTCCAGCCTCGACTCCAGCCTCGGGTCCCGCGTCGGGTCCTGCGTCGACTCCCGCTTCGGGTCCCTCCTCCGTGCTTCCGCCGATGACCAGGCCATCGCCGAGCGCGTGACGGGGCGGGAGCGAGATCGGCAGGCGGCCGGAGATCGGCGCGCCGAGGAGGGCGAGCGCGGCGGCTTCCTGCGAGGCGTCCGCCCCGCCCCACGCGATGAGGTAGGTCTCCGCGTCGGGCACCGAGGTGAGCAGGTAGGGGCTTCCGAAGGAGACGAGCACGGCGGTGCGGCCGGCGGCCTCGAGGCGGTCGAAGAAGCCTCGGACCTCCTCCGGGAGGTCGGTGGAGTCCCGGGCGGCGCCGGGCCGGACGTAGGCGGAGAAGATCACGGCGTCGACGGAGCGGGCGCGGCGGAGGAGCGAGTCGTAGACGCCGGGCTGGGTGTCGAACCCGATCCGGGCGCGGCGGACGCGCACGGCTTGGCCGAGTTCGCGATTGAAGGTGCGTCCCGCGGCGAGGTCGTTCGTCCCGGCGAAGGTCACGGACAGGACGGAGCGCACGGCGCGCGATTCGAGGCGGTCGAGGGGCACGGCGCCGGCTTCGTTGCGCACGAGCGTGATGGAGCGCGCGGCGGCTCCGCGGGCGAAGGACTCGTGCCCCCGGGTGCCGACGAGCCGAGCGATGGCGTCGGGGTCGACGTCGGCGCCCTCGTGCAGGCGGGCGCGCGCCTTCAACTCCAGGACGCGCCGGGCGGAGGCGTCGATGCGCTCGGCGGTGAGGCGGCCGGAGCGGACGGCGCCGACGACGGCCGCGATGGCCCGCAGCGGCTCGCGCGGCATGAGCAGAACGTCGCTCCCCGCCTCCAGCGAGCGGATCGCGGCTTCGCTGGCGCCGTAGTCGTCGGCGATGGCGGCCATGTCGAGGGCGTCGGTGAAGAGGACGCCGTCGAAGCCGAGGTCGTCGCGCAGCATGTCCGTCATGAAGTACGGGGAGAGCGTGGCGGGAGGGGCTCCGGCGCCGAGGATGCCGGGGGCCGCGACGTGGGCCGTCATCACCGCATCGACACCCTCCGCGATCGCGCGGCGGAAGGGGACGAGTTCGAGGCTGTCGAGGCGGGCGCGGTTGCCGGGAATGACCGGGAGGGCGACGTGCGAATCCGTCCCGGTGTCTCCGTGGCCGGGGAAGTGCTTGGCGGTGGTGAGGAGGCCGGCGTCGTGCGCGCCCCGGATGAACGCCGCGCCCAGCGCCGCCACGCGCTCCGGATCCTCCCCGAAGGAGCGCGTGTTGATGATGGGATTGGCGGGGTTGTTGTTGACGTCGAGCACGGGGGAAAAGGTGATGTGGACGCCGAGGGCCCGCGCCTCGATGCCGGTGATCCGGCCCGCGGAGTAGGCGTCGTCCTCGTTGTCCGCGGCGCCGAGCGCCATCGCGGGGGGGAGGACGGTCGCGCCGGGCATCTCGAGCATGTTCGGCAGCGCGAAGACGCCGCTCACGCGGAACCCGGCGCCGGACTCGAAATCCGCGCCGACGAGGAGGGGGACATCGGCGGAGGCCTGGAGTCGGTTGAGTCGCGCGGCGTATCCCAGGGGGGTCCCGAGCGAGATCACGATCCCGCCGATGGCGTCGTCGCGCACGAGGGATTCGATGCGCGTGAACTCCTCGTCGTCGCGCGGGGCGTAGCCGCCGCTCATCCACACCATCACGAGCTGCGCGACCCGCTCCCGGAGGCTGAGGCCGGCGAGCGTCTCCTCCACCCAGGCTCGCGCGTCGGCGGAGAGAACCGGATCGAGCGGAGGACCGCCGGGGGAAGCGGGGGCAGCGGGAGCGGCAGCAGCGGCGGGGGCCGCGCCGGGGACGGCGTCGGCGGCAGCGGGGGCCGCGGCGGAAGCGTCGGAGGCGGCAGGGACGGAGGCGGCCGGGCCGACCGAGGCAGGGCCGGAACCGGCGGGACCGGCGGAGGAGCGGCAGGCGAAGGAGCCCGCGGCGAGGAGCGCGGTCAGCCCGAGAGCCGCGACGGTCCGCGCCGGTCCAACCGCCCTCCCCCGCCCGTCCCGCTTTCGGGGGCCGCTCCACGTCTCTAATCTCCGCACCATGTCGACCTCCGCCCGCCCCGCGTCTCGCGCTCGCTGCCCCGAACCTACGAGGCGCGAGGTGAATCCGCTCGCCGGTTTCCTCCCCCTTCTTCTCCCCCGTCATCCCCTTCTTCATCCCCTTCTCTTCGTCGTCCTCCCGATCGTCCTCCTCATCGCCGCGTGCGGGGGGCCGGAGCGCAGGCCGGAAGGGGGATCGGGGGACGGCGAGGCGGCGGGGGAATCGGCGGCGGCAGACGCGTCCGCACCAACCGTGCGACCCGGGATCGACGTCCTGCTCGCGGACTCCTCCCATCTCATCGACGGACGGCGGGTGGGGCTGATCACGAACCGGAGCGGCGTGGGGCGCGACGGCAGGAGTTCGATCGACCTCCTGCACGGCTACGCGGAGGCGGAACTCACGGCGCTCTTCGCCCCGGAGCACGGGATCCGGGGGACGGAAGCGGAGGGATCGGCGATCGACGACGCGACGGATGAAGGGACGGGGCTGCCGATCTACTCGCTCTACGGCGAGACGCGGGCGCCCACGCCGGAGATGCTGGCGTCGATCGATGTGCTCGCGTTCGATATCCAGGACATCGGCTCGCGCTACTACACCTACGTGTCGACGATGGCGCTCGCGATGGCCGCAGCCGGGCGCGCGGGCATCCCCATGGTCGTCCTCGATCGCCCGAATCCCATTGGAGGCCTCACGCAGGGTCCGGTGCTGGACCCCGCCTTCGCGACCTTCGTCGGCATGTACCCGGTGCCCGTGCGTCACGGACTCTCGGCGGGAGAACTCGCGCGCCTGTATCGGGGGGCGTTCGGCGTGGAGGTGGAACTGCACGTCGTCCCGGCCGCGGGGTGGTCCGCAGACCGCTGGTTCGATGAGACGAGCCTTCCCTGGATCGCGCCGTCGCTGAACATGCCTTCGCTGGAGAGCGCCACCCACTATCCCGGCACCTGCCTGTTCGAGGGGACGAACCTCTCCGTCGGCCGCGGGACGCCGACGGCGTTTCAGGTGCTGGGCGCGCCGTGGCTGGACGGCGAAGCCTGGGTGGCGGAGATCCGGGCCGTGGCGGGCACGGCGCTGCCGGGGGTCGAGATCCGGGCGGTCACGTTCACGCCGGAATCGCCGAGCGACGGAAGGTTCGGGGGGGAGGAGATCGGCGGGATCCGTCTCACGGTCACGGATCGGTCGTCCTACGATCCGGTGCGGACCGCGGTGGCCGCGCTGCTCGCCGCTCGTCGGCTCTCCGGCGACGCCTGGGAGTGGAGGGTGCGACACTTCGATCGTCTCGCGGGATCGGACGGCCTCCGGCTCGCCATCGACCGCGGCGCCCCGCTCGACGAAATCACCTCGAAATGGGCGGCCGACGTCGCCGCCTTCGAGGCTCTCCGCCGCCCGTACCTGCTCTACCCCCGCTAGAGGACCTCACGGGGCGGGACTCCGGGGCCCCAGACGTTCCCGCGGGAACGCGGGGTGTGCCCCTCGACCAGCCGGACGCGGGGCTGGCGAGCTGGAGCGGGGGTGCCGCGAGTCTTCGATGATACCCCGTTGAGACCGGCCCGAATACTAACCGAAGAGACGGGTGGTTCGGCGCGCGTCATCGCTTCCGGCGGTGCGCGGGCCAGCGCCCCTGCCCGCGATCACCACCGACTTCGGAGGCACTCCATGTCCCACGACACACCTCGGCCGCCCGTTGGTCCCCTCGGCGACGAGATCGCCCACCTTTGCGCTCACCTGGACGCCAGCCAGTACCGGCTTCTCACGCTGCTCCAGCGCTTCGACGCGGCGGAAGGCTGGAGCGGGTGGATCTCCTGCGCGCACTGGCTGTCCTGGCGCACGGGCATGACGACCGGCACGGCGCGCGAACGGGTGCGGGTCGCCCGGCGTCTCGCGGGTCTGCCGCTCACTTCCAGCGAAATGGAGAAGGGGCGCCTCTCCTGGTCCAAGGTTCGGGCTCTGACCCGCATCGCCACCGACGAGAACGAGGAGCGCCTGGTGGAGTTCGCCCTGCATCACACGGCGAGTCAGGTCGAGCGCTTCGTCCGCGCGTGGCGTTCGGCGGAGGCGGCTGCGGACGCATGGGATGACCACTCGGAGATCGCGACGCGCCGTTACCTGAGCGTGGGGGTGTCGGAAGACGGCATGTACCGCGTGCGGGGCTGTCTGACGCCGGACGTGGGCGCCCTTCTCATGCGGGCGCTGGAGGCGGCGGGGGACGAACTGTACCGGGCGGAACGCGCCGCCGAGCGGGCGGCCGAACGGGCGTCGGCGAGGGGCGAGGCCTCGGAAGCGGGCGCCGAGGGGCATGAGGGCGGACGAGACGCGCCCTGGGAACCAAAACCCCTGAGACTGCCGCGCACGCCGGGACAGCGGCACCATGATGCGCTCCAGGCGTGGCTCGAGGACGAGACGCAGGCGAACGTCCAACTCGTCTTCCATACGGTGGCCGGCGCCCCCGACATCCTGAGCACGGAGGAGGGCTCACACGTTCCCGCGGGAACGTCCCGGCGCCTCTCCTGCGATGCCGAGGCTGTAAGGGTCACCCGCGGACCGGACGGCTCGGTGCTCGATGTCGGCCGCCGCCGCAGGACGGTGGACTGGCGTCTGCGCAAGGCGCTCGAAATCCGTGACGGAGGATGCCGCTTTCCGGGCTGCGGATCGCGCTACACGCAGGCACACCATGCGGTCCCGTGGGCCGAGGGGGGAGAAACCGCGCTGCACAATCTCATCCTCCTCTGCCGATTCCATCACCGGATGGTGCACGAGGGCGGATGGCGCGTGGAGATGCGGCAAACTGAGACCGGCGTGCCGGGGGCGGCGCACTTCAAGGATCCCGATGGGAACGTCGTACCGGCTGCCCCGCCACTGTGCGAGGACGTGGCGGCGCCGAGAACGCCCGATGCCGGGCTCGCCGGCTGGCACCGGCAGGCGGGGATCGATCCCTGGATCGGGGCCGGCAAGTGGAAGGGGGATCGGCTGGACATGGACTGGGCGCTCTGGGTCCTCTGGGGTCAGTACGGAGACACCCGCACGCCGGGCAAGCCGGATATGCCGGGGGGAACACCCCGGGCCGCCTGAGCCCTCCGCTCACGTTCCCGCGGGAACGCGCGGCTACCGGGGGAGCGCGGGGCTACCGGGGTACGATGATGCGGGCAGCCAACGGTGAGACCTTCGCCTCCATTGGAGTCTCGCCCCGCGGGTCGCCGTCGATTTCTATGGCGACGGGCGGGTCGGCCTCGATCCGGACGCTGCGGGCCTGGAAGTAGATGATCTTGTCGTCCCCCGAGAACCGGTTTCGCGTGACGCGCCAGATGATGCGGGCGACCTCCGGCAGGTTGCTGGGGGCGTAGATGCATACGTCGATGAGGCCGTCCTGGAAGGAGGCCCCGGGCGCCATCCGGAACTCCACGGGCAGGGGACCGGCCCCGAGCTGGCCCGCGTTCGCGACGAGCACCATCGACGCCTTCACCTGCACTTCCTGGTCGTCGGCGGTGATCCGAAAGTCGGAGCCGGGGCGGTTGATGACGTTCTTGAGTCCGCTGTAAATGTAGGCGCCGAAGCCGAGACGGCTCTTGAGTTCGGCGGTGGCGTCGGCCATGACCTGCGCGTCGAGGCCCGCGCCGGCCATGAGCGCAAACGTCTCTCCGTTCGCTTCCGCGAGGTCGATCTTCGTCACTCTTCCCTCGACCGCGACCCGCACGCTGTCCTCCATCGACGTGGGAATGTCGAAGTTGAGGGCGAGCTGGTTGGCGGTGCCGAAGGGGACGATCGCGACGGGCACGGACGTTCCGGCGACGCCGCGGAGGGCCACGCTCACGGTGCCGTCGCCTCCCGCGGCGACGATGGCCCGGTATCCTCGCTCCGCCGCCTTGCGGGTGACTTCCAGGCCTTCCTCGGAATTCTCGGCCTCGACGATGTCGAAGGGGACGCCCCTCGCGGCAAAGGCGCCACCCAGCCGCCGGCGCAGCGTCTCGGGCTCCGCGGTGCGGCCGCCCGCGCCGGGGTTGAGGAGCACGAGGAATCGCTCCGAATCGGGATAGAGGTGGGCGCCGGACATGGACGGAAGTTAGGGGCCGCTACCGCGAGCCGCTGCTGGAGCCGGACCCGCTGCTGGAGCCGGACCCGCTGCCCGAGCCGGTCTCGTCGGACCCGCTGTCGGAGCCGGAGGCTTCGCCGAACTCCCACTCGCGGAAGAGGAAGAGGCTGTAGGTCCGGTCGTTGGCGACGTTCGTGCCGACGCTGAGACCGAACAGCCTCTCGTCGAATCGGCTCGCGGTGCCGGCTTCGACGGACCAGCCGGGGAGGAACGCCCAGTCCACCGCCGCCCTCGGAGGTCCGCCACCCAGCGGCTGCCAGTAGGAGAGGAAGAGCGCGTTGCTCGCGTACCATCCAACTTCCAGCGCCGTGCGCTCGAACAGGCTTCGGTTCGCCGCGAGTCCTCCGGCGCCCCGCCCGGAAGCGACGGACGTCAGGTTGAAGTAGGGGATGCCGGTCGCTCCCCCGAGCGCGGACGTGAGCCCGGAACTCAGTGGACCCAGCAGCGTCTGCTGCAGGAGCCGCTGTCCCAGCTGCGGATCGGCGGAGCGGTAGCACGGCGTACCCACCGCGAGCAGGCAGTGTTGATCGGTGTCGCTCATGGGCGGGTTGCTCGTCAGGAGAACCTCCGGCGCGATCGCGGTGCCGGTGATCCGGGCCTCGACGAACACGGGGCCATCGATGGTCCGGTCCCGGTATTCGGCGGTGATGTCGATGATCGGATTGAAGCCGGCGTCCCCCACGAACTGCAGGCTCCCCTCGGTGATCCGGAGCGGCCGGACGTACGGCGGCACGCGGTCGAAGAAGTAGATGCCCCCGGGTATCTCGGCGCTTCCGCTGATGTAGAGCGAATCGAGGCGGCGGTCCATGCGGACGGCAATCCCCTCCCCCACGACCTCGGCGTCGAGGCGCGCCGACCGCAGTGAGAGGCCGGAGCCGAGATCGACGTTCGCGTTCAGGACGAGGTTGTCGAGGAACGGGTTCCGGAACTGCTCCAGCACGCCTTCCGCGGAGGCGCCGAGGAAATCGAACACTTCCATCTCGCCGGGATTGAAGACCTCGAGTCCGCGGAGGAACTCGTCCTGCTCCAGGTATCCGTCGGAGAGGACGACGTCGCCGCTCACCCAGGGTCTGGCGTAGGCGCTGTCGAGCCGCGCCCGGCCGCTCACGGCGAACGCCATGTCGTTGCGCACGATGCCGTGGAACTCGTCCGCGTCGAAGTTCAGGGCGAAGACGGGGTTGGTGATCCGGGCGATGTCCACGGTGCCGCGCGCCCGCAACGAACCGCCGAGATCCGACCCCACGTGGGCGGAGTCGACGAAGGCGAGCGAGGAGCCCCGGAAGGCGATCCGGGCGCCGGTGTCGGTGAGCCAGACGCCGAGGTCCGGGACCCAGCCGCGCCCGTTCACGAGGCGCAGGGCACCGTCGTAGCGGAGGGCGCCGGGGGCGCCGCGAATCGTGAGGTCGGTTTCGGCGACGCCGGTCACCTCCTCGAAGCTCCCCAGCACGAGTTCGACGAGCGCCAGCGGGAGGCGGTCCCCGGTCAGGTCGAGGTCGAACGGGTCGTCGAGGAGGCGGCGTTCCACCGGGAGGATCGCGAGGTCCGTCGCCACGGTGCCGCCGAGCCGTCCCAGGAGGGCGCCGCCATCGACGAGGTCGACCTCCCCCCCGAGTTCGCGGGCGGCGTAGTCGACCCGCGCGTTCAGCGCCTCGTAGGCCTGGTGCTGAAGGGACGGATCGAGGACTTCGAATTCTGCCGTCACGACGGGTTCCGCCAGCGTGCCCGTCGCCCTCACGGATCCTCCGAAGGTGCCTCCGAGGATCGGTTGCTCCGAGAGCAGGTAGCCGAACTGGTCCACGCGCACGCCGAAGATCTCGACGTCGAGCGATCCCTCGCCGGCGGCGGGGATGAGGCCGTCGGCGCGGAGCCTGCCGAGTTGACCGTTGAGATAGAGGCCATCGACGAGCAGCGCCGAGTCGGAGTAGACGAGTCTGGCGGGCGTCACGAGCGTGGATTCGAGTTTGCCGAGGCGGAGGCGGAGATCCGTCAGGCCCGCGCTCCACAGATCGCCGCCGACCACGACGCCCCGGCCCGAGACTTCGAGGCTGGAGTCCCGCTGGGCGTAGAATTCGGCGTCCAGCGCGTCGGC
Organism: Gemmatimonadota bacterium; assembly: GCA_022825725.1. Lineage (GTDB taxonomy): Bacteria > Gemmatimonadota > Gemmatimonadetes > Palauibacterales > Palauibacteraceae > Palauibacter. Next base: position 14,471 of record JAJDWE010000034.1, read on the forward strand.
GCCGGGCTCGCCGGCGCCCGAGCGGGCGAGCAGCACGGAGAGCGAATCCACCCGTCGCCCGGCCAGTTCGACGTTCGTCGCCGTGAACCGGGACCGCAGGTCGCCGAGCCGCGGAGGGTCGAACAGTTCGACGCGGGCCGAGAAGTCGCCGGCGCGGTAGCTCCGGAAGCGCGCGTCCGCGGCCTCGATGGTGGCGTCGAGCGTGAAGTCTCCCCAGCGCCCGGTGGCGGTCCCGCGCGTCTCCAGCCGGCCTTCCAGTCCCTCTGTCGGTTGCCGGCTTCGCCGGGTCCGGCCCAGCAGCTCCTCGATACTCTCGAACAGCGCTTCGCCGGCCTCGGCCTCCGCGCCGCCCGGAATCTCATCCACAACCCAGCGGTCCCAGTCGGAGAGATCGGAAGCTTCCGCCTCGAAGGCGATCTGTCCGCTCCGGCCCTCCGCGAGCCCGAAATCGCCCAGCACCGAGAGCGTCCCGACATCCGAGGCGAGGAAGGCGCTGTCGATCGTCGCCACGCCGTCGGCGACCCGCAGCCGCACGCGACTGTCGAAGATCTCGGCCTGGTCCACCTGGGAGGCGAGGACTTCGAGGTCGAACGCGGCCTCGAGCGTCGCGGGATCGATCCCTTCTCCCCGCACGCGCCCCCGGACGGCGAGTCTCGACGCCGGGGCGCCCTCGATCCACTGGTCCAGCGACAGGTCCGTTCCCTCGATCTCCGTGTCGTAGCGCAGTTCCTCGGAGGCGAGATCGAAATCGCCGTTCAGGGTGAGTCGGCCGCGTTCCGATTCGAGGTCCGCCTCGAGGGCCAGTGCCTCGAGACTCCCGCGCGCCCGAATGGGACCGGTCACCGAGCCCGCCAGTTCGATCCCGGAGGTCCACGGGCGCAACAGCGTGAGAGCCAGCGGGTTCGCGTCGACCGCCGCATCGACCTGGGACTCGGCGAGGTTCAGGAACCCGGAGCCGGAGAAGCGCGAGCGGTCGCCGGCCGGCGTCAGATGCTCGGCGGCGCCCTCGAAGGCGACGCCGGTGTCCTGTTCGCGGTCGAGGGTGAGCGTCCCGTCGAAGCGTCCGTCGATCCACAGGTCCAGGTCGATGAGACGGGTCCAGCGAGACTCGAAGGCTTCGACTTCCACACCGAGACGGCGGAGGCTCAGGAACTCCTCGCCGATACCGACGCCGCCCCGGGCCTGCAGGCGGGACGGCGGCGTGTCCGGATCGGGGTCGTGCAGGGTGAGATCGGCGACGATCGTCAGGTCATCGACGTAGCCCGAGCCGCGCAGCGTGCCGCGCATCGTCCCCGGCACCGTCTCCGCCATCGTCGCGGGCGGCGGGGGGATCGCCGGGCCGGGCGCGTCGTCGGCCACCGGGCCGGGAGCTGCGGCGGACGCCGGGTCGGACTCCGCACCGGGCGCCATCCCGTCGCCCCCCGCGGGCACGGAGTCGCCTCGGAGGAGCGGGGCCAGGTGCGCGAGATCGAAGGGAGCCAGCGTGACGCCGATCCGGCTGAACCTGGGACGCGGCTCGAGGGCGAGGGCGAACCCTCCGGTCATCCGGGTTTCACCCGTCCGGAAGTCTCCGTTCGTGACGTCCACAACCGTGTTGCCGCCGCGGCCGGTGAGGCCGATGGACATGGGGCCGGCGCCGGTCTCGGGCAGGTCGATGGGCAGCCAGCGCAGGTCCCGGACATCGACCGGCTCGGCTTCGAGCGCGAAGTCGAAATCGATGCCGTTCGCGGCCATCCACCCCTCCCCGCGGATCACCGACTGATCCGTCTCGAATCTCTCCAGCTCCAGGAGGGCCGTGTCCCCGATGGTCAGGTTCATCCGCACGCTCGAGAATTCCAGCGGCTGATTCACCGCGAGCAGCGTGCCGGCCGCCTCCTCGACCTCGACCATGAAGGGAGCCTCGGGGTCCGTCACGCGCGCGACCGGGAACCGGCCGCGGAGGTTCGTCAGTTCGAACACGCGCTCGAACTCGCCGTCCGGCGTCTCCTCGAGCGCCCAGGGCGACTCCCCCGCCCGCGCCTCGAGCAGCGCCTCCGCCTTCGCGGCTCCGGTCAGCGTTTCCGTCCACGGCGCGCGGATCTCGATGCGGCCGGAAGCGACGGTCGCGTCGTGCAGGAGGATGCCGAGTTCGGCGTTCGACGCCCGGGTCGCCGTCGGCGGGGCGTCCGCCGCCGGATCCGGGCCCTGGTCCTGACCCCCGGAAAGGGCGAAGGAGAGGGACGCCGGGAGGAGCGAGGCCGGGAGGAGCGAGGCCGCCGCCATGGCCGTCGATTCGGCCGTGGGGTCCGGCCGCGGGGGCGCCGGCCGCGGCGGCCGCGGCGACGGCTCCGACTGTGCCGGCGACTCGGACCGCGGGGGCACCTCGAAGACGCGGTCGTAGTTCCAGCTGCCGTCCGGATACTGCCGGAGACGGAGGTCCAGGCCGCGGGCGTGGAGCCTGTTCACATCGAGTTGTCCCCGCAGGAGCGCCACCGGGTCGTATTCCATCGTGACGGTGTCGAGCGCCAGAAACAGTCCCTCGTCCGCGCCGAAGATCTCGAAGCGGGAGACGGTGAGGTCGCTGAGGAGATTGCCGGAGATCGCGTGGCCGATGCGGACCTCCCCGTTCACGCTCCGGGCAATGGCGTCCTCCAGCAGGGAAAGCGCGGCGTCCCGGCCCCTGGCGGTCTGCGTCATCACGATGAAGACCCCCAGCACGAGCAGGCTCCCGATGACGGCCAGCGGAAGGACGATCCTGCGTCGGCGCCGGGGCGGCGCGGCGTCCGGGGGGGGGCGGTCGTCGGAACTCAGAACGCTTCTCCGATGGACACGTGGATCTGCACGCGGCGCCAAAGTTCGAGCAGGGGGTGCGGATCGTCGAACCGGAAGGGGTCGAACAACACGGGCTGCGGCATCTGGACCAAGGTTCCGTCCTCCATCGATACAATTGCCGGTAACTCGGTCGCGAATGTTGTATTGTACCCAATATCGAGCCGGATGGAACCGACGGGGCTCGCGTACCGGAGTCCCATGCCGGGCGTCCACTGGATATCGCGCAGCTCCGTGAGCCGCTGCGAGACGCTTCCCGCGTCCCCGAAGAAGACGAGACTCCAGCGCTCGCTGAGGTATCGGCGGAGTTCGAAACTCAGTTCCAGGTGGGCGTCGCCGCCGCGGGGCCGCTCGTCGAAGGCGCCGGGGTCCTCCGTCGCGAGCCGCGCCACGCATGCCTCGAAATTCCCCGCCGGGCAGTCCTCCACCTGGTCGGCCACGAGCACGCGGGGCCCGAGGAGGTTCTGGCCGACGCCGCGCACGCTCTGCGAGCCGCCGACGAAGAAGCGTCGGGAGGGATGGATGAGCCGGTCGGTGCGGGGCGCGCCGGGAGTGAAGATGCGGGTGCCGGGGAAGCGGACGACTCCGGTCCGCGCGCGCGCGGCGAACACGAGACCGGGCTCGAGTTCCCGGAAGAGCGCGGCCTGCCCCACGATCCGCGCGTAGCGGTACTGCGATCCCGTGGTCTCGTGGGCGACCTCCCCCTCCGCCGTCAGGTAGAAGCCGCGCGTGGGGCGGAGCGCGTCGTCCGTCTCGTTGTAGAGCACGGAGAGGGTGAGGGGCGCCAGCCAGCGCGATCTCGTCACGGTGACGATGTCCTCGGGTTCGCAGAAACCGAAGTTGATGCAGAAGAAGATGTCCGCGGACTGCTCGCCGAAGCCGGTGTAGCCCGGCGAATACGAGAGGGTGGCGGACGCGCGGCGCCCGATGCGGCGCGTCAGGCCGATTTCGGCACCGAAGCCCTCCTGGATGAAGACATCGGGGATCGTCTCCCGCTCGACGAAGAGCCGGGCGCTGAAGCTGTTCTCGGCCGAGAAGGCGACGGGCAGGAGCAGTTCCGCCTGGATCAGATAGTTCAGCGTCCGGAAGGAGGGGTGGGTGCCCACCTGGGAGCAGGGGAAGGACCCGTCGAGCTGGTCCGCGAAGATGTTCCCGAGCTGGCCGGTGATCTGCAGCCGCCGGGCCCCGCCGAAGAGGTTGCGGTGCGTGAGCCGCGCCTCGGTCCGGAGACACTGGTCGGTACTCCATCCGACGCCGAATCGGGCCGCCCGCGGCGAGGCCGGCGTGACCTGGACGACGAGATCGAGGGTGGAATCCGCGGCGGCGGCCCCGGGGCGCGGCGATTCCCGGAGGATCGAGGCGAAACGGATCGCGTCGATGCCGAAGAGGTTCCGCTGCCCCTCCTGCTCGGCCTCCTGGTTGTAGTAGTCGCCCGCGCGCAGGGGGAGGAGGTCGCGGATCACGTCCTCGCCGATCGCCTCGCCGCCTTCGATCCGGATCTCTCCCAGCCGATAGCGGGCGCCTGGGCGGACGTCGAGCGCGACCTGCGCGGTCCCGTCCCGCCCGCGCTGGAAATCCTCCAGCGCCATGGCGTTCACGTAGCCCTGCCGGCGCAGCGAACCCATGAGGCTGTCCACGCCGGCCTGGAGCCGGCCCCGGTCGAAGGGATCGCCGACGCCGATGTCGACGAGGGCCGAGGCCTCCTCCGCGCCGAGGGCTTCGGGCAGTCCCTCGATGGAGAACTCGTCGATGAGGGTCGCCGGACCTTCCTCGATGACGAACGAGACGCTGGCGTCGACCCCGTTCGTGCGGACGATGTGGTCGACCTCCGCCTCGAAGTGGCCGCGGAAGTTGTAGTACAGGCGGAGCCGGTCGGCGTCGACCCTGACGTCGAGCGTGTCGAGATACGCCCGGCGGTGCGCGAATCCCCAGTTCGTCAGCAGGCAGAAGGGGGACAGCAGCAGGCTCGTGCATTCGGTGCTGCGCGTGAGGATCACCGCGCGCAACTCGCCGTCGGAGAGCGTCTCGTTGCCGCGGAAGCGGAGGGAGGTCACCTCGGCGCGACGCGGTCCCGCCTCTCCGGCGGCCTGTCCGCTGAGCGGAGACGGCCCGAGATATGGGGACGGCCCGACGAACGAAGGCGGCCCTGCGAGGGTGACGGCCAGCGCCAGCCCGGCCAGAGCCGCGCGTTTCACACCGCCGCCTCTGCGGCCCGGCGGCGCAACCTGAGGACGAGCGCGATGCCCCCCGCGAACAGCAGGACCGAGATCACCTGGGCGAGCGTGAAGCCTCCGAAGAAGCGGTCGTCCTTGGCGCGGAAGACCTCGATGACGAAGCGCTCGACCGCGGCCATCGCGAGCCACATGCCGAACAGCCACCCCTGGACGTGCGGGTGCCGCCGCAGTCGCCACAGGAGGAAGAAGATGATGAGCGAGAGGCCGGTCTCGTAGAGCTGCGTCGGATGGACGGCGAGGACCTGGCTGTCCGGAATCGAGGGATCCACGTCCGCCCCGAAACCCCGCAGGTTGCCGGCGGTCGTGGGCGGGAGACCGTTGGGGAAGGCGATGCCGACCCACGATTCCGTCGGGCGTCCGTAGTCGTCGCCGACGAGGAAACAGCCGATGCGGCCGATCCCGTAGGCGAGCGCGAGGGCGGGCGCGATCGCGTCCACCCCGAGGCCGGTGGCGACGGGGTGCCGGCGCAGCGTCCACAGGACACCGATGCACCCGCCGATGAACCCGCCGTACCAGACGAGCCCGCTGCGCGAGAAGATCATCCCCAGCGGATCGAGCGCGGTCCGGTCCCAGTAAAGGAGCACATAGTAGATCTTCGCCCCGATGATGCCGCCGGCGAGCGCCCCCAGCAGCATGTCCGCCGCGAGGTCGCGCCCGGCGCCCAGACGCACCGTCTCCTGGCGCAGGATCATGTACCCGCTCAGAAAGGCGAGCGCCATCATCACCCCGAAGGAGGTGATCGTGACCTCGCCGAGAACCGGCAGCGTCAGTGTGAAGAGTTCGGGATACACGTCTGGTACGCTCCTCGTTGGCTGCTGTGCTGCTCGTTCGCTGCTGTGCCGCTCGTTGGTGGTCCCCGGCTTCCGCGCCGGCCGTTACGCGAGGCCGGGAAACGCGAGCGCCGCTTCGGCGTTGAGCGACCACGGGCTGCGTTCCCCTCTCGCCAGGCGGAAGTGCGCGGCGGCGGCGATCATCGCCGCGTTGTCCGTCGCGAGGCGGGGAGACGGGGCGTACAACTCCCCGGACGAGCCCAGACGCTCGGCTAAACCTTCACGAAGACGGGAGTTCCGCGCCACTCCCCCGCCCAGCACGACCCGCCGGCAGCCCGTCTGTTCCACGGCGCGTCGCGTCTTCTCGGCGAGGACGTCGACCACGGCCTCCTGAAAGTCCGCCGCGAGGTCGTCGACGGCGTCGGCCAGGACGCCCTCCTCCTCCAGTTGCTCGGCGATCCGCGCCACGCCGGTCTTCAGCCCCGAAAAGGACATGTCGTAGTAAGCCGGATCGCCGGGCAGGTCGCGCCGGCTCAGCATCGGGCGCGGGAGCCGGAAACGCCCCGCCGCGCCGTCCGCCCCGCCGGCGGCGGCGCCCCTTGCCGTTGCGCTCCTCTCCGCCGCGCGCTGGATCTCGGGCCCGCCCGGATACGGCAATCCGAGCCGGCGCGCGACCTTGTCGAACGCCTCGCCCGCCGCGTCGTCCCGCGTCTGGCCGAGGAGTCGGTAGCGCCCCCACGCCCGCGCCTCGAGGAGGAGCGTGTGTCCGCCGGACACGAGAAGGCCGATGAAGGGAGGCTGCGCGCCTTCGTGGTCGAGCGCGGTGCCGAACAGGTGCCCCTCCATGTGATGGACGCCGAGGAGAGGAAGCCCTCGGGCGAAGGCGTAGGCCTTGGCCCAGTTCACGCCCGCGAGGAGGGCGCCGACGAGCCCGGGCCCCGCCGTCACGCCGACGCCGGCGATGTCCGCATGATCGACCTCCGCCTCGCGCATGGCGTGCCGCACCATCGCGTCGAGGGAGCGGATGTGCTCGCGGGCGGCGATCTCCGGCACGACGCCCCCGAACGCGGCGTGCGCGTCCTGCGAGGCGATCGCGAGGCCCCGGATCCCGCTCTCATCGACGACGGCGGCCGAGGTCTCGTCGCACGAGGTCTCGATTCCGAGAACCGGCCCACCCCGGAAGCCGGCGGCGGGCGCAACGGGGCGCGGCGCGGCGCCCGGGGCGGGCGGCGTGCCTATCGGTCCGGCGGGTCGGAGGCGATGCCCGCGCTCACCCGCTCCGGAACGAGGTCGATCGTCACCGTGCCGACGACGGCCTCGGGCAACTCGGCGCGCACGGGATAGGAGCCCGTCGATTCGAAGGTGTTGGGGATGTCGACCGTCACGAGCAGGTCTCCCGGATCGAGTCCGTCCACGACGGCCGCGGGGCCGGTGACGGCCACGGTGACGGTCGGCGGATCCACGGCGGCCATGATGGCCCGGGGACCCGTCGTGACGACTTCGATCGCGAACAGGCGGGTGCGGAGAGAGTCGACGTCGACGGTCGCGATCACGGTGGCGGGATCGACGGAGAGTCCCGCGAGATCCGGCGGCAGGGCGATCTCGAGTTGCTGGGTCACGCGGGTGGAGACGGCGCCGACCTCGAGCATGGCCGTCGTCACCTCGGAGATCTGGTTGACGAAGGACGCCGGCCCCTGGAGCCACACGCTGTCGGGGGCGACCTGCATGCCGACGACGAGCACGCCCGCCGCCGCCCTCGCATCCGTCCGGCCGGAGACGGCGACCCGCTTCCCGACGCGCTCCTCCAGGTACACGGTGACGGCTCCCGGGGAGACTCCCACGGGATCGAGTCCGAGTTCGCGGTTGTAAATGACCTCCGAGGCGGAGAGCGGAACCTGGACCACGGTGTCCTCGACCTGGTCGAGAACCTTGCGGATCACGGGCCTCTCGAAGCGGGCTGCGAACACCTCGTTCAGGCGGCCGCGGAAGGTCGTCGTGATCTCGGCGGGCCGCACTTCGCGCAGACTCCACGCGGAATCGCTCACCTGGATCTCGAGGAGCGTCGAAACCGGCTGCTCGGCGATCTCGGCGTCGGCCGAGACGCTGAGCCAGAGAAGCACCGACAGGACGATCGCCGCGACCTTGTAGGGCCAGTTCTTCGTGAACGCGCTCTTGAAGTCCATCTAGATTCTCTCGCTGCCGGGGGTCGCGGGCACCGCGTCGCGGGTCGCGGGAACCGTGTCGCGGGCGGCGTCTCTCGTGAGGTCCGCGGTGGCGGAGTCGGGCGGCGTCCCGGCCACGATCACGGAGACGAACCCGTCCCCCCGGAGGGCGGCGCCGGGGGCCGGGCTCTGAAAGATGACGCGTCCCTGCACCTCCGGGGCCTCGACCTGGTAGCGGACGGCGCCCAGCTGCAGTTCCACCTCCTCGAGAAGAAGCTCGAGGTCGTCCACATGGCGGCCCTGAAGATCGGGAACCGCGACGATCGCCTTCCCCTGGCTGACGAAGAGGCGGACGCGGGCGGGGAGAGGGAGGCTCGTTCCGGCGGCGGGCTCCGTCCGAATCGCGCCGGCGGCGGCGCTCTCGTCGGTCTCCTCGATATCGATATCGAAGCCGAGCCGGGTGAGGAGGGTCGCGGCCTCGCCGCTCGGGAGGCCGGCGAGATCGGGCACGACGCGTGTTTCGATGCCGGCGCTCGTCGTGAGCACGATCGTGTCCCCGGTCCGGGCGAGCTGGCCCGGGAGCGGTCGCTGCGCGACGACGGCGCCGGCGGGGATCTCGCCGTGATGAAGGCTGCCCTGCTCGGTGGAGACGAGCCCCAGCGCGGAGAGGCGTCCCCCGGCCTCGGCCAGCGATACGCCCGTGAGATCGGGGATCTCGGTGAAGTCGACGTCGGTCGGATCTTCCGCCGCGGGGAAGAGCCGCATCGCGGCGTACAGGTAGCCGACGCCGAACAGGGCGGCGAAAACGAGCGTCAGGCGCAGGAATCTCACGGCGCGCTCACGCGATCCGCCGCAGACGCGCGGCGTAGGCGCCGTCCGTGCCGGTGAGCCACGGGCGCACGAAGAGGTCGCCGCGGGGCGTCACGCAGTCGCTGCGCGCGCCCGCGCCGGGCGGATCGCGCCGGTAGTCGGGCCTGCGGTCCAGAAAGGCGTCCACCTGTCCTTCGTTCTCCTCGCGTTCGAGCGAACATGTGCTGTACACGAACAGCCCGCCCGGTCTCACGGTCGCGGCGCACGCGTCCACGATCTCGCGCTGCAGGGCCACGAGGTCGTCGAGGCCGCGCTGTCCGAGCCGCCAGCGGGCGTCGGCCCGCCGCCGCAGTACTCCGGTGCCCGTGCAGGGCACATCGGCGAGCACGGTCCCGGCCTCGGCGACCGGAAGCCGCCGCGCGTCGGCGACGGCCGTGCTCACCGGCAGCCCGAGCCGGCCGGCCGGCGCGCCGAGGCGGGCCAGCCGCCGGCGCGAGAGGTCGAGCGCCACGACCGGCACGCCGTACGCCGCGGCGAGCCCGAGGGCCTTCGTGCCCGGCGCCGCGCACACGTCGAGCACCGGCTCCGCGAGCCGGTCTCCCGCATAATCTACCACGGCGGAGGCCGCAGGGTCCTGAACCACCGCGCGCAGGTGGGAGAGCGCCGACTCCGGCAGCCCCCTTTCGAGCCGGTAGGAGCGCGGCCAACCGGGGACGGGCTCGAGTTCCACGCCGTCGGGCGGCACCGGATCCTCCCCGCTCAACATGCGTACGACGACATCGGGCGACCGGTTCTGCTGTTCGACGAGCCGCCGCACGTCCGCCAACTCCCAGCGGGCGAGCCACCGCCGGACGAGCCACTCCGGATGCGAGCCCCAGGAGCAGAGGTGCCCCACCGGGTCCTCGTCCGGATCGGGAAAGGGGTCGTCGCCGGAATCGGCGTCGCGGCGCCTCGCGAGCGCCCGCAGGACGGCGTTCACGTACCCCGCGCGCCGGCGCCCCAGCGCGGAACGCGCCGCGCCGACGGTCTCCCCCACCGCCGCGTGGTCCGGCGTCCGCAACTCCGTGAGCTGGTACACGCCGATGCGAAGCCAGTCGCGCACCGCCCGGTCCATGCGGGAGGGCGGCCGGTCGGCGCAGGCCCCGATCCAGGCGTCGAGGCGGGCGCGCAGGCGGAGGCAGCCGAAGGCGATGTCCAGCGCGAGTCCGCGGTCGGCCGGGTCCACGGCCGGGAGGACGCGCGATGCCGCGCGGTCGGAGAGCGTCCCGCGCCGCACCTCGCCCAGGATCCGGTGGGCCGCCGCGCGGGGGTTCAAGCCGGCGGCGGCACGCCCTCGAGCGGGCTCGAAGGCACCGCCCATTCGCGTCGGGGCATGCGGCCGGCGACGTAGGCGCGCCGGCCGGCCTCCACCGCCAGCCGCATCGCGCCGGCCATCTCCACGGGGTCCTCCGCCGCCGCGATCGCCGTGTTCATGAGGATCCCGTCCACGCCCTGCTCCATCGTCGCGCACGCGTCGGATGCCGTGCCCACGCCGGCGTCGACGATGACCGGAACGGACAGGCGGGACTTGATGATGCGGATGTTGAGCGGGTTGAGGAGTCCGAGACCGCTCCCGATCGGCGAGGCGAGCGGCATCACCGCGGCGGCCCCGGCCTCCTCGAGGCGCAATGCCGTGATGAGGTCGTCGTTCGTGTACGGGAGCACGACGAACCCCTCGGCGACGAGCACGCGCGTGGCCTCGATCAACTCCTCGGTGTGGGGTAGGAGCGTGTCGGGGTCGCCGATGACTTCGAGCTTCACCCAGTCGCTCATGCCCGCCGCCCGCCCCAGCCGCGCCGCGCGGATCGCCTCCTCGGCGCTGTAGCAGGCGGCGGTGTTCGGCAGCAGGCTGAACTCGTCCGGGCTCAGCGTGCGGAGGATGTCGTCGCGGTCCGGGTTCTCGATGTCGACCCGGCGCACGGCGACGGTGACCATGTCGGCGCCGGAGGCCCGGATCGCTTCGAGCATGATCTCGGGACTCGGGTATTTCCCCGTTCCGACGATGAGCCGGGAAGCGAAGGTGCGTCCGGCGATTTCGAGCGGCGTCATCTCATCCGCCTCCCACGAAGTGGACGAGTTCGACGCGGTCCCCCGCCTCCAGCTGCACGCTCTCGATCTCGGGCGGACGGACGATCCGCCGGTTGAGTTCGACGACGAGCATGCGTCCATCGAGGCCGAGATCCCGGAGCAACGTCGCGACCGACGTTCCCGCGGGAACGTCCCGCTCCTTTCCGTTCACCTGTATCTGCATGATTTCCATGAAGTTCGTTTCCGGTCAGCCATCCAGCCGGTCGAGCTGTCTGCGCAGGCCGAGCGCGGCTCGCGACGGGTCGGGCGCGGACCACACGGCCCGCCCCACCACGATGCCGTACGCTCCGGCCTCCGTCACCTCCTCGATCCGATCCGCGCCGACGCCTCCGATCGCGAGGATCGGGGGCGGACGCCGAGCGGAAGGCCGGTGAACGGCGAGCCGGTGGGCGGTCAGTCGGCGGCGGACCGCGGACACGGCGGCGGGACCGCTTCCCTCGACCCCCGGGTGCGAGAGCGTCGCGTAGATCGTGCCGAGCACGATGTAGTCGGCGCCCTCCCGGGCCGCTCGCAGTGCCCCCTCCGCGTCGTGTACGGAGGCCCCGATCGCGAGCCTCCCCGCGCACGCCCGGACCATGCGGCGCGTCTCCTCCACCCCGAGCGCGGTCCGCCCAAGTTGTACGGCCCGCGCACCCGCCGCCAGCGCCACATCGGGCCGCCCGTTCACGACGAGCCAGCCCCCGGCGCGGGACGCGATGGGGGCGAGCCGGTCCGCAACCTCGTACAGTCGCCGGGCGCTGATCCGGGCCCGCAGATGGATCGCGAGGGGGGCCGCGCGCTCCAGCACGCGCTCGACCGCCGCGAGCCCGCCCGGGCCACACCGGTCGCCCGGGTCACGCGGGCCGTCCGGGCCGGGCGGGTCGCCCAGCTCCCGCTCGGAGACGAGGACGTGAAGTCGCGGAAGTCGTGGCTCAGTCGAAACGGACCTCCTTCGGATCCGGGAGGCCCCTCACCCATGCGGCCGCGCTCATGCGGCGGCGGCCGGCCGGCTTGACGGCGCCGACGGCGACCGTGCCCGATCCCGTCGCGACGCGCAGCCCCCGGACGGGATCGAGCCGGACGACGGTGCCCGGCGCGGCTCCCGAGCGGGAACCGTCGACGCTCGGCTCGAAGCACTGCACGGTTCTCCCGGCGAGGGCGGCGGGCGCGGCAAGCGACGTCCACGCGGCCGGCCAGGGGTCGCAGCCGCGGAGCCAGTTCGCTACCTCGGCCGCGGGGCGAGACCAGTCGATGCGCGCGGTCTCGCGGTCGAGCTTCGGCGCCCACGTCGCGCGCGCGTCGTCCTGCGCCCGCTCCACCGCCCGCCCGGACGCCAGGTCGCCGAGCACCGCGACGAGCCGTGCGCCCCCCGCCTCCGCGGCCTCCGCGTACAGTTCCCCGGCCGTCATCGCCGCCGGGATGGGGATCCGCGTCTGCCCGAGCACGGGGCCGGCGTCGAGTTCCGCGACCATGCGCTGGATGCTGATCCCGGACTCGCGGTGCCCCCGGATGATGGCCCAGTTGATGGGGGCCGCGCCGCGCAGCGCGGGCAGGAGCGATGCGTGCACGTTCAGTGATCCGAGCGGCGGCAGATCCAGCGCCGCCTGCGGGAGGAGACGGCCGTACGCCGCGACGACGGAGATGTCGGGACGCAGGCGGCGGGCGGCGGCGAGAAAGCCCTCCTCGCCGGGACGCTCGGGCTGCAGCACGGGCACTCCGGCCTCGAGCGCCCACGCTTTCACGGGACTCGTCCGCGGACGCCTCCCACGGCCCGCGGGCCGGTCCGGGTTCGTGACGACGCCCGCGATGTCGTGCCCCGCCCCCCGCATCGCCTCCAGCGAGGGGAGTCCGAACTCCGGCGTGCCCCAGAACAGAACCCTCATGGGAAGAGAACCCTCATGTCGCCCGCGGCCGCTTCAGTCCCGCTCCTGTTTCCGCCACTTCGCGAGCAGGATCTTGCGCTTGAGCGGACTCACGCGATCGAGGAAGAGGATCCCGTCCAGGTGGTCCTTCTCGTGCTGGATGCAGCGGCTCAGAATGCCGTCGGCGCGGATCTCGACCGGATCCCCGTCCAGTCCGAGGCCGCGGGCGACGATGGACTCGCTCCGCTCGACCGTCTCCGACAGTCCGGGGATGCTCAGGCATCCCTCCTCCTCCTTCGCCGCGCCCTTCTCTTCGACGATCTCGGGGTTCACGAGAACGCCGGGCGGGATCTCGTCGTCGCGCACGTCGTACACGAAGAGACGGATCGGCACGCCCACCTGGGGCGCCGCGAGACCGATGCCGTCCGCGTCGTACATCGTCTCCTGCATGTCGGCGGCGAGTCGGCGGATCTCGTCGTCGATCTCCGCCACGGGCGCGCACTTCTCCCGCAGGACGGGGTCTCCGAAGATGCGGATGTCGAGGATCACGAGGACTCGGCGAGGCGGCCGGAACCGGCGGGACGGGGGCGCCGAACCCGCGGCGGCTAGTTGACCTTGCCGATCTTGGAGCGCTCGACTTCGACCCGCGTGTCGCCGCTCTTGATCGTGACGATGTCGTTCGTGATGTGGACGATCTCGCCCACGATGCCGCCGATCGTCGAAACCCTGTCCCCCCGCTTCAGGTTCTTGACCATCTCCTGGTGCTCCTTCTGCTGCTTCCGCTGCGGCCGGAAGAAGATGAAGTAGAAGATGGCGATGAACCCGAACATCATCATCATGGTGGCGGCCGGATTCGCCGTCCCTCCCTCGGGAGCGCCCATGAGGTTCAGCATCAGCATGGTCCGTCCTCACCTTCCTGTTCGGTCGCGGGGCGCGGGGAGCCGCGCCGGTAGGTCGCGAGCCAGTCGTCGGCCCAGCGGTCGTAGTCGCCCCGCAGGATCGCCGCGCGCGCGTGGGAAGTCAATCGGATCAGGAAGCGCACGTTGTGCAGCGAGAGGAGCCGCAGGCCGAGCAGTTCGCCGCTCACGAAGAGGTGCCGCAGGTAGGCGCGGCTGTAGTCGGTGCAGCAGGGGCCGTCGCACGTCTCGTCGAGCGGCGCGGGGTCGGATGCGAAGCGCGCACCCTTGATGTTGAGGGTGCCCTCGGCCGTGAAGGCGGTGCCGTTCCGGCCGTTCCGGGTCGGCGCCACGCAGTCGAACATGTCCACGCCGCGCCGCACCGCCTCGATGACGTCGTCGGGATAGCCGACGCCCATCAGGTAGCGGGGCCGGTCGGGGGGGAGGACGGGTTCGATGGCGTCGAGCACGCGGTGCGTCACGTCCTTCTCCTCGCCCACGGAGAGTCCGCCGATCCCGACGCCCGGCCACTCGCCCATCGCGAGCGTGCGTTCGACGGATTCGAGGCGAAGGTTCTCGCAGGAGGCGCCCTGGACGATGGGAAAGAGGAGGCCGTCTTCGTCCGGATGCGCATCCCGGTGCGCTTCGTGACTCGCCCGGCACCGCGCCAGCCAGGCGAGCGTGCGTTCTACCGCGGTCCGCGCGGCCTCGGGGGAGGACTCCGCGGGGGGACATTCGTCGAACGCCATGCGGATGTCGGAGCCGATCGCGGCCTGGATCTCCATCGAGAGTTCAGGCGTGAGCCGGTGCAGGCTCCCGTCCAGGTGGCTGCGGAAGGTGACGCCGTCGTCGTCGATCCGGTTGATGCGGGCGAGCGAGAAGACCTGGAACCCGCCCGAGTCGGTGAGGATGGGACCGTCCCATCCCATGAAACGGTGGAGTCCGCCGAGCTCCCGGAGCACGCGCGTGCCGGGCCTCAGGTAGAGGTGATAGGCGTTCCCGAGCAGGACCTCGACCCCCGCGTCGCGGAGTTCCCCGGGGGTGAGCGATTTCACCGTCCCGAGCGTCCCGACCGGCATGAAGCACGGGGTGTGGATCGTGCCGCGCGACAGGCGGAGCGTCGCGGCGCGCGCCCGCCCGCTCGTCCCCTCGACGAGAAAGCGCCCGGCGTCCCCGGGCGCCGTCACGGGGTCGTTCTCATGTGATGACCATCGCGTCGCCGTAGGAATAGAAGCGGTATCGCTCGCGGATCGCGTGCGCGTAGGCCTCGAGCGTGAGTTCCCGGCCCGCGAATGCCGCGACGAGCATGAGCAGGCTCGAGCGAGGAAGGTGGAAGTTCGTCACGAGCGCGTCCACGGCGCGGAAGGTGTACGGGGGACGGATGAAGAGGTCCGTCCAGCCCCGCCCCGGTGCGAAGGGGCCGCCCGCGGGGGGGCCGCCGCCCCTGCCGCCGCCGCCCGCGACGACGGTCTCCAGCACGCGGCAGGAGGTCGTCCCGACGGCGAACACGCGCCCGCCCGCCGCGCGCGCCGCGTTCAGCGCCTCGGCCGCGTCCGGCGAGAAGCTGTACGCCTCGGGGGCGACCTCGTGCTCGTCGATCCGGTCGGCGGTCACGGGGCGGAAGGTGCCGAACCCGACGTGGAGCGTGAGGGACACGAGACGGACGCCGCGGGCCTCGATCGCAGCGAGCGTCTCCGGGGTGAAATGAAGTCCCGCCGTCGGGGCGGCGACGCTCCCGGCCGGCGCCGCGTACACGGTCTGGTAACGCTCCCGGTCCTCGGCATCGTCGCACGCGCGCCAGGCCCCGTCCCGACCCGCGTCCGGTACGTCGGGGGCGTCGCGGACGATGTACGGCGGGAGGGGGACGCGGCCGTGGCGCTGGATCAGGCTCCACGGGTCGTCGTCGCCGGCCAGCCGCACGAGGCGGGTGCCGTCGGGGGCGGAGTCGAGGATCTCGACGGCGAACCCGTCCGCGATGTCCACCGTGCGGCCGGGCTTGAGCTTGCCGCCGGGGCGGACCATGGCGCGCCAGAGGCGGGTGTCCGCTTCGTCGAAGGGGGCGAACGGATGGAGCGCGTCGGACTCGGGGCGGACGAGGAGGATCTCGGCGCGGGCGCCGGTCGGCTTGCGGCCCAGCAGCCGGGCCGGGAAGACGCGGCTGTCGTTGACGACGACGGCATCGCCGGCGCGGAGCCGCTCGAGCAGCGCGGGGAAAGCCGCGTCCGTGAAGCGGCGCCGCGCGCGGTCCAGCACGAGGAGACGGCTGGCGTCGCGCCGGGCGGCCGGGCGGGCCGCGATCAGCTCGGCCGGCAGCTCGTAGTCGTACGCCTCCGTCCGGCCCGCCCGCTCATCCGTCATCGCCGAACAGCGCACCCTGTGACCCGCCCTCCGACCCCTCCCGGTCGCTCGGGAGGGCGTAACCGAAGCGCTCGTACGCCTTCCGGGTGGCCACGCGGCCGCGTGACGTGCGCTGCATGTACCCGTTCTGGATCAGGTACGGCTCGTAGACCTCCTCGAGCGTCCCCGCGTCCTCCCCCACGGCGACCGCGAGGGAGGCGAGTCCCACCGGCCCCCCGTCGAAGGTCTCGATGATCGCCTTCAGCACGCGCGCGTCCATCTCGTCGAGGCCGTACTCGTCGACGTTGAGCAGCGTGAGGCCCTTCTCCGCCGTCCCGGAATCGATCTGGCCGTCGCTTCGCACCTGCGCGTAGTCGCGGACGCGGCGCAGGAGGCGGTTCGCGATCCGGGGGGTGCCGCGGGCGCGGCGGGCGATCTCCCCGGCGCCCCCGGGCGTGATCGGGATGTCGAGGAGGCTCGCGGAGCGGGTGACGATGCGCGCGAGTTCCTCCGGCGGGTAGTAGCCGAGGCGCTCGATGACGCCGAAGCGCGCGCGCATCGGGGCGGTCAGGAGCCCGAAACGGGTCGTCGCGCCCACGAGCGTGAAGCGCTCGAGCTTCATCGAGAACGTCTCCACCCGGGGCCCGTCGCCGAGCCGGATCTCGATGCGGTAGTCCTCCATCGCCGGATAGAGGAACTCCTCGATCACGGGCCGGAGACGGTGGATCTCGTCGATGAAGAGGATCCCGCGCGGCGGGAGGTTCGTAAGCAGGCCCGCGAGGTCGCCCGGCTTCTCGAGCACGGGGCCGGAGGTGAGCTTGATCCCGACGCCGAGTTCGTCCGCAAGGAGGAGGGCGAGCGTCGTCTTCCCGAGGCCCGGCGGGCCGTAGAAGAGGGTGTGGTCGAGCGCCTCCTCGCGACCCAGCGCCGCCTCCACGAAGACGGAGAGGCTCTCCTTGACCCGCGCCTGTCCGATGAACTCGTCGAGCCGCCGCGGGCGCAGCGAGGCGTCCGGGCGCTCGTCGCTCTCGAGCACCTCCGGCGTCGTGATCTCCGTGCGCGGACGGGCGTCGCCCCCGGCGCCCGCATCGCCCCCGGCGCCCGGGTCGCCCGCGTTCCGCGTGTCGCCGGATCGGCCCGGCGGCCCCGACGCGGTCATACGTGCTGCAGCGCGCGGCGCACGAGTTCCTCGGCCCCGACGTCGGGGTCCTCGCCCGCTTCCGCGAGTCCCTGCAGGGCGCGGCTGACGGCGTTCTCGCTCTGGGAGCGCGGGTAGCCGAGGCCGCGCAGCGCCTGCACGGCCGCCGCGGCGACCCCGCCGCCCGGCACGGCGTCGTCGCCCATGTCGCCGAGGTCGTCGAGCTTGTCGCTGAGTTCGATCACGATGCGTTCGGCCGTCTTCTTGCCGACGCCGCTCACGGTCTGGAGCGTGCGATGGTCCTTCGCCCGGATCGCGCGCACGACGCGTTCGGGCCGAAGCGCGCCCAGGATCGCGAGCGCGAGCCGGGGGCCCACGCCGCTCGGGACGCGCAGCCGCTGGAAGAGTTCGCGGTCGCCCGGCGTCTCGAAGCCGAACAGCTCGAAGGCGTCGTCGCGCACGACGAGGACGGTGTGCAGTTCGACCTCGGATCCCTCGGGCGGAAGACGCCCAGCGAGCCCGAGCGGCACGCCGACCTCATAGCCGACGCCGTCGCCCGTGAGGACCTCGACGGCGCCCTCCGCGCGCCCGATGAGTTCACCCCGGAGACGCCGGATCACCGGATCGGTCCGCCGAGGAGGTGGCAGAGCGCGACCGCGCACCCGTCCGCCGCATCCGCCGGACGCGGCGGCTCGCCGAGCCGCAGGTGGTGCTTGACCATGAACCCGACCTGTTCCTTGCTCGCGGCGCCGGTCCCAACGACGCGCTTCTTGACTTCGCGCGGCGCATACTCGTGCACCGGAAGCTCGCGGAGCGCGGCGGCAAGCACGAGGACGCCCCTGGCGTGCCCGAGCACGAGCGCGGTGCGCGCGTTCCGCCCGTGAAAGGCGCTCTCGATCGCCACGCAAGTCGGCTCCAACCGGTCGATGAGTTCGAGCGCCGCGTTGTGGATGTCCACGAGACGCTGCGGGAGGTCCTCTCCGCGCGGCCGCACGACGCCGCACTCGATGAGGCGATACGCGGGCCCTCCCGGGCGGCGCCCTTCGACGAAGCCGTATCCGGTCGCCCGCGTGCCGGGGTCTACGCCCAGCACCTTCAGGGGGCTTCCCAGTCCGCCCCCTCCGCCTCCTCCAGATCCACGTTCGTATTCACCTTCAGCACGTCGTCGTGCTCGTCGAGCGCGTGCAGGACGGCGAGCACCTTCTCCGCGTCGCGCCCCTCCAGTTTCACCGTGTTGCCGGGCACCATCGCGAGTTCCGCCTCCTCGACCGGAACGCCGGCGTCGCGCATCGCGCCGAGCACGTCGTGGAAGTCCGGCGCCGCCGTCGTCACGACGAACGTCCCGTCCTCGGACTCGAAGTTCTCCGCCCCCGCCTCGAGCGCCGCGTCGAGCACCGCCTCCTCGTCGCACTCGTCGGCGGACACGAGGATCTGGCCCTTGCGTTCGAACAACCACGCGACGGAACCGCTCTGGCCCAGGTTGCCGCCCCGCTTGTCGAGCAGGTGCCGGAGTTCGGCCAGCGTGCGCCGGGGATTATCCGTCAGGCACTCGAGGTAGAGCGCGGCGCCGCCCGGCGCGTAGCCCTCGTGCGTGACCTCCTCGAAGCTCGCGCCCGGCAGATCCCCCGTCCCGCGGCGCACCGCGCGATCGATGTTGTCGGCCGGCATCCGCTGGCTCTTCGCGTTGTCGATCGCGGTCCGCAGGCGCGGATTGAAGTCCGGATCTCCTCCGCCTTCCCGCGCCGCCACGGCGATTTCGCGACCGAGCTTGGAGAAGAGCTTCCCCTTCGCCTTGTCGGTCACCGCCTTCTGGCGCTTGATCTTCGACCACTTCGAATGGCCCGCCACCGGCTACCGCCCGCTCGTTTCTAGTCGTCGTCGCGCTGCGACTCGGCGATCACCTTCTCCTGAACATGCGGAGGAACCTGCTCGTACGCAGCCAGGCTGCGCGTGTGCGTCGCCTTTCCGTGCGTCAGGGAGCGCAGCGCGGCGGAGTATTTGTAGAGTTCCGCCTGGGGGACGTGCGCCTTCACAACCTGCCGCCGCCCCTTCGAATCCATGCCGAGCACGCGGCCGCGCCGCTGGTTGAGGTCTCCCATCACCTCGCCCATGTATTCCTCGGGCGTCTCGACCTCGACCTCCATGATCGGCTCGAGGATCACGGGGTTCGCGTCCCGCGCGACCTTCTGGAAGGCGATCGATCCCGCGATCTGGAAGGCGATGTCCGAGCTGTCCACGGAGTGATGCGAACCGTCGTAGCACTCGGCCTGGAAGTCCACGAGCGGATAGCCGGCGAGGACCCCCCGGTTCGAGGCCTCCCCGATCCCCTTCCCCACGGCCGGGACGAACTTGGTCGGGATCACGCCGCCCTTGATCGAGTCGACGAACTTGTACCCTTCCCCGCGCGGCAGCGGGCTGAGCCGGACGTGGCAGTCGCCGAACTGCCCGCGCCCGCCCGACTGCTTCTTGTGGCGCCCCTGCCCCTCCGCGGTCTTCGTGATCGTCTCGCGGTAGGCGATGTTCGGCTGGTGCGTGTCCACGTTGACCCCGTACTTCCGGGTCATCTTCTCCAGCGAGATGTTGAGGTGGATCTCGCCGAGCCCTCGGATGATCGTCTGTCCCCGCTCGGGATCGTAGCCGGAGGAGAACGTCGGATCCTCCTCGTGCAGCTTCGCGAGGCCGCTGCCGATCTTGTCCTCGTCGGCCCGTGTGCGGGCGGTGACGGCGAGGGAGAGGTCCGGCTGGGGCCATTCGATCCCGCCGAACGACAGCTGGCTCCCGCTGTCGCAGAGCGTGTCCCCGGTATGCGTGTCCTTGAGCTTCGTCACGACCCCGATGTCACCGGGGTTCAGCGCGTCGACGTCGATGCGGCGCGCCCCGTGCGGAATCGCGAGATGCGCGATGCGCTCGCTCGCGGAACGGTCGGGGTTCGCGAGCGTGACGCCGTTCGTGATTCGGCCGGAGAAGACGCGGAAATAGCTCAGGTCGCCGACATGGGGCTCCGACGTCGTCTTGAAGACGAGCGCCGCGGTGGGCGACCCGGCTCCCGGCTCCAGCGACACTTCGCCGTTTCCGTCGCTCGCGCTCTGGGACGCGGCGCGGTCGGGGGAGGGGAAGAGTTCCACGATGCGGTCCATGAGCGCCGGCACTCCCGCGCTCGTCTGGCATGAGCCGCAGAACACGGGGACGATGTCGCCGGAGCGGATCGCTTCCGCGAACACTTCGCCGAGCCGGCCGGGATCGAGGTCCTCACCCTCGAAATAGGCTTCGAGCAGGTCGTCATCCCCCGACACGATCGCCTCGATGAGTTCCTCCCTGAGGTCCTCCACCTCCGACGCGACATCCTCGGGTGCGTCGGCCACGCCGGCCGCCCCCTTGTCCCCACCCTTGGAGGTGTGGGCCTTCATCGTGAGGAGGTCGACGAAGCCGCTGAAGTCGGCGCCCGCCCCGATGGGGACGTGGACCGGCATCGCGGCGGAGGTGAGTTCGCCGCGGATCTGGCCGAGGGTGTTGCGGAAGTCCGCGTTGTCGCGGTCCATCATCGACACGAAGACGGCCCGCGGCAGGCTCGCGGCGTCCGCGGCGGCCCAGGTCTTTTCCGTCCCCACCTCGACGCCGGAGATCGCATCGATGACGCAGATGCCGGCGTCCGCCACGCGGATCCCCGCCACGACTTCGCCCAGGAAATCGAGATAGCCGGGAGTGTCGATGAGGTTGATCCGCGCGTCGTTCCGGACGGCGTGGGCGACGGCGAGGTTGATCGAGATCTTGTGGCCGGTCTCTTCCGGCGTGAAGTCGGTGAGTGCGTTCCCCTTCTGGACATCGCCCTTCCGCGTGGCTCCGCCGGCGATGTAGCACATCGCGTCCACAAGCGTCGTCTTGCCCGCCCCTCCGTGCCCGAAGAGGACGACGTTGCGAAGGTTGCGCGTTTGATATTCCGAGGCGGCAGGCGCCATGTACTCCTCCTGGGATGGAACCGGGGCCGGCGACCCGCGACAGGCGCTTGCTCCGGCCACGGGCCGTTCCATGCGCGACGCTCCCGGCCGGGGGCTCGCGCGGGGCGGACATTGTAGAAACCGGCGGCGAAAAACTCCAGCCGCGCCGGTTAGTGGGTGCGGGTCTTCTTCTCCGTCCCCTTGGTCTGCTGGTACTGCCGACTCACTTCGTCGAGGAAGGCGCGCTCGCGCGCCGAGAGGGAGTCCATGCCGTCCGCTCGGATCTTGTCGAGGATCCGGTCCACTTCATCGAGGGAATCCCCGTCCACCCGGCGGCGGCGGCGGCCGGGCGGGGGCGGCGGCGGCGCGGAACGCTTGGGCGCCGGCCGCTCCTTGTAGAGGGCTCTGTGCGCGAAGCGGCCGATGCGTTCTCCGTATCGGAGATAGACGAACCCGGTCACGAGTCCGCCGAGGTGGGCCCAGTGCGCCACGCCGTCCGCCGACCCCTGCATGGTCGAGAGGAGGGTGAGGGCGCCGAGCCCGGCGACGAACCACTTCGCCGGCACGGGAAAGACGAAGTAGAGGAAGATCTTCGCATCCGGCCAGTTGAGGGCGAAGGCGACGAGGAGGCCGAAGATCGCGCCGGAGGCGCCCACCATGATCGTCGGCCCCGTGAGCGAGTAGAGGAGCACGGAGAACGCGGCCCCGCCGAGCCCGGTCACGAGGTAGAAACGGAGGAAGAAACGGCTGCCCCACTTCTGTTCGAGCGGCGGGCCGAAGAAGAAGAGGGCGAGCATGTTCATGAACAGGTGCATGAAGCCGCCGTGCACGAACATGTAGGTGACGGCGGTCCACGGGCGCGTGAGGAAGAGGGGCACCGCGAAGCCGAGCCATTCGATCGCCCCGGCGGGCACGATCCGCACCGCCATGAGGAGGAAGATCGCGAAGTTCGCGATCATGAGCCGCAGGACCCAGCGACTCATCGGAAAGCCGTGGCCGAAGCGGACGCCACCCAGGCCGCCGCCGCCCAAGCCGCCGCCACCGAAGCGGCCGCCGCCGCCCTTGAACGCGGGCTGTCTCATCATCCCGATCCTGCCTCGCCCTGTCTCGCCTCGCCGCCGTCCGTCGCGCCGCCGTCCTGGAGGTCGATCGCCGAGGCGAGCCGTTCGTCACGCTCGGCGCGTTCGATCGCGAGCCGGATGAGGCGGTCGATGAGTTCCGGGTATGACACGCCGCTCGCATCCCAGAGCTTCGGGTACATGCTGATCCGCGTGAAGCCCGGGAGCGTGTTGATCTCGTTTATCACCAGTGAACCGGACGGGAGGGGACCGCAAGGCTCCGTGGCGAGGAAGAGGTCGACGCGCGCCATCCCCTCGCAGCATAGCGCCCGGAAGGCGCGGACGGCGATCTCGCGGGCCCGCGCCGTGGTCTCGGCATCGAGGTCCGCCGGAATGAGAAGGTCCGCGCCGTCGTGATCCAGGTACTTGGCCTCGTAGGAGTAGAACGCGTGCGTGGGGGCGATCTCCCCGGGGATCGAGGCTTCGGGGGTCTCGTTCCCGAGGACGGAGATCTCGATCTCGCGGCCCCGGATCGTCCGTTCGAGGAGCACCTTGGTGTCGAAGGAAAAGGCCTCGTCGAGCGCCCGCCGGTAGTCCGCGTCCGTTTCGGCCTTCGACACGCCGACGGAGGACCCCATGTTCGCCGGCTTGACGAAGATCGGGGCGTCGAGCGCGGCCACGGCCTCGTCCCAGGAGGGGGCTTCGGCCCGGGAGAGCACCGTGATGAAGGGCGCGACGGGGATGCCCGCGTCGCGCAGCAGCCGCTTGGCCACGTCCTTGTCCATGCAGACGGCCGAGCCGAGGATCCCGGGCCCGACGAAGGGGAGGTGCGCGAGCCGCAGGAGCCCCTGGACGGTGCCGTCCTCGCCGAAGGGACCGTGGAGGACGGGAAAGATGGCGTCGAGTTCCGGGAGCTCGGCCCGCTCCGGGCGCCCGACGGGGACGATCCGGGGGCGGCGGCCGGGAGTCAGGGCGAGCCGGACCGGCGCGTGGGGGAGGCGGATGCGCCGCGGGTCCGAGGCGTGCCGCAGGAAGCGCGATTCGTCGGCGAGATGCCAGCGGCCGCGGCGGTCGATGCCGATGAGCACGATGTCGTAGCGCTCGCGGTCGATCGCCTCGATGACGTTCTTCGCCGAGCGGAGCGACACCTCGTGCTCGGGGGACTCGCCGCCGAAGAGGACGCCGACGCGCACGCGGGGGTCAGCCACCGGACGCCGGCGCCGGATAGCGGATGGGGAGTTGTGCCCAGATGGCGGTGGGGACGCCGCCGTGCTGCGCCGGCCGGTACCGGAGGAGGCGGGCGCCTTCCACCGCGGCCGAGTCGAGGACGGCATGTCCCGACGAGGTCACGACCGCGACGGAATCGACGCGTCCGGCAGCGGAGATTCGAATGCGCAGCAGGATCTCTCCGCCGGCGCCCTCCTCCAGGGCCTGCGCCGGATAGGGAAACGCCGGGGACGGCGGGGACTCGAGCACGGGCCACACGAGGCCGCCCTCGCGGAGCTGGTCGACGCGCAGCGCGCCGACCTCGGAGCCGGGTTCGTCCGCGCACCCGGTGGACCCGGCACCGGCGAGGGCGGCGAGCGCCGCGAAGACGCCGGACCCTGCGGCCCGCGGCAAGAGCCGGTCATGCATCGCCGAACGCCTTCCATTCGGCGAGCGTATTCAGCGCTTCGAGGGGCGTCATCCCATCGGGGTCGATCCCGGCCAGCTTCTCGAGCACCTCGCGCGCGGCGGCGAGGTCCGCGCTCTCGGCGCTGTCGCGCGCGGACGGCGCCGGGCCGTCCTTCGGGCCGGGGGCGGCGGCTTCGAAGAGGGAGAGTTGCCCCATCCCCGCTTCGGCGAGCGCGGCTCCGCGGCCGCCGGCGCCCCACGGCCCGCTCTCGAGCACGTGCAGGATGCGGGCGGCGCGCCCCACGACGTCGGGGGGCAGCCCGGCCAGCCGGGCGACGTGCACGCCGTAGGAACGATCCGAGCCCCCCGGCTGCAGCCGGTAGAGGAAGACGATGTCCTGGCCGGTCTCCCGCACGGCGACGTTGAAGGCGGCCGCGCGCGGCAGCGACTCCGCGAGGCCGACGAGTTCGTGGTAATGGGTGGCGAACACCGTGCGCGCACCGAGTTCATGCAGTCGCTCCGTCACCGCCCACGCGATCGAGAGACCGTCGTACGTCGACGTGCCCCGCCCGATCTCGTCGAGGAGGACGAGCGAGCGCTCGGTGGCGCCGTGCAGGATGGTCGCGGTTTCCGTCATTTCCACCATGAAGGTGCTCTGCCCCGCCGCGAGGTTGTCGCTGGCGCCCACGCGCGTGAACACGCGATCGCATACCCCGATGCGGGCCCGGCGAGCCGGGACGAAGGAACCGATGTGCGCCATGAGCGCGATGAGCCCCGCCTGGCGCAGCACGGTGGACTTCCCCGCCATGTTCGGGCCGGTGACGATCAGGGTCCGGCGTTCGTCGTCCAGCCGCATGTCGTTCGGGATGAACGTGTCCCTCGCGACCGCGGTCTCGACGACGGGGTGCCGGCCCTCTTCGATGTCGAAGACGATGTCGTCACTGAGCCGCGGGCGCACGTAGTCCCCGGCGGCCGCGACCTCGGCGAGGCAGACGAGGAAGTCGATCTCGGCGACGTGGGCGGCGGCCGCCTGGATCCGCCCGACCTCGGCCGCGACGGCATCCCGCACCGAGTGGAAGAGCCGCGCCTCGAGCGTTGCGATCTCATCGTTGGCGCCGAGGACCTTCGCTTCCCACTCCTTGAGTTCCGGTGTGAGGTAGCGCTCGGCGTTGGTGAGCGTCTGCCTGCGGGTCCACTCCTCCGGCACGCGGTCGAGCTTCGCGCGCGTGACCTCGAGATAGTACCCGAACACCTTGTTGAACCCGATCTTGAGCGTGTCGATGCCGGTGCGCTCGCGCTCCCTCACCTGCATGCCGGCGATGAAGTCGACGGCGCTTCCGCGCGTGCCGCGCAGCTCGTCGAGGTCGGCGGAGAAGCCGCTTCGGATCACGCCTCCGTCCTTGAGGGCGTGGGGGGCCTCCGGGTCGATGGCTTCGTCGATGCGGGCCGCCACGTCCGGGAGCGGATCGAAACCGGAACGAAGTTCGGCGAGACGGCCGGCCTCCAGCGGCTCGAGGGCGGCCGCCAGCCCCGGCAGCGCGCCGAGCGAGAGGCCGAGACCGAGGAGTTCCCGGGGCGCCGCGCGACCGGCGGAGACGCGGGCGGCAAGCCGCTCCAGGTCGCGGATCGGGCGGAGCGCGCTTCGGATGCGCTCCCGCTCCTCCGCCCGCTCGACGAGTTCCTGCACGGCGTCGAGGCGGGCCGCGATCTCGTCGGGGACGACGAGCGGCCGCAGCAGGCGCCGGCGCAGCAGGCGCGCCCCCATCGGCGTCCGCGTGCGGTCGATGAGGGCGAGAAGCGACGCGCCCTCGCCGGGGCGCAGCGGCTCCACGAGTTCGAGGTTCCGCCGGGTCATCTCGTCGAGGTACATCACGCGTCCGGCCCGGTCCACGCGCGGCGGCCGCAGGTGGTCGAGGCCGGTCGGCCGCACCTCGTCCAGGTAACCGAGGAGGGCGCCGCTCGCCGCGAGGAGAAGCGGGTCGCGCGCGGAGTCGAGGCCGAAGCCGGTCGAGGAAGCGACCCCGAACCGCTCCCGGAGCCGCTCGTCCCCGAGTGAAGCGTCAAAGCGCCAGGCGGGCCGCGCGGTCACGTGCCAGGGTCCGGCCGGCGCCTCCGTCTCCTCGGGGATCACGATCTCGGCGGGCTCGATCCGCCCGAGTTCGTCGTTGAGATCCGCGGCGGCGACCTCGCGAAGCTCGAACTCGCCGGTCGAGAGGTCGACGGTGGCGAGCCCGAACGGGGCGTCTCCGGCGATCGCGACGACGTAGTTGTTACGGCGCGCCGCGAGGAGCTTGTCCTCGAGGACCGTGCCCGGAGTGATGATCTCGACGACGTCCCGCTTCACGATCCCCCGGGCTTCCGCCGGATCCTCGAGCTGCTCGCAGATCGCCACGCGGCGGCCCATTTCGAGCAGGCGGGCGACGTACTCGTCCACGGCCTTCACGGGGACGCCCGCGAGGGGAATGTCCCGCTTTCCGCCGTTGTTCCGGGCGGTGAGGGTGAGTCCCAGCAGGCCGCTCCCCTCCTCCGCGTCCTCGAAGAACATCTCGTAGAAGTCGCCGACCCGGAAGAAGAGGAGCGAATCGGGGTGGCGCGACTTGATGTCGAGATACTGCCGGATGAGGGGCGGGTACGCCTCCGGGCCCGTGGTCGCCGCAGCCATCAGCGCCTCACGAGACGATGGGGATGACGGCGGGCTCGAAGCCCGCGTCCCGGAGTCGGCGCGCGAGGCTTTCCGCCGCTTCCCGGCGGGCGAAGCGGCCCAGCCGGACGCGGTGGAGTCCGTCGTACTCGACGACGCGGGAGAAAAAGCCGGCGGCTTCCAGTTGTCCGCGCATCTCCTCCGCCGGACCCCGGCGCGAGAAGGCCGCGACCTGTATCGCGAAGCGCGGGGTGCCCGGCGCGCAGCCGAGCGCCGAGGTCTCCGCAAGAAGCGCGATCTCCGCGGCGCCGACGCGCCGGGCCTCCGCGGCCCCCCGTTGCCACGCCTCGCACGCCCGATCGAGGAGGCCCCGGTCCTCGAAGGTCCGCGCCGTCCAGTACCAGGACTCGACCGCCTCGGCGCTCCGCGCGTGGTCCGCCCGCAGACGCTCGAGATCGGCCGCCGCGCGGGCGGGTTCGTCGAGCGCCAGATCCAGCTGCGCGAGTCGCAACCATGCCCGGGATCCATTGCGCGCGCCGCCGTTCATGGCGACGGCGAGGAGTTCCGCGCGCGCGGAGTCCGGGTCGGCGAGGAGGCGCGCCCGGAGGTACCGCGCCCGCAGCACGTCGCCGCGCGCCGCGTTCCGCGCCTCCGTGGCGAGCCAGCGGTCGACCGCCTCGGCGGCGCCTTCGAATCTCCCGGCGTCGATCCGTGCCTCGAGATGGTCGAGATCCACGGGAGTGGCGGCTTGCGCGGCCTGCGCGGCGGAGGGGGCCGAAAGTCCCCATGACGGCGCGCCGGCGAGAAGCGCCAGCGCCCACGCGCGGCACCTTCCGCGACGCGGGGGGCGCCCTCCGCGGCTCCGGCGGCTCGAGGTCATCTCCCGGCGTTTTTTGCCTGCCCCAGCACCAGGAGCATCTCGGCGAGCGCCGCCTGGTCTCCCCGCCCCGATTTGAGATGCCGGTCGGCGCGGTGGAGCGCCCTCAACGCATGATCGAGTTCGTGTACGGTCCATGCCCTCGCCTGCTTCGCGTAGGCGTTCGCCTTCCAGGAGAGATAGCCGCGCCCGGTTTCCGACAGGGCGGCGCGCAAGCCGGCGGGTCCCGCTTCGAGGGCCAGACCAAGCAGAAGGTGCTGTTCCACAAGTCCGGCGACCAGCCCAACCCCCCGCTCCGAAGTGAGCACGTTTTCCAACTCGCGCAAGGCGCGCGCGTAGTCGCGCGAAGCCACGAGATCGAGCCAGCTCCAGCGATCGATCCGATGCGTCCGCGGAACGATCGCCCGGATGTCCGCGTCGGTCCGGCGGTCGGCAGGAAGCGAAGCGAGCTTTTCGAGCTCGGCGTCCAGCGTCGACAGGTCCGACCCGACGGCTCCCGCGATCCACTGGGCCGACGCCGGGGAGAGGTCGAGCTTCCAGCGGCTCCGCGCCCGGTCGTGAATCCATCCGGGGATCTCCGCCGCCCGCGGCGTCTTCCACTCCAGCGTGCGGCAGAGCTTCCCGAGGTCGCGGTAGAAGGCCGCGCGCGACCCCTTCGGGATGCGCGCCGTGACGATGAGGGCGAGGTCGGGGGGCGCCGCCGCCGCGGCTTCCTTCAGGACCGCGCGGGCCTTCGTCCCCAGCCGCTCGACATCGCGCACGAAGACGACGCGGCGCTCCGCCATCATTGGGGGCATGGCCAGGGTGGCGGCGAGCTGCTCGTCCGTCACGTCCTCGGCGTGGAACTGGTCGTAGTTGAAGTCGCGCGTGGCGGGGTCGACGGCGGCCTCGACGAGCTGCTGCGCGGCTTCGTCCCGCAGGCGGATCGCGTCTCCGTGCAGGAACCACGCGCCGGTCGGGGGACTCTGGCCCAGGGCTCGCGAGAGCCGCGGGTCGAGGGGCGCGCTCACGGCGCCGGGAGAGACCCGTGCCGCGGGCCGCGGCGGTGGGTCAGCGAGACTCGTCGAGTTGGCCGGAGCGTCGCTCGACCGGCAGGGGAATGGAGTCGCTCGTCGCGATCGGCACGGCGTACGTCGAACCGAACAGTCCGCCTCCGTCATCGAGCGCGGGAGCGAACGGGACGAGGAACCAGTCGGGTACGGAGGGGTCGTCGGCGAACCGGTTCCCCCGGCTCTCCGCCACCGTCTCCGCGGGCACGTCCGCCATCACCGGCGGAAGCTGCACTTCGACGAGCAGCGGCTGGCTTCCGTTCGACACGCCCAGCGTAAAGAGTCCCGCCGACGCCACGGCAATGGCCGCGGCTCGGCCGAACTGGCTCCGCCAGGACCGCTTCGAAGATTCGTCGACGTGGTAGAGGCGGTGCTGCAGGCGGGGCAGGAAATCGGGAGAGGTGGAGACGCGAGGGAGGGCTCGCCACGCTGCGAGCCCGCGAGTCAGGACTCGCTGATAGCGTCGACACGACTTGCATCCCTCAAGATGCGCGTCGAACCGACGGCGCTCGTCAGGGGCAAGCACACCGTCGACGTATTCGGTGTACCGCTCGATAAACTCGTTGCAAGCCATCTCGTCGCAAACCATCATTGCACCATCACGAAAAACGTCCATTCGGGCTCATCTACTCTGAACTGCGTACCAGGGTTCCTTTCGGCGGGCCGGGCGCCGGGGTTCAATCGAGCATCGGGGCGATGATGCAGGCGAACCGGTTCCGCGCCCGATTCAGGCGCGACTTGACGGTGCCCAGCGTCACTCCCGTGATCTCCGAAATCTCCTCGTAGCTCTTCCCTTCCAGTTCACGCAGCACGAATACGACACGGTGATGCTCGGGAAGTTCCGCCACCGCGGCCTCGACCTGCTCGCGGACGCGCCGCTTGCGGAAGAGATCGTCGGGCCGGTAGGCCGTATCCTCGAATTCGAGCGGCCGATGGTCGGCTTCCCAACTCTTCCGGAGCGAATGGAAGAGTACCAGCGGGTTCCGCGCCCGGTTCCGCAATTCGTTCTTCGCCAGGTTGCTGGCGATCGTATAGATCCAGGTTGAGAACTTCCGCGCGGGATCGAACCGGTGGAGGTGTCGGTAGACGCGCACGAAGGTCTCCTGCACGAGATCCTCGGCACGGTCCCGGTCTCCGATGGTGCGGTAGATGAAATTCAGCAGGCGGTCCTGATAGCGCTCGGCGATCTCGTTGAACGCAAAGCGCTGCCCGCCCAGGTAGTGCGTGACGAGTTCCGCGTCCTCAAGGCGCTTCAATTCCCCGCGCCCGAGCGGTTCCATCTCCCCGGGCACCGCGTATCGGCTCGAGACTTCGAGGTTCGGCTTCGTGTCCATGCCGCTCCCTTTGCAGGGCTCCCGTTGCAGACGATTCGACGCGTTAAACCCCGGTGCCGCCGATTCGATCCATCCGGCGGGCAACCCAGCGGGCCGCGAGGGTCAGCGCGCAAATCGTCTTGCCGTCGCTGATCTCTCCCGCATCGATCATCTCGATGGTACGTCGCAGGGGCAGCCGATGCACATCCATGAACTCGCTCGCCTCGTGACGTGTCTCCACCCCTTCGAGGTCCCACGCCGCGAGGAGGTGGATGACCTCGTCCGTGAAACCCGGTGTCGTGCGTACGGAGGCGAGAGACTCCAGGCGTCCGGCACGCAGCCCCGCCTCCTCTTCCAGTTCCCGGAGGGCGCACGCCTCGGGACGCTCGCCGGGTTCCAGGTTCCCGGCCGGCACCTCCCAGATGAACCCGCCGGCGGCGTACCTGTATTGACGCACGAGCGTGACGACGGGTTCGCGCGGCGGCGCACCCGCGGCTTCGCCGGGGGGGCCGGGCAGGTCCAGCGCGACAACCGCGGCGGCGCCGGGGTGGCGGATCAGTTCGAGCCGGCCGATGGATCCGTCCGGGAACCGCACGCGATCCACATCGACATGGATCCTGCGGCCGGAGTAGACGCGCTCCCCGTCCACGCGGCCCGTCGCGCCGCCCCGCCCGGCACCCTCGCCCGCGTCTCCGGTCACGGCGCGGTCACGAGGCCGGCCGGACATCCACGGGCCCGAGGCCGTCCAGCGTGGGCGCGGCCGTCGCCGCGTCGCCCACGGCGAGGAGCGCGAGGCGGCCGGGATCGAGGTACGTGCGGCAGACCTCCTGCACCTCGTCCGGCGTGACGGCCTCGATGCGGGAGCGGTACGTCTCCCAGTAGTCGTCGGGAAGGCCGAATACGCGCTGGCGGCTCACCTTTCCGCAGATCTGCACGGCGGTCTCGAACTGGAGCGGGAGGGAGAGGGTGAGGGCGTTGCGGGCCAGTCTCATTTCGTCGTCGGTGACGGGTGCGGTGCGCATGGTCTCGATCTCGCGCAGGATCTCCTCGAACGCGGGGCCGGTCCGGGCGGTTTCGACGGCCGTGCGCGCGACGAAGGGTCCCGCGCCCCGGCGGAACCGGAAACTCGATCTCGCGCCGTAGGTCCACCCCTTGTCCTCGCGCAGATTGAGGTTGATCCGGGAGTTGAAGAGGCCGCCGAGGATCGCGTTGGCCACGATGATCGCGTGATGATCCCCGGTGTTGTAGGGCACCCCCACCGTCGCGACGCGGATCTCGCTCTGGGCGCTGCCGGGGCGGTCGATGAGGACGAGGTCGCTCGCCCGCGGCTCCGGCGTTTCCGGGGGCGGGACCGGCGCGGTCTCGCCGCTCCAGGCGCCGAAACGCGCCTCCGCCGCGGCGATGAGGCGCTCGCGGTCGAGGTCGCCGCACGCGATGAGGAGAGCGCCGCCGGGGCGATAGCGCGCGGCGTGGAAATCCCGCACAGCTTCCGGGCCGATCCCGGACACGGTGGCTCCGGTGCCCCCCACGGGCCGTCCGTACAGTCCGTCGCCGTAGAGTTCGGCGATCGTGGCGAGACCCGCGACGGTCGCCGGGTCGTCCGCCTGGCGTTCGATCTCGTCGATGCGCTCGCCGCGGATGCGCTCGACTTCGTGCTCGGGGAACTCGGAATCGAGGATGGTCGCGGCGAGGAAGTCGAGCGCCTCCTCGAACAACTCCGACAGGAAGTGCATGGAGACGGCCCCGACGCCGTAGCCCACCGTTGCGCGATAGCCGACGCCGAGGCGGTCGAGCCAGCGTGCCATCTCGATGGCGTCTCGCCCGGGGGTGCCGGCGGTGAGGAGTCGGGCGGTCAGCTCGCCGAGACCGCCGAGTCGCGGCGGTTCGGCGCCCGCGCCGCATTCGAGGACGAGGTGGAGCGACACTTCGGGCAAACCGCGTCGCTCGGCGTACTCGACCCGGAGGCCGTTGCCGAGCGTGTGCCGCTCGAAGCGCGGGAGCGCGAGCGGGCGCGGGGCGGCCGGCGCCGGGCGCACGGCGCGGTCGGGGGTCGCGATCCGGGGCTTCGTCACGGCGTCCCCTCCGTCGTGTCCGTCTCCTCTTCGGGAACGACGTGGAGGACCGTGAGGCCGCGCGGGTCGAGCACGGTGCCGGCCGCGCGCTCCACGTCCGCGCGGGCGACGGCGCCGTAGCGCGCGAAGGCGTCGTTCACATAGCCCGCGTCGCCCCGCAACACGGCGGCGTGCGCGATCGCGTCCGCGCGGTCGCCGAAGCCCGCGCGGCCGTTCAGGAGCCCGCGCCGCGCCCGGTTGCGCGCCCCCTCCATCTCTTCCTCCTCCACGCCGCCTCGGAGCAGGTCATCGAGGACATCCCTCACCTCGGCCTCGAGGTCGGCAGCGGCGACGCCGGGGCGGGCGGTCGCGACGACGAAGCACATGCCGGCGCTCTCGGTCGGCCAGGTGAAGGAGGTCACGTCCGCCGCCATCCGCTTCTCGTACACGAGCGTCTTCTCCAGGCGGGAACTGTTCCCGTCGGCGAGCAGGTAGTTGAGGAGTACGACGTCCTCGAAATCGGGGTCCGCGTAGCGCGGCGAATGATACATGAGGTACACGCGGGGCATCTGAACGCGGTCGCGAAGGAGGGTGCGCCGCTCGCCGCCGCGCGCGGGCACGGGCACGTCCGGGCGCGCCGCCACGGGTCGCGCGGGAATCTCCCCGAACCAGGCCTCGACCCGCGCCAGCGCCGCAGCCGGATCGAAGTCGCCGACGAGCACGAGGGTCGCGTTGTTGGGTCCGTAGTGGCGGTCGAAGAACTCGTGCACGTCCTCGAGCCGGGCCGCGTCGATGTCGGGCATGTAGCCGATCGTCGGATGGCGGTAGGGGTGTCCCTCGTCGTAGGCGCGCGCGAGGAGGGTCTCGAGCGCGAGGCCGTACGGGCGGTTCTCGTACGACTGCCGGCGCTCGTTCTTCACGACCTCCCGCTGGTTGTCGAGCTTCTCCTGCGTGATCCCGGGCTTGAAGAACCCCATGCGGTCGGACTCCAGCCACAGGCCGAGATCCAGCTCGTTCGCGGGCAGCGTCTCGAAGTAGTTCGTGCGGTCGAACCACGTCGTCCCGTTGAGCGTGCCGCCCGCGTCCTGGATGAGTTTGAAGTGGTGCTCGCGCGGCACGTGCTCGGACCCCTGGAAGAGGAGATGCTCGAAGAGGTGCGCGAAGCCGGTTCGGCCGGCGCGCTCGTTCTTCGATCCCACGTGGTACATGACGTGAACGGCGACGAGGGGAGCGGACGCATCGGGCTGCAGGACGACCCTCAGCCCGTTGTCGAGCACGTGCTCGCGGATCTCGAACCTCATCGCGGCGGAAGATGCTGGAGCCAAGGGCCCTTCCCTTTCCGTGGCGCTGTTCTCGGTGCTGCTCTGTGGAGAGGCGGAGGGAGATAAGCCGGGTTCTGTCACCGGCGGGCCAGGCCCGCGGCGAGGTCATCTATCTGGGACCTGCGGTTTCCCGAGGCCTCGTGCGGCCTACCCGGAACTCGAACGCGACGGGCCGCCGCTCGTTCCTGCTTGGCCTTGCTCCCGGCGGGGTTTGCCGTGCCGTCCCTGTCTCCAGGAAACGCGGTGGGCCCTTACCCCACCCTTTCACCCTTGCCTGTGCGGCCGAAGCCGCCATCGGCGGTCTGCTCTCTGTGGCACTTTCCGTCGCCTTGCGACGCCCGGGCGTTACCCGGCGCCGTGCCCTGCGGAGCCCGGACTTTCCTCGAACGGCGTGCGCGCACCCGTCCGCGACCTCTTCTCCCTCCGCCGCGGACAACCTAACGCGATTGGCAACCCCTTGAGGAATTGTCTACTCTAAGGGTAGGAGGGGAAGTGTCCGGCAGAGGCGGTTGCCGGGCCCGGAGTCGTCCCGGAGAAGGAGTCGCGAACGCGCGTAAATCGTATGCTACCTGAGTCTACAACACCCCGCTTGGCGATGGCCTTGTGGGCGCTGGGAACGACGGTCGCGGCGGTTCCCGCCGAGGCCTCCCAGGAAAACAGCCCCGACGGCCTGTCGTCGTATTACGTCTACGTGGCGGCGGAATCGGAGGATCGCGTCGATCTCGTCCGGTTCGATGGCACCGGTGCGTCGGTGCTGGATTCCGTCTTCGTGGGACGCTTCCCGACGGAAATCGACGGGCCGCACGGCCTCGCGGTCGATCCGGGCGGGGAACGGTGGTACGTGACGCTCGCTCACGGGAATCCGTTCGGCTCGGTCGTCGCCTATTCCACGGAGACGAACCGTCCGCTCGGGAGCGCGGAACTGGGGCTCTTCCCCGCCACCATGCAGGTGACGCCGGCGGGCCTGCTCTTCGCGGCGAACTTCAACCTGCACGGCGAACACGAGCCGAGTTCGGTGTCCGTCGTCGACGTCGGCGCGATGATCGAGGTCGCGCAGATTCCGACCTGCACGATGCCGCACGGCTCGCGGCTCACGGCGGACGGGGCGCGGCACTACTCCGTGTGCATGATGGATGAGTTGCTCGTGGAGGTCGACGCGCACCGGCTCGAGGTCACGCAGCGCTTCATCCTCTCCCCGGGCGAGGAGCAGGCCTGGCCGCACGACTGGCTTCCGACGCGCCCCGTGGGGGCGCCCGGCTGCAGCCCGACATGGGCGCACCCGGCCGTGGACGGACGCCATGTGTACGTCGCCTGCAACCGGAACGCGGAGGTGCTGGAGATCGACGTGGAGTCGTGGCGGGTGACGCGAAGATTCGAGACGGGCGAGGGTCCGTACAATCTCGATGTTTCCCCGGACGGGTCCATCCTCGTCGTGACGTACAAGAGCGGACAGGCGACCGGGGTCTGGGATCTCGCCAGCGGGACGGAGGTGGCCCGGATCCCGAACACGCGGACGCTGCCGCACGGGATCGCGATCTCTCCGGATTCGCGGTACGCCTTCGTGAGCGTGGAGGGCGTGGGCGGCGAGCCGGGAACGGTGGACGTGATCGACCTCCGCGACGGGGTCCGGGCGGCCAGCGTGGACGTGGGCAAGCAGGCGGGCGGCATCGCCTTCTGGAAGGTGGAGCCTCGGTGAGGCGCGGCGCGCTGACCGCACTCGCTGGCGTGCTCGCGTGCGTGCTCGCGATCGGGTGCGGGGACGGGGGGAGCACGGAGGTCGGCTCACCGCCGACGGCCCTGATCCCCGTCTCTTCCGCCGTGGACACGATCGTGACGGGCGAGGCCACGGACCCCCCGATCGCGGTCCGGGTCGAGGATGCGCTCGGGAACGCGGTCGAAGGGGCTCCGGTCCGATTCGTCATCGTGCGGGGCGAAGGGGAGCTTTCGCCGGGCGTCGCCGTCGCAGGGCGGGACGGCGTCGCGGAGTCGGTCTACCGCGCCGGACCGACGCCGGGCGAGGCGGAGATCCAGGCGGACATCCCGAGCGCCGCGGACGTCCCGCCGCTCCGCTTCCTCGTCCTCGCGGAGGCCGCGGACACGGTCCTTCTCAGCATCGTGGAGGGAGACGGCCAGCAGGCGGAGGCGGGAAGCCAGCTGCCGCTCCCGTTCTCCATCCGGGCGGAGACGACGAGCGGCGCTCCGGCCGGCGGCGTCCGGCTCGGCTTCGACTGGACCCCGCCGGAAGAGGTCCCGGATGTGCCGGAAGGGGAGGAAACGCCGGACCTGCTGGAGGCCGGGGACACGACGGCCGTGGCGGGACCGCCCGAGCCGCCCGCGTCGGAGGAGTCGCCGGGACGCCCGGCCGCCCTCACGCACGACGTCGTGATGACGGATGCGGACGGACGGGGCGGCGCCGTCTTTACGCTGGGCTCGCGGGCGGGCGACTACCGGATCCGCGTCTTCACCATGGGCGGCGTGTACTCGGACACGCTCTCCTTCTCGGCCACGGCTCTCGCCTCGCCGGGCGGGGCCGTACAACTCGACTCGATCGGGAGCGGAAGACTCGCCGCCGGTACGCGGGCGCTTCTCTACGGCAGTGGCTTCCGCCCGGTTCCGGACGACAACCAGGTCCGGATCGAAGGCACGGCGGCGACGGTGGTGAGTGCCACCGAGACGGAACTCACCGTTGAAGTGCCCGCCTTCGCCCGCACGTGCCTGCCCGAGCGCGAGGTCGGCGTGCGGGTGCTCGTGGGTTCCGATGCGAGCAACGGTCTTCTGCTGCCGATCGAACCGGCAAACCTGCGCGTAGGTCTGGAGGTCGGCGAATCGCTCACGCTGCGCGGGGCCGTCGAGGTCGAATGCGTCCAGTTCGCACCCGGAGTGCCCATGGAAGCGGGCCAGGCGGGAGAACCCGGAGCGCCGGAAGACATCGAGCCGGAGACGCCGGAGTATCGAATCGTCATCGGCAATACGGGGCGTAACGCCTCAAGCGGACTCCCGCTGCGGATCACGGTGCGGACGCCTGCCGACATGTCCGGGGATGGCTCGGCGACGGCGGTGGACCGGGGGACGATCGACCCCCGGATCGCGGAGGCCGCGCTCGCCGGCACGAGAAGGGACATCGGGATTCGCGCACGCACGCTTGCACAGCTTGTTCAGGCCCGGATCTCGCCCCTCCGGCCCGATGGATCGACGGCGGTTTCCGCGCCGGTACCGGGAGACACGGTCGAGTACTTCTTCTCCATCGGACCGGAGCTGGCGGCAACCTGCGTCGACCCCGCGAGCACGGTGCGGGGTACCGTGCGGGCCGTGGGCGACGGGGTGGTCCTCGTGGAGGATCTCGCCGCGCCCGCCGGAGGTCCGACCGAGGAAGAGTGGCTCGCGCTCGCCCGGGAATTGGACGGGACGGTGCTTCCGACGGTGACCTCCTATTTCGGTCCGCCCGAGGACATCGACCGGAACGGGCGCGTCGTCATTCTGTTCACGCCCGCCGTGAACCGGCTCGGCGACGGCGAGGCGGGCGTCGGCGGGTTCTCCCTCCCCCAGGATCTTGCCGCTTCGGGACGGGGCGACGGCGAGTTGTCGGACCCGGACGGCGGGATCTGCCCGGCGAGCAACGAGGCGGAGATCGTCTACAGCGTGAGCGCGGACCCCGATGCGACGCTCGGCCGCGCGATCTCGGCGGAGGATGTGCTGCGCGAGACACCCGCCCTCGTGGCGCATGAAATCCAGCATATCGTCAGCGCCGGGCGCCGGGTGCCCACCTCTTCGGCGGGTTTCGGGGCGGTCGAGGAGATCTGGCTGGACGAGGCGCTCTCGAGCCTGGCCGAGGAAGTAGCCGGGCTCGCCGCCCTCGGGCTCCCGGTCGGCGACCGCCTCACCTTCGACCGCGTGTCCGAGACGCCCGAGGAACTCGACACCTTCAATGCCTACATGCTGGGCAACTTCCGCAACCTCGGCCTGTACATGCTCGGACTCCCCGGCGCTCCCACCGTCTCGACGGACGACCTGGACGGCGTCGGCGGGCTGCAGATGCGGGGCTTCGGCTGGTTCCTCCTGCGACGGCTCGCGGACCAGGCGGGGGGGGATGAACGGGCCTTCTTCCGGTCCGTGGTCGGGGGTGGACAGAACTACGGACGGGGGATCGCGAATCTGGAGCGGGTTACGGGCCGGGAGTGGGCGAACATTCTGGCGGACGTGTCGGTCGCGCTGGCGCTGGGCGCGGGGACGCTGGACGGGGGGACGGAGGATCTCCCGGAGGAGAACCTCGAAGCGCCGGAGGCGGGGCCGCGGCTCGATGCGGCAACGTGGGACGCCGCGGATGTGTTCCGATCCTTGAATCAGGATACGGACACCCGATCGGGTCTTCCGACCGCGATCGCGCTCCGGACCGAGCCGCTGGGGTTTGAAACCCGGGTACTGAGCCTCGACGTAGGGCCGTCGAGCGTGCAGTACTTCTCACTCGCCTCGGCTCCCGGTGCGCCGGGTCTCTCGCTGTCGCTGGAAACGGCGGGAGGAACCCCGGCGGGTGAGACCGCGGAACCGCTAATCACGATCGTGAGGACCAAATGAGACGCCCGTCCGGCGTTCTTCCCCATCTCTCTCTCTTTCTCTGCGGGCTCTCTCTCGGAGCGTCGAGCCTGACGGCCCAGATGGCTCCCGCGGTGCCGTTCGGCGACGATACCGGTCCGGAAGTGTTCGGGCTCGCCGGCGTCATCCAGCCCCTCAACAACCTCACGGACAATACCGGCGCGTACGGCATCGTGATGCCGCCGGACGTGATGATGGGGGGCGAAGTGACCTGGTGGGCGTCAAGCGCGGTCGGAATCGGCGTCATGGGGCTCTATTCCCCGGCGACGCTCGAAGGCGTCGGCGGCGGACCCGGGCGGCGACTCGGAACGCTCGGCGAAACGGAGTACCTGGCGGGCACGGTGAACCTGACGTTCCGACTGCGGTCGTCAGGCTCGGCGGGGGCGCTCGAACCCTATTTTACGATGGGCGGAGGGCTCCGGCAGTTGAAGTTCTACGGCGCCGAAGTGCCGAAGCTCAGCGCGACGGATCCGATGGCGACGGCCGCGATCGGCGTCCGGGTACAGCTCATGTCGTCGCTCTGGTTCCGGGGAGAGCTTCGGGACATGGCGTCCTACTACATCTCTGCCGCGACGGACGCGTCGAAGCTTCAGAACGACATCGGCATCACGATCGGCTTCGGCTACCGCTACCGCTAACCGACAGCTAGCCGCCGGAGCCGCCGGGGGCCGGGACGCGCACGTCGAGCGTCCCCGGCGCGATCGGGACCGATGTCTCCTCGCCGCCCGGCCATACGACACGCAGCGTGGCGGGCGCGCGTGACGCACCCGTCGCGCCGGCCACGCCGAGCGTCTGGATCGATTCATGGCGGGCGAGGTAACCCTCCCCCGACCGAACCTCCCGTGCCGGACCGAGCGTTCCGTCCGCGTATTCGAGCCGGAGGCGGGCGCCGACGGCCCGCGGGTTCGCGGGCGGGCCCTCGAGCGTGACCCTGAGACCGGGCGCCGCACCGACGTTGCGGTAGAGCCGGGTCTCGCCGCCGTTGACGCCGAAGGCGAGGTCGACGCGCCCATCGCGGTCATGGTCCGCGAGCGCGACAGCCCGGGCGTCCCCGTAGACGGCGATCCCGGAGCGCGAGCCTCGCACGGGTTCGAAGCCCCCCTCGCCGTCCCCTCTCAGCCAGAGCCCCCGCCCCGCGTCGTAGCGCGGCGTCCCCGGCCGGCCGGCGTAGAAGTTCTGCGCGAGGACGAGATCTTCGTGACCATCCCCGTCTAGGTCGGCGGCGGCGACGCCGAAGGCGGGCGCGCGCTGGGCCGCCGCGGGAAGCGGGGCGCTCTCGAAGCCGGAAGGGCGATTGAGCCATACGGTGTGGCGCAGTTCGTTCGCGTCGAGCCGGCGCGCGGGGTCCAGGCCGCCGATGAGGTCGGTCAGGGGCGTGCTCGCGAAGCGCTCGTACGTCACGCGCAGGAGCGTGGAGAGTCCGCCCGGGACGGCGAGCGCGTCCCTGCCCCGGAGAGGGCGCCACACGCCGGATTCCATCCGGGCCTCGACGAGATCGACGATGCCGTCGCGATTCATGTCGCCGTAGATGAGCGAGTAGGCGGGCGGGACGTCGAGATTCGCGCCCCAGCCGGTCGCGACGAGGTCGGGCCGGCCGTCCTCATCGAAGTCCGCGGCGGCGAGGCCGTTCCAGCGCCCTCCGAGACGCGTGAGGCCCAGCGCGTCGCTCACATCGGTGAAACGGCCCCCATCGTTCCGGAAGAGGCGGACGCTGCCCCAATCCAGGGCGAGCGCGAGGTCGGGGTCGCCATCGAGATCGTAATCCGTGAAGAGGGCGGCGGAGACGAGTCCGAGGCGCGCGAAGGGGAGGGAGCGCTCCGCATCGACGCGCAGGGCGTCGCCGTCGTGGATCAGCAGGCGGGAGTCGACCGCGGCGGGGTAGGCGCCGGGGGCGACGCGTCCGCCGACGAAGAGGTCGAGATCGCCGTCGCCGTCGATGTCGGCCTGGGCGAGCGGGCCCGTCGCGGCGGGGAGCCGCCCGGGCGGGGTGCCGGGAGCTTCGATGAGCGGGGGCGCCGGCGCGGACGCGCCGAGCGGCGCCGCGATGACCGCGGGAACGGCCGCGGCCTCCGCGGGCGTGCCCGCCTCGT
>JAJDWE010000075.1:0-105000 GCA_022825725.1 Gemmatimonadota bacterium
AGTGAGCCGGGGCGGACGGGTCAGCCGAAGAAGCCGGCGATCCGTTCCAGTCCCTCCTCCAGGACTTCCCGCTCCACCGCGAAGTTGAAGCGCAGGTGTCCCGGAGAGCCGAACGGCTCGCCCGGCATGCACGCCACCTGCACGTCGGCGAGCAGCCGCTCCGCGACATCGAGCGACGCAGCGCCGCCGTCGGCGATCCGCGCGTAAAAGTACAGCGCGCCGTCGGGCGGGAAGGCGTCGATCCCGTCGATCTCCGCGAACCTCGCGAGCCCGAGTTCCCTGAGTCCCGCGAGCCTCGACAGGAGATCCTCGACGAACGCCTCGCGGTCGGCGCTCTCCCCGAGGGCGGCCGCGGCGGCGTGCTGGGACGGACCGACGGCCCCGGAGGTCGTCTGTCCCTGCAGGTCCGCCATCTTCCGGACGACCTCCTCCGGTCCGACGGCGTACCCGATGCGGAACCCCGGCATGCAGAACGCCTTCGAGACGCCGTCGAGCAGAATCGTCCTCTCCCCGCGCTCCGCGACGTCGAACACGGACGGGGACGGAGCGCCGTAGGCGAGCCGCCGGTAGATCTCGTCGGAGAGCACCCAGATCCCGTGCCGCTCCGCCCACGCAAGGATCTCGCGCAGAAGGTCCGGCGGGATGACGGCCCCCGTCGGGTTCCCCGGGCTGTTGAGCATGAGCCCCCGGGTCCGCGCCGTGCGGGCGGCCTCGAGGTCCTCGACCGTCGGCACGAACCCGCCCTCCCACGTCGTCTCGACGATGACCGGCTCCGCTCCCGTGAGCCGGACGATCGTCGTATAGCTCGGCCAGTAGGGAGAAGGCACGAGCACCTCCTCGCCGGCGCCGAAGAGGGCGTAGCAGCAGTTGAACAGCGACTGCTTCACGCCCGCGCTCACGATCACGGAGCCCGGATCCACCGTCTCGGCGGCCGTCGTCTCGCACAGGTAGCGCGCGATCGCCTCGCGCAGTTCCGGCAGCCCCGAAGTCGGGGGATATCCCGTCTTCCCCTCCTCCACCGACCGGATGCCGGCGCGGGCCGCGAAGGGCGGCGCGGGGTACTGCGGCTCGCCGGCCGAAAGGTCCACGACCGGGACGCCCGCCGCCTTCAGCTTCCGGGCCCGGGCGGCGAGCACCAGCGTCGCCGATGCCTCGAGCCGGGCGACGTTCGGGGAAAACTGCGTAAGGGGCACGGTCAGGCGCTCTTGTCGAAAGGGATGGGTCGGATTGAGAGAGGGCTCGTGCGCCCCTATCTTCGGCTGCTGGATGGTACGCGCGGAGAGACGATGACGACAGAGAGATGACGACCGGGAGATGACGACAGAGACGGCAAGCGCGCTGGCCCCGGCGGACGTGTTGGCCGCCGTGCGGGATTTCTTTCTCGGGGACGACCGGATGGTCGACGCCTGGGTCGATACCGAGAGCGACACCCACATCGCCTTCTGCACCTTCAGGGGCAACCTCTCCGTTGCGGCCTTCCCGGACCCCGAGGGGAGCGATGGGACGCGGGTGCGGGTGACGACGCTGCGCGAGGAGGGGATCGTGCCGCGGCTCCTCGCCCACCTCCAGCTCGCGAGCGCGCGCCCATGACAGACCGGATCTCGGTTCGCACCCTCTTCTTCGGCGTGTACGGCGAACTCGCCGCGCGCAGGGAGGGGTCGGCGGAGCTCGCGGCGGACAGCACGGTGGCGGACCTCGTCGACAGCCTGCGCGGGCCCGGCGGGCTCGACTGGCTCCCGGAGAGCGTCGTCGTCGCCGTCAACCAGAGCTACGCGGAGGCCGGCACGACCCTGTCCGACGGAGACGAGGTCGCGCTCATCCCTCCCGTGGCGGGGGGCTGAGCCGATGTCGCAGCGACCGGACGACCGCGTCCGGACGTGGATCACCCGCGAGACTCTGGACGACTTCGCGCGATTCGAGGATATTGTAGGGGAGGTCGGGTCCGTGGAGGACGGTGCGCTGCTCTTCTTTCAAGGGCGGGTTCGCCGCACGAACCGCGGTCGCCAGGTGTCGCGTCTCACGTACGAGGCCTACGGGGAGATGGCGGAAGGGGAGTTGTCCGCCATCTGTCACGAGGCGCTGGAGCAGTTCGACGTGGGTTCCATCGCCGCGGCCCACCGCGTGGGCGACCTCGCGCTGGGCGAGGTCAGCGTGGCGATCGCGGTCACGTCGGCACACCGCGACGACGGCTACCGGGCTTCACGCTGGATTATCGAAACGATCAAGGTCAGACTGCCGATCTGGAAGCACGAGCACTACGAGGATGGCGAATCGCACTGGGTGGGAGCCCCGACGCCCGAAGCGGGGGCTTCAACCGGCGGTTCACGGTTCGGATAGGGATGCCTGGTCAAGGGCGGTCGATGGGTTCCGGGGCAGTCGGCCCCGGACGCGGGCGCCCAAATCGAGGAGGACGCCATGTTTAAGATGGTCCGCAACCTGCTGGTCGTTGCCATGATCGCGACGGTCTCGTTTGCCGGAGACTGTGGCGACGACGACGACAACATGATGATGCAGGAGGAAGCCACGCTGATCGGCTAGCCGTCCTGGGCGAGGACTCCGCGCGGCATCGGCTGCGCGGAGTCCCGCCACTCGCCGCTCCCGGCCCGGAGGGCGACGAGCTTCCCGCGCAACCCTCACGAACGGTGCCATGAGAGACCAGTTCGGCCGCCGCATCCGGTATCTCCGGATCTCGGTCACAGACCGGTGCAATCTGCGCTGCACGTACTGCATGCCGGAGGAGGGGCTCGCGTGGATCCCCAAACCGGAGATGCTCGCGTACGAGGAGATCGCCGAGATTGTGCGCCAGATGTCCGGGCTCGGGCTGGAACGGGTCCGGATCACGGGCGGAGAACCCCTCGTCCGCAAGGACCTGCCGGACCTCGTGCGCATGATCGCCGCGGTCCCGGGCATCGACGACATCTCGCTCTCCACCAACGCCATCCTCCTGCCGCGTTTCGCGACAGCCCTCAAGGAAGCGGGCATCGCGCGCGTGAACGTGAGCCTCGACACGCTCGACCGCGACGGGTTCGAGGAGATCGCCCGGCGGCCGGCGCGGCGCTTCGATGAGACGATGGAAGGCCTCCGTGCCGCCGAAGAGGCGGGTTTCGCGCCGATCAAGATCAACTGCGTCATCATGCGGGGCCTCAACGACCACGAGGTCGTCGACTTCGCCGAGATCACGCGCGAACGGCCGTGGCACGTGCGCTTCATCGAACTCATGCCGGTGGGGGAGAACCTCCACCTCACCGACCGCTTCATCTCGACCGACGAAGTGCTCGACAGGATCCGCGCGATCGAGAACCTGATGCCGGATCCGGGACCGCGGGGGAACGGGCCCGCCGTCTACTACCGTTTCCCGGACGGCGCGGGGACCGTGGGCGTGATCACGCCCCTCTCCCACAACTACTGCGAACGCTGCAACCGGATGCGGCTGACCGCCGACGGGAAGCTCCGGACCTGCCTGTTCGGCGACCACGAGGTCGACATGAAGGGCCCGCTGCGCGAGACGGGCAGCATCGAGGCTGCGGTGGCGGAGGCGCTCGCCGGGAAACCGAAGCGCCATTACCTGGAGCTGGGCACGGCGGCCGGGAGCGGAGGGCTCGCGGCGCTGAGCCAGGTGGGGGGCTGATGACCTACGAGGAACGACTCCGACACCGGGACCTGATCGAACGCGCGGCGGAGCTGCGCAGGCGGCTGGAGCTCGACGACGGCGACGCCCCCATGCGGCGCGAGGAGGGGCGGGAACTCGCGGCGATCCTCGAGGCGACGCTGCGGGACATCGGCCCGGAGCGCTGGGACCGGGTGATGGAGATGGTCGCGAGCGAAGCCGCGCGGAGGGCGGGCGCGGCCCCGGCCCCCCTCTTCGACTGATCGGCGCCGGTTCGCCGCACCGCGGGCTCCTCGCGGCCGGGTGCCTGCTCGCGGGCCTGGGCGTCGCCGCCGGAGCGTTCGGCGCGCATTCGCTCGAGGGTCGCCTCTCCGCGGACGAACTCGCGATCTTCGACACGGCGGCCCGCTACCACATGCTGCACGCCCTCGGGCTCATCCTCCTCGGCCTCGCGGCGGCGCGCTGGCCGGACGCGGGGTGGAGACGCCCCGGGCTCCTGATGCTGTGCGGCACGGCGGTCTTCAGCGGCACCCTCTACGTTCTCGCGCTGTCGGGCATGGGCTGGCTCGGCGCGGTCACGCCGGTCGGAGGCGTCGCGCTCATCGCCGCCTGGATCTGGGCCGGCTGGATCGCCCTCGCGCGTACCTGA
Source organism: Gemmatimonadota bacterium (assembly GCA_022825725.1). Lineage (GTDB taxonomy): Bacteria > Gemmatimonadota > Gemmatimonadetes > Palauibacterales > Palauibacteraceae > Palauibacter. The sequence continues at coordinate 4,257 of JAJDWE010000075.1, forward strand.
CGCCCGGGCGCGGCGGCGCCCCTTGACGCCCGCTTAGGTTGACGCGGCGGAAACCGCATCGCGAGCGGCCGTCCCCCATAACCGTGAGGTCCGATTGGCGATCAAGAGCGACGGCTGGATCCGGCGCATGGCCCGCGAGACCGGGATGATCGAACCCTTCGCCGACCGCCAGGTCCGCGACGGCGTCATCTCCTACGGCGTCAGCAGCTACGGCTACGACATGCGCGTCGCCGACGAGTTCCGGATCTTCCACAACGCGCTCTTCCCGGTCGTCGACCCCAAGAAGTTCGACGAACGCTCCTTTCTCGAGTACCAGGGGGACGTCTGCATCATCCCCCCGAACTCCTTCGCCCTCGCCCGCTCGATCGAGTATTTCCGCATCCCGCGGAGCATCCTCACCATCTGCGTGGGGAAGAGCACCTATGCGCGCTGCGGCCTCATCGTGAACGTCACCCCCTTCGAGCCGGAGTGGGAGGGGCACGTGACGCTCGAGATCTCGAACACGACCCCGCTCCCCGCGCGGGTCTACGCGAACGAGGGGATCGCCCAGGTCCTCTTCTTCGAGTCGGACGAGGTCTGCGAAGTCAGCTACGCGGACAAGGCCGGGAAGTACCAGGGCCAGACCGGCGTCACGCCGCCGAAGCTCTAGCCGCTCCCCGGATCCGGGGGCAGCCCGGTGGCGAGTTCGCCCAGCAAACGGGCGAGGAGTTGCGGGTGCTGTTCGGTCAGGACGTGGCCGCCGTCCCGGCACACCGTGAAGTCGCAGCCGAGGCGGGAAGCGAGGCGCTTCGCGGCTTCGACCGGGATCCTCGGGTCGTGCGCCCCCGTCACGACGTGCGCGGCGATGGGGCGGTCGGGCATGCGGTCCTCCAACTCCGCTGGGCGCCAGTCGGCCAGGATGCGCAGTAGCGTCCGGGCGCGGCGCGAACTCGCCCAGGGCCGCGCGTAGGCGGCGACCAGGTCCGCGGGGGCCCGGAACGCGGGACCGCACGCCCTCCGCAGCACCAGGTGGCCGAGCGGCGCGTGAAGCGGCGCCAGCACGCCCCCGACGACCCGCCGCACTGCCGCATACCGCAGTAGCCGCAGAACGGATGGGCTCCGGATCTCCGGCGTCACCGGATTCGAGAGCAGGAGCCCGCCGATCTCCGGTTCCGCCCGCGCGAGTGCGAGCGCGACCGCGGCGCCCTGGGAGTGCCCGGCGACGAGTTTCGGCCATGGGCCATCCGGCGCGAGCGCTCGCACAAGCTGGCGAAGCCGGCGGACCTCGTCGTCCAGCGTGTACGAGAGTCCCGGCTGCGCGTCCGAGACGCCCCGGCCCGCGAGGTCGGGAAGCCAGCACTCCCACCCCCGGTGTTCCTCGGCGAAGCGTTCCGCGACGGGCCGCCATGCGCGCCCGTGGGCACTGATCCCGTGCAGGAAGAGCACGGGGCGCCCCCGCCCCAGAATCGCGACGCGCACTGTGCCGTCGCCGATCGCGACATTACGCTCCCCAGACGGCTTCTCGCTCACTCGCATCCCCTTGCTTCCGAAGCAAAATACCGCTTGCCGGTGGTACCCCTCCGCGATACCTTCGCGGCGCGGGAAAGTGAAGAAATTCACAAGCTCGCACGAGAGGAGCGAACCCCCTTGCTCGACCCATATCTCGGCATCCTGATCCTCGCGTTGGTCGGCGTGCTGAACGCGGCCGCGATGATGGGCGTATCGCACTTCGTGGGCTCCCGCCGGCCGACCGCGGTGAAGGCGAGCCCGTACGAGTCGGGGATTCCCCCGCTCGGGACGACGCGGGAGCGTTTCTCGGTCAACTTCTACATCGTGGCGATGCTCTTCATCGTCCTCGACATCGAGACGCTCTTCCTCATTCCGTGGGCCGCGATCTTCCGGGAGTTGGGCATGGTCGGGTTCGTGGAGATCACGGCGTTTCTGACCGTGCTCGGCGTCGGACTCGTGTACGCGTGGAAGAAGGGGGCCCTCGAATGGGACTGAGAACGCTCGACTTGCTGCCTCCCGGCGCGCACCCCGACGAGGGCAAGGTCGACACCGGCATCCCGCACAACTGGATGACGACGAAGCTCGACTACGTCATCAACTGGGCGCGCCGCAACTCGCTGTGGCCCATGCCGTTCGGCACCGCCTGCTGCGCGATCGAGATGATGGCCTCCGCCGCGACCAAGTACGACATCGGCCGCTTCGGGATGGAGCGCATGTCCTTCAGCCCCAGGCAGGCGGACCTGATGATCGTCGCGGGCCGCGTGACCTACAAGCTCGCCCCGGTCCTGCGCCGGGTCTGGGATCAGATGCCGCAGCCCAAGTGGTGCGTGTCGATGGGTGCGTGCGCGAGTTCCGGCGGCATGTTCGACAACTACGCGATCGTCCAGGGGATCGACACGATCGTGCCCGTCGACGTCTACGTCCCGGGCTGTCCGCCGCGGCCGGAAGGCCTCATCTACGGACTCCTGATGATCCAGGAGAAGATCAAGGGAGAGTCGCTGGCCGACCCCCGCGCGCGGGACGAGGCTCCGGAGGCGGTGGGACGCCCGAATCTGCCCCCGGAGACGATCGAACTCGTCGCCCAGCCCTTCGGCAACTCGACGAACCAGAACCGCATGAGCGGGCTCGGCCCGACCTCCGCGCTCACCCGCTCTCGCGACCGGCGCGAACGCCGTCTGGAACACCGGGATTGACGGGGGCGCTCCGCCGTTGACGACCGCGACGACCGGGACGACGGCCACGACGACCGCCCCTCCGCGCATGGTGCGGGTCGCGTCCCTCGACGGGGACGCGGCGAGCCATCCCTCGGTCCTCGCCCTCCGCGAGCGCTTCGGAGAGGGTGTGCGGCGGGTGGAGAGCGACGCGCTCGGCTACCCCGTCGTGTGGATCGACCCCGGCCTCAACGCCGAGGCGCTCCGCTTCCTCCGCGAAACCCCCGACGAGGCGTACGACCTGCTTGCGGACCTCATGGGGGCGCACGGCGGCATCGGGGCCCCGATCCAGGTGTGGTACCAGCTCTGGTCCATGGCGCACGGCCGCCAGCTCCGGGTCGCGTGCGAGGTGCCGATGCACGACCTCGAGCTGGAGAGCGTCACCGACCAGTGGCTCGCCGCGAACTGGCTCGAACGCGAGGTGTGGGACATGTACGGCGTGAGCTTCCGGGGACACCCGGACCTGCGCCGCATCCTCATGCCGGAGAACTACGAGGAGGGGTTCCCGCTCCGGAAGGATTTCCCGCTCCGCGGACGCTTCAGCCGCTCCCGGCAGGTGAGCCGCGCGCTCTCCCGCGACCTCGTGGACATCTACGCCGTCGAGGAGCTGGAGATGGCGGGGTACGCCGTCACCGAGGACGGAGACGTGCGGGCGCCGTCGGAGCAGACGGCCGAAGGCGGAGCACCGGACGGGTCGCCAACCGGGGCGCCGGGCGGGATCCGCGATGTGAGCCCGGAGGAGAAGCCCGAGGACGCGCTCGAGGGCGAACCCATCCTCATCAACATGGGGCCGCAGCACCCCGCCACCCACGGCGTCCTCCGGCTCGTGCTCCAGCTCGACGGGGAGCGCGTCGTGCGCTGCTCCCCCCACATCGGGTACCTGCACACGGGCTTCGAGAAGACGTGCGAGTACCGTGAATGGAATCAATGCGTCCCCTACACGGACCGCATGGACTACCTCGCGCCGATGCTCTACAACATCGGCTACGCCGGGGCGGTCGAAGCGCTCCTCGACGTCGAGATCACCGATCGCTGCCGCGTCGTCCGCGTCATCCTCGGCGAGTTGAACCGCATCCTCGGCCACCTCCTGTGGCTGGGGACGACGGCGATCGACATCGGCGCGTTCTCCGTCTTCCTCTACACCTTCCAGGAGCGCGAGCGGATCTACAACCTGCACGAGGCGTACACGGGGGGCCGGATCACGACCTCCGTCACGCGGGTCGGCGGGATGATGGCGGACCTGCCCGTGGGCTGGACGGCGGCGGCGCGCGACTTCGCGGCGACCTTCCCGGAGACGCTGGACGAGGTCGAGCGGCTCCTGTCGCGCAACGCGATCTGGCAGGGCCGCACGATGGACATCGGCCTGCTCTCCGCGGACAGGGCGGTGAGCTACGGCGTCACCGGACCCACGCTCCGCGCGAGCGGCGTGGCCTACGACGTGCGGAAGGCGCGTCCCTACCTTGGCTACGAGGAGTACGACTTCGACGTGCCCGTGGGGACGGCCGGCGACGTCTACGACCGCTATCTCGTGCGGGTGGAGGAGATGCGGCAGAGCGTCCGCATCGTCGAACAGGCGCTGGACCGGCTCCCGGGCGGCCCGATCAACATCGACGACTACCGGATCGTCCTCCCCCCCAAGGGCGAGGCGATGGGGTCGATCGACACGATGATCTCGCACTTCAAGCTCGTGATGGAGGGCGTCCGCGTACCGGCCGGCGAGACGTGGTATTCGATCGAAAGCTCGAAGGGTGAACTGGGCTTCGGAATCATCTCCGACGGGGGCACGAAGCCCGTCCGCTGCCGTTTCCGCGGCCCGTCGTTCATCAACATCGCGTCGCTCCCCGAACTCGTGAAGGGCGAACTCGTGGCGGACGTCGTCGCGATCAACGCCTCGCTCGACGTCGTGCTCGGAGAGATCGACCGGTGAGCCGGCGCATCCATCCCGCGGTCGTCCCCGCGCAGCCCTTCCAGTTGACGGCGAGGGAGACGTTCGACGGTCCCATCTTCGAGACGGAGGAGGGGAAGCACCGGCTGGAGGCGGCCCTCTCCCGCTATCCGACGAAGCAGGCGGCGCTCCTCCCCATGCTCGGTTTCGTGCAGTCGGTGAAGGGGTGGATCGAGCCCGCGGACATGGTCGAAGTCGCAGAGGCGCTGGATCTTACGCCCGCCTACGTGCACTCGATCGCGACCTTCTACACGATGTACAACAAGCACCCGGTCGGGCGTCATTTCGTCCAGGTGTGCACGAACATCTCCTGCCACCTGAACCGGGCCGAAGAGGTGCTGCACCGCTTCCTCGCCGAGACGGGAACGCGGGAGGGCGAGGTCTCGGCGGACGGCGAGTTCACGGTGATCGAGGCGGAATGTCTCGGCGCCTGCGGCTTCGCCACGGTCGTGCAGGTCAACGACCGCTACCTCGAGGATGTGACGCCGGACCGCGTGCCCGAGATCGTGGCGAACCTGCGCGGGGCGGGCGACGGCGGGGCGCCCAACGGGTCGGGGAAGGGAGGCGACGCATGAGCTTCCCGCACGGCAGCGACCTCGAGACGACGACGCGCCTTTCGCGGCACCAGGGCGAGGCCGAAGCGCGCACGCTCGAAGGGTGGCGCGCCCGGGGCGGCTACGAGGCGCTCCGGCGCTCGCTCGACATGTCGCCGGCCGAGATCACCGAGGTCGTGAAGGCTTCCGGTCTCCGCGGGCGCGGCGGCGCGGGCTTCCCGACCGGCCTCAAGTGGAGCTTCATGCCGAAGGACGACGGCAAGCCGCACTACCTGTGCTGCAACGCGGACGAGTCCGAGCCGGGCGCCTTCAAGGACCGCGAGGTCATCCGCTGGACGCCCCACCTCCTCATCGAGGGCTGCCTGATCGCATCGCGCGCGATCGGGGCGGAGCACGCCTACATCTACGTGCGGGGCGAGTTCTTCGAGGAGACGCAGGTCCTCAACGCCGCGGTCGTCGAGGCGTACGAGAACGGCCTCGCGGGGGACGGGATCCTGGGCTCGTCGTGGTCGTGCGACGTGACGATCCACGCCGGGGCCGGGGCGTACATCGCTGGCGAGGAGACCGGCCTCATGAACTCGCTCATGGGCAACCGCGCGGAGCCCTGGGCGAAGCCGCCCTTCCCGGCGCAGGCGGGGGCGTTCGGCATGCCGACGACGGTGAACAACGTCGAGACGCTCGCCGCGGTCCCCATGATCCTGGAGAACGGTGCGGACTGGTACCGGCAGTGGGGGAGCGAGGAGTCTCCCGGCACGAAGCTGTGGAGCTGCTCGGGCCACCTCGTGCGCCCCGGCAACTACGAGTTCGCGCTCGGCCTGCCGCTGAGCGACATCATCTTCGACGCTTGCGGCGGCACGCCGTCGGGCAAGCCCGTGAAGGCCGTGATCCCGGGCGGGTCGTCCACGGCCTTCCTGACGGGAGACGAACTCGACTGTGCGACGACGTACGAAGGGTTGGCGGAGGCGGGAAGCGCCCTCGGCACCGCCTCGCCGATCGTGATGGACGAGGACACGGACATCGTCGCGGCGATGCGGCGGATCGCGCAGTTCTACGCGCACGAGTCGTGCGGCCAGTGCGTGCAGTGCCGCGAGGGCACGTCGTGGGTCGTCCGCATCCTGCAGCGCATCGAGGCGGGGGACGGGCGCCCGGCGGACATCGACACGCTGTACGAGCTGTGCGAGCAGATGACGGGACGCACGATCTGCGTGCTGGCGGACAGCGTCGTGTTCCCGCTCGAGTCCTCGCTCGACAAGTTCCGCGCCGACTACGAGGCACGGATGAAGCCGACCCTGGTCGCGGCGGGGTGACGGATGGCGCGTGAGGATGGCCGAGATGGCTGAGAACGGGGCGAAGGCCACGGTTACGCTCAAGATCGACGGGGTCGAGGTCACGGTCCCGAGCGGCACCCGCGTCATCGAGGCCGCGGAGCACGTCGGCGTCGTCGTGCCGCGCTACTGCTACCATCCGGGCATCCCCACGCGGCCGGCGCAGTGCCGCATGTGTCTCGTGGAGGTCGAGGGACGCCCGAAGCTCGAGCCCTCCTGCACGCTGCAGGCGGCCGACGACATGGTCGTGAACACGGCGAGCGACACGGCGCGCACGGCCCGCCAGTCGGTCATCGAGTTCCTCCTCGTCAACCACCCGCTCGACTGCCCGATCTGCGACGCCGCGGGGCAGTGCATGCTCCAGGACTACGCCTACGTCACGAACCAGCTCGAGAGCCGGGTCGACGAGCCGAAGCGGATCATGGGGCGCGACCGCATCTCCGACGACATCCTCTACTTCGCGGACCGCTGCGTGATCTGCACCCGCTGCGTGCGCTTCATGCGCGACGTCGCCGAGGACGATTCGCTCATCGTCGCCCAGCGCGGGGACAAGGCCTACATCGACACCTTCCCCGGCCGCGAACTCGACAACCCCTTCCAGGGGAACATCGTCGACGTGTGCCCCGTCGGCGCCCTCGTGCACGAGGACTTCGTGTTCAAGGCGCGGTCGTGGGACATGGATGCGGCGGCGAGCGTGTGTCCGGGGTGTCCCACCGGTTGCAACGTCACGATCGACACGAAGGAGAACCAGATCGTGCGCGTGAAGCCGCGGCACAACGCGGCCGTGAACTCCTGGTGGATGTGCGACTACGGACGCAAGCACCTCGTGATGACGAACCGCGGCGTCCGGGCCGAACTCCCTCTCATCCGCGACGGCGGGGGCGACGGGGACGGCGACGGCGGCGAGCTGAGGCCGGTGGACTGGGCGACGGCGCTCGACTGGGTGGCGGAGAAGATCGACGCGCTCGGCTCGCCCGGCGGGAGCGCGGTCGTCTCCCCGGACGCCTCGAACGAGAACCTGTTCTACCTCAGGACGCTCCTCGACCGGCTCGGCGTCGCGGACGCCGACTTCCGCGTCCCGCAGGGCGAGACCGCCGAACTCCCCACGGTGCCGACGCTCAAGCTGAGGGCGGACCGCGCCGCGAACGCGGCCGGCGCCGGGTTCTTCGGCGGCCGCCGCGCCGACGGTCCGCCCAACGGCTCGGCGGGCGGCGCGCTCGTCGTGCTCGATGACGAACTCGAGGGGGCCGGCGAGGACTTCGGCGCTTCAGCCGACTTCTTCCTCTATCTCGGGACGCGGCTCCCCGGCGCGGCGCGCAACGCGGACGCGGTGCTCCCGATCGCGACCTTCGCGGAGATGGACGGCACCTTCACGAACTTCGAGGGCCGCGTGCAGCGCTTCCACCAGGCGCTCAGGCCGCCGGGCCTGGCCCGCCCGGGCTGGATGGTGCTGAGTCGCGTGCTCGCCCGCCTGGGAGACGGCGAGGCCGTCGACGACGTGCGCGGCGCGTTCGAGCGGATGGCGGCGCAGGCTCCGGCCTTCGCGGGCCTCACGTGGGACGGGATCGGGCTCAAGGGCGCCCCGGCCGCCGAAGCCGCCGGCGTCGCCGGTTCGGCGGAGGCCGGCGCGTGAACCCGGTCACCGGCGGCGCCTTCGTCCTCGCCACCGTGGGGAAGGTCGTCCTCTTCTTCTCGGTGCTGATGCTCGCGGTCATGCTCGCCACGATCTTCGAGCGCAAGGTGTGCGGCTTCATGCAGGACCGGAGCGGCCCGAACCGCGTCGGTCCGTGGGGACTCCTCCAGGTCATCGCCGACGGGCTCAAGAATCTCCTGAAGGAGGAGACGATGCCGGCGCAGGCCGTCCGGCCCTTCTTCCTCCTCGCGCCCGTTCTCGGAATCCTGCCGGCCACGATCCTCTTCGCCGTGATCCCCTTCGCCTCCCCCCTGCCCACGCAGTGGGGACTCGTGGAGATGATCGTGGCGGACGTGCCGATCGGGTTCCTCTACGTGCTCGCGATCGGCTCGATCGGCGTGTACGGCGTCGCGATGGGCGGCTGGGCCTCCGGGTCGAAGTACTCGCTGCTCGGCGGCCTCCGCGGCTCCGCGCAGATGGTGAGCTACGAGGTCGCGCTCGCGCTCAGCCTCGTCCCGCTCATCCTCCTGACCGGGGACGTGCGCGCCCCCGAGATCGTCTCGATGCAGCAGACGTTCACCGCCGGGCCCGCGACCTACGCGACGTGGTTCATGTTTCCGCTCCTCGTCGGCCTCTTCTTCTTCTTCGTCTCGGGGCTCGCGGAGACGAACCGGCTCCCCTTCGACCTTCCGGAGGCGGAGGCCGAACTCATCACCGGATACCACACGGAGTATTCGGCGATGAAGTTCTCGATGTTCATGATCGGCGAGTTCGCGCACGTGATCACGGTCGCCGCGCTCGTCACCGTCTTCTTCCTCGGCGGGTGGGACATCCCGTTCTGGCAGGGGGACAATATCCGCGTCCTCTCCGACGGGACGGTGATCGGAGAGCCGACGTGGTGGAAGACGCTGCTCACGCTCGGCGCCTTCGGTGTGAAGACGTCGCTCCTCGTGCTCGTCTTCGTGTGGATTCGGTGGACGCTGCCGCGCTTCCGCTACGACCAGCTCATGGATCTGGGCTGGAAGTTCATGCTGGAAGCGGTGACGGTCTACATCCTCGTCATCGCCTTCGTCATCCTCGGGATCGAGGCGGTCGGGATCCCGGCCGGCGGCTGGTACGCGTTCGTTCTCTTCCTCGTGAATCTTGCGCTCGCGGGGGTTCTCTTCTTCGCCATGGACCGGGGGACGCTGATCCGCGGCGGGGCGAAGGGGGCGAGGCCGGGCGGCGGCGACGCCGCTGAAGGTCAGGGAGGGTAAATGCCTGGAGAGGTGAAGGTTGTCGAGCGGCCGCGCGCGGAGAGTTCGTACGTGCGGGCGGCGGCGAAGGGGATGTCGATCACCATGCGGCACCTCCTGAGCCCGAACAAGAAGACGCAGCAGTATCCCGACGAGAAGTGGGAACTCGCTCCCCGGACGCGCGGGACGCACCGCATGGCGGTGCACGAGGACGGGCGGGCGAAGTGCGTGGCCTGCGGCCTGTGTCCGACCGTCTGCCCCGTGAACTGCATCAAGCTCGTGCCGGCGGAGGACGAGAGCGGCGAGCGCTACGCGGCGATCTACGAGATCGACGAGTTCCGCTGCATCTTCTGCGGCTACTGCCAGGAGGTGTGCCCGGTCGAGGCGATCCACCTCGGCGTGCACTACGAAAACGCGGAGTATTCGCGCGAGCGCTGGGTGTACGACCTCGAACGGCTCGTCGAGCAGGAGCACGACGTGACCGCGCTGTGGGATCCTCAGGACCCCGCGTCGCAGTGATGGCGCGATGATCCAGGACTTCCTCTTTCAGGCCTTCGCGGCGAGCGCGATTTTGGGCGCGGTGATCATGGTCACGCGCCGGAATCCCGTCTCCGCCGTGATCTTCCTCGTCGGCGTGTTCTTCGCCACTTCGGGCATGTTTCTCATGCTCGACGCGCACTACATCGCGGCGATCAACGTGATTCTGTACGGCGGGGCCATCATGGTCCTCTTCCTCTTCGTCCTCATGCTCCTGAACCTGGGGCACGCGGACTGGCGCGACCTGCGGGGTCCCGTCGGAGGCCTCATCGGCGGCTCGATCTCGATCGCCTTCCTCGGCGTCCTCACGCGCCTCTTCGTGGGGGGCACGGAGGCCCGGCCGGTGGTGGAGATCGCGGGCAGCGCCCTGCGCGAGGCGGCCGCCGAACAGGGCGTCGTCGGCGTCGTCGCCCGGCCGCTCTTCACGGAGTACACGATCGTGCTCGAGGTCACCGGCGTCCTCCTGCTCGTGTCCATCGTGGGGACGATCCTGCTGGCCCGGAGGGAGCGCACATGAGCGAGGCCGGCATGGCGGGCGCGCTCGGACTGAACGGACTCATCGCCCTCTTCGTGAGCGCGATTCTGTTCTCCATCGGCGTGATCGGGGTCCTGCTGCGGCGCAACGCGATCATCGTCTTCATGTGCGTCGAACTGATGCTCAACGCCGCGAACCTGTCGCTCGTCGCCTTCTCGCGCATGCACGGGATCGAGGGGCAGATCTTCGTCTTCTTCGTGATGGCCGTCGCCGCGGCGGAGGCCGCCGTGGGGCTCGCGATCATCATCGCGATCTTCCGGCACTATGAAGTCGTGGACCTCGACCGCTTCCGGCTCCTGAAGTGGTGAGCCTCACCGCCCTCGCGGGGCAGGAGGGGGCGGGAGCCGGGTTCCATCCGGTGTTCCCGTGGCTCATCCTCGCCCTCCCGCTCCTCGGGGCCGCGGTGAACGGCCTCGGGGCCTTCCTGTGGCGCGACGACAAGCGGATCCCGACGATCGTGGGCCCCGCGGCGCTGCTCGGGAGCTTCGCCGTCGTCCTCGTGAACTTCATCGGGATGAGCGGGGCGGAACTGCACGGCGCGGAGGTCGTCCGCCTGTGGAGCTGGATCGTGTCCGGGGACCTCAGCATCGGGGTCGACCTCCAGTTCGACCAGCTCTCGATGCTGATGTGCATGATCGTGACCGGAGTCGGGAGCCTGATCCACATCTACTCCGTCGGCTACATGCGCGACGACCCCGGCTACTCCCGCTACTTCTCCTATCTCAACCTCTTCGTCTTCTTCATGCTCGTCCTCGTCCTGGGGGCCAGCTTCCCGCTGATGTTCGTGGGATGGGAGGGCGTGGGGCTCTGTTCGTACCTGCTCATCGGCTTCTGGTACGAGAACCGGGAGTACGCGAACGCGGGCAAGAAGGCGTTCATCATGAACCGGATCGGCGACGCGGGCTTCCTCGTCGCCATGTTCCTCGTCTTCACGGCCTTCGGGACGCTGGACTTCGTTCCCGTCCTCGCGGCGGCGGAGGGGACGCTCGCGTACGGCGGCGCGCTCGTGACCGGGATCACCCTCCTCCTCTTCCTCGGCTGCACCGGGAAGTCGGCCCAGATCCCCCTTCACACCTGGCTTCCGGACGCGATGGCGGGTCCGACGCCGGTCTCGGCGCTCATTCACGCGGCGACGATGGTGACGGCGGGGGTCTACCTCATCGCGCGCACCAGCGTCCTGTTCGCGCTCTCGCCCGTCTCCCAGGGGGTGGTCGCGGCGGTGGGCGCGGGGACGGCGCTCTTCGCGGCCTCGATCGCGATCCGGCAGTACGACATCAAGAAGGTGCTCGCGTACTCCACGATCTCGCAGCTCGGCTACATGTTCCTCGCCGTCGGGGTGGGGGCGTTCACGGCCGGCGTCTTCCACCTGATGACGCACGCCTTCTTCAAGGCGCTCCTCTTCCTGGGCGCGGGGGCCGTGATCCACGCGGTGCACCACGCGTGGGCGCACGGCGACGACGGCCACGGAGACGGACACGGCGACGCGCACCACGGCGACCCGAACGACATGCGGAACCACGGCGGGCTCCGGAAGTTCATGCCCCGCACCTTCGTCTTCATGTGGGTCGCGACGCTCGCGATCGCGGGCGTGCCGCCGCTGGCCGGATTCTTCTCGAAGGACGAGATCATCTGGTACTCGGGCGCGTACGGCTACCCGATCCTGTGGGGCGTGGCGCTCGCGACGGCGCTGCTCACGGCCGTGTACATGGCCCGCCTGATGGTGATGACCTTCCACGGCGGCAACCGGACCTTCGGCCACGGGGGAGACGCGGAAGCCGGACGGCGCCTGCACGAGGTGCCCGCCGTCATGTGGGCGCCGCTTGCCGTCCTCGCGGTCCTCTCCGTCGTCGGAGGGTGGGCGAACATCCCCGAGGCGCTGCCGCTCCTCCCGACCGTCGAGTGGCTCCACCATTGGCTGGAGCCCGTGTTCGCGCCGGCGATCGCCGTGAAGGAGGCGCACGGCTTCTCCCCCGAGTACCGGTCGCCCGTCGGGGGCGGCGAGGCGCTGTGGGCGGGGATCTCCGCGGCAATCGCGATCGCGGCCGTCGTCGGGACCGTCCGCGCGCTGTCGCCGAAGCCGGTGCCGACGGAGGCGGAGGCCGTGGCGCCGACCGGGTTCGCCCGCGTGCTCCACGACAAGTGGTACGTGGATGAGCTGTACGACCGCGCGATCGTCCGTCCCTCGCTCGCCCTGTGGCGCGCCTGCTGGCGGATCGTGGATGCGGGCATCATCGACGGCGCCGTGAACGGGGCGGGGCGGGCCGCCCGACTCCTCGGCTGGGCCGGGGGACAGCTCCAGACGGGCCGCGTGACGACCTACCTCGTCGCCTTCATGCTCGGGGCCCTGCTCGTCCTCGGGGTGCTCTCATGATGGCCCTCTACGACGGGCACTGGATCCTGACGGCGCTCGTGCTCCTCCCCCTCGTGGGCGGTGCGGCCTGCCTCGTGGTGCCGGAAGCCCGCGCGAAGACCGTCGCCCTCGCGACGACGCTCGTCCTGTTCGCGCTCTCGCTGCCGCTCTTCTGGACCTTCGACACGGCGGAGCCGGGATTCCAGAATCTCGTCTCCATCCCGTGGATCGAGGCGTGGGGGATCTCCTACGCGGTGGGGCTGGACGGGATCTCCATCCTCATGATCCTGCTCACGACCTTCACGATGCCGTTGGCGGTGGCGGGCTCCTTCTCCTACATCCGGCGCCGGGAGCGCGCCTTCTACGCGATGCTCCTCTTCCTCACGACGGGGATGATCGGCGTCTTCGTCGCCCTCGATCTCTTCCTGTTCTACGTGTTCTGGGAGATCATGCTGATTCCGATGTACTTCCTCATCGGGGTCTGGGGCGGGGAGCGCCGGATCTATTCCGCCGTGAAGTTCTTCCTCTACACGGCGGTGGGCTCGCTCCTGATGCTCGTCGCGATCGTGACCCTCGCGTGGATCTTCCAGGACGGCTCCGGGGCGTGGAGCTTCGCCTACGAGGATCTCGTGTCGCTCGAACTCGCGCGGCGCGCGCAGCTGTGGCTCTTCGCGGGGTTCGCGCTCGCGTTCGCGATCAAGGTGCCGCTCTTCCCGTTCCACACCTGGCTGCCCGACGCGCACGTGGAGGCGCCGACGGCGGGCTCCGTGATCCTGGCGGGGGTGCTGCTCAAGATGGGCGTGTACGGGTTCCTGCGCTTCGGGCTCCCCTTCTTCCCGGCCGCGGCGACGGACCCCGTGGTCGTGAACGCGATGCTCGTGCTGGGGCTCATCGGGATCCTGTACGCGGCCTGGGTGGCGGCGGTCCAGCCGGACGCGAAGAAGCTCATCGCCTATACCTCCGTCGCCCACCTCGGCTTCGTCGTGCTCGGCGTGTTCGGGCTCACGACCCAGGGGATCGAGGGCGGCATCCTCCAGATGGTGAACCACGGGATTTCGACGGGGGCGCTCTTCCTTCTCATCGGGATGCTGTACGAGCGGCGCCACTCGCGGGAGATCGCGGACTTCGGCGGCATCGCGAAGGTGATGCCGGTGTTCGCCTTCGCGCTCGTCGTCGTCGCGCTCTCCTCGGTCGGGCTTCCGGGGACGAACGGCTTCGTCGGCGAGTTCCTGATCCTCGTGGGGACGTTCAGGACGCACCCGTGGATCGCCGCCATCGCGACGACCGGCGTGATCTTCGCGGCCTGCTACATGCTGCCGATGGTGCAGCGCGTCCTCTTCAACCGCCTCGATCGCGAGGAGAACCGCGCGCTCACGGACGTGAACCGCCGGGAGCGGCTGATCCTCGCCCCGCTCCTCGCGCTGATCCTGCTCATCGGCGTGTGGCCGGGTCCCTTCCTGAACCGGACGAGGGCGTCCGTGCAGGCGCTCATCGAGCACGTGGAGACGCGGTCGGCGAACGTGCCCGCCGCGGAGCCGCTGTCCGTCGAGCCCGTGCCCGTCGAGGCCGCCTCCGCCGGGGCCGCCTCCGTCGAGGCCGGGGGAGGGGAGTGACGTGAGCCACTGGGTCGCGTTCCTGCCGGAAGTCGTCCTGTCGCTGGCGGCGATGTTCATCCTCATGCGCGACGCCTTCGTGCGCCCGGACGGGGGCGGGGCCGCGGGAGGCGCTGGCGCGGGCGGCGACCATCGGCGGATGTCCGTCGACTGCCTCGTCACGCTGTATTCGATCGCGGGTGCGCTCATCGCGAGCCTGTGGCTCATGGATGCGTCCGCCCCGACCGACGCGATGATCGCGCTCGACGGCTTCCGCGTGGCGGCGGACGTGATCCTGCTCGGCGGAGCTCTGCTCGTAGTGTCCCTCTCGCGCGACTACCTGGACCGCGAGGGGCTGCGCTCCCCGGAGTTCCACGCGCTGATCCTCCTGGCCCTCGTCGGGATGATGGTGCTCGTCGCGGCGCGCGACCTCATCCTCCTCTTCGTCGGCCTCGAGCTGATGTCGATCTCCGTCTACGTCCTCACCGGATTCGTGCGGAAGAACCCGCGCTCCTCCGAGGCGAGCCTCAAGTACTTCATCGTCGGCGCCTTCGCGAGCGCCTTCGTCGTGTACGGGATCGCGCTCCTCTACGGGGCCACCGGGACGACGCGCCTGGCCACCGCCGCCGAGGTGATCGCGGCCGGGCCGGCCGGGGGGGACCTCCTCCTCGTCGCCGGCATCGGCCTCCTCCTCATCGGCTTCGCGTTCAAGATCGCCGCCGTCCCCTTCCACATGTGGGCGCCGGACGCCTACGACGGCGCCCCCACGCCGGTGACGTCGTTCATGGCGACGGGCGTCAAGGCGGCCGCCTTCATCGCGCTCCTGCGCGTGCTGACCGTGGATCTGGGGGGTGCGGCCGAGGTGTGGAAGGGCGCCGTGTGGTGGCTCGCGATCCTGACGATGATCGTGCCGAACCTGGTCGCGCTGTCGCAGCAGGATGTGAAGCGGATGCTCGCCTACTCCTCGGTGGCCCACGCGGGATATCTGCTCGTCGGCGTCGTCGCGGCCTCCGAACTCGGCCGGTCCGCCTCGCTCTTCTACCTCGCGGCGTACACCGTGGTGACCGCCGGGAGCTTCGCGATCGTCTTCCACGTGGCGGGGCGGGGCGACCGGAACCAGCGCGTGCGCGACTACCGGGGACTTGGCTGGCGGCGTCCCGTGCTCGGAGTCGCGCTCCTCGTCTTCCTCCTCTCGCTGGCCGGCTTCCCGCCCACGGCGGGCTTCGTCGGAAAGCTGTACCTGCTTCGCGCCGCGGTGGATGCGGGGGAGATCGCGCTGGCCGTCACGCTCGTGCTGACCAGCCTCGTCGCCTACTACTACTACCTCCGCGTGGTGTGGAAGATGTACTTCGAGGCGGCGCCAGAGGACGCCCACACGCCGCCGTCTCCCAGGCCGGGGTTCAATCTCGTGATCGGGACCTGCGTGGCCCTGATCCTTCTCGGCGGCCTCTTCCCGGGCCGCATCATCGACCGGGCCCGCGACGCGCTCGCGGACACGCCCGCGCCGGGCATGGTCGTGCAGGCCGAGGACCCGCCGTCGCCGTAATGCGGATCCATTCCGGAATCTTCCGCGAATACGACATTCGCGGGATCGTCGGGGACGACCTGACGGAGGCGGCAGTCGAACTCGTCGGGCGGGCCTTCGGGACCGAACTCGCCGGGCGCCCGTCGCCGCGCGTCGTCGTGGGGCAGGACAACCGTCCCTCGTCTCCGGCCCTTTCCGCCGCGCTGTGCCGCGGTCTGTGCGCGGCCGGCGTCGACGTGACGACGGTCGGCACCGTGCCCACGCCGACCCTCTATTTCGCCGCCATCGAGTTCGGGACGGACGGGGCGATTCAGATCACCGGATCCCACAACCCGCCCGTATACAACGGAATCAAGCTGGTGCGGGACGGCGCGTCGCTCTACGGCCCGGCCATCCGGGCCCTCCGCGACCGGATCGAGGCGGAGGATTTCGCGTCGGGCTGCGGGGAGGTCCGGGAGGCGGAGATCCTCGACCGCTACGTGGAGGAGATCGCCGCGCGCGGACGGGTCGAAGGCGACGTGCGCATGGTGCTCGACTGCGGGAACGGGGTGGGGAGCGTCGTCGCGGTGCGCGCCTTGACCGCCGCGGGAATCGACGTGGACGGCCTCTACTGCGAGTCGGACGGGACCTTCCCGAACCACCATCCGGACCCGACGGTGGACGAGTACGTGCAGGACCTCATCGCCCGCGTCCGGGAGACCGGCGCGGACCTCGGCGTCGGACTCGACGGCGACGCGGACCGGATCGGCGCGGTGACCGAGGAAGGGAAGATCATCCGGGGAGACCACCTGCTTCTCCTCTTCGCGCGGGAAGTGCTCGCGGAGCGGCCGGGGGCCGAGGTCGTCTTCGACGTGAAGTGCTCGCAGGCGCTGCCCCGGGTCATTCGGGCCGATGGCGGCGTTCCCGTGATGTGGAAGACGGGACACTCGCTCATCAAGGAGCGCATGCGGGCCGGAGGATCTCCGATATCGGGTGAGATGAGCGGCCATATCTGTTTTGCCGACAGATTTTTCGGAACGGATGACGCGATCTATGCGGCGGCCCGTCTCGCGGGTCTCGTGTCCCGTTCGGGTCGCCCGCTCTCCGAGTTGGCGGCGGAGATTCCGAGCTATCCGGCCACGCCGGAACTGCGCATCGACTGCCCGGAGGAGCGGAAGTTCGGCCTCGTGGCGGAGGCGGTGCGCTTCTTCAGCGAGCGTTACGAGGTCATCGACATCGACGGCGTGCGCGTCCTCTTCGATGGCGGATGGCTGCTGATCCGCGCGAGCAACACGCAGCCGGCCGTCGTCGCGCGCGTCGAGGCGGACACGGAGGCGCGGTTGCAGGAGATCGCGGACGTGGCGCGAACCTTTCTGGCCGGCCAGGGGGTCGACCTGCCGGCGGTTTGAAGCGAGATTCGAGGCGATGAACATTCATGAATACCAGGCGCGGGAGATCTTCGCGCGGCACGGGATCCCCGTGCCGGAGGCGGAGATCGCCGCGACGGCGGAGGAAGCCCGGGCGGCGGCCGAACGCTTCGGCGGGCCGGTCGTCGTCAAGGCCCAGGTCCACGCCGGAGGACGCGGCAAGGCGGGGGGCGTCAAGCTCGCCGACACGCCGGCCGAGGCGGGCGACAGGGCCGAAGCCATCCTCGGGATGGAGATCAAGGGGATCGAGGTGCGGCAGGTCCTCGTCGCGCCGGCCGAGGATATCGCGTCCGAGGCCTACGTCGGCATCGTGCTCGACCGGGCGCGCCGGGCGGACACGATCATGGTCTCCTCGGAGGGCGGCGTCGACATCGAGGAGGTCGCCGCGACGATGCCCGAGGCCATCCGAAAGGTCGCGGTGGACCCGCGCTACGGGCTCCTCGCCCACCAGGCGGCGCTCCTCGGCCATCACCTCTACGACGACCCGGGCGCGGCGCGGCAGGCCTCGTCCATCATCGCGAAGCTCTACGAGGCCTACCGGGCGAGCGGCGCCACCCTGGCGGAAATCAACCCGATGATCGTGAATCCCGCCGGCGAGGTGAAGGCGATCGATGCGAAGATGAACATCGACGACAACGCCCTCTTCCGGCTCCCCGAGATCGCGGTGCTTCGCGATACGGAGGCGGAGAACCCGGCCGAGGTCCGGGCGCGCGAGGCCGAACTCTCCTACATCCAGCTCGACGGCAACGTCGGCTGCTGCGTGAACGGGGCCGGCCTCGCGATGGCCACGATGGACCTCGTCAAGTACTACGGCGGCGAGCCCGCGAACTTCCTCGACATCGGGGGTTCCTCGAATCCGGACAAGGTCGTGGCCGCGCTCGAACTCATCACCGAGGACCCGAAGGTGGACTCGATCCTGTTCAACATCTTCGGCGGCATCACGCGCTGCGACGATGTCGCGAACGGGATCGTGGAGGCGACGAGCCGCATGGAACTGGGGGTCCCGATCACGATCCGCCTCACGGGAACGAACGAGGAGGAGGGGGTCGCGATCCTCGCCTCGCGAGGCTTCGAGGCGATGGTGGACATGGACCGCGCGGTCGAGACGGCCGTCGGACGGGCGGGTGGCGGCTGATGGGGATCTTCATCGGAGACGATACGAGGCTCGTGGTCCAGGGGATCACGGGGCGCGACGGCTCGTTCCACACCCGGCAGATGATGGAGTACGGCACGCGCGTCGTGGCCGGCGTGACGCCGGGGAAGGGGGGTCGGACGTTCGACGGCGGCGTGCCCGTGTTCGACACCGTGGAGGAGGCGGTGGCCGAGCGAGGCGCGAACACGAGCGTCATCTACGTACCCGCGCGCTTCGCGGCGGATGCGGTGTTCGAGGCGGCAGACGCGGGGATCGCGCTCATCGTGTGCATCACGGAGGGCGTGCCCGTGGGGGACATGCTGCGCGTGCTCCCGTACGTGCGGGAGAAGGGCGCGCGCCTCATCGGCCCGAACTGTCCGGGCCTCATCGTCCCCGGCCGCTGCAAGGTCGGGATCCTCCCCGGCCAGATCGTGCGCGAGGGGCCGGTCGGGATCGTGAGCCGTTCCGGCACGCTCACCTACGAGGTCATCTTCCAGTTCACGCGCGCCGGGATCGGTCAGTCCGCCTGCGTCGGGATCGGCGGGGATCCGCTCATCGGCACGGATTTCGTCGATTGTCTCGCCGCGTTCGAGGCGGATCCGGAGACGGAGGCCGTCGCGGTCATCGGGGAGATCGGCGGGACGGACGAGCAGGTGGCGGCGGAATACGTGTCGCGGGAGATGAGCAAGCCCGTCGTCGGGTTCATCGCGGGCCAGACCGCGCCACCCGGCCGGCGCATGGGGCACGCGGGCGCGATCATCTCGGGCTCCGAGGGGACGGCGGAGGAGAAGATCCGCGCCTTCGAGAGCCACGGGATCGGCGTCGCGCGGAGGCCCGCCGACCTGGTCGGGCTGATACGCGACCGCTAGGCAGGCCGGGGCGGGTGGCCGGGCCGGGAACTCAAAGCGGGAACTGGGGGCGGGGAACGCTGCGACGCAGAACCGGCAGGAGGCGGCAATGAAGGTTCGTGAGATCATGACCCGCGACGTGACCACGGCCGCTCCCGGGATGACGCTGGAGGATGCGGCGGAAATGCTCGCGCGGAGGCGGCTGCGCGCGATGCCCGTCATCGATGACGAAGGCCACGTGCTCGGGATGCTCACGGACCGCCTGCTGATCAGTCGGCTCCTGCCCGCGCTCGAGCGGGCGGACGCGGGCCGGCCGGCGGCGGGAGGCGCGGCCGCCGGAGAGGTGCGCGACATCATGGAACGCACCGTGATGTGCGTGAAGGAGGACGAACCGCTGGCCAACGTGGTTCGTCTGATGCTGGACAGCGAAATCGAACGCCTGCCGGTCGTCCGCGAGGGCCAGCTCGTCGGGTTTCTGACGCGCGGCGACATCATACGAAGGCTCCTGCTTCGGGACACGGCAGGCGAAACGGAAGAAACGAAAGGGGAGTGAAGACGTGCAGACGATGACGCTCGCGATCATCAAGCCCGATGCGTTCGGGTCCGGGAAGGCCGGCAAGGTCCTCGCCGCGCTCGAGGACGCGGGCTTTCGCATACGGGGGTCACGCGTCCTGCGGCTCGGGCGCGCCGGAGCCGAGGCGTTCTACGCCGTGCACCGGGAGCGGCCGTTCTTCGGCGCGCTCGTGGAGTTCATGACGTCGGGGCCCTGCATGGCGCTCGCGCTCGAACACGAGCGGGCCGTGCCCTACCTGCGCGAGGTCATCGGCGCCACGGATCCGGCTGAGGCCGCGCCGGGCACCGTCCGTGCGCTTTACGCGGAGAGCAAGGAGCGCAACGCCATCCACGGCTCCGACTCCGACGAGAACGCGAGGGTCGAACTCGGTTTCTTCTTCGGACAGGTCGACCTCATCGGAAGCGCGTGAGTCCGCGGCGCGCCCCGCGATCGCCCGACCCGCCGGACCTGCCGAACCCGCCGGACGCCGCCCGGATCGGACTTGCGGGCCTCGACGCCGGCCCCATCGAGCGGACGTTTCGGGTCGAGGCGCCGGGCGAATCGCTGGGCGCGTTGCCGCTGCCGTTCGAATACGTCGATGTCGAGGTCGAAGTCCGGCGTGCGGACGGAGCCGCGATTCGCGCCCGGGGCACGCTCGACGCGGGGGCCATCGTCGAGTGCCGGCGGTGCCTCGAGCCGACGCAAATCGGCGTGCGTGCGCGTTGGGCCGCGCTGTACCGTCCGCCCGGCCGGGTCACGCCCGGGGAAGAGGGCGTCTGGGCGCTGGACGCCCAGTCGGCCGAACTCGACCTGGCGGGACCGATCCGCGAGGAGTTGTGGGTCAACGCGCCCGCCTGGGTGGAGTGCTCGCGCGACTGCCCGGGGCTCTGCCCGACGTGCGGCGTGCGGCTCGCGGAAAAGGCCTGTCGCTGCCCCCCGCCGGAACCCGACGGGCGCTGGGCCGCGCTGGAAGGACTGGGAGGAGCCTCGGAGGGCGCTTCCGAGGGCACTTCGGAGGGCGACATTCCTTGACATTCGAGGGCGAAAAGTGCCAGTTGCCGTGTTCCGCCCGAATCGAACGTCGCATGCGGCACACGAGCCGATGGCTTCCAGGAGTGAGTTGACGATATGGCTGTTCCCAAGAGACGGACGTCGAAGCAGCGCAAGCGCAAGCGGCGTACGCACTACAAGGCGCCCGACAACCCGTACCAGCCGTGCCCCAAGTGCGGGGATCCGAAACGACCGCATCGCGTCTGCCCGACCTGCGGATACTACGGGGATCGCGAGGTCGTTCAGATCGACGACTTTTGAAGCTCCCGAGCGCGGCCGCCCATCCGGCGGCCGGGCCGGGTAGATTATCTGGGCAGCCGAGCGTGATACGGGTTGCACTCGACCTCATGGGCGGCGACGCCGCTCCGGAGGCCACTCTCGACGCCGCCGAGGGCGCGCTCGACGCATGGCCGGACGATCTATCTCTCCTGCTCGTAGGCCCGCGAAGCCTCCTCCGTGGAGAACGAACCCGGTTCCCGCGCGACCGCGTGGCGTGGCTCGCCGCGGAGGAGTCCATCGACCCGGCGGAGCCGCCCGCGCTCGCCGTGCGGCGGAAGGCGGACAGCACCGTGGTCCGTGGGCTGGAGGCAGTGCGCGACGGGAAAGCCGATGGCTTCGTGTCGGCGGGGCCGACGGGGGCCACGGTCGTGGCGTCCGTGCTCACGCTCGGCCTGCTCTCCGGCGTGGATCGGCCGCCGGTGGGCGCCCTCTTCCCGACCGCGACCGGGCGCGTCCTCGTCATGGACGTGGGCGCGAACGTGGACGTCACCCCGCGGCAACTGCACCAGTTCGCGCACCTGGGATCGACCTACCTGCGCCGGACGCTCTCGATCGAGCGGCCGCGGATCGGACTGCTCAACATCGGGGCGGAGGGAGAGAAGGGGGGCGACGTCATGGCGACGGCCCACGGCCTCCTCTCCGTCGACCCCGAGCTCGATTTCATCGGGAACGTGGAGGGACACCGGATCGTGACCGGGGCGTGCGACGTGCTCGTGTGCGGCGGCTTCGTCGGCAACGTGCTGCTTAAATTCTACGAGTCGATCGCCGAGTTCGTGCTCGAGATCTTCCGGAATGCCGGCGTCGGCGAAGGGGGCAGGCTCGGCGAGGCGCTGCGCTTTCTCGACTACGCGGAGTACGGCGGCGCGCCCCTGTTCGGCGTGGACGGGGTCACCGTCATCTGTCACGGGACCTCCCCCGCGCGCGCGATCATGAACGGGATCCGCACGGCGGCCGACTGTGCCGCCTCGGGCTTCACCTCCGTCACTCGCACGTCCCTCGCCCGGATGCCGCAGGAGAGCGGCACGTGAGCGGGGTCGCGCTCCTCTTCCCGGGACAGGGGGCCCAGTACGTGGGCATGGGCCGGGACCTCGCGGAAGACGATGGGTCGGTGCGGGAACTCTACGAGCGGGCCGACGACACGCTCGGCATGCCGCTGAGCCGGATCTGCTGGGAGGGGCCCGAGGAGGAACTCCGGGCGACGGAAAACGCGCAGCCCGCGATCATGCTGCACTCCTTTGCCATCTGGCATCTCATCGCCGCGCGCGCCGGGAAGCCCGGCATCGGCGCGGGACACTCGCTCGGGGAGCTGTCGGCCTACCTCGCGTCCGGCGCCTTCGGCTTCGAGGACGGTCTCCGGATCGTGCGGGAGCGCGGACGGCTCATGGGGGCCTCGGGCGCGGACCGGCCGGGCACGATGGCCGCCATACTCGGGTTGGACGCCGCATCCGTCGCCGACGCGTGCGCGCGCGCGGCGGAGGCCGGAGGGGTGGCGGTGCCCGCGAATCTCAACGCGCCCGGCCAGGTCGTCATCAGCGGTGACGTCGAGGCCGTGGCCGCCGCCGGCCGGCTCGCCTCGGAGGCCGGCGCGCGCCGCGTCCTCCCGCTCAACGTGAGCGGTGCGTTCCATTCGCCGCTCATGGCGACGGCGGCCGACGGACTGGCGGCCGCGCTCGAGGGAGCGGCCTGGCGGGAGCCGTCCTTTCCCATCGTCTCCAACGCCACGGCGACGCCCGTGACGGAGTCGGAGGAGGCGCGGCGAACCCTCATCCTGCAGCTCACGTCGCCCGTCCGCTGGATGGAGGGGATCGACCGCATCCGCGAGACGGGGACCGCGCGCTGGCTCGAAGTCGGACCCGGCAACGTGCTTTCGGGCCTCGCCCGCCGCATCGATCGAAGTCTGCGCGTGACCCCGGTCGGAGATTCTCCGTCCGTGGACGCCTATCTCGGATCTTCGGACTGAAGGGTGCCTGAATGAGCGAATTGACAGGGGAGATCGCCATCGTCACGGGAGCGACGCGCGGCATCGGGACCGCGATCGCGACGGAACTGGCCCGGGGAGGCGCGCGCGTGGCCGTGGTCGGAACCGGCGCGGACCGGGCCCGGGTCGTGGCCGAGCGCCTGCCGGGAGAGGGCCATGCGGGCTTTGGCTGCGACGTCTCCGATCCGGAGGCGTGCCGGGGACTCGTCTCGGACGTCTCCGGAAGCCTCGGCGACGCGACGATCCTCGTGAACAACGCGGGCATCACGCGCGACAACATCGTCCTCCGCCTCAAGGATGAGGACTGGCGCGCCGTGCTCGACACGAATCTGTCGGGGGCCTTCTATCTCATGCGGGCCGTCGCCCGCGGCATGATGAAGCGGCGCGCCGGGAACATCGTGAACATCTCCAGCGTTGTGGGCTTGACGGGCAACCGCGGCCAGTCCAACTATGCGGCGGCCAAAGCCGCCCTGATCTCGCTTACCCGAAGCGTCGCTCAGGAGCTTGCGAGTCGCGGTGTGCGGGCCAACGCCGTCGCGCCGGGGTTCATCGCCACGGACATGACCTCCGGACTGCCCGAGAGCGTTCAAAAAGCCATGTCGGAGAGGATTCCCCTCGGCCGGCCGGGGTCCCCGGAAGATGTCGCCACGGTGGTGCGATTTCTCGTCGGTCCCGGGGCTTCGTACGTTACGGGGCAGGTGATCGTCGTCGATGGCGGGATGGTCATGCAGTCGTAGCGCCGGCGCGGCAACTTCGGTCGCCGGTACGGTCGCTGGAAAAGGGTCGGGAAACGGCGGGGCCGCGGGTCGGTCCCCTTCATACAAGGAGAACACGCAATCATGGACAACGCGGCACGCGTGCGGGAGATCATCGCGCAGGAACTCGGCGTGGAGCAGGAGAAGGTGGTGGACGACGCGAACTTCGTCGATGATCTGGGCGCCGACTCGCTCGATACCGTCGAACTCGTGATGGCTTTCGAGGAGGAGTTCGGGATCGAAATCCCGGATGAGGACGCGGAGAGGATGCAGACGGTCGAGGAGGCCATCGCCTACCTGAACGAGAAGGTTTAGCAGCCCGCCCGGGCCCGCAGGCCTTTCATTTCATGAGAAGACGTGTAGCGATCACGGGGGTCGGCCTCGTCACCCCGATCGGGCTCGACCCCGACTCCACCTGGGAGGCTCTCCTCCGCGGCGAGAGCGGCGCCGGGCCCATCACGCAGTTCGATACCACCGACCACTCGGTGCGCTTCGCCTGCGAGGTGAAGGACTTCGACCCGGCGAAGTACATGGACCCGAAGGACGCCCGGCGGGCGGACCGTTTCCTCCACTTCGCGATGGCCGCGGCGGAGCAGGCCGTGACCGAGGCGGGCTTCGCCGAGGGGTTCGGCGATCTGCCCGCGGATCGGGTCGGCGTGCTCATCGGCGTCGGGATCGGCGGGCTCCCGCTCCTCGAGGCCCAGCACAAGAAGCTGCTCGGTGGCGGGCCGCGGCGCGTCTCCCCCTTCTTCATCCCCATGTTCATCCCGGACATGGCGTCGGGCATGGTTTCCATGCGCTACGGAGCGCAGGGCCCCAACTATGCGACCGTGTCGGCCTGCGCCTCCAGCGGCCATTCCGTCGGGCTGGCCTTCCGCTCGATCCGCAACGGCGAGGCCGACGTGATGATCACGGGGGGCAGCGAGTCCACGATCACGCCGCTCGCGGTCGCCGGCTTCGCGAACATGCGGGCGATGTCGACGCGCAATGACGATCCGAAGCGGGCCTCGCGACCCTTCGACGCGCACCGCGACGGGTTCGTGCTCGGGGAAGGCGCGGGGATGTTCATCCTCGAGGAGATGGAACACGCGAAGGCGCGCGGCGCCGTGATCCTCGGGGAACTCGCGGGCTTCGGGCAGAGCGCGGACGCCTACCACATGACGGCGCCGGTGCCGGATGGATCGGGAGCGCGGCTCGCCATGGAACAGGCGCTCGACGACGCGGGCGTCGACCCGACGGAGGTCGGGTACATCAACGCGCACGGCACGTCGACGCCCGCGAACGACGTCTCGGAGACGAAGGCGATCAAGGACGTCCTGGGCGATCACGCGTACTCGATCGTCGTGGGTTCGACGAAGTCGATGACGGGACACACGTTGGGAGCGGCGGGGGCCATCGAGGGGGCGATTTCCGCCCTCGTCTGCAGGCACGGGATCATCCCGCCCACGATCAACTTCGAGGAAGCGGATCCCGAGTGCGATCTCGAATACGCCCACGGTGGGGTGATGGAGCGGGAGGTCGAGGTCGCGCTTTCGAATTCTTTCGGGTTCGGCGGCCACAACGTCTGTCTGGCCGTCCGGCGCTGGAACGGAGACTAGAGTCATGAGTTCGGTACTGGTGATGATGGGGTCGGAATCGGACATGCCCACGATGGATAAGGGCGTGGCGATCCTTCGGGAGAACGGGGTCGAGGTGCAGGTCGAGGTGAGTTCCGCCCACCGGCAGCCGAAGCGGACCGCGGAGCTGGCGGAGGGCGCGGCGGCGGCCGGCCATTCCGTCGTGATCTGCGGGGCGGGACTGTCGGCGGCGCTCCCCGGCGTCGTGGCGGCGCACACCTCGCTGCCGGTGATCGGCGTTCCCGTCTCGGCGGGCACCCTCGGCGGGCTCGACGCGCTCCTGTCGTGCGCGCAGATGCCGCCAGGCGTCCCCGTCGCCGCCGTGGGCATCGACAACGCGAAGAACGCGGCCCATCTCGCCCTCCGCATCCTGGGCGCGAGGGGCTAGAGAGGCCCGGCCGCGGAGGTTCGTCCGGTGCGGACCGGCGTCGGGTACGATTCCCACCGTTTCGACGAGACGCGGCCCCTCGTGCTGGGGGGCGTGTCGATCCCGGACGCCCCCGGACTGAAGGGACACTCCGACGGGGACGCGGTCGCGCACGCGATCACGGATGCGGTCCTCGGCGCGGCGGGCCTCGGGGACATCGGCGCCCTCTTCCCGGACACGGACCCCGCGTACGAAGGCGCCGATTCCATCGAACTTCTCGCCCAGGCGGTGCGCCGCCTGCGCGAGGGGGGATTCCGGGTCGTGAACGTCGACGCGACCGTCATCGCCGAGCGGCCGCGCATCGGGCCGCACGCCGAGGCGATGCGGGAGCGGCTCGGCCGTGCGCTGGGCACGGGGCCGGGCGGCGTGTCGGTGAAGGGAAAGTCGAACGAGGGGATGGGATGGATCGGACGGGGCGAGGGCCTCGCCGCCATCGCGGTCGCCACGGTGTCCGGGGCCGAGGGGGACGGTGACTGAGGTCCCCGGCGTCCAACCCCTCCTCGACTTCCTCCTCGCCCTCCCGGCGGTCACGGCCTACGCGCTCATCACCGTCGGGTCCGCCCTTGAGAACGTCTTTCCGCCCGTCCCGTCCGACACCTTCGTCGTGCTGGGCGCCGTACTCGCGGACCGGGGCTCCCTGCAGCCCCTCCCCGTCCTCCTCTGCGCGTGGATCGCGAACTCCGGCGGGGCCATGGTCGTCTTCGGGTTTGCGCGCCGGCACGGCCGCGGCGCGTTCGAGACCCGCTGGGGCCGGCGCCTCCTCCGCCCGCACCAGTTCCGGCGCCTGGCCCGCTTCTATGAGCGGCACGGGCTGTGGGCCATCTTCTTCGCCCGCTGCCTGCCGGTGCTGCGCGTGGTCGTCCCCACCTTCGCGGGATTCACGGCGCTGGGTGCGGTGCGCGCGATGGCCCCGGTCGTCGCCGCCTCGCTCCTCTGGAACGGGCTCATGCTCACGGGCGGAATGTTCGCCTCGCGCAACGTGGACCGCATCATGGCGCTTCTCGGCCAGGTCAACGCGTGGCTCCTCGTCGTGGCCGTTGTCCTCATCGGCGGCATCGTCGGCTGGTGGATCCGCAGCCGGCGGGACGAGCCTCCGCCGGCGTCCGCGGATCCCGACGACGACTCCGGCGGCGACACAGACGGCGACGGACCGCGGGCGTCGCCGTGACGGGAGAAGGCCCGGGGACCGAGCGCGCCTTCCACCTCGAGTCCTTCCGCGACCACCTCGGCTTCGAGCGGGGACTCTCTCCGCGCACCATCGACGCGTACCTGCGCGAAGCCCGGCGCCTCGCGGCGTTCGCGGTCTCGGAGGGCGTCGCGGAGCCGGCCGGAGTCACGTATCAACTGCTGCGCGACCATCTTGCCCGATTGGCCGGCGAAGGACGGGCGGCCTCGACCGTCGCGCGGACCGTGTACGCGCTGCGTGGCTACTTCCGCTTCCTCAACGTCGAGGGCGCGATCGAGTCCGATCCGACCGAACGCCTCGAAGCGCCGCGCGCGGGGCGCTCTCTCCCCGACGTGCTCGCCGTCCACGAGGTCGAGGCTCTGATCGGAGCGGCGGACCCGGAGAGCCGCACGGCGGCGCGGGACGAGGCGATGCTCGAGATGCTCTACGGCTGCGGGCTCCGCGTGTCGGAACTCGTCGCCCTGAAGGGCCGGGAACTCGACCTGGAGGAAGCCCTCGTGCGCGTGCGGGGGAAGGGAGGAAAGGAGAGGTTCGTTCCGGTCGGCGCGGCTGCGTGCTCGGCGGTGCGCCGATACCTTCGAACCACCAGGCCGGCGCTCGACCGGGGGCGATCCGCCGGACACATCTTCCTGAATACCCGGGGGCTTCCGTTGAGCCGGATGGGCGTCTGGAAGATTCTGCGCCGCCACGTCGAGCGTGCCGGCATCCTGAAGCGCGTGACGCCCCACACGCTGCGCCACAGCTTCGCGACTCACCTGCTGGAGGGAGGGGCCGACCTCGCGTCGGTCCAGGAGATGCTCGGACATGCAGACATCTCGACGACCGAGATTTATACGCACGTGGACCGATCGCACCTGCGCCAGGTGCACCGCAGCCACCACCCGCGCGGGTAGGCGACGCCCATGAGGTTGACCCGGCTCCTCCACCTGTCGCGCAACCGGCGTCCGGTCAAGCGCTTCCGCGACCGGCTCGTGGAACCCGAGGTCGTGGAGGCGGTGCTCGAGGCGGCGCGCTACGCCTCGTCCGCCCGGGAGGCGCAGCCGTGGCGCTTCGTCGTCGTGCAGGAGGCGCTCGCGCGCCACAGGATCGCTGCGGCCGCCTTTAACCATCCGCATGTGAGGACGGCGCCCGTCGTCGTCGCCTGCTGCGCGCGGATCCACTCACACGTGAGCGGCACGGGGCGCCCGAGCTTCTCCATGGACCTCGCCTCCGCGACCCAGACGATGATGCTGGCGGCCGCGGATCTCGGCGTGCAGTCGAGCTGGGTGTACGGCTTTCGGGAGGGTGACGTCCGCGAGATCCTGAGCGTGCCGGAGCACGTTCCGATCGTGGCCCTCTTCTGCCTCGGATACCACGACGGGCTGGCGGAACTGCCCGAGCGGCTGCCGCGCGAGGAGGTCATCGCCTGGGACCGCTGGAGGACGGCGACGAGGGTCGCCAGGTGAAGCGCCTCGGGCTTGCGGTGGCGCTCGCCGCTGCGTCGGCCGCCGGAGTGCCGACTGCGGCGGAGGGGCAGGAGGTGTGGCTGGCCGAGGAGCCACGGTCGGAAGCGCAGGCCGCGCTCGAAGCCTTCCTCGAAGCCGGCGGCTTCACGGTGTGGACGACGGATACGGTCCTGGCGCGGGGAGACACGGTGCCGGGCGCCGTCCTCCTGCTCGAAGGCACGGCCCGCATCGCCGGGCGGATCGAGGGCGATCTCTACGTCGTCGACGGCGACCTCTTCCTTCGCTCCGGCGCGTCGATCGCGGGGAACGTGGTCGTGCTCGGGGGAGGGTTCTACGACTCGGACGTGGCCGAAGTCGAGGGGACTGTCACCTATCGTCCGAACGAACCGCTGCGCGTCCGGCCCACGCGGGGCGGTTTCGAGATTATCTCCGAGGTCGACCCGGAGCCCGCCTTCGAACTCGACGGCACGTACGGCTTCCACCTCCCGACCTACGACCGCGTGAACGGCCTTTCGATCCCCGTCGGCGTGTTGGGCCGGGTGTGGGACGCGCCGGGCCGGCCCGAACTGGCAGCCGGGATGACGTGGATCCCGGCCCGCGGGGATGTGGACTACCGCTTCCGCAATTCCTGGCGCCTGGCCGAACGCGTCCGGCTGGGCCTGTTCGCGACGAGCGGCATGGTCAACAACGAGGACTGGATCCGCCCGACGTGGTACAACAGCCTCGCGCACTTCGTGGCCGGCGACGATGTCCAAAGCCACTACGACTCGAAGGAACTCGGCCTGGAGCTGGAATGGACCTCGCCGGAGCCGCCCGTGTGGGATGATGCGCCGCGCTGGCGCGTTGTCGCCGCGGTGGGGCGCGAGGAGGCGGAGGACTTTCGCTTCCGCCAGGTGACGATCCTCTTTGGCGAGGAGCCGCCGGGGCCGTTCCCGTCGCTGCCGGATTACGATCCTCATCTCCAGGTCAACGAGGGAAGTCTGTGGTTTGGGCGCGTCGGCTTCGAGTGGGTGTCGCAGGGGAGAGACCGGCACACCGCGATCGGTCTCGGGGTCGAGGCCGGGTTCGAGGACGACATCGGCCACCTGGTGATCGGTCTCGGCCCGATTTCGAAGTACGACTACCTGCTGGCGGAGGGACGCGTCTCTCTCCGCCGAGTGACGCCGTGGGGGCACGCCGTGGAGGCGTTCGGGATCGGACGAGCCGACGTCACGGGTCGCCTGCCCATGCAGCGCTACTCGATGATCGGGGGTATCGGGACGCTGCCGACGATGCCGTTGCGCGGCCTGCGGAACGCCCGCCTGCTCTTCGCCGAGACGAGCTATGCGATCCCGCTTCTCGGCGACCCGACGCTCGGGGGGGTGGACGCTTTCGCGCGCACCAGCTTCGGGGGCGTCGGCTCGGACGACGACGGCTTCGACCTGCACGGTTCGGTCCAGGGCGGACTCGCCCTCCGGATGTGGGATTTCCGGCTCGAATTCGGAGCCGCCGCCGGCTCCACCGCCGAACCCGGCGACCCCGGCCTCACCGCCTTCATCGACGTTCGAACCCGGCGGTCCGCCCGGCCCACGCGGATGCCGCCGCCGCGCTGATTCTTTTGACAACCCCGGAGCGCAAGTCTAGCTTTTCGCGATGCCGCTCCGGACCGTCTCCCGGCCTCCCCAGCGATGGGCGTGATCTGCGTCCTTCCCGCACGTATCTCCAGCACCCGTATCTCCAGGAAGCCCCTCCAGCCGCTGGCCGGCCGCACGCTCCTTGAGTGGTGCTGGCGCGCCGCGTCGGCGATCCGCTCCTTCGACAGGGTCGTGATCGCGACGGACAGCGACGAGATCGAAGGCTGCGCGCGGGGGTTCGATGCGGAGGTCGTCCGCACGCGGTCGGACCACGCTTCCGGCACGGACCGCGTGGACGAAGCCGCCGATCTTCTTGGCGCGGCGGAGGATGACGTCGTCGTGAACTTCCAGGCGGACGAGCCGTTCGTGGACGGCGGGGCGATCGAGGGCGCCGTGCGGAGAGTAGAGGAGGTCGCGACGATCGCGGCCCCGATCCGGGCGGATGAGGAGTGGCGGTCCCCGGCCGTGGTCAAGGTGGCCCGGGCCGCCGACGGAAGGGCGCTCTACTTCAGCCGCAGTCCCATCCCGTTCTCACGGGACGAGCCGGAGTTCGGAACCCGTGCGCGGTTGCGGCACGTCGGCGTGTACGCGTGCCGGCGCTCCGCTCTCAAGCGGTGGGCGGCCCTGCCCGAGTCGACGCTCGAACGGGCCGAGCGGCTGGAGCAGTTGAGGGCGCTCGAAGCGGGCATGCGGATTCACGTCGAACTCGGTCCATGGACGGAGCCGGGGGTCGATCTTCCCGCCGACATCGCGCGGGCGGAGAGAGTATTGTCCAGCAAGGAGGTGCGGGGATGACGGGCGAGAGGTCACCGACGAAGTACATCTTCATTACGGGCGGCGTCGTCTCCGCGCTGGGCAAGGGGATCACCGCGGCCTCGATCGGGCGCCTGCTCGTCGAGCGCGGCCTGCGCGTGACGATCCAGAAGTTCGATCCGTACCTCAACGTCGATCCCGGGACGATGTCGCCCTTCCAGCACGGCGAGGTCTACGTGACGGATGACGGTGCGGAGACCGACCTCGATCTCGGACACTACGAACGGTTCATCGACGAGTCGCTCTCGCAGGCAAACAACGTCACGACGGGCCGCGTCTACCAGGACATCATCAGGAAGGAGCGGCGCGGCGATTTCCTCGGCGCCACCGTCCAGGTCATCCCGCACGTGACCGACGAGATCAAGATGGCGGTGAAGCGCCTGGACAAGGGCCACGACGTCGTGATCACGGAGATCGGCGGAACCGTCGGCGACATCGAGTCACTCCCCTTCCTGGAGGCGATCCGCCAGTTCCGGCAGGATGTGGGGCGCGAGAACTCCCTCTTCATCCACCTCACGCTCGTCCCCTGGATCAACGCATCCGGCGAACTGAAGACGAAGCCGACGCAGCACTCGGTGCGCGAACTCCTGAGCATCGGGATCCAGCCCGACCTGCTCGTGTGCCGGACCGAGCACGACCTCGACGACGGGATCAAGAAGAAGATCGCGCGCTTCTGCAACGTCCAGGTGAACCGGGTCATCGAGTCGCGCGACGTATCGACGATCTACGAACTCCCCCTGACCTATCGCGCGCAGGAGGTGGACGACCGCGTCTGCGAACAGTTGGGGTTCGAGACGCCTGCGCCTAATCTCGACGGCTGGATGGCGATGGTGGACCGGATCAAGAACCCGGCGAACGGCAAGGTCCGGATCTGCGTGGTGGGGAAATACACGGAACTCGTCGATTCCTACAAGTCGATCGCGGAGGCGTTCATCCACGGCGGCGCCGTCAACGATGTCGAGGTGGATGTCGAGTGGCGGTCCGCGGAGGATGTGGAGGCGCGGGGGACGGACTTCCTCGAACCCTTCCACGGCGTGCTCATCCCGGGCGGTTTCGGGGAGCGCGGCATCAACGGGATGCTCGACACGATACGGTTCGTCCGGGAGCGCGAGGTCCCCTACTTCGGCATCTGTCTGGGTCTGCAGTGCGCGATCATCGAGTTCGCGCGCAATGTGTGCAATTTCCCGACCGCCCACTCGTCGGAGTTCGATCTGAGGACGAAACATCCCGTGATCTCGCTCCTGGACTCGCAGCACCAGGTGACGGACATGGGCGGCACGATGCGGCTCGGAGCCTATCCGTGCGTGCTGCAGCCGGGCTCCCGGGCGCACGAGGTGTACGGCGCCGACGAGATCTCCGAGCGGCACCGCCACCGGTACGAGGTCAACCCGACCTACCGGAAGAAGATGGAGCAGCGGGGGATGGTTTTCAGCGGCATGTCGCCGGACGGGGGACTTGTCGAAATGCTCGAACTTCCCGAACACCCGTACTTCCTCGGCACGCAGTTTCACCCGGAACTCAAGTCGCGGCCGACCCGCGCCCACCCGCTCGTCGCGGCCTTCATCGAGGCCGCGGTGACGCGGCGGGACGCGCTGCGGGCGACGCCCGGCGACTCGGGCGAGCAGGACGAGACGGCCGAGGAGTGGGCGGACTCGACTGCGGCGCGGACGAACGGGGCCACGGTCGGGAGATGAACCCGGGGCGTCCCTCTTTTTTTTCGGGCCGCCGGCGCTCATCGCTCTTTCTCATCGCGGGACCGTGCGTGCTCGAGGACGACGCCCTGAACTTCGAGGTCGCGGATCATCTGGCGGAACTCGGAGAGCGGCTCGACCTGCCCGTGACCTTCAAGGCCTCGTTCGACAAGGCGAACCGGAGTTCCGCGTCGTCTCCTCGTGGACCGGGTCTCGACGAAGGGCTGGCGACGCTCGCCCGGGTGCGCAACCGCTCCGGACTCCCGCTCCTCACCGACATTCACCTTCCCGAACAGGCGGCGCGCGCGGCGGAGGTCGTGGACGTCCTCCAGATTCCGGCCTTCCTCTGCCGGCAGACGGATCTGCTGCGGGCGTCGGCCGCCACGGGCCGGCCGGTGAACGTGAAGAAGGGGCAGTGGATGGCCCCGGGGGATGTCGGCGGCGTCATCGGGAAGCTCCGCGAGGCGGGGGCGCGGGAGATCGCGGTGACGGAGCGCGGGTTCGCCTTCGGCTACGGGCGGTGGGTCGTGGACATGCGGAGTTTCGCCCTCATGCACGAGGCGACGGGCTGCCCGACGGTGTTCGACGCCTCCCACGCCGTGCAGCTGCCGGGCGGGGAAGGGTCGCGGAGCGGCGGGGAGCCGGAACACATCGGGCGGCTCGCGGCGGCGGCGGTCGCGGCCGGGGCCGATGGTCTCTTTATCGAGGTGCACCCCGATCCGGCCGCCGCCCCTTCCGACGGGTCGAACATGCTGCCGCTCGCCGAACTCGAGCGCGTCGTGGAGCGGGCGCTGCGCGTGCGCGAAGCCGTGGCGGTCTGAGAGCCCGGTCCCCATGAGCACGAGACCCCCGATGGATCGCCGACTCGCCGAGTCCGTCCGCTTCGTCTCCCTCGACGTGGACGGCGTGCTCACGGACGGTTCCATCTGGATCGGTGCGGACTCGGACTCTCCGCACGGTGCCGCGCGCGACGTGCGTCGTTTTCATGCACTCGATGGCCTGGCGATCCGGATGATGCAGCGGGCGGGACTCGTCGTCGCGTTCCTCAGCGGCAAGCGATCCGCCGCCGTCCGCCTGCGGGCGCGGGAGCTGGACATCGCGGAGGTTTCGCTCGGTTCCGGAAAGGGAAAGCTTTCGGCCCTTCGGGGTATGCTCGCGCGACGCGGTTGCACCTGGGACCAGGCGGCGCACCTTGGCGACGATCTCACGGACCTCGCCGTCATGGAGCGGGTGGGGTTGCCGGCCGCCGTCGTCGGCGCCGTGCCCGAGGTCCGGGCCGGCGCGGCGTGGGTGGGGACGGTGCCCGGCGGGGAAGGGGCCGTGCGGGAATTCGCGGAGGCCCTGCTCGTCGCCCGGGGCGAATGGGACGGGCTGGTGACGGAGTTTCGGGAAGGAGGACGGTTTGCGGGTTGAACGGGAGGTCGGCGCGGACTGCGCGCCGGCGCGGGCGAGCGGGGTCGATGCGCCGGGGGGACCGGTGCGGCTGGGCCTGTTCGCCCGGGTTTCGCTGTTGCCGTTTCTCCTTGCGTGCGGGTCCGGCGATGCGCCTCCGACTGCGAGCGAACCGCTGCCCGAGGGAGTGGACACCGCCGTGCGGGGGATGCGGACGTTCGTCACGCGCGATGGCGTCCGGCGCGCCGTGGTCGAAGCCGACACGGCGGAATGGCGCGAGGACAACGAGATTCACCTGCGCCGAATGACGCTGACCTTCTTCGATCCGAACGGACTGCAATCGACCGAGGTGACCTCTGCGTTCGGGATCTTCCATCAGCTCACGGGCGACCTCGAGGCTGAAGGGCAGGTGGTCGTGGAGGACCGCGTGGACGACCAGCGTCTCGAGACGGAGCGCCTCCGGTATCGGAACGCGGACGGTCGCCTGCTGGGCGATACCACGTTCCAGTTCGTCGATCCGGTCGAGGGTCTGACGCTCGACGGGACGGGGTTCGAGTCGGACCCCGCGCTCGACTCGGTCGTCGTCATGAATCAGGAAGGCGAGATGCTCCCCGTCGCTTCCTTCACGGAGACGATCCCGCTGCCGGCCGTCCCCGCCGGGGACCCCGCGGGCGTCGCCGACGAACCTGTCGCCGGGGAGCAGGCCGCGGGGGAGCCCGTCGCCGAGGAGCAGGCCGCGGACGAACCGCCGGCGGCGGACTCGGCGGCGGCAGGGGGCAATCCGGAGGCGCTTCCGGCGCCGGACACCACGGCGGCAGCGGACACCACGGCCAGCTCGCCCGACAGCGTCCCGGCCCCCGTGGACAGCGCGGCGGCGGCACTCGACACGACGGAGGCGGCCCTGCCGGACAGCCTGCCGGTGCCGCCCGATACGACGGAGACCCTGCCGGACAGCCTACCCGTGCCACCCGATTCGACGGCGGCCCCGCAGGACAGCGTACCGGTACCGCCCGATACCACGGCGGCGCTGCCGGATAGCCTGAAGGCGCCCCCCGATACTGCGGCGGCGCGCCGGTGACTCGCGGACGCCTCGCTTTCCCCGGCTGTCTCGTCGTGGCGGCGTGGCTCACCGGCCCGCTCGCCGCGCAGGAACCCGACCCAGGGGTCGGGTCGGCGCTCGAGCGGTGCAGCCTGAGGTGGAGCCCGCTCGAAGCCGACACGAGGAGCGTCACCAACCGGGACGTGACCGGCGCGCACGTCACGGTTCTCAGCGGCCGCTACCTGTGGACCTGCGGCAACGCCACGATGGAGGCGGACAGCGCGATCAAGCGCGACGGCCCCCGGCAGGTCGAACTCCTCGGCGCGGTCGTCTACGAGGATTCGATCCGGACGCTGCAGTCGGAACGGCTCCTGTACTTTCAACTCTCCGACTTCATCATCGCCGAAGAGAACGTCAAACTCGTCCGTCTGACGGATCGGTCCACCCTCATCGGCCCCCGTGTGGAGTTTCTGCGAGCCGTCTCAGGCGTCGACGCCGTCACGACCGCGCCCGACCGGCCGATCGTGACGTTCTATCCGACCAACACCGAGTCGCCCGAGCCGTTCCTGATCGAATCGGATCTTGCCATCTTCGCCGGCGAGGATGAGGCCCGCTTCTACGGAGATGCGATCATAGACCGGACCGATCTGAACGCCCGGGCGGACAGCGCCCTGCTCACTCGGGCCGACGGCCTCGGCGCCCTGTGGGGCGAGCCGTGGATCGAGGCCGAGGGAATCCGGATGGAAGGCGATTCGATACGATTCGTTTCCGAGAACCAGGAACTCGAGGAAATCCACGCCATCGGCAATGGCTACGTGTCCGGGGAGAGATTCGAGGTGGAAGGGGAGTTGATCGACATCGATCTGAGCAATCGCGAGGTGGAGCAGGTGCAGGCTCACGGGGAAGGCGTGAGCCGGGCGCTCTCCGGCAGCCACGAGCTTTGGGGCGACTCGATTCGTTTCGCGATGTACCGGAGCCAGATCGACACGGCGTATGCGTTCGGCGGTGCCGTCGCGGTCCAGCGCGACTCGTCCTGGGTGCCGCCGCCCGCACCGGAGCCGGCGACTGCGGATTCGACGGCCGCCGATTCAGCCGCCGTCGACGCCACGGCCACCGATCCGCCCGCCAGCGATTCGACGGCCGCGGCCCAGGACACCGCCGCAGCCCTCACGCCGGCCGACTCCGCAGCGGCCCAGGACACCGCCGCAGCCCCCGCTCCGGCGGACTCCGCTGAAGCCGGCGCGGACACGACCGGAGTGGCGGCCGAGGGCGATGAGCCGGCAGAGGACGAGGAGCTCGAGGAGATCGAACTCCCGACCGATGGCTCCGCGAACTGGGCGCGCGGCGATACCCTCGTCGCGATCTTCGAGCGCTCTGAATCGCCGGTTGCGGACTCATCGCTCGCGCCCGATCCCTTCATGCGGCAACTCGTGGTCGACGGGAATGCCAGCGCCTTCTACAGAATGGTCCGGGATTCGACGACGAGCACACGACCTTCGCTGAACTACATCGTGGCGCGGCGCCTTCAGGTGGACTTCGACGCGGGAGAGCCCACGGGGGTCGAAGGGGAACACGCCATCGGCGCCTTTCTGGAACCGCGGGAAACGTTCGGGACGCCGTCGCCGGCGGACAGCGCGGCGGCAGCCGACAGCGCGGCCGTGGCCGACAGCGTGGCGGCCGTGGCCGACAGTACGGGAGCTGCGGCCGCGGGCGATTCGCTCGGTGCG
Source organism: Gemmatimonadota bacterium (assembly GCA_022825725.1). Taxonomy (GTDB): domain Bacteria; phylum Gemmatimonadota; class Gemmatimonadetes; order Palauibacterales; family Palauibacteraceae; genus Palauibacter. The sequence continues at coordinate 41,137 of JAJDWE010000075.1, forward strand.
CCCCAGGACACGTCGGACGTCCGACCCGACAGCGCGGCTGTGGCCGACAGCACGGCGGCGCCACCCGATACGGTCGGCGCACCTCCGGACACCTTGCGTACCGGCCAACCGGGACGGGAGCGGCGCGTGACGTCCGGCGCGTCTCCGGCCCTCAGACCCAGGAGATCCTGTTGAGCAGTGTACTACGGGCCGAAGGCCTCGTCCGCTCCTTCAAGCGTCGCTGCGTCGTGAACCAGGTGGAGATCGAGGTGCGGCAGGGAGAGGTCGTCGGATTGCTCGGCCCCAACGGCGCGGGGAAGACCACGACCTTCTACATGATCGTCGGCCTGCTCAAGGCGGATGAGGGACGCGTCTACCTCGACAGCGACGAACTCACGAGCTGGCCCATGTACCGGCGGGCGCGAGCCGGCATCGGCTATCTCCCACAGGAGGCGTCGGTCTTCCAGAAGCTCACGGTCGAACAGAACGTGATGGCGATCCTCGAGACCATCAGGATGTCGCGTCAGGAGCGGCACGACCGCCTGGAGGAGTTGCTCGACGAGCTGTCCATCAAGCACCTTCGGGCGAACAAGGCCTATTCGCTTTCGGGCGGAGAGCGGCGGCGCCTGGAAATTACCCGGGCGCTGGCGACCCGGCCCAAGTTTCTGCTGCTCGATGAGCCCTTCACCGGGGTCGATCCGATCGCGATCGACGACATCCAGCGCATCGTGCGGGGCCTGCGGGAAAAGGGTCTGGGGGTTCTCATCACCGACCACAACGTGCGCGAGACCCTGTCGATCACGGACCGCGCGTACCTCCTGTTCGAAGGCAAAATCCTGGTGCAGGGCGAGGCGGATCACCTCGTGAACGATCCCGAGGCCCGCCAACTGTACCTCGGGGAGGACTTCAGGCTCTGAACATGGCAACGGGACGGCCGAGTCTCGCCGCGGGCCTCCATTTGCGGCAGGAACAGAAGGCGCAGCCTCGTCTCTACCAGGCGATGGACCTCCTTCACATGCCGCTGCTCGATCTTCAGGGCCACCTGAGACAGGCGCTCGTCGACAACCCCTTCCTCGAGCTCGTGGAACCCGGAGACGAGCCCGACGACGCCGACGACCTGCGTGACGCCCTGGCCGAAGACGCGGAAGACGGCCCCGCGGATGAGGCGGAGGAGGTGGACTGGGAGGATGTCCTCCTCGATGACTTCGATGCGGGCGGGTCGCGCGAAGAATACGGGGACCGGGAGTACTACGCGCCCGCGGCGGTCGCCACGCGGAGTCTCTGGGACCACCTCCACGAGCAGTTGAATCTGCTCCGTCTCGGCGAGCGGGAGCTGCGGATCGGCGAAGAGATCATCGGCAACGTCGACCGTGACGGGTTCCTCTCATGCTCGCTCGACCGGATCGTCGAGGCGCTTGAGGCACGGCGAGAGGATACGCAGGAAGATCGCCGGGACGCTGCGGGGGCCGTTTCACGGGACGAGGTCGAGGAGATGCTCGCCCGCATCCAGTCCTTCGAACCGAGCGGCGTGGCGGCGCGAGACCTGCGCGAGACGCTTCTGCTGCAGTTGCGGGACCGCGGGCGGGAGGCGTCGCTGGCCTGGCGAATCGTCGACGGACACTTCGATGACCTCGCGAACCGTCGGTGGCCGGAGCTGGCGGACGAATTCGGGATCACGCCGCGCGAGGTGCAGGCCGCGGCGGACGAGATCGCGAAGCTCGATCCCAAGCCCGGTCTCCGGTACGCGGACGCATCGGAGTCCTACGTGATCCCGGATCTGACGGTGGAGAAGGTCGAGGGCCGGTATCGCGTCTCGCACGCCGACACCTCGCTGCCCCGCCTGAAACTCTCGCCCGTCTACAAGGACGTGGCCGCGGACCGCGCCCGGTTCCGGGGGGAGAACAAGGCGTTCATCTCGGAGAGGCTGAACAGCGCCCGGTGGCTGATCCAGGCAATCGAGCAGCGCCGGCAGACGATGCTGCGGGCGATGGATTTCATCGTCGAACGGCAGCACGAGTTCTTCGAGAAGGGCGTCGAACACCTGCGGCCGCTCACACTTCGCGATGTCGCGAAGCACATCGAAATGCACGAGTCCACCATCTCTCGCGTGACGAACGGCAAGTACGTCCAGACGCCGCGCGGACTCTATCCGCTCAAGTTCTTCTTTTCGGGGGGCTATTCGACGCACGCCGGGGAAGACGTGTCGTCGGAGGGCGTACGGGCCCGGATCCGGAAACTGGTGGCGGAGGAGGACCCGACGGCGCCGCTCAGCGACCACGCGATCACCGCCCGCCTGCAGAAGGCCGGGGTCCGGATCGCGCGCCGCACGGTGGCGAAGTACCGGGACCAGCTCGGGATCCTCTCGGCGCGGCTGCGCAGGCGCGTATGAGCGATCCGAGAGTCTCGGTTCTCGTCCCGGCGTATGACGAAGCAGAGAACATGCCGGAACTGTTCGCGGAACTCGCGGCGACCTTCGCGGCGCACGATCTCGCGGCCGAGGTCGTCCTCGTCGACGACGGTTCCGGCGACGGGACGGCGGAAGCCGCGGAGGCGGCGGCCGCGCAGGCGGGGCTGGGCGACGGGGCCGTCGTGCTCCGGCACCGCGCGAACCTGGGGAAGACGGAGGCGATGCTCACGGCCGCCGAGGCTGCCCGCGGCGAGTATCTCGTCCTCTTCGACGCGGACCTGCAGCATTCCACCGAGGAGATCCCGCGCTTCGCGGCGAAGCTGGACGAGGGTTACGACCTCGTCGCGGGCCGCAAGGTGGGGCGCTACGAGAAGCGGTTCACCTCGTCCATCTACAACCGGCTCGCGCGCGCGATCTTCAAAGTTCCCGTGCGTGACCTCAACTCCATGAAGGCGTTCCGGGCCGATGTCCTCACGGGCCTTCGGCTGCGGCACGACTGGCACCGCTACTTCGTCGTGCTTGCCCACGCCCGGGGATACCGGCTCGGCGAGCTGGACATCGACCTCCTCCCGAGACGGCACGGAGAGCCCAAGTTCTCGGGGCGCCGGCGCATCCTGATCGGGGTGCTCGACATGGTGTCGGTGTGGTTCCAGCTCGTGTTCGGGCGCAAGCCGCTCCTCTTCTTCGGCACGAGCGGCCTCGCGATGATCGCGGCCGGCTGCGCCACCGGCCTCGCGGCGCTCGTCTTGCGCTTCGGGTTCGGCCTCGGGTACCGGCCTCTGCTCACGCTTGTGCTTCTCCTCGTCGTGGGAGGCCTTCTCCTCTTCGTCCTCGGCTTCCTCGCGGAGACTATGGCCCAGCTGCGGGACGAGATCGAGGACTTGAAGCGCGGCAGACCGCAGTGAAGGTGGTCCATGTCGTCACGGCTTTCCCGCGCCACGACGACGACGTGATCACCCCCTGGCTCGGAAGACTGCTGCTCGGCCTGCGCGACCGGGGTCTGGAGGTCGAGGTGCTCGCGCCCGCGTACCGGGGCGGGGGCGCGACGGAGTGGCGGGGGATTCCCGTGCGCCGCTTCCGGTACGCCCCGGCCGCGCTCGAGACCCTCACGCACGAGGAGACCGCGCCGGACCGCATCCGCCGCCGGCCGGCCTACGCCGCGCTCCTGCCCGGGTACATGATCGGCGGCAGCCTGGCGTCGATCGGTCTCGGGGCCTCGGCGCCCCCGGATGTCGTCCACGTGCACTGGCCGGTCCCGCACGGTTGGTTCGGCGCCCTCGCGCGGGCGTCATCCGAGCGGACGGCGGTGGTCTCGAGCTTCTATTCCGTCGAGATCCGCTGGATCGAACGCCGTCTCCGGTGGGCCCTGCCGTTCCTGCGCTGGTCGATCGAGAGCGCCGACGCCGTGACGGCGATCTCGACCGCGACGGCCGCGGCCGTGTCCCGGTACACGGCGCGCGAGGTGCCCGTGATCCCCTTCAGCGCGGCGATCTCCGACCGGCCACTGTCCGACGGCGACGGCGCCCAGGCCCAGCTGCCGGAGCGTGCGGGACCCGTGCGGCTCCTCTTCGTGGGCCGCCTTGTGGAGCGGAAGGGCGTGCATATCCTGATACGGGCGCTGGCTCGCGTCCGGGAGCGTGTCGAGGCGACGCTCACGGTGGTCGGCGAAGGGCCCGAGGCCGCCCCGCTGGAAGCGGAGGCCCGCCGCGTCGGCGTCGACCCCTTCGTTCACTTCGCGGGCCGAGTGGATGAGGAAGCGCTCGGCGAGGCGTACCGAACGAGCGATCTCTTCATCCTGCCGGCGGTCGTGGACGGCAAGGGCGACACGGAGGGACTCGGCGTGGTCCTCCTCGAAGCGCTCGAGTTCGGTCTGCCCCTGATCGCCTCCGATGCCGGCGGAATCCCGGACATCGTGAAGCACGGCGAGACGGGACTGCTCACACGGCCCGGCGACGCCGGAGCCCTGGCGGACGCCATCATGCGGGTCATCGAGGACCCCGCCGCGGCACGGGAACGAGTCGAGAAGGGAAGGGCGCACATGCGCGAACACTTCGGCCTGCCGAGCGTCGTCGACCGGCTCGTGAGCGGCTACGAAGGTGCCGTGGCGACCCGGCGTGGATTCAAGGCGGGCGCATGATCCGGATGGCGGTCATCCGCTGGTATCTCTACGCCCTTTATCGGCGTTGCGTCAGGCTCAGAGACCGGCTGCTCCGTCCGCGTGCGCTCTCGGAAGTCGATTCCAATCTCGCTCACCTGCTGCTCGCGCAGTACGGGGAGGCCGTCGGGGATCCCGATGGGCTCGGATACAGGGAACTCCTCCGAACGCGTGAATTCAAGGTGTCCTCGCAGAATGGAGAAGATGGCCTCCTGGCTTTCATCTTCTCCGAGATCGGCGTGACGAACCGGGAATTCGTGGAATTCGGCGTGGGCGACGGCCGCGAGTGCAACTGTGCCAATCTGGCGGCCCGGTTCGGATGGAGCGGCCTGATGCTCGAGTCCGATGCCGCGGCCGCGCGCCGGGCGCGCGAACACTATGCCCGGCTGGCGCGACGCGATGGGAAGGTCGTAGAGGTCCGGCAAGCCCATGTGACCGTGGAGAATATCAACGAGACGATCTCGAATGCCGGGACGCAGGGTGAAATCGATCTGCTGTCGATCGACATAGACGGGAACGATTATTGGCTGTGGGAAGCGATCGACGCCATCGAACCGCGAGTCGTCGTGATCGAGTACAACGCATCGCTGGGAATGCGATCGATCAGTGTGCCGTACGATCCCGGTTTCGTCCGTTTTCGCAAGCACCGAAGCGGCTGGTACCACGGTGCGTCGCTGGCCGCCCTGGCGAAACTGGGACAGCGGAAGGGTTATGATCTGGTCGGTGCGGACAGTCGGGGAGTCAACGCCTTCTTCGTTCGCGCGGAAGCGCGGCGCGGATGCCTCAGGGCCGTGAATGCGGAAGAGGCATACTATCCGCAGAAGACCCGTCTGACGGCTGCTACTGTCGAACAGCAGTTCGACGCCGTCCGGCACCTTGATTTCGTCGAGGTCTGAGCGCCCATGACCACGGACGCGGGACACTGGGGCGAACGACATCTTGCATCCCTGTCCATCGGACTCGCGGCTCTCCACTTCGTCCTCGGCCTGCTGGTCTTCGAGCCCACGCTGTTTCCCGGCGGAGACAACGCGGCGTATCTGATTCTGGGCGACGCGCTGCGGAGCGGGGAAGGGTACCGCGACCTCTACCTGCCCGACACGCCACTGCACACCCGCTATCCTCCGCTTCTTCCGACTCTACTTGCGGGGCTCGGCTGGATCGGCGGTGTCGGGGTCGCAAAGGTCACGATGCTGCTCCTCACGGCCACGACGGTCTGGGTCACCGCACACCTGGGTCGGAGGTGGATCGGGGCCGGCGCTGGGATCACCGCGGCTGCGCTGCTGGCGGTCAATCCCACGTTGCTCGAGTACGGACACTACATACTGAGCGAAGCGCCGTTCACGCTGCTTGTCGTCGTGGCTCTCCTGCTGTCGCTCCGACCGGACGGCAAGTCCGCGGGCTTCGCCATGTTGGCCGCGATCGCAGCCTTCGCGACGCGCACGGCCGGCATGACGGTGCTCGCCGCGCTCCCGCTGGCGTGGCTCCTGGAGGGCCGACACCGGCGTGCCGCCTGGTCGGGCGCCGCCGCGGTGGGAGCACTCGGGGCCTGGGCGCTCTATCAGCGGCTGGTTGCGGCGGACCAGCCGGGGTACATGGCCGAACTTCTGCTTGTCGACCCCTACACGCCGGAGGCCGGCACCGCGGGTCTCGCGGAGCTGTTCGCCCGGGCTGCGGAGAACAGTTGGGCTTATGTCAGCCGGGTCCTTCCCGAGACGTTCCTGGGGTTTGGTACAGGGATGGGGAGTGGTACCCCGGCCGTGGCGCTTGGGGTCGTGATCGCGGCCGCGGCGCTTACCGGATGGGCGATCCGGTCACGGCGGCAGATTCGGGCGCCGGAAGTGCTTGCTGTCTTGTACGCCGGCTTGATCGCGGCGTGGCCGTCGGTCTGGACGGATCGCCGCTTCCTTCTGCCTCTGGTGCCCGTCCTGCTCCTTCTGGCGTTTGCAGCGCTTCGGCAACTGCCACCCGTTCCACGCCGCTGGGCTGCGTGGGTCGCACCGGCCGTCATCGTACTGTTCGGGATCTCGTGGGTCGGTCGTGCCGCCCCCGACCGTATCGCCTGCGTGGCCTCGTATCGGACGGGGATGCCATGCGACGCTCCGGCAAACGCGAGCCTGTACGAGGCAGCCCGGTGGGCACGCGACAACACGCCCCCGGACGCGATCATCGCCAATCGCAAGCCGCGACTGTTCTACTGGTACGCCCGGCGGCGGGGAGACCTCTATCCCTACTCGAATGACCCCTCGACCGTTATTCGAGGTCTCGAAGCGATGCGCGCAGACTATGTGGTTGTCGACCGGATCAGCGGGACAACTGAGCGCTACCTCGTCCCGGCGATTCAGGAGCACGAGTCCCGCTTCGAGATGGTCTACGCAGGCGGCGATCCGGCGTCCGCCGTTTTCCGGTTCCTGCCTTCTTCCGCGAACGTGGACTGACATGTCGACCGAAAACGGCCGGAGGGATTACACGCCACTATGGTTCCTGGGCGCTGCCGCTCTGGTGACCCTGCTGTTCTACCGCGACTTCGTCTTCCATCCGGAGCGGCTGATCTCCGGATCGGACATGCTGTTCGAGGGGATCTCCCTGCGGCGCTTCTACGTGGACGAGATCCAGGCGGGCAGGGGTGTTCCGCTCTGGGTTCCGAACGTGTACGGAGGCATGCCGTTCGTCGGTCTCCTGCCCGGGCCCATCTTCTATCCGTCTACCGTCCTCTACCTCTTGATGCCGCTCCACAGGGCCATCGGATGGACGTTCGTCCTGCACACCTTCCTGGGCGGTGCATTCGGCTACTTCCTCGCGCGCTCGTTCCGGTTGCGGCCCTCGTCCGCCGTCGTGTGCGGGGCTTCGTTCATGCTCACCGGCTACATCACGTCGCACCTCTACGGCGGGCACGATGGGCGGATGTTCGCGATGACCCTCATCCCCCTCGCGCTCGGACTCCTGAACCGCGCGCTCGAGAGCGGGGAGGCGCGCTGGTTCTGCGGGCTCGCGCTCACCATCGCGGTCCAGGCATTCACGCCCCACACGCAGGTGATGTACTTCTCCAGCCTCGTCCTGTCCGCCTTCTTCCTCTTCCATCTCGCCTTCCGCATACTGCGGCCGGGGAAGGGGGGAGGCCACCGAGCATACGTCCGGCCGGTGGTTGGATTCGCGCTCACGGTCGTCGCCTCCATCGCCCTGGCGGGGCCGCAGTTGTTTCCGGTGCTGGGTCTGCTCGACAACGTGACACGGGCCGCCGCCGAAACGGGCTACGATTTCGCCGCCTCGTGGGCGTTGCCTCCCCAGGAGGTGACCGCGCTCTTTCTGCCCGATCTCATAGGGTCCCTCGGGGGGTACTGGGGACAACAGGTGTTCAAGCTGCATACGGAGTACCTCGGATCGGTGCCCCTGGCCCTCGCGATTCTGGGGTTCTCGGCGGGCATCCGCAGCGGGCTGCCTGCGGAGCAGCGGCGCACCATCGCGTTTCTCGCCGTGGCCGGTCTTGTCGGGGTTCTTTTCGCCCTGGGAGCGGCGACGCCGGTCCACCGCATCGCCTATGCCGTGCTCCCCCTCATCGAAAGCCTGCGGGCGCCCGCAATGATGCTCGGGGCCGTGGCGGTGTTCGTGGCCCTGTTGGCCGCGTACGGGTGGGAAGCCGTTCTCCACCGGCGAGAGGCGGATGCCCAGGTGTCCTTGATTCCACTCGCACTCGTCGGTGGCCCCATCGTGATCCTTGGACTCTGGGCCGCTCTCGACCCTCGCGGGCTGGCGAATTTCGTCGTCCTGTCCTGGTATCCGGAAGGCTGGCCGCGGCAACCCGGGGCGAATGCCGTCTCCGCGCTGCGCGCGAACGGCCTCGTTCTCGTCGTCGGATTCTCGCTCGCCTGGGGCGTCGCCTGGGCGGTCTCGCGCCGCAGCCTTACGCCGTTTGCACTGGTGCCGGTCCTGGCCTTCGGCGTTCTGGACCTTTGGCGCGTGGACGCCCGCTATCTTCACGTCCAGGTCGCCGAAGCCGCGCTGACCCCCGATCCCGTCGTCAGGGCAATCCAGGAACGAGCGGAGACAGGAGAGCGCGTCTGGGCACCGAACCTTGGCGGGCCGGTACGCAACTACGGGCCGAACGAACTGGCTTTCCATCGGATCGCGTCCGCCACCGGCCGACAGAAGTTCCTCCTGGAGCCGTACTCGGCCCTTGTGGGGGGGATCGCTCCAGACGAGGGACTGGTCCGCGATCCCGTGCGTTCGCTCCTCAACGTCCGCTACTTCATTGGGACCGCGGCGCAGGAGGGCGTCGAACCTCTCGCGGAGGCTTCCGGCCGCTACCTGTACGGGCTCCCGCCCGGTTCGGCGTACGCGTTCTTCCCCCGGCAGGTCGAAACGGTGGCGAACCCGTCGGAGGCCGTGGCGCGGACGTGGGAGAACCCCAATCCCGAGGCCCTGTCGGTGGTGGAGCCGCTCGCGGGCCGGGCTCCGCCCGCTGCGGGGAGGGGCACCGCGGCGATCGTTCGATATGAACCGGATCGGGTCGAGCTCGAGGTCGAAGCCGAAGAGGCGGGGCTCCTCGCCGTGAGCGAGATCCACGATCCCGGCTGGCGCGCCTTCGTGGATGGTGCGGAGACCGCCGTGTGGCGTACGAACACGGCTTTCCGCGGTGTGCTGATTCCGGAGGGACGACACCGCCTCACCTTCGAGTACCGGAGTCTGTCCTTTCAAATCGGCGTGTGGACGTGCCTGGTCACGCTGCTGCTGATTTTGCTTGTGCTTGTGAAGACGCGAACCTCCGGCGGCGAGAACGGTGAAGACGGCTGACGGAGAGGCGGCCGCCGGTTCCAGCGATCCTGGACGGTCTCGAGTCACCATGCTCGCCATGGTGGCTTTTCTCCTGGTCTCGCTCGTGGCGGTGGCTCTGGCACTGTCGCGCACCTGGGCTGCCTGGCCGGGCGTCGCCGAGTCGGCGGGTGCGAACTGGCGCTTCAATCCCGTGTGGCTCGTGGGCGGAGTCGTCTCCTCGGCCGCCGCTCTCTGGGTCGGCGGCGGCCTCTGGGGCGCCCTTTTTCGGTCGGCCGGTGGACGAGCGGGGATTCCCGAAGCGGCTGCGGCCTGGCTCGGTTCCAACCTGGGCCGGTATGTGCCGGGCAAGATCTGGCAGGTGACAGGCCTCGTCGGCTACGTCCGGACCCGCGGGGATTCCGGAGCCGGGGCACTCGCGACCCTGTTGGTGTTCCAAAGCGTGATGCTGGTTACCGGTGCCGGACTGGGCTGGGCGACACTCGGCTCCAGAGCGTTTCAGGACCTCGGTCTGTGGCCGCTCGTTGTGGGCGTGCTGGGCGTAGCCGTGGCTCTCGCCCCTCCCACGCTGCGGCTCGTCGTCCGTCTCGGACAGCGGCTGCTCCGGGAACCTGGAGATCCGGGGCCCGTATCAATCCAAGGGAAGATGTTGGCCCGCACAGCCGTCGGCGGTGTCGCCGTCTGGATATTGCACGGATTCGGATTCTGGGCGCTCCTCCAGGGGCTTGTCGCGGAGAATCCTGTCGATCCCGTCTTGGCGTGTGGGGTGTTTTCGACGTCGTACGTCGTCGGTTACGTCGCCGTCATCGCCCCCGGTGGGATCATCGTGCGCGAGGGGTCGATCGTCAGCTTGCTGAGCGTTGTAGCCTCGATTTCGCTTGGACCCGCCGCGGCGCTGGCGCTTGCCGCTCGAGTGTGGGCCACAGCGGCCGAACTCCTTGCGTTCGGCGTCGGGTTCGCGATCGCCCGGCGGCGACCGCGGACAGGTTGACGTCAGGCGGCACGAACCCTTGGGAAGGGCACAGCGCATGTCGTTTCGTGACCGGAGTCCACGGGTCCGCTTCCGGATCGCCCTTCCGATCCTCTTGCTCGTTGCCCCGGTTGTCGGTTGCGGAGGCGGGGACGGCTTGATCGTGGATCCCGACCCGATCCCGATACCCCCAATCAACCATTCGCCCGAGACCACCGTTGCCATTCCGGCACAATCCCTTGTCGTCGGCACGAACGTAACGGTGGACCTCTCGCAGTTTTTCAGGGACCCGGATGGCGACGCCCTGACATACAGCGCCACGTCATCCGACACGCTCTTCGCGGAAGCGGGGGTGTCCGGCCACCGGCTGATCCTCGTCGCCGTATCCCGGGGTGTGGCGGCGGCCGCGATCACGGCCAGCGACGGGAGAGGTGGGGAGGCGCGTCAGTCGTTTCCCGTGACGGTGCCGAACGCGCCGCCGATGGCCGTGGGCGAGATTGACTCAAGGACGCTTTCGCCGGGGGGCACGGAAACGATTGACCTCTCCCCCTATTTTAGCGATGCGGACGGCGACGCTCTGACGTACGGCGCCGCGTCATCCGACACGCTGGTTGTCCGGGTCTCGGTGTCCGTCCATCGGCTGACGCTGGTGGCCGTGTCCCGCGGTGCGGTGGCAGCCACGATCACCGCCCGTGACGGGATGGGTGGGGAGGTCCATCGGTCGTTTGCCGTGACCGTTTCAGGGACCGCGCTGAACTCTCCGCCGGTCCCCGTGGGCGAGATCCGTTCGAGGACGATCGCCACGGGAAGCACGGCTGCGATCGACGTCTCTCGCTACTTCAGCGATGCGGATGGCGATGCTCTGACGTACAGCGCCACGTCATCCGACGCACTCGTAGCGGAGGCTTCCGTTTCCGGGAGTGAATTGGCCATGGTCGGGGTTTCTCCCGGCGTTGTGGAGACGACCGTGACGGCGCGGGACGACGAAGATCTCGAAGCTCGGCAGAGCTTCGAATTGACGGTCTGCACGGTTCCCCAGGGCATCCTGCACTGGTGGTCGGCCGACGGAAGTGGTGCCGAGCGTGTTGGGGGCGTGGACGCGATCCTCGGCGGCGGAGCTACATATGCGCAGGGGATTGTGGGTGACGGTGGCGGAGAGGCCTTCTCCTTTGACGGGGTGGACGCCATCGCCCTCGTCCCCGACGCCCCGACGCTCAATCCGGAGGGTCCGTTCACCGTCATGGCGTGGGCTCGAACGGGCCCGGTGCCCAGGCCCAACGGCGCGATCGCCGGCAAGGGACACCCCTGGGCGGAGTCCTGGCTGCTCGACACGCACCGGGATCGCTGGAGGGCCGTAATTCGGAACGAAGACGAGCTGAGCACGGCCGCATACGGCTCGAGGATCGAACCGATGACGTGGACCCATGTAGCCATGAACTGGGACGGCGAGACTTTGACTCTGTATGTGGACGGACAGCCGGTCAAGGTCGATACGGTCACCTCAATCAACGTGACCGACGCGCCGGTAGGGATCGGCGCCCGAAGCGAGAAGGGCTTCACCGACGACGAACTCCATTTCGAGTTCGAGGGAGAGATCGACGAAGTGATGTTCTTCGGACGGGCTCTCGGCGAGGAGGAGATAAAGTCGGTGTTCGACAACACCGCCGTTGGCTTCTGCAGTCCCTGAACGCCCGCGCGACGCGGCTGGCACTGCGGGATGGTCGCGCTGATCCTTATCCGGCCTCCGGCGGGACCAGCGGCTCCAGTCGGTCGATCAGGCCCGGAAGGTCGTGACAAACCGTTCGCCAGACGAGTTCCAGGTTGATCTCGAAATAGGCATGCACGAGACGATTTCGCATGGCGATGATGTCACGCCACGGGATGTCCGGGTGAGCCTGCCGCGTACCCCTGTCCACTTGTGCCGCGGCCTCGCCGACGATCTCGATCGCCTTCGTGGCCGAAAAAACGGCTCGCTCGTCTCGCTCGAAGTCGGCGAATGACATGCCCTCCGTGAACGACAAGGCCTTCCTTGCGGCGAGAAGCATGTCCAGCAGGTATTCGGACTCCTCACGTGGCATAGACCACCCTCGCGGACTCCAGTATCTTCTTCCGCCGAATGTAGTTCCGGCTCCTTTCGATCGTTGGACGATGTACCAGATCGACCCGGCGGCGGCACATGTCGGCCAGTTCACTTCTGATCCTGGCGGCTACGAACAACCCCGGCGTCTGTCCCGGCTTGAAGCGAACGAGGACGTCGATATCGCTGTTCGGCCCGAAGTCGTCGCGCAGCACCGATCCGAACAGCGCCAACTCCTCCACCCCCCAGCGCTCACAGAAGGCCGCGATTCGGCTCATGGGAACACCCAGACGCGCGGCCAGGCGCTCGCGGTCCAGCATCTCTGCGGTTCCCGCTCGCACCGAGGCCTCCATTACGGCAACTCCACGATCTTGAGGCTCTCGACGTCCCGGTCCTCCACGGTTTTGACCGCCGCGCCCCCGCGGGTCGCCGCCGTTGCGCACCGTCCGGCTGTTGTCCAGAGCCTGTCGGCGCGCCTCGGCGAGAGTGATCTCGGGATACGGCCCGAGCCCGACCGAAGTCAGTCGCCCCGCGATCCTGAGGCGCTGACGCCACGTCTTGCTGATTCGGCCGGCCTTCGTCCGGTGCACACGGAGGCTCAGTCCTCGACCGCCGCGCCCGTCTCCGTACACGCCCGGACGGTTGACCGTGCGGACGAAGGCGGCGGTGAGGTGCCCAGGTCGTTTCATCACGCGTTCCTTACCGAATGTGTATCACTTGTTGCAACACTACACGGGAAGAATACACTACCTGAGTCCACCGCACTAGAATGGCGAGAGAATCGCTATCGGATGGCGTGCTCGCCGGGAACCTGGCTCGCGAGCAGGGTGCCACGCCACGTACACCTTTGGCCTCTGTTAAGCCCTGGCGGATGCGGGAGCGGTCCCGGGGGCGATAAATTCCCGGCGCCATGAGCCCCGACACCTCTTTCCCGGCGTCTCCTGACCCCGAAGACGACCCCGTCGCTCCCGCGGTTCCTGTGGACGGCGAACGCGGCCTCGTCATCCTGCCCACGTACAACGAGATCGACTCCATCGGCGGGATCGTCGAGCGCGTTCTCGCCCAGGACAGCCGGCTGTCGGTCCTCGTCGTCGACGACGCGTCTCCCGACGGGACGGGCGCCCTCGTCGACTCGCTTGCCGCGGCGGATCCGCGCGTGAACGTGCTGCACAGGGAGGGGAAGCTGGGGCTCGGGACCGCCTACATCGCGGGTTTCCGCTGGGCGCTCGAGCGGGATTTCGAGTGGATCTTCGAGATGGACGCGGACGGGTCGCACGACGCGCGGTATATTACGGACATGATCGCCGCGGCCGCCCGCTTCGATGTCGTCGTCGGATCCCGCTATACTGCGGGCGTGAACGTCGTCAACTGGCCCATGTCGCGTCTGCTCCTCAGCTACTACGCGAACAAGTACGCGCGCATCGCCACGGGGCTGCGGCTCGCCGATTCCACGAGCGGCTTCAAGTGCTTCGCGCGCCGCGTGTTGGAGGCGATCGACCTCGACCGCGTGGGATCGACCGGGTACACGTTCCAGATCGAAATGAACTTCCGCGCTTGGAAGAAGGGGTTCCGCGTCGGGGAAGTCCCCATCGTGTTCACCGATCGTCGCCTCGGGCAGAGCAAGATGTCGGGAGCGATCGTGCGTGAGGCGGTGTGGCGGGTGTGGGCGCTGCGTCTGCGGTCTCTGATCGGGAGGCTGTGATGGCCAAGAACCGGACCATGTCGTACTTCCCGTCCCGGCGAGACCCTCCGCGCCCGGCGATCGACTACGAGACGCACCCGGTCTTCTCGCAGCGGCCGCAGTGGAGGTGCGAGGCCCACCGCATCATCTTCGGCAACCTGACCCCCGCCGGCCGGCTCTTCGACGTCGTCCTCATCGGTGTCATCCTCGCCAGCGTCGTCGTCGTGATGCTGGAGAGCGTGCAGGGATTCGACGTTCGCGTGAACGACACGCTGTGGACGCTCGAATGGGTGTTCACGGCGCTGTTCACGATCGAGTACGTGCTCCGCCTCATCTCCGCGGAACGCGCCGGCGGATACGCCCGTTCCTTCTTCGGGATTATCGATCTGCTCGCCGTCCTGCCCAACTTCGTGGGGTTGCTGATCCCCGGAGGACAGGCGCTCGCCGTCATCCGCGTGCTCCGGGTGCTGCGGGTGTTCCGGGTCCTGAAGCTCGCCCAGTTCGTGGGGGGCGAGCGGCTGCTGATCAATGCTCTGCGCTCGAGCGCCTACAAGATCGCCGTCTTCATCGTCGCCGTGCTCGTCGTCGTCACGCTCGTGGGCGCGGCGATGTACGTGATCGAGGGAGCGGAGGCGGGCTTCGACAGCATCCCCCGCGGCGTCTACTGGGCCATCGTGACCGTGACGACGGTGGGGTTCGGCGACATCACGCCCCAGACCACGCCCGGGCAGATGCTTGCCGCGCTCCTCATGATCCTGGGGTACGGCGTGATCGCCGTCCCGACGGGAATCGTGACGGCCGAGATCACGGGCCGCGAAATGAAGGTGCGCTCCGCCCGCCCCGCCATGGACCGGCTGTGCCTGCGCTGCGCCTCGCCGGGGCATGACGAGGATGCCACCCACTGCAAGCACTGCGGTTCCGAACTGCTCGAATGACCAGCTCGTCATCGCAGGCCGACCCCGCCGAGCGCGACTACTACGAGGAGTTCCTGGCGAGCCGTGAGTACAGGGAGAGCCGGGCCCGCAAGGCGGCGGTCCTCGACATGATCGTGGGCGACAGGATCCGGGCGGGGGGCACGATCGGCGATGTCGGGAGCGGCACGGGTCTCCTCAAGCGCGAACTCGAGAAGCTCAGCGGGCAGCCCATCATCGGCTTCGAGGTGGATCCCGGGGTCGTCATCGAGCGCGGCCGCACCTGCGTGGCCGATGGGACCCGGCTCCCGACCTCGGACGCGAGCTTCGACTTCCTCATCGTGAACCACCTCTACGAACACGTGGCCGACCCGCGAAGGCTGTTCGCGGAGGTGTCCCGGGTGCTCAAACCCGGCGGCTCCGCCTACGTCAGCGCCGGCAGCCGCTGGGCCGTCGTCGAGCCGCACTACCGGCTGCCGTTTCTCAGCTGGCTGCCTCGGGGACTGGCCGACCGTTACGTTCGCTGGACGGGGCGGGCGAAGAGCTACCGGGGAATCCGTTTCCTGGGGTACCGCTCGCTGCAGCGTGCGATGGACATCCCGGAACTGCGAAGCGCCGACATGACGGAACACGCGATTCGATCCGTGCTAAACGGAGGAGGCGGCGGAAAGTGGCAGCCCGTCTGGCGGGTGCTCTCCGTGCTTCCCGTCCGGCTGCGCCGCTGGATCCTGCGCCGCGGACCGCAGTGGTTCTTCCTCCTCACGCGGCGGGATCGATGAGGCATCGCCCGTCGTCGCTGCGCATGCCGTCGCTGCGCATGCTGCGTGGACGGGCGGGGCGCGCCGGCCGGCTCTCGCGGGCTGTGCTCGGCGTCGCCGTGGCGGCGGTGTGCGCGGCCCCGGGGCTTGCGGCCCAAGCCGGCGGTGCGGAGGCCGTGGACGTGGAGGCGCTCCGGCCCGGCGCCCCGGTACCCATCACCCGCATCTCCGAGACGATCGAGGTGGACGGGGTCGTGAACGAGCCCGTGTGGGACACGATCGACCCGGTCCCCCTCTTCATCATGTCGCCCGTCCACGGGGGAGAGCAGACCGAGCGCACCGAGATTCGTCTCGCGCACGATGACCGGTACCTCTACGTCTCCGGACGCATGTACGACTCGAATCCGGACTGGATCAGGGTCAACACGTTCTACCGCGACATCTACAGCGGAGACGACCTGTTGTCCTTCGTGGTCGACAGCTACAACGACTACGAGACCGCCCTCTGGTTCGGCGCCAACCCCGCGGGCGTCCGCTACGACCGCTCCGTCTCCAACGACGCCGAGTTCACCGGCGACCTCCCTCCGTTCAACCAGGACTGGAACGCGCACTGGGACGTCATCACGATGCGCAACGGGGAAGGATGGTTCGCGGAGTTTCGCATTCCGTTCTCCACGCTTGGATTCCAGGCGCAGGGCGATGAAGTGACGATGGGAATCACCATCTATCGCTACATCAGCCGGAAGAACGAGCGCCAGGTGTACCCGCCGATCGGACGGGAATGGGGCCGGTTGGCGTTCATGAAGCCTTCGCAAACGCAGCGGATGACGTTGCGGGAGGTGCGCCCAACGTCGCCGGTCCATGTGACGCCGTACGTGCTGGGAGGCCTGAGTCAGACACCCGTGCTGCGGGAGCCCGCCGACGCGGCCGCCTTCTGGGCCACGGAGCGGGATCGGACCGCGGAACCGGGGGTCGATCTCAAGTACTCGCCTTCATCCAATCTGGCCATCGACGTGACGGTCAACACGGACTTCGCGCAGGTGGAGGCGGACGACCAGCAGATCAACCTCACCCGGTTCTCCCTCTTCTTCCCGGAGAAACGCCAGTTCTTCCAGGAGCGGTCCTCGACCTTCGATTTCGGGACGGGCGGCTTCACCGACCGCGTGTTCTTCAGCCGCAGGGTCGGTTTCGAGGGCGGGGAACTCGTCCGGATCTACGGGGGCGCCCGCGTCGTCGGCCGCCTCGGAGGGCTCGACTACGGGCTTCTGAACATGCAGACGGCTCCCGCCGCCGGCCGTTCGGGCGAGAACGTGGGCGTGATGCGGGTCAAGCAGCAGGTATTCAATCCGTTTTCGTTCGTGGGCGGGATCCTGGCGACGCGCATTGGGGCGAACGGGCAGGACAACGTCGCCTACGGCGTGGATGCGCAGATCCGTCCCCTCGGCAACGAGTGGGTGACGCTGACGTGGGCGCAGACCTTCGATGAGGCGGTGAACGAGAGGAATCCGCTCGATGCGGGCCTGTTCCGCGCCCGCTGGGAACGGCGGACGGACCGCGGCCTGTCGTACAACCTCTACTACCGGCGGGTCGGGCCCGACTACACGCCGCGGCTCGGCTTCCAGTTGCGCAGGGATTTCACGCTCTTCGGCGGCGAGGTCGGCCACACCTGGCTCCAGGGGCCGAGCGCGTCGCTGAACACCGTCACGCTGTCGGTGATGGGCGAGAACTACTATCGCAACGCCGACATCACGCCGGAATCGCGATCGATCCGCCCGGAAGTGGAATTCGCTTTCAAGTCGGGTTCGAGCATCGCGGTCTATTCGAACACGCAGTTCGAGGATATCCGGATCCCGTTCCGCATCACCGGCCTGTCAATCCCGACGGGCGAATACTGGTTCCAGGAGGCGGGCATCGACTGGATGCTGCCTCGAGCCGCGATCTTCCGGGGGGATATCCGGGCGAGCGTGGGGAGCTTCTACGACGGGCGGCGTGTCGGCCTGATCTTCAACCCGACCTGGAGCGCGTCCCGATACCTTGAGATCGGCGGCGGGTATGAAATCAACCGGATCGAGTTCCCCGACCGGGGAGAGGCCCGCACGACCCAACTCGGCCGCGTGAAGCTGTCTTTCGCCCTGAATCGGAGCATCTCGCTGAGCACGTTCGCGCAGTACAACAACCTCGACAAGCAGACGAGCATCAACGCCCGCTTCCGCTACCATTTCAGGGAGGGCACGGATCTCTGGATCGTGTACAACGAGGGATTGAACTTCGAACGGGACAGGGGATTCGATCCGAGGCTGCCGTGGTCCGCCGGGCGGAACGTCATGATCAAGTACTCGCACACCTTCAGCTGGTAAGGCGGCGCGCCGCACCCAGCGCCGCCCGGATTGAACTCTCGGGCTCCCCGGGGTGTTCTTTTCGGCGAGCAGGCCTCCCGATTCCACTCCCGACCCCGGGTGCACGCCGTTGACCCACATCGGCCCTGGATGTCAGCGACTCGCGGCTTCGTGCGCGTGGATCCTGCCGTTCTGTCTGCTCGCGGCGCCGGGGCTTTCCGCGCAGACCGGAACCTCCGACGAGGTCGATGCCGCGTCGTTCCGGTCGCCGGTTCCGGTTCCCATCTCGCGCCTCACGGGAGAGATCCAGGTCGACGGGGTCGTGGACGAACCCGCATGGGACGCGGTGGAGCCGCTCCAGATGTTCATGTGGGCCCCCGACCACGGCGGCGAGATGACGGAGCGGACCGAGGTCCGCATCGCGCACGACGACGAGTACCTCTACCTCTCCGGCCGGATGTACGACTCGAACCCCGGCGGCATCCGCTCGAACACCTTCTACCGGGATGCGTTCAGCGGCGACGACCTCCTCTCGTTCGTGGTCGACAGCTACAACGACTACGAGACCGGATTGTGGTTCGGGACCACGCCCGCCGGCGTCCGCCAGGATCGCTCGCTCTCCAACGACGGCGATTTCACGGGCGACGTGATGCCGTTCAACGCGGACTGGAACGCCCACTGGCAGGTCGTCACCTCGATAGACGACGAGGGGTGGTCCGCGGAATACCGGATCCCGTTCTCCACGCTTGGATTTCAGGCGCAGGGGGACGAGGTGACGATGGGGATCATCGTCTACCGCTTCATCGCCCGTAAGAACGAGCGCCACGTCTTCCCGTTCATCGGCCGCGAATGGGGGCAGGGGGGCTTCCTCAAGCCGTCGCAGGGCCAGCGGATGACCTTGCGCGGGGTGCGGCCGACGACGCCGGCCTACGTGACCCCGTACCTGCTCGGAGGCCTGAGCCGGACCCCGGTCCTCCGGGAGCCGTCGGACGCCGCCTCCTTCTGGGGGACGGAGCGGGACCAGGTCGCGGAGCCGGGTCTCGACCTCAAGTACTCGCCCTCGTCGAACCTGGCCATCGACCTCACCGTCAACACCGACTTCGCGCAGGTGGAGGCGGACGACCAGCAGGTGAACCTCACCCGGTTCTCGCTCTTCTTTCCCGAAAAACGGCAGTTCTTCCAGGAGCGCTCCTCGACCTTCGACTTCGGGACGGGCGGGTTCACCGACCGCGTCTTCTTCAGTCGCCGCATCGGGCTCGAAGGGGGCGAACTCGTCCGGATCTACGGGGGCGCGAGGGTGGTCGGCCGGCTCGGCGGCCTGGACTTCGGGGTTCTGAACATGCAGACGGCGCCGGTCGCGGGCCGGTCGGGCGAGAACATGGGGGTCATGCGCCTCAAGCAGCAGGTCCTCAACCCGTATTCGTTCGTCGGGGGGATCCTCACGACCCGCTACGGCTCCAACGGCCAGAACAACGCGGCCTACGGCCTCGACTCGCAGCTGCGCCTGTTCGGCGACGAGTTCCTTACCGTCACCTGGGCGCAGACGCAGGACGAGGTGGTCAGGGAACGCAACGCGCTCGACGCGAGCCTCGTGCGGGCGCGCTGGGAGCGCCGGACGGACCGCGGGGTCTCGTACAACCTCTCCTACCGGCGCGTGGGTCCGGACTACCTGCCGCGCCTCGGCTTTCAACTGCGGAACGACTTCACGCTGTTCGGCGGCGAGTTCGCCCACACCTGGCTGAGAGGAGCGGACGCGAGCCTGAACGCGATCACCCTGGCGGTGATGGGCGAGAACTACCAGCGCAACGTCGACCTCACCCTCGAGTCGCGATCGATCCGTCCCGAGGTGCGGCTCGAATTCAAGTCGACCGCGATGATCATGGCCTACTCGAACTCGCAGATCGAGGACCTCCGGACCCCGTTCCGGATCGGGGATGCGTCGATCCCGCCCGGGGAATATCGGTTCACGGAGGCCGGCATCGACTGGATGCTGCCGCGCACGACGATCTTCCGCGGCGAGATCAGGACGACGGCGGGGAGTTTCTACGACGGGCGTCGGGTGGGTCTCATCCTGAACCCCACCTGGACCGTCTCCCGCTACCTGGAGGTCGTCGCCGGCTACGAGGTGAACCGGCTCGAGTTTGCCGACCGCGGCGAGGCGGCGACGACGCACCTCGGCCGGCTGCGGCTGAATTTCGCCTTCAACACGCACCTCTCGTTCAGCGCGTTCGCGCAGTACAACAATCTCGACGACCGGACGAGTATTAACGCGCGCTTCCGTTACCACTTCAGGGAGGGCACGGACCTCTGGATTGTGTATAATGAAGGGTTGAACTTCGAACGGGACCGGGGATTCGATCCGAGGCTGCCGTGGTCGGCGGGACGAAACATCATGATCAAGTACTCGCACACCTTCATCTGGTGAAGCTGCGCGCGACCCTCTGGCTGTGCGCGACGCTCGCGGCGGCGGCGCTGCCGGTGGCCGCGGCGGCGCAGGACGGCGGGCGAGGGAAGCCCTCCGTGCCGCTCCATCGCCTCGTGGGCAGCGGCCACATCCAGCTCGACGGCTTCGTCGACGAGCCGGCGTGGGAGGACATCGATCCCGTGCCGCTCGTGATGTACTCGCCCACGTACGGCGGGGCCCTCACCGAAGAGACGGAGATCCGGGTCGCCTACGATGACGGATACCTGTACGTCTCGG
The DNA here is from genome assembly GCA_022825725.1 of Gemmatimonadota bacterium. GTDB lineage: Bacteria > Gemmatimonadota > Gemmatimonadetes > Palauibacterales > Palauibacteraceae > Palauibacter. The sequence goes on from JAJDWE010000075.1 coordinate 61,879, forward strand.
GGCGGCTGTTCGACTCCGACCTCGGCGGGATCCGGGCGAACAGCTTCGTCCGCGACGGGTTCAGCGGCGACGACCAGTTCTCGGTTGTGATCGACAGCTACAACGACCACGAGACGGCCGTGGCCTTCGTGGTGAACCCCAACGGCGCGCGGTCCGACCGGGCGGTGTGGGGCGACGCCGAGTGGACCGCAGGCACGCGACCCTTCAACAGCGACTGGAACGCGCACTGGGATGCCGCCGTCCAGCGGACGAACGACGGGTGGTCCGCAGAGATGCGCATTCCGTTCTCCACGCTGGGGTTCCAGAACGCCGGCGGGGAAGTGACGATGGGACTCTCCGTCTACCGCTCGATTTCGCGCAAGAACGAGCGCCACGTCTATCCCGATATCTCCCCCGAGTACGGGTTCTTCGGCTTCGGCAAGCCATCGCTGGCGCAGCGGGTCACCCTGACGGACGTGAACCGGGCGAATCCGATGTACGTGACGCCGTACCTCCTCGGCGGCATGACGCAGATCCCGACGCTGCGCGAACCGCCGGACGTGCAGTCGGCGTACTGGGCGACGACGGACGATCCCACCGGGGAGCCCGGCCTCGACTTCAGGTATTCGCCGTCGTCGAACCTCTCGATCGACCTCACCGCAAATACCGACTTCGCCCAGGTGGAGGCCGACGACCAGCAGATCAACCTCACGCGGTTCCCCCTCTTCTTCCCGGAGAAGCGGCAGTTCTTCCAGGAACGTTCGGCGACCTTCGACTTCGCGACCGGCGGGGTCACGGACCGGGTCTTCTTCAGCCGCCGGATCGGGCTCGACCAGGGCGAACTCGTCCGCATTTACGGAGGCGCGCGCGTCGTGGGGCGGGCGGGCGGGCTCGACTTCGGGATGCTGAACATGCAGACCGCCCCCAGCGTGGGACGGCCGGGGGAGAACATGGGTGTGCTGCGGCTCAAGCAGCAGATCTTCAATCAGAACTCCTCCGTCGGCGGAATCGTCACGACGCGTGTCGATGCGTACGGCAAGACGAACGTGGCTTACGGCGCGGACAGCGAGGTCCGGGTGTTCGGGGACGAGTACCTGACGCTCCGGTGGGCCCAGTCGTTCGACGACGACGTGGCGGAACGCAACCCGCTCGACGCGGGGACGCTCTTCGCGCAGTTCGAGCGGAGGAGGCAGGAGGGGTTCGCCTACAGCGCGCAGTATCGCCGCGTGGGAGGAGACTACCTGCCGCGCCTGGGCTTCCAGCTGCGGAACGAGTTCACGCTCTTCGGCGGATCGGCCGGTTACTCCTGGTTCATGGGCGCCGACTCGAAGTTGCGCGCCGTGACAGTCAGCGGCGAGACGCAGCATTTCTACCGAAACGTGGATCTCACGCCGGAATCACGGGTTATCGCCCCTCAGGTGATGATCGGGATGAAGTCGGGCACCTTCATGATCCTGACATCCCGTTCGAGCTTCGAGAGCATCCGGGTGCCGTTCGGGATCGCGGGATTGACGGTCGATCCGGGCGAATACTGGTTCCATGAAGCCGAGGCCTCGCTCCGGCTCTCGCGCGGCGGCCTCGTGCGCGGGGAGATCGGCGGCTCGGCCGGGAGTTTCTACGACGGCCGCCGCGTGAGCCTTCGCCTGAGTCCGGCGCTGAATCTCTCCCGCCATTTCGAGCTTCGCCCGAGCTACGACATCAACCGCTTCGAGTTGCCCGGCCGGAACTTCCTGACGACGCACCTCGCGAGACTCAACCTGGACTTCGCGCTCGACACGCACCTCTCGCTGAGCACCCTGGCGCAGTACAACTCCACGACGGACCAGGTGAGCGTGAACGCGCGCTTCCGCTACCACTTCCGGGAGGGCGTGGATCTGTGGGTGGTCTACAACGAAGGCTACTTCATGGACCGCACGAACGGGGGTGTCGACCCGCGCCTGCCGTTCTCGTCCGGCAGGGCGCTGATGGTGAAGTACTCCCACACCCTCACTTTCTGATCTCCACGCAATTCAGCCGTAAGTTTACATAATATATCTTATGCGCCATCTTTGCTCGTGCCGACGACCATACGGAATTGCGGAGATTCTGCCCGGGTGTTCCCGAATTCGCCCGGGACGGGCTGGGGTCAGCCGCTCCCTGCGAGCTGGGCCTTGATCTCCCCGAGTCGGAGGCGGTAGACGCCCGCCTCCACCGGGTCCTCAGTGGCGGCTTCCTCCGCAATCGCGGCGAAGATGGTCTCGGCTTCCTCGAGACGGCCGAGCGCCGCGAGGATCCTCGCGGCGGAAGCACGCGCTTCACGGCGCTGGAAGGCGAAACGCGCCGTCTCTCCCAGGGCTTCCCACGTCGCGAGCGCGGTCTCCGCGTCTCCCGACGCCTCCTGCGCCGCCGCGAGGAGTGTGCGGCCGGCGAGTCCGACGGGACGGTCCGGCGCCTCCGTGATCGTGCTCGCGACCCGGGCAGCCTCCACGGAGCGCTCCGTGTCGAGATAGGTCCTGGCGAGGAGGAGCCGGCCTTCGTTCGCCGCTGCCACACCGTCGAACCGGTCGACGTAGGCTTCCAGGTCGGCGATGAGCATTTCGGGGTCGGTCGCGGTCATCCGCAGCGTTGCGAGTTCGTTCGCCGCCTGCTCGCGCACCGAAGCCTGGAAGTTCGTGTAATACACGATGCCCACGACGACCATCGCGATGCCGGCGGCCCCGACCAGCACCGCCCGCATGTTCTTGTTGACCCAGGTCGCCAGACGGAACGTGGACCGGACGAAAGCGTCCTGCCGACCGTCCCCTCCCTCTGGTGTCTTGCCGCTGGCGAGCGCGTCCGCCATCTCCCGTTCCCTCCTCGTTTCCTGCCCGGTTGTTGAACGGCGTGGAAGCTACCGGGCCCGGTGGATCGCCGCTACTACACTAGCATTCCGTCACGGGCGGCCGGGGCCGCGCGGGCCGGCGATGCGCTCGATGGCAAGGACGGCAAGCGCCCCGAGGAGCGCGAGAGCCGCCGCCGGCCAGATGTCGCCGATGCCCTCGGGCCAGCGGTTCGCCATCAACCACTCGATGCGGCCGTCGCTGTGCGTGTACAGCTCACGGATGCGCACCTTCCACGGCCACAGCGCGTTGAGAGAGCCGACGAGAAACCCCGTGAGTACGGCCAGCGTGGCTGTCCGGTGACGCGCGAGGAGTCGCCGCAGGACGCGGCTGAACGCGAGCAGGCCGGCGACGATCCCGAGACTCACGAACGCGAGCCGAAGGAGGTCGAGGCTGTGGAGTGCCGCGATCACGGGTGCGTACGCGCCCAGGAGGAGAAGGATGAAGGCGCCGGAGATGCCGGGCAGGACCATGGCACAGGCTGCCACGGCCGCGGCCGCTGCGAGAAAGAGGGGCGCGTCGGACCGGACCAGCGGGGGCAGCGACGTGATGACAGCGGCGAGCACGGCCCCCGCGGCGGCAAGGGCCCAGATGCCGGCCCGGCGATCCGCGACGCGCCGCCCGACGAGCAGCACGGACGCCGCCACGAGGCCGAAGAAGAAGGCCCACAGCTCCACGGGCCGGTTCGCGAGCAGCCAGTGCAGCAACCCGGCGAAGGCGAACACGCTCGTGCCGATGCCGGCGAGCAGGACGGCGAGGAAGCCCAGGTTGCCCGCCTGCCAGACGCCGGGCACCCCCCCCTCCCGCAACGCCCCGAGCAGGCGGCGGTCGAGACCCGCGATCGTGGCGACGAGCTCGTCGTAGATGCCCGAGATGAAGGCGATCGTCCCTCCGGAAACTCCGGGCACGAGATCCGCCAGCCCCATGGCGAGGCCCTTCGCGTACAGCCCGGCCCAGGCTCTCACGGGCTTCGCTCCGGAGCTCCGCCGCGCCCCTCGATGAGCGGGACGAAACGGGCGCCCGTGATCGTCTCCTTCACGAAGTCGTCTCCGCGCCGCGTGTAGCGCCGCAGCTCCTGCCGCCGGGTGCCCACGGGCACGATGAGGTGGCCCCCATCGGCGAGCTGGCCGAACAGCGCTTCCGGCGGGCGGGCCGCGGCCGCGCCCACGATGATCGCCTGGAATGGAGCGTATTCCGGCCAGCCCCGGCTCCCGTCCCCGTGCATGAGACGCGCTTCCACGCCGAGCCCCTCGAGCGTGCGCGCGGCCGCCTCGTACAGGGGTGCGATCCGCTCGATCGAGTACACCTCCGCCCCGAGCGCCGCGAGGAGCGCCGTCTGGAACCCCGCCCCCGTCCCCACCTCGAGGACGCGATGCCCGGGACGGATCTCGGCGTATTCAAGGCTGAGCGCGTGGATCGTCGGGCTCGAAATCGTTTGTCCCCGGCCGATGGGGAGCGGCACGTCCTCGTATGCACGGGCGCGCATCACGTCAGGGACGAATGCGTGTCGCGGGACGCTGTCGAACGCATGCAGGATGGCCAGGTCGTTCACGCCCCGTTCCCGGAGCCGTTCCACGAGACGACGGCGGTCGCGCCCGTAATCCGCCGCCGGGTCCCGCCCCCTCAACTTCCAAGCCGCCACGACCTCACCTCGTTCAGCAGCTCGAAATTCGTCAGGTCGAGGTGGAGCGGCGTGACCGAGACGAAACCCGCGCGCACCGCGCGGAAATCCGAATCCCCCCGGCCGCTCCAGGCCGAACGCCCGCCTCCGATCTTGAAGTACTCGGTCCCTTCCTCATCGTGAATCCGGCGGAGCGAGTCGTGGTACACGCGGCGCCCGAGCGCCGTCACCGTGATCCCCTTCACCTCGCCCGCCGGCCGGTCGGGGAGATTGATGTTGAAGAACGTCTCGTCCGGAAAGGCATCCCGATCGAGACAGGTGGCGATGAGCCGGCCGAGCAGCGCCTCGTAGCTCTCGAGGACGCGGTCGTCGCTCCCCGTGAACGAGAAGGCGATCGCCGGCACGCCGAGGATCGTCGCCTCCATCGCCGCCGCCACCGTGCCGGAGTAGAGCACATCCTCCCCCATGTTGGCGCCGTGATTGACCCCCGAGAGGACGAAGCGTGGCCGGGTCTCGAGGATCTCCTTGAGGGCGAGGAGCACGCAGTCGGTCGGCGTCCCGTCCACCATGTAACGTCGCGGCCCGAGCTGCGTCACGCGGAGGGGACGGAAGAGGGAGAGGGCATGGCTCGTCGCACTCTGTTCGCGGTCCGGCGCCACCGTCCACACGTCGCCGAACGCGTCGGCCACCCGGGCCAGCAGCGCGAGCCCGGGCGACTTCACGCCGTCGTCGTTCGTGCACAGGAGAATGGTTTTTTCCGCTTCGGTCACCCGGCCCCGCCGTCCTCGAGGAGCTGTACCAGCTCGTCGGCCTCCGTCCGGAGGTCGCGGATCGTTTCCCGGTCCCAGGCCACGCGCGCCTCCGCCGCCAGTTCCCCGCCCGCGCGCAGCTGATCGAGCTTGCGCCTCGCGCCCTCGATCGTGTACCGCTCGGTGTAGAGGAGGTGCCGCAGGAGCTGCACGAGCTGGATCTGCTTCGGCCGGTACACCCGGTTGCCCGCCCGGTTCTTCGTCGGGCGAAGCGCCGAGAACTGCGTTTCCCAGTAGCGGAGGACGTGCGGCTTGAGATCCGCGATCTCGCACACTTCTCCGATCGAGTAGTACTCCTTCGGGGCGATGCGGTCGGACACGCTATCCCCTTCCCTGGTCTGGTGTCGCGAGCAGGCCCTCGCTAGCCCCAGCGCTCGGGTTTCGGCTCCCGGGCCATCAGCCGCGCCAGCGCCTCCCGGGGCGCCATATCTTCGTACAGGATCGAATATACACCGCTCGTGATCGGCATCTCCACGTCCAGCTCCCGGCTCAGTTCGTATGCGGCGCGCGCGGTCCGCGAGCCTTCCACGACCTGGTCCATCTCGCCGATCACTTCCGAAGGCCGGCGACCCGCCCCAATCGCGAGTCCGGCCGAGCGATTCCGGCTCAGCCGCCCGGTGCAGGTGAGGACGAGGTCCCCGAGTCCGGCGAGGCCGCCAAGCGTCGTTTCCCGTGCCCCGAAATGCCGGGCGAGGCGCGCGATCTCCGCCAGTCCGCGGTTGATGAGCGCCGCGCGCGCGTTCGACCCCAGCTCCAGCCCGTCGGAGATCCCGGCTGCGAGCGCGATCACGTTCTTGAGGGCGCCGCCCAGCTCCACGCCATCCACGTCCGGCTGCGTGTACACTCGAAAGTACCCGTTGCGGAACAGGCTCTGCACGGCGAGCGCGTGGGCCTCGCTCCGGCTCGCGGCGACGACCGCCGTCGGAAGCCCGCGCAGGAGTTCCTCCGCGAAGCTCGGTCCCGAGAGGACCACCGTGCGCGATCCCGCGGCGTCGCCCAGCGTCTCCACGATGACCTCCGACATCCTCCGGTGCGTCCCCAGCTCGATCCCCTTCGAGGCCGAGACCAGGATCTGATCTCCGAGGTGGGGCGCGGCATGTCGCAGCACCTCTCGCACCGCGTGCGATGGGCACACGGATAGGACGAAGCCGGTGCCATCCGTCGCCTCCGGCAGATCCGACGTCACCGCGAGGGGGCGGCCGAGTTCGATTCCGGGCAGATAGCGTTCGTTCGTCCCGGTCTCGCGCATCGAGGCGGCGTGTGCGGCGTCCCGCGCCCACAGCCGCACGTCGTGGCCGTTCCGCACGAGGACATCCGCCAGCGCCGTGCCCCAGCTGCCCGCGCCCAGCACGGCGACGCTCTGCCGGCTCACGCCTCGTCCTCCGGCGACTTCTCCACCGCTCTCTCCCGGCGCGGAAGCCGGCCACGGCGCCAATCCACCTGGAACTCCTCGCGCCTCACGATCCGCGCGAGGTTCGAGCGGTGCGTCCACCACACGGCGATGGCGAGGAGGAGCGCATAGGACACGACGGAGCGCGGCGCCGCCGAGCCGCGCGCCATGACGGGCACGAGGGCCGCGGAGAGGAGGGACGCCATGGAGGCCGTCCGCGTGAGGATCACCGTCACGACCCACACGAAGAAGGCGACGATGACGGCCACCGGAACCAGCGCGGCCATCGTTCCGGCGGCGGTCGCCACCCCCTTCCCTCCCTTGAATCTCGTGTACACGGGCCACACATGCCCGGAAATCGCGGCGAGCCCGTACACGAGCACCCAGCCGCCCGTACGCCCGTCCCACATCGGGAAGAACCACACCGGCACGAACCCCTTCAGCAGGTCCACGACGAGCACGCCCACGGCCGGAAAGAACCCGAGCACCCGGTAGGCGTTCGTGGACCCGAGGTTGCCGCTTCCCTCCCGCCGGAGGTCGTACCCGTAGGCGCGCCCAACGAGGTAGCTCGTGGGGAAGGCCCCGATGAGATAGGCGGCAAGCGTCAGGAGCGGAGCGGTCATTCGCGCCCCGAACGCTTCTTCAGCTTGATCCGAATGGGAGATCCCTCGAATCCCCAGGCCTCCCGGAAGCCGGCGACGAGGTATCTCACGTAGTGCTCCTTGAGGTCGTGTGGCCGGTTGGACCAGAGTACGAACTGCGGCGGGGACGCCGCCACCTGACTGGCGTACAGCAGCCGCACGTCGCCGCGCCCGCCCTGGGGCGGCTGCCGGCGCGCGACGAGTCGCCGGAGGACGTCGTTCACCTCCGACGTGGGCACGCGCTGCGCACGCGCCGCCTGCACCTCGAACGCGAGGTCGATGGCCTTCCGCACCCGCTTCCCGGTCAACGCCGAGCAGGTGATGATGGGCACCCAGCGGAGATAGTGCGCGCGCTCGCGGAGTTCGCGCTCGAAGCCGGCCATCGCCGCGGGCCCGCGGTCCTCGATCAGATCCCACTTGTTGGCGACGAACACGAGGCCCTTCCCCTCGTCCCACGCCTCGTGTCCGATCCGGAAGTCCTGGTTCGCCGCGCCGTCCCGCGTATCCACGAGGAGGAGGCAGACGTCGGCCCGGCCGATCGCCGAGGCGGCCCGCAGCCGTCCGAGGAATTCGAGGTCGTCCACGATGCGCGCCCGGCGGCGGAGGCCGGCCGTGTCGATGAGACGGATGCGGCGATCCTCCAGGACGAGGTCCGTGTCGATCGCGTCGCGCGTGGTCCCCGCCTCTTCGTGGACGATGACGCGATCTTCCCCGAGGAGCCGATTCACGAAGCTGGATTTGCCCACGTTGGGGCGCCCGATGACCGCGATCCGGATGTCGGCCTCACCCTCTTCCGTCTCCGCCGATTCGGGCAGGGCCGCGACGACGCGATCCAGGAGGTCCCCCGATCCCTTGCCGCTGAGGGCCGCGAGGGGCGTGGGGTCGCCGAGGCCGAGTTCGTAGAAGTCGAGGTGCTCGATCGCGTCCCCGAGTTCGTCGAGCTTGTTCGCCGCAACGATCACGGGCAACGCGGAGCGGCGCAGGAGCTGTGCGACGTGCCGGTCCACGGGCTGGACGCCGTCGCGGCCGTCCACGACGAAGACGACGACGTCCGCGTGGCCAATCGCGGTCTCGGCCTGCCGGCGCACCTCGAGATCGATGTGTTCGTCCGGCCGCACGACGAGGCCTCCGGTATCGACGAGAAGGAAGTGCCGTCCCGCCCATTCCGCCTCGGCGAACTGCCGGTCCCGCGTCACGCCGGGCTGCTCGGCGACGATCGCGGCCCGCCGCCCCAGGATCCGGTTGAAGAGGGTCGACTTGCCGACGTTGGGGCGGCCCACGATGGCCACCGTGTGCATGGGCATCGCCGTCAGAGCCGCGAGAGGACATCGACGAGGTCCTCGGAAGGCTCAACGCGGCGTCCGGGAAAGCCGGCCTGCAGCTCGGAGAGGCTCACGTCGTCGAGGAAGACCTCCCCGTCGTTCAGCGCCTGCGCGGAGAAGAGGGCCACGTCGAAATCCCCCGCGTCGCGGAGCGCGTTCCGGTGATCTGCGCCCGGCAGCAGGCCGGCCGTCGTGACCATCGGCCCGTACAGCGAGTTCTCGACCGCGACGGTCGACACTTCGGCGCCGGTGCGCCGCGCGATGCGGCCCGCGAGTCGGCTCATTGTGGGTCCCATCGACGTCCCCGTGACCGCGACGACCCTGCACCCCTCCAGCGGGCCGAGCGCCTCCAGCTGTCCGGTCACGCGGTCCGTCAGGGTGGAGATCGCGCCGACGCCGTTGCTCTCGAGTTCGTGATCGTCGAAGTACGCGGCGCCCGGCGGTTCGAGTCCCGCCTGCAGGTACATCTCGTCGGCGGCGTAGCACCACCCCTGTCCCCGCTCCGCCAGCGCCCGTTCGCGGATCGCGTCGACGTCGTCGAGCGCCCGGCGGCATTCCCCGGGCGTGAGGGTCCGCCCCCCCAGCGCCGCGTTCCACGACGTGAGGCCCACCGGGACGATGGAGAGCGACCGGATCGCGTCGCCGCGCCGATAGAGGTCTTCGATCGTCCGCGTGAGGTGTTCCCCGCCGTTCACCTCCGGACAGAGGACGACCTGGGCGTGGACGACGATGCGGCCCTCGGCCAGACGGTCGAGATCCTGCCCGATGTTCGCGCTCCGGGGGTTCTTCAGCATCCGGAGCCGGACCGCCGGGTCCGTCGCGTGGACACTCACGTAGAGTGGGGACAGTCGCTGTTCGAATATGCGGTCCCAGTCATCCGGACGCAGGTTCGTCAGCGTGATGTAGTGGCCGTGTAGGAAGGACAGTCGATAATCGTCATCCTTCACATAGAGGGGCGCCCGAAGCTTGTCGAGTTTCGGGTTTCCCTTCACGAAGCAGAACGGGCACGCGTTGGTGCAGCGGCGGATCTTGTCGGGCTCCGGGACGATCCCGAGGGGTTCGTCCTCGGGCTTCTCGATCTCGAAGAGAAGCCGCTCGCCGGTCTGCCGCTCGGCGAGCACCCGGAGTTCGGGTTCCGCCTGATGAAACAGAAGGTCGAGGCTGTCCCGCACGGGCTTGCCGTTGATCTCGAGCACGGCGAGGCCCGCCGGCAGTTCGAGGTCGGCGGCAATCGACCCCGGCTTCACGCTGGCGATTCGAATCATGGTCTCGCGCGCGGGGCTACCGCAGGCGGGCCGCTCCCGCCTCTCGGGAGCGGCTGGCGGCCTGGCGGGCCACGGCCTGCGAGCGGGCGGTCAGCCCTCGATCGTCCCGTACCGGAACCCGGCCAGGGGCACGTCGGACTGAAGCTCGAAGGTGAAGCCGCCGGAGTCGGCGTCGAAGGTCTGCGTCTCCTCCCTGACGACCTGCCCGCCGGCGTCGACGAACTCGAACGTGATCTGCAGCGTACCGGAGGCGGTGCGGTTCGTGAAGGACATCTGCACGATGTACCGGCCGTTGGCCGCGGCGGCCATCTGCGCGAACGTGACGGAGAGCGGCAGTTGCTGCTCCTCCCCCATGACCTCCATCGCCCGATCGTTCATGTCGGCGCGGCCGAGAGCCTGGAAGTGCAGCTGGTGAGCCAGCGCGTCGTAGGGATACCACTGCGTCAGGGTGTCGGCGAGCGCGATGACGGGCCCGGGACGGCCGGACTGGATGGAAGCGTTGACGTAGTTCTCCATCGCCTCCTTGTTGTAGGGATTCCCCTCGCGAGCGCTCCCGAACGCGGTGGCCGCGTCCGAGAAGTTCTGCGCGTTGTAGAACCCCACTCCGACTTCGAGCCACTGCTGGTACGTCAGGTCCGTGCGCTCGAGGGTCTCGGCATAGATCGCCGAGGACTCCTCGGTCTGCCCCTGATCGGCCAGGACTCCGGCATACCGGATCTGGATCACGACATCGTCGGGGTACCTGGCGAGGTAGTCGCCGTAGGTCTGGATGGCTTCGTCCGCCCGGCCTTCCGCCACCAGCATGTCGCCGAGTCCGCGGACGGCGCTCTGCAACGACTCCGCGTCCGCGTCGGGAATGTCCGCGGCGAGCGCGGCCTGGTACGTCTCGATCGCGCCCGCGTTGTCTCCCATCTGTGACTGCAGGAGCGCCGCATTGCTGTACGTGCGGAGGTCGGGCTTGAAGTCGTTCGCGAGCATGAAGGCGTCGAGCGCCGTTTCGTTGTCGGCTGCGCTGTAGGCCGTGACGCCCTGATTGTAGAGCCGGACCCAGCCGTTGTAGCGCTGTGCCTCGCCGTGCATCATGCACTCCGGCGCCGCCGTCGCGTCGTAGCGGTCGAGAAACTCCACCGCATCCCGGAAGTTGCCGAGGCCAATCTGGATCTGGGCACCCAGCAGGGGGACGACCGGATTCTCGCTCTCAAGATCCGCGCTGAGCGCCTCCCACGCCGTCATCAGGATCTCAAGGCTGTCCGCGGACGTGGCCGCCTCGGCGAGTCCCTGGATCGCTTCGGACGCCGTTGCGGCCGCGCTGTTCGCGTCGAACTCGCATTCCTGCTGCCCGAAGAGTCCCGCCGACGTGAAGATCGACGCCAGGGCGGCTGCGGTTGCCGTCCTCGCGCCAGTACGCACCATGTTCGACATCTCTCTGAACCCCTGTTTCTGTTTACAGTCGTAGACCGCGCCAAGATAGCCGCAACACTGCGCCGGCGCACGAACGCAGCCGACTAGTACGTGAGTAGATGTGCGGTGTTGAAGAGGACGACCGTCTCTCCATCGCGCAGCTCTCCGGATCGCCGAAGTTCGCGCGCCCCGGCGAGGGTGGCTCCGCCTTCGATCGAGGCCCCCACGCCGACGGCGCCGAGCTCGAGGGCCCCCTCCTTCATCGCCTCGTCGGAAACGGCGACGCCCCCTCCGCCCGATTCGCGGATGGCTTCGAGCATCAGGAAGTCGCCGAGCGCCCCCGGCACCCGCAGTCCCCACGCCTCGGTCGAGGCGTTCCGCCACGGCTCGGCGTAGGTCTCGCCCGCGGCGTGCGCGCGCACGATGGGCGCGCAGCCGGTGCCCTGCACGGCGTAGAGGCGCGTGTCCCCGTCGATCAACCCCAGCTCCCGCAGCTCCGCCAGCGTCTTGGCACTGCCGATAAGGCCGGTGCCGCCGCCGGTGGGGTAGACGATGGCGTCGGGCGCCCGCCAGCCGAGAGCTTCGACGATCTCGAGCATCATCGTCTTCTTCCCCTCGATCCGGTAGGGCTCCTTGAGCGTGGAGATGTTGAACGCGCCCGTTTCCGCGCTGTACTCGGCGGAGAGGCGCCCGCATTCGTCGATGAGCCCGTCGACCCGGACGATGTCGGCGCCGTAGTGCTCGCAGCGCCGGGCGACGCCCTCCGGCGTGTCCTCCGGGATGAAGAGGCGACAGGGCACTCCCGCGCGCGCCGCGTAAGCCGCGAGGGCCGCTCCGGCGTTGCCCGCGCTCGGGATGACGAGGTCCGTCGCCCCCTCGTGCACCGCCCGGGTGACGGCGGCGCACAGGCCGCGGTCCTTGAAGCTCCCGGTGGGGTTGAGGCCCTCGTCCTTCACGAGAAGCGTGAGACCCTCGAACTCCCCTCCGATCTCGATCTGGAACAGGGGCGTGCCGCCTTCGCCCAGGGTCACCGGGTCCTCGTCGGGCTCGATAGGCATGATCTCCCGATAACGCCACATCCCACCCTGCCGCCCGGCCCATGCCCGCCGCAGCGCTTCGCCGTCCAGGGCCTCCAGGTCGTACCGGGCGAGCAGCGGCTTCCCGCAGTCGCGGCACACCGTGGCCAGCCCCCGCGCGACGGATCGCCCGCAGAGGCCGCATTCAAGGCGCCAACTCATACGCTTCCTCCTTCAGATCGGATCTCCGCCCGCGCCGTCGCCCCCCGCGGCCGGCGCGGACGGCATCGCGGACGCGAGCCGGGACAGGGTGCGCTCCTGTCCGAGCGCGTAGGCGACCTCGCCGAGGTCGGGTCCGTGAAGCTGCCCGGTCAGGGCGACCCGGACGGGCGGAAAGAAGGTACGCCCCGCGAGGCCGGCGTCACGCATCGCGCCGCGGAGCGCCGTGGCGAGGGGTTCGGGTCGCCACGCCGTGTCGGCCCACGCCGCGTGGGCGAGGCGGATCGCGGTCTCGGACGCGGGGGCGGAGAGCAACTCCCGAGCGGCGGACCCGCCGATCTCCGGAGCGCGGTAGATCGGCTCGACCTCGGACGTGACGTCGGAGTGGAGACGCGTGCGCTTGGCGAAGACCTCCGCCGCACGACGGAGATCGGCGTCGTCCAGCCCCAGCCCCTCCACGTCGAGCCGCGGCGCCCAATCGCGGGCCAGCTGCTCGGCGGGTTCCACCCGCAGGTGCTGTCCGGAGAGCCAGGTCATCTTCTCCTCGTCCACCTCGGCATCGGCCGCTCCCAGCCGGTCGAGGTCGATTCGCTCCACGAGCGCCTCCCGGCTCAGGAACTCTTCCCCGTCCTCCGAGGACCACGAGAGGAGCGACAGGTAGTTGAGCACCGCGTCCGGATGGAACCCCCGCTCCCGGTAGTCGAGGACCCCGGCCGCCCCGCGTCGCTTGGAGAGCTTCCCTCCGCCGGGGGCGAGGACGGTCGGGATGTGGACGAACGCGGGCGGCTCGACCCCGAAGGCCCGGTACAGGAGAACCTGCTTGGGTGTGTTCGAGAGATGGCCCACGCCCCGGATCACATGGCTGATCTCCATCTCGATGTCATCCACCGCGACCGCGAAGTTGTAGGTGGGCCGCCCATCGCTCCGCACGAGAACGAGGTCCCCCAGATCGTCGCCGTCGATCGCGAGCGTGCCCTTCAGGACGTCTGTGAACTCGACCGGCCCGGATTCGATGCGAAGCCGGATGGCGGTCTCTCCTCCGGAGCGGAACGCTTTCCCCGATTCCAGCAACTCCTCCGCCCGGGCCCGATGGCGTTCGGCGCGCGCCAACTGGCGGTATGGCGGGAACGGCCCTCCCTCCCGCGGTCCCTCGTCCGGGGAGATGCCGAGCCAGTCCAGCGCCTCGTAGATCATCTCCTCTCCCCCCGGTACCGCGCGTTCGGTGTCCGTGTCCTCGAGCCGGAGCACGAAGGCGCCGCCGTGCCGTCGGGCGAAGAGCCAGTTCAGGATCGCGGTGCGCGCGTTGCCCAGGTGGAGGGCTCCGGTCGGGCTCGGGGCGAACCGGGTCCGGACCCGCGCCGTCGAGGCGGTCGGAGGGGTCATGACGCCTCTTCTTCCGCCTGGAAGCCGGCGCAACGGAGCACGGGCAGCGTCGGATAGCGCCGAAAGCGCGCATCGTCGCGCGAGAGTCGGCAGAGGAGGAAGGCGGATCCGCGGTCGCTCCGGATCCAGCGGCGGTGACGGCAGCGCGCGCACAGGCCCGCCGGGGGACGTCCGCCGCGCATCACGATGCGGCTCTCCCGCCCGGATCCTCCTCGTGGAGGGCAGTGAGGATCGACGTTGCCGTAGCCTCGCCGATCCCGGGCGTGCGCGCGAGCTGCGCCGGGGTCGCCCGACGGATGAGGTCGAGACTGCCGAACCGCTCCAGCAGACGCTGCTCGCGCTCCGGTCCCACCCCCGGGATCTCGCTGAGCCTCGATCTGAGGGCCCGCCGGCGGCGCAGCGTCCGGTTGTACCGGAGCGCAAAGCGATGAGCCTCGTCGCGCGCCCGCTGCAGCCAGTGCAACCCCGGGTCGGCGCGCGGAAGCCGCAACGGGGTCGGCGTCCCGGGCCGGAACACCTCCTCTTCGCGCTTCGCCAGGGCCACCGTGGGAAGATCGGAGACCCCCGCACCGTCCATGGCCTGCCGTGCGGCCGAGAGCTGTCCCCTGCCCCCGTCCACGACGACGAGGTCCGGCAGGGCGTCCCCCTCCCGGACGCGGCGGTCGAAGTAGCGCGAGACGATCTCCTGCATCATCGCGTAGTCATCGGTCTGTCCCTCCTCCGAGTCCCGGATCCGGAACTTTCGGTACTCGTCCTTGTGTGGCCGTCCGTCCCGGAGCCAGACGCAACTCCCGACCGACTCACGGCCCGCGAGCGTCGAGACATCGAAGCAGACGATGTCCCGCGCCGGCGCCTCCAGGTCCAGCGCCTCCGCGAGCCGCGCCCCGGCGGGCGAAGGTCCCGCGGCCTCGACGCCGGTGCCCGCCTCCTCTCCCTTCTCCACCCGGTCCCGCTCCAGCACGTGCGCCGCGTTTCGGCCCGCGGCCCGCGTGAGCTCCAGCCTCGGCCCGCGCGCCGGCACCCGGATGCGAAAGCGGTGGCTGGCGACGCCCGAAAGGTACTCCTCCACGAGCTCCTGCTCGTCGAACGGCTCCTGCACGAGGAGTTCCGAGGGGACATCGTCCGCCTGGCGCAGATAGTACCCCTTCACCAGGGCCCCGAGCACGGCTTCGTCCGGTTCGTCCCCGACGTTCGCGAGGTAGTGGATCCGGCGGCCGACGAGCCTTCCCTCCCGCACCTTCAGTACGACGCCGCACACCGCTCCGTCCGCCGGCCGGCGCGCGAATCCGATCACGTCGCGACTCCCGCCCCGGGGATCGATCGCGGCCTGCCGGCTCTCAAGCTGATCGAGGCCGCGCAGGACATCCCTCAACTCCCCCGCCCGTTCATAGTCCAGCGCTTCGGCGGCCTCCGCCATCCGGCGCTCCACCGAGCGCCTGACGGCTCCCGTACGCCCGCCGAGGATCTCGAGAATCTCGTCGATCATCGTCCGATAGTCCGCCTCGGACTGGAGGCCCGCGCACGGCGCCTTGCAGCGCCCGATGTGATAGTCCAGGCAGGGTCGGGGCGGAAGCTCCGCAGGCATCCGGTAGTGGCACGACCGCACGGTGTACATCTTCTTGATCGCCCGCAGCGCTCGGCGCATCGCGCCGACGTCGGTGAAGGGGCCCACGTACCGCGAGCCGTCATCCCTCAGCCGGCGCGTCACGAAGATGCGCGGGAAGGGCTCCGTGATCGTGACCTTGATGTACGGATAGCTCTTGTCGTCGCGGAGCTGGATGTTGAAGCGCGGACCGAACTCGCGGATGAGATTCCACTCGAGGAGGAGCGCTTCGGCTTCCGAGCGCACGGGGAAGGTCTCGATGCTGTCGATCTCCCGCACGAGGCGGATGACCTTCACGGAGCGGCTCGCCTCGGCGCCGAAATAGGAGGCGACGCGCGACCTGAGCGATTTCGCCTTTCCCACGTAGAGGACTTCCCCCGCCGAATCGCGAAACAGGTAGACGCCCGGCTCGTGATCCAGCCCCCGCGCCTGCTGGCGAAGCGCGTCGAGATCCGCCCCTCGCGCGCCTCCCTCCCCGCTCATTCCCTCCCCTCCGCCGGTGGGGGTTCCCCGACGGTCCGGAGCCCGGTCGGGAGGCCGGCGCAGGCGGCGTAGCAGAGCCCGCCAGCGACGAGCGCCCCCGCGAGGAGGGTCGCGTCGCCGAGGAATCCGTCCGGGAGGAGGCCCCCGAGCAGAGAGCGAACCGCCAGGAAGGCAACGCTCGT
Source organism: Gemmatimonadota bacterium (assembly GCA_022825725.1). Lineage (GTDB taxonomy): Bacteria > Gemmatimonadota > Gemmatimonadetes > Palauibacterales > Palauibacteraceae > Palauibacter. Next base: position 78,051 of record JAJDWE010000075.1, read on the forward strand.
GAGGCCGGCGCCGACCGCCATGCGACCGAGCGAACGCCGCACCGGGAGGAACCACCCGCCCGCGCCCCGCCGCCGCAGGCCGCGCACGAGGAACACGAGGTTGACCCAGGCCCCGACGGAGCTGCCGAAGACGAGGCCCGCCGCCGCGCGCAGCCCGAACCCGCGGTCCTCCATCCACAGCGCGGTCGCGGCCCCGATCAGGATGCCGGTCCCCACCCCGACCATGGCGTACTTCACCGGCGTCCGGGTGTCCTGGAGGGCGTGGAACGCGCTCGCGAACAGCTTCGTGAGTGCCGTCGCGATGAGTCCCAGCGCGTAGGCGCCCAGGCCCCACTGCACGACCGGTACGTGTTCAGCCTCGAAGGCGCCCCGTTCGTAGATGAGCGAGGTCACGAGGTCCCCGAGAAGGAGGAGCACGGCGACGGACGGAAGGATGAAGTAGGCGACCCGCCGCACACCGGTGGAAAGATGGGATCGCAGGGCCTCGACCCCCTTTTCGCGGGACATCTCGGGCAGCGCGGCCACGGCGACGGAGGCACCGAACAGCGCCATCGGGACCATGGCGATGCGCTGGGCGAAGTAGATCCCCGTGAGCGCACCCTCGGCGAGGAGGCTCGCGACGAACACATCGGTCAGGCTCGAGATCTGGAAGATCCCCTGCCCCGCCGCGACGGGCATGGCGTTGCGCGCGACGCGCCGCGTGGGCTCGAAGCGCAGGTCGATTCGGGGCCGGAGCGTGCCGAGCAGGCGGTAAACGGCGGGGAGCTGGATCGCGACCTGCAGCACGCTCCCGATGAGGGTGGACCAGGTGAGCACGACGATGAGCGGCGCCCAGCTCATCCGCGCCCCCAGCAGGAGGCCGCCGATCTGGGACAGGTTCCAGACGACGGGTGCGACGAACGGGAGGAAGAAACGGCGGTGGCTCGTCAGGATTCCGAGGCACCACGCACCGACGATCATCACGCCGGACATGGGGAAGAGGATCCGGACGAGGCGCGTCGTGAGGTCGCTCAGCTCCGCGTCGTAGCCGGGCGCGAGGATCCCCAGGAGCCAGGGCGCGGCGGCGACGACCGCGGCCACGACGAGGAGGGAGAGGAGGAGGAGGCCGCCGAGCACGCCCTGCGCGAGCCTCCGCGCCGCGGTCGTGTCGCCCCGCTCCATCAACGAGGAGAACACCGGCACGAAGGAGGCGGAGAGCGCGCCCTCGCTGAGGAGGTTGCGAAAGGCGTTCGGGATCTTGAGTGCGGCCGCATAGGCGTCCGTGACCGGCCCGACGCCGAAGGTGGCGGCGATGATGACGTCCCGCAGAAACCCGGTGATGCGGCTGGCGAGAATGCCGGCGGCGACGCGCGTCGCGGAACGGCCCTGCCCCGGCGCCTCCCCCTCGGTCAGATCAGCGCTCCCCGTCGTTTCCGGCCGGCCTCCCCGCTTCCCCGGTGGGGAGTGCGGGGAGCGCTTCGTCTCCTTCCACGAGCTCGCGCACGAAGGCGGTCTCTTCCCGGATGCCCTCGACCGCCTGCGTCAGGTACTGGATTTCCTGTTCGAGCGCGTCGATGCGCGCGGACTGGTTCGTTCCGGACTCGGTGCTCCCGATCCGGCGCGCGAGGGCTTCGGAGAGGGGGGAGTCGATCACGATGGCGAGCACCGGGATGAGGACGATCAGCCCGAGAACGACCATGAAGGCGAAGGTCATCTCGGATCTCCCGTGCCGCTCATTGTCGCGCCCCCCGTGGAAGAACGTCCGCTCGCGAGTGCCCACCGAAACGATGTACCCGCGAACGCCGCAAGCTATCCATCTCCCGCGCGACCCGCCAAGAAGGACGCGACCCGGCGATCGGTCTCGCGGGCCAGCCGCTCCACGAGTCCGGGGCCGTAGCGGCAGAGGAAGGAGAGTGGATTCAGTACCCTTTCCTGAGGTCGCCGCCGCGGGAAGAGGTTCGCCCCTGCGCGGCGCACCTGGCCCAGCCGGACATCCAGTCGTTCCCGGGTCGCGCGGTCCACCTGGCGGCCCAGTTCCGAGGCCGCATCGAAGACGCCCTTCCGCATCTTCCCCGCCGCCCCTCGCAGACCCGGCACGTCTTCCGCCACGGCCTCCTCGATCGCGGCCATGCCCGTCTCGGTGTCCTCCCGGAAACGACCGAGCGCCCGCTTCACCGCCTGCGGCCGCGCCTCCTGCGTGAGGCGTTCGAGGACCGGCTCCGCGCCCCCGGCGAGATCCTGCGGCGACAGGCCCGTCCGATCGAGCACCCGTCGCGTGCGCGTCTCGACCAGCAACCATGCCGCGCGCGGATGGACGGACGGCAGGGGGACATCGAGGGCTCCAAACAGTGGCCCCAACTGGCTCCAGTAGGCGATCTCGCCGGGTCCCAGCACCGTCGCGGCCACGGGGAAGAGCCAGGATTCGAGTGCGGGGCGGGATGCGACGTTCGGCGAAAAGCCCTCGGGCTCGGCCGCGAGCCGTTCGCGCCAGCCTCCGGGGGACGTCTCCCCGTCCCGCCGGACGCGATGCCGCCCGCCGCCCCCGTCGAAGAAGAGCGGCAGCGCATCCCCGACGCGCGAGATCGGCGCCTCGAAACCCTTCTCCTGCAACGCGCGCGCGCCGGCCGCCTCCGCCTCGAGGATCCCGTCCCAGTCGGAAAGAAGCCGGTCGTGGAACGGCGCCGCGGCGCGCCGGAGCTCCGGGTGCGCCGAATCGATCCACGCGTATCCCCGATCGCCGAGCACGCCCGCGAGGAACCGGGCGAAGGCGGCCGAGACCGATCTCCCCTCGGCGTAGGCATCTCGAATCAACTCCAGGTAATGGGCCGTAAACTCCGACTCAGGCATGATGTCAGGCAGCGTGGCGATAACATCCATTCCGGAGCCGTCGAGGTGGTGCGACCCCACGGATCGTCGCTCGCCGCCATCGGGGACCGGGAGCGCAAGCGTCCGCGGCGCGTCCGCACGGTCGAGGATCGTCGCGCTCCCCACCTCGTCCCAGTCGTGGTCGTCCGAGGCGATCCAGAACAGGGGGACGACGGGGACGCCGAGGGTCTCCTCGAGTCGGGCGGCGAGCGAGATCGTGGTGAGGGCCTTGTAGAGGACGTAGAGGGGCCCGAGCAGGAGGACGGGCTGGTGCCCCGTCGTGACGAAGGCTCCCTCCCCCTGGAGGACGGACTCGAGGCGCGCGCGAACACCGGATCCGGACACGCCGAAGGACTCGGGTCCAAGCCCGGAAGGGCGAGGAGACGGAGGGGCGGTCGGGGCAAGGTCGCTGGCGAGAGGGAGGAAGCCGACGTCGCCCGCGTCCAGGACGGCGTGCGCGATGGAGGCGGGGGCGCCCAGCGGCCGCGGGAGGATTTCCGGGTTCCCCGCCGGATTCAAAGCGTCCGTCCCATCAGGAGCAGGCGGGCCGAGTCGTCTCCGAACGGCGTTCCGTCGTAGCCGCCGAAGGCGTTCGTCGTCTCGAGGCCCTGCTCGCGGAGGAGCCCACGCAGCGCCTCCGGCGAATAGAGGCGCACGCGCTCGTGGTAGATCTCCGGTTCCCGGCCTCCGGTTCCTCCGATCTCGATTCGCTTGAACACCTGGTCTCCCTCCACCCACCGCGTCTGGCGCACGGGAGTTCCGTTGATCTCGCCCACGGACTCCGGATCGAGGCGGTCGATGACCCACGCCGCGTGCAGATAGTCCATCAGGAAGGGGGCGCCGGGCCGGAGCACGCGCCGGATTTCCCGCAGGACCTCGATGTCTTCCTCCGGCGTGAGAAAGTAGCCGAAGGAGGTGAAGAAGTTCACGAGACCGTCGAACGCACCGGCGGCGAAGGGAAGCCCGCGCATGTCCGCGCGGACGAGGGATCCGTCCACGCCCGGGCGCCCTCGCGCCGCATCGAGGAGCGGGGCGGAAAGATCGATCCCGACCGCCCGCAGGCCCGCCGCCCGGAGACGCTGCAAGTGTCGTCCCGCGCCGCAGGCGAGATCGAGGACGCGGGCGCCCGCCGCGAGTCCCGCGCGCTCGCGGTAGAGCCCGACCGCCCGGACGGCCTCCTCCTCATCCCGATGCGGATACAACTCGAGGTAGGCTCGGCCGAACCAGTCCCTGAACCATTCGGCCGGGGCGCTCATCGGTTCGCTCACAGGACCCTCACGGTCCCTTGTGGTACGGTTCGCCACGAAGAATCGTGGCTGCCCGATAAAGCTGCTCCGTGAGGACGAGCCGGGCGACCTCGTGCGGGAGCGTCATGGCCGAGAGCGCGAGCCGGGTGCGCGCGCGGGCGAGCAGCCCCGAGGCGAGTCCGTGCGCCCCTCCGATCGCGAACGCGGCTCCCGGCCGTCCATAGGTGCGCATGTCGTCCAGGGAGTCCGCGAGGGCCCGCGTCGTCCAGCGCTCGCCTTCGCGCGTGAGGGCGATGAGATCCAGTTCGCCGGGAAGTCGCCGCTCGAGGGCCGCCGCCTCCCGCTCCCGCGCTTCTCCGGCGCGCGCATCCGGAAGTCGGGCCGGGTCGACGACGATGGCCTCGAACCGGACGTACCGCCGCAGGCGGTCCTCATACTCCTCCGTCGCCCTTCGCAGGGCGGTGGCCCGGTTCCGTCCGACCGAGGCCAAAACGATCCGCGTCACCCTCCGGCCGCCGAGTCACGGTCGTTCGGACCCGATGCCGCATCGAGAATCAGGCGTCTCACGTCTTCCCAGCCGGCCTTCCATGTGAAAGTCTCGGGGAGAACCCAGATCGGCAGGCCCGGGTCGAAGAGCGGGCGGAGTCGGGAGAGGTCCTTGCGTGTGGTGAGCACGCCCCCCCGCCCCGCGGCCCGGATCGCGCCCGTCCGCTCCTGCGGCGACGGGATCCCGTGATCGCTCAGCGCGAGCCGCTCCCGAACCGACGCGCACGCGGTGCCGGCCTGCGCGAAGAAGAGATTGGGCTTCATGATTCCGGTCAAGGCGAGCCGGGGGGCCGGCGGCCCCGACCAGGCGCGTGCTCCCGCGCTCACGGCCTCGAGGGGCCCGTATCCGAACACACCTGTCGCCACCGGGACGCCGGGGGCCAGACTCCCGCAACGGGCCCGGAGTTCGCCGTCGAAGCGGGAGAGTTCGGCCGTCCACGGCTCCCGTCCCGTTATGAGGATCGCATCCGCGCGGACGACGGCGCGTTCCCAGCGCTCGCGGAAAGGGCCGGCGGGGAGGCGCTCCCGGTTCGTGCGGCGAAGCGCGTCCCGGTCGAGAACGAGGAGGTCGAGGTCGCGGAAGAGGCGGCGATGCTGAAAGCCATCGTCGATGATCGCGACGGTCGCTCCCTCCGCCGCGGCCCGCCGTCCGGACCGGAGCCGGTCCGGGTGTCCGCGGATCGACGCCCCCGGCGCCTCGTGCGTGAGCAGCTCCAGCTCGTCGATGTATCCCCGCGCGAGAATGGCCGGACGGTGCCCGGCCTCCCGAAGCGTGCGGGCGATGCAGGCGGCGAGCGGCGTCTTGCCGCTCCCCCCGGCCGTGACGCCGCCGACCGAGATCACGGGGATGCCGGCGGAGCGCGTGGCGAGGATCCCGAGATCGTAGAGGCGATGCCGGCCGTCGTGGATGCCGCCGTAGATATGGCCGAGCCCCCTCAGCGGGAGCGCTGGGCGCGGGCGGCGCCACTGGCTGCGGAGGCGGAGTTCGAGCGAGCGCCGCACCGGGATCCGACGCGCCTCCCGCGCCGCCTGCTCGCAGCGGGCCACCTCGCGCTCGAGCGCGACCTGGATCTGTTCGGTGTCCGGCGCGGCGCCCTCCCGGACCGGAGCGAGCGACACGAACACCGTGGCTCCGGGGGCGGGGATGAGGAAGCGATCCCAGCTCGGGAGCCGCAGGCCCGAGGAGGCCGCGACCCCCACCACGGTCACGGAGCGCTCCGCCAGCGCCGCGATGCGCGCCGTGCCGTCCTTCAACGACCGCCGGGGGCCGCGTGGTCCGTCCCCCGTGAGAATCACGCCGCGTCCCGACGCGAAGGAGCGGGCCAACTGACGGAAGCCGGCCGAACCGCCGCGGGTGCTCGAGCCCCGGGCCACGTCATAACCGAGGCTTCGGAGGACGCGCGAGACAATCTCGCCGTCCCGGTCGCGGCTCGCGAGCGTCGCGAGTTCCTGCCCCGCGAAGAGGCATGTGAGCGGGAGGAGGTGTTCGTGCCAGCACGCGTGGATTTCATGCTTCAGCCGGGGCCGGTACGGACGGCCGGGATCGTCGGGGTGCCGGAAGCGCCACGTCCGGCTGACCGGAAGCGCGGCCCGCACGAGTCGGACCGCGAGGCCCAGCGGGATGCGACGGGCGCTCAGCACGGTCCGCCGGGGCGGCCCTCGGAGTCGAGGGCCCCGAGGAGCTCGATCGCGTGCCGCGCGACGCGGGCCGCGCACCCCGGCTTCCCGAGCCGCTCGCGAACGGTGTCGAAGCCGCAAAGCATCTCCCGACGCGCCGGCGCCTCTTCACCGAGGAGCGCCTCGAGCGTCTGCGCCGCGCGCTCGGCCGTCAGCTGATCCTGGAGGAATTCCGGAACGACCGGCGCCTCCGCCACGAGGTTGACGAGCACGATGGAAGGGACGCGCACCAGCCGGCGGCCGATGGCCCACTCCACTCTCCCCATGCGGTAGCCCACGACCATCGGAACCCCCGCGAGGGCGAGTTCGAGCGTGATCGTGCCGGACTTCGTGAGGGCGGCCCAGGACCGCTCCGTCGCCTCGCGCGCCCCCGCGGTCGGGAACCCCGCTCCCACATAGAGCGACTCCGGCAGATGCGGGGGGCGCGCGATGACGAAGTCGAGATCCGGGTGCCGCCTCGCGAGTTGCCGCGCGGCTTCCGCGAAGACGGGAAGCATGCACCGCACCTCCTGCGCCCGCGATCCCGGAAAGAGCCCGATCACCCTGTCCCCACCGGAGGTGCCGCCCCCGCTCGCCGCGGGGGACCCGCACGCCGCCGGAGCCCTCGCGCCGTCATCGGGAGCGCGCGTCGCGTCGAGAAGAGGGTGCCCGACGAAGTCCGTTGGCACGCCGTGTCGTTCGAGCAGCGCCGCTTCGAACGGGAGCACGGTGAGGACGCGGTCGCAATCGCGCCGCAGCTTCGCGGTCCGGCCCTCCCGCCAGGCCCATACCTGGGGCGCGATGTAGTAGAGGACCCGCCGCCCCTGCCGCCGCGCGCTCCGGGCGAGCCTGAGGTTCAGCCCCGGGTAGTCGATCGGAAGGAACAGCCGGACATCCTCCGTCAGGAAGAGACGCCGGATCCTGCGCTCGAGTCGAAGGAAGCCCGGCAGACGCCGCAGCACCTCCGTCCCCCCCATGACCGACAACTCGTCCAACCCGGCGATCCTCGACACCCCGGCCGCCTCCATCTCGCGGCCCCCGATCCCGAACAGCCTCGCCCGGGGCAGCTTCCGGCGGATCTCCCGTGCGACCGCCGCGCCGTGGTGGTCCCCCGAGGATTCGCCGGCGGAGATGAAGATCGCCGGCGGTGGACGTGGGGTCAGGACAGTCGGCCGAGGTAGGCCATCAGCATGAGGACAAGCGCAAGGAGAATGAGGAGAACCAGAGTTCGGGGTCCCCTCTTGACCGCGCCTCCGAGCTTCTTCCGCTCCTCACGAATCTTGATCAACGACATGTACGAACTCCTCGATTTCGCGGGTGATCCGGATCGCGACTTCCAGCGCGTCCCTGCCCGCGTGACCCGATACCAGGCGGCTCGAACGTCCCGCGATCGCATCGGCAAAAGCCTCGAGTTCCCGGCCGAGCGCCTCGCCGCCGCGAGCCTCCAGCGGCACATGCTCCACCAGGGCTTCCACTCCCGTGATTTCGGTCACGGCCCCCGGGTCGCGCCGCCTGTAATGATGTCCCGTTCCGGCCGCCAGATCCAAGCTGAAGTACCCGGAGCGCTGGAACAACCGCAGCTTCCGCAGCGCTTTCAGCGCCACGCGGCTCGCGGTGATGTTCGCCACCGTGCCATCCTCGAAGGAGAGGCGCGCGTTGGCGAGGTCGATCCGGGGGGAGATGACGGGTACGCCCACCGCGCGCACGTCCACCAGCGGCGCCCCCGTCAGCGTAAGGACGAGGTCGATGTCGTGGATCATCAGATCCAGGATCACGGTGGTGTCCGCCCCTCGGGGCTGAAACGGCGCCATCCGCAGGGACTCGATGAACCGCGGCCGATCGAGCCACGGTTCCGCGGCAAGGAGGACGCCGTTGAAGCGCTCGACGTGTCCGACCCCGAGAACGACGCCCTTCTCCTCCGCGAGCGCGAGGATGTCGTCCGCCTCCGCGAGGCTTGCCGCGAGCGGCTTCTCGACGAGTGCGTGGCACCCCGCGCGGATCGCGGCGGCCGCGGCTTCGCGGTGCGCCGCGGTGGGCACCGCAACGACGACGGCCTCGACCCGGTCGAGCAGCGCCTCCGCCTCCGCGAAGGCGGGCACGGACAAGCTGTCCGCGACCTCCCACGCCCGCGCGGTCGACCGGTCGTGGACCCCCTCCAACTCGAACGCGTCGCTCTGCGCCAGGAGCCGGGCGTGCTCGGCGCCCAGCTTCCCGACCCCGACGACGCCGGCCGGGATCCGGCTCACACGGCAGACCGGATCTTCACCTCGCGCGGCTCCGGCGGGAGGTCGTCATCCGGTCCGACGCGGGTCGCGGTCACGCCGCGTTCGGAATCTCGGATGAACTCCACGAGTTCTCGCACTTCCGAGGTCATGTCTCCCTGCCGGACGCGGTCGAGACCTGCCCGGAGCGGGTCGCCCGACCGAAAGATCGTCCGGTATGCGGCCTGTAGCGCGCGAATCGCCTCCGGCTCGAATCCCCGGCGTTCGAGGCCGATGCGGTTGACGCCGTACGTGCGGGTCCGACCTCCCCCCACGAGCGTGTACGGTGCAACGTCGCGGGAGACGCGCGCGCCCCCTCCGACCATCGCATGCCGGCCGATCCGGGTGAACTGGTGGATGCCCGTCAGCCCCCCGACGATGCCCCAGTCTCCGATCTCGACGTGTCCCCCCATCGTCACGCCGTTCGCGAGGACGACGTGATTCCCGATGAGGCAGTCGTGGGCGATGTGCACATAGGCCATCACCAGCGTGTCCGCCCCGACCGACGTCAGACCGTTCGCCGCCGTCCCCCGGTTCAGCGTCGTGAACTCGCGCACGACGGTTCGGGGCCCGATCTCCAGGAAGGTGCGTTCTCCCGCGTATTTAAGGTCCTGCGGGTCCGAACCCAGGACGGCCCCCTTCGCGATGCGCACATCGTCGGCCACGCGCGTATCCCGTTCGATGAGTACGTGCGGGCCGATGCGTACCCGTTCGCCGACCTCCACGTCGGGGCCGATCACCGTGTACGGGCCCACGGAGGCACTGGCTGCGATGCTCGCCGATGGATCGACGACGGCCGTCGCATGCCGCCCCGGCGCAACCCCCGCCGACGTCACCGGTCCATGACCTGCCCCAGAATCGTGGCCTCCGCCGCGACCCTGCCGTCGACCCGGGCGACGCCCTTCAGTTTCCCGCGCCTGGCCCGCCCCTGGACGAGATCGAGTTCGAGGATCAGCTGGTCACCGGGGATGACGGGCCGCCGGAACTTCACGCCGTCCACCGAAAGGAAGTAGATGACCTTGTCCTCCGGGTTCTCGAGGCCGCCCATCAGCAGGAGTCCCCCGCACTGGGCCAGCGCCTCGATGATGAGCACCCCGGGCATCACGGGACGGCCCGGAAAGTGCCCCGCGAAGAACGGTTCGTTCGCGCTCACGTTCTTCAGGCCGACGATCCGCTGCCCCGGTTCGATCTCGAGCACCCGGTCCACCAGAAGCATGGGATACCGGTGCGGGAGGATGTTCAGTATTTCGGTGACGTCCATCACCCTTCCTCGTTCGTCTCGTTCTCCCGTCATCCGGCTTCTCGTGTCGTGCCGCACGACACCAGCCGGCGGGCGAGTTCCAGATTGCCGTGATGTCCCGGTCGTTCCGCGACCACATGACATTGCAGTCTCGCGCCCACGAGTGCGAGATCGCCGATGATGTCGAGAATCTTGTGCCGGACGAACTCGTCCGGGAAACGGAGCCTCTGCCCGGCTTCGAGCCCGTCCGCGGAAAGGGCGAGCGTGTTGTCCCGCGTCGCTCCGAGGGCGAGCCCCCGTTCACGCAGCGCCTCCCTCCATTCGGACAGCCCGAAGGTGCGGGCCGGCGCGATCTCCCGCAGGAACTCCACGGGTTCCAGCCGCGCGCTCGCGGACTGTCGTCCGATGAGAGGGTGGTCGAAATCGATCGTCGCCGAGATCCGCCCGGATTCCGCGGGGAGGACATCGTAACGGGTTTTCCCGATGGCGAGGCGCAGGGGGCGGTCGATCCGGAGGCACGTCGCCTCTGCCTCCTGCGCGACGGGTCCGGCTTCCAGGAGCCGGTCGCACCACGCGCCGGCGCTCCCGTCGAGGGCGGGAGGCTCCGGCCCGGAGATGTCCATCCGGAGGTTGTCGAGTGCGAGTCCGTGCGCCGCGGCGAGCACATGCTCGGCGGTGCGGACCACGGCGTCGCCCCGTCGGAGGGCGGTCTCGCGGTCGGTGGAGTGTACGGACTCCACCGTGGCCGGTATCTCCGGCGCCCCCGGAAGATCCGTGCGACGGAAGCGCAGGCCCCCGTGTTCGGGCGCGGGGTGGAGTCTGACGACGGAGGGCTCGCCCGTGTGTATTCCGTACCCGCGGACCTCCACGGCCCGCGAGATCGTGCGCTGTTTCGCCGTCAAGCGCTTTCTTCGTCCGACCCGTCCGGCCGGGCGGGCCGCCCGCCCGAGCGGGCGCCCAGCCGCCGCTCTAGGCGCGCGACGCGATGGAAGAGGTCCGGCAGCCGGCTCAGGTGCGCGGCCTCCTTCAGCCATGACCGCTGAGGACGGGCCGGCGTCCCTCCCAGCTCCGCTCCCGCGGGCACATCCTGCACCACCCCCGTCTGGCCCGCGATGCGCGCGCCGGCTCCGATCGTCAGGTGGCCCGCCACGCCGGCCTGGCCGCCGAACTGCGTTCCGGCCCCGATGTCACAGCTCCCCGCGATGCCGACGTGCGCCGCGATGAGGCAATCGCTCCCGATCCGCACGTTGTGCCCCACGTGCACGAGGTTGTCGAGCTTCGTCCGTTCCCCGATCCGCGTGTCGTCGAGCGCGCCGCGGTCGATCGTGCAGTTCGCTCCGATCTCGACGTCTTCTCCGATCACGCAGCCGCCGATCTGCGGCACCTTGTGCGCCCCGTCCGGCCCCGTCACGTACCCGAAGCCGTCCGTCCCGATGCGGGCGCCCGCATGCACGCGAACACGGTCGCCCAGTTCGACGCCGTGGAGGACGGAGACGGCATGGCCGAGCCGGCAGTCGACGCCGATCCGCGCTCCACGACCGATCAGCGTTCCCGGCCCCACCCACGTCCCGCGACCGACCCGGGCCCCGTCTTCCACCACTACACCCGGGCCCAGTGACACCGCCTCCCCGATCCGCGCCCCCTCGTCGACCCGGGCGGCCGGGTGGATGCCCAGCGGCGGCGGGGGCTCCGGATGGAAGAGCCGCACGATCGTGGCGAAGGAGAGATGAGGGTCGTCGACCTTCAGGACGCTGAACCGGACCTCGCCCGGTTCGAAGCTGCGTGGAGTCAGCACGGCCCCCGCCCGCGTCCCCCGGACGGCTTCCCGCATCGTTTCGCGGGCGAAGAATGCGAGGTCTCCCGGGCCGGCGAGGTCGAGCGAGGCGACTCCGCTCAACGTGCGGTCGGGATCGCCCAGCACGTCCGCGCCCACGCGACGAGCGAGATCGGAGACCGTGAACGTCGTCATTCGCGGATCGGGTCGGAGCCCGTGCCTGGTGTCGTGTCGCAGAAGTCCGCGACACTAGCCGCCGGGCAGGGCCGAGAGGTCGGCGAGGTCCACCCCGAGACGCTCGAGCACCGAGGTGGTGATGTCGAGGGAGATGTCCGCCGCCACCACGCCCGCGGCGATGTCGAGCACGATCGAGTAGCTGCGTTCCGCGCGGATCTCCTCGATCACCTCGTTCACGCGCACGACGATCGGTTCGAGCAGCTCCGCCCGACGCCGATCGAGTTCCACGTTCAGTTCCTGCTGCCGGGTCGCCGCCTCCTGCTGCTTGTCGCGGATCTCCCGCTCCTTCTGCTGGCGTCCCGCCGGGTCGAGCAGCGACTGCTGCTGCTGGTACGCTCCGATGAGGGAGTCGATCTCCGCCGCGAAGGCCTCGAGCTCGCCCTCGAACTCGAGAGAAACGCGCTGAAACGCGGCACCCGCCGAATCCGCGCCGGGTGCGACGGGAAGGATGGCCTGCGTGTTCACGTAGACGATCGGCGTCCCCTCGGGGGGCAGCGGGACCACTTCCAGCGGCGCCGGCGCCCCCGGCAGCTCCTGACCGGCCAGAGGGCCCGCGATCAGCGAGCCGAGCGCCAGCAGGCGCATCACGGCCGGCCTTGCGCCCCCGTGAATCCAGTTCATGTCGGTATCTCTCCGGTTCAGAACACACGTCCGAACTTGAAGTGCAACTGCCAACCCGGATCCGGCCGGCCCAGGACATCGCGCCGATCGAAGCCGTATGCGTAGTCGAGTCCCAGTGGACCGAAAGGCGTCACGAGACTCGCGCCGATCCCCGCCCCCACCAGAAGGTCCGTCGGGTTGAGCTGGCTGGCGTCCAGCCAGACGTTCCCGGCGTCCATGAAGGCACTCATGAAGATGCTGCTCGTAAGCTTGATCCCGAAAGTCACCCCGGTCCGGAAGAACGATTCTCCCACGCGGTCGAGGTCGCTGAAGGGGGCGTCATCCGGGATATGCCCCGACGGGGTTATCGAGGCCTCGTCGTATCCTCGCAGCTGGATCCCCGCCTGGGTGCCCCCCGCGTAGTAGCGCTCGGTGAAGAACGGATTCCTGCCCAGGATGAGTCCCGCCTCGAAGCTGAGGCCGAAGGTGAGTTCGATGGGCGGACTCGTGCTCCCGGGGCCCCCGCCGAGCCGGCCCACCGGCACGAACCACTCGCTCGTCAGGTCGAGCTTCTGGTAGTTCCCGTCGCCCCCGAGAACGCCCCCGGTCTGCCGGAACGAGAGCTGGTTCCGGGCGCCCGCCGTCGCGAACAGGGGATTGTTCCGGCTGTCCTGGACCAGACGCCCTGAGAGCGTGGACCGCAGACCGGTGAAGAGCGATTGCCGCCTCCCGATCGCGTTCGTCGTGTCGAGCCCCCGCACCTCGTCGTTGAAGAGCGAGTAGCCCAGGAAGATGCGCGTGTTTCGGATCCCGAAGATCGGGACGCCGACTTCGGTCAGGCCGCCGTGCTGGCGGCGGTCCCCGAGGCTGAAGCCGGTGAACTGATCCCGCGAATTCCGGTACGTGACGTTGCCGGAGTAGTGGCTTCCGAGGAGTTCCGGATCGGAGTAGGTGACGTCGAGGTCCCGCTGCCGGCGGCCGAAGATCCAGCGGATGCTCCCCGTCTTCGCGAGTCCGAAGAGGTTCGGCTGCGAATAGCCGATGAACCCCGCGAGCCCGGTATAGCCGGACGCGGTGATCCCGAAGTTCATCGTCCCCGTCTGCTTCTCCTGCACGCGCAGAGAGATGTCGATGTCCCCGTCCGCGCGCGGGCGGATGTCGATCGCCTCGTCCGGCGGCAACGGCTCGAAGAAGTTCAGCCCCTGGATGTTCTGGAACGACTGGATCAGGCGTTCCTGAGAGTACACGTCTCCGGGGAAGATGAGCAGGCGGTTCCGGATCACGCGGTCGTGCGTGGCCGTGTTCCCCTCGATCGCGATCTCGCGGATGTAGCTCCGCGCGCCCTCCTGGATGACGAGGTGGGCCGTGACGCGCGGCGGCTCGCCCTCCGGAACGTCCACGCGCCGCACATCCGGCGAGACGCGGGACGCGAGGTATCCGTTGTTCCGGTAGAGGTCTCCGAGCTCCGCCGGCGACGCGTAGAAGGCGGTGAAGTTGAAGGGAGGATACGCCTCGTCCCCTTCGGGCTCGTGCTGGTCGCGGCGCACGATCGGCTCGATCGTCGCAAGCGGGAAGGCGCGGTTCCCCGTGATTCGAAGGTCCTCGAGCAGGTATTGGTCGCCCTCCGCGACGCGGATCTCGATCCGGCCCTTTCCCGTGAGGCGGTCCGATATGACCGTGTCCCCGAGCACCTCGAAGTCGAGAAAGCCGTTCGCGCGGTAGAAATCCGGGAGTCGCTCCGTCAGGTCGCGCCGGAACTCATCCTTCTTGAGTTCGCCCGAATCGAACCAGAAGAACCCCTCCTCGTCCGTCGCCATCGCCGCCCGGAGTTCCGCGTCCGAGAACGCGTCGTTCCCGTCGAAGGTGATCGCCGTAACTCCGAGCCGTGGCCCTTCGTCCACGTCGAACACGACGAGAAAGTCCGAGGGAAACGCAGCGTCCGGGCGGATGAGCGTATCCACGCTCGCGGTCGGAAATCCTTCGTTCGACAGCAGTTCGAGGACCGTCACGCGCGCGCGCCCGATCCGGTTGGGGTCGAGCGGACTGTTGTTCGCGAGGCCGACGGTGTCGCGGATGACGTCTTCGTCCACCCGTTCCAGCCCGCGGAAGGCGTACTGCGTGATGTAGGGCCGTTCCTCCACGCGGATGTAGAAGACTCCGCGCTCGGGATCGTCCGACTCCGCCACGCCGATCTCGACGTCGGAGAAGTCCCCGGAGCTGAAGAGGCGGCGGATCGCGTCCTGGATCTGGGGCTGGCGCACGACGTTGCCCGCGCGAAGGCCGCTCCGGGTGATGATGATGTTCGCGGAATGGCGCTGATTCCCCACGACCACGACCGAATCGACGCGGACGGATGACTGGTCGAGCTGAATCTGCGCCGCCGCCGGCTCCGCCGCGGCGAGCCCGAGGATCAGGCCCGTCAGCACCAGTCCGCCCGCCGCGCTGGCGAGCGGCCGCCGGCGGTTCATTTCGCCGAGGAAGTCGTGGGCGTGGCGAACACCAGGCTGTCCTCATCTTCGGCGATGTCCACTCGGATCTGATCGCCGGGCTCGAAATCGGCCATCAGGATCCGCTCGGAGAGCGCATCCTCGACGTGCCGCTGAATCGTCCGCTTGAGCGGGCGCGCCCCGAACTTCTCGTCGTAGCCGCGGTCCACCAGGAAACGGATCGCCGCATCGGTGAGTTCGAGTTCGAGCCTCTCCTCGGCGAGGCGCTTCTGCACCTCCCGGAGCTGGATGTGCACGATCTCTCCGAGTTGCTCCTTCGACAGCGGGTGGAAGACGATCGTCTCCTCGACCCGGTTCAGGAACTCGGGCGTGAACACCCGGTCGATCTCGTCCGAGACGCGTTCCCGGATCCGCTCGTAGTCGATCCCGCTCGCTTCTTCCGTGAACCCCACGCGGGTCGAACTGCCGATGTCACGGCTCCCGACGTTCGATGTCATGATGACGACGGTGTTCTTGAAGTCGATGACCCGACCGTAGTTGTCCGTGAGCCGACCTTCGTCGAGGACCTGGAGCAGGATGTTGAAGACGTCGGGATGCGCCTTCTCGATCTCGTCGAGCAGGACGACGCTGTACGGCCTCCGCCGGATGGCCTTCGTGAGCGCGCCGGATTCCTCGTATCCGACGTAGCCCGGCGGCGCGCCGATGAGACGGCTCACGGAGAACTTCTCCATGTACTCCGACATGTCGACGCGCACGAGGGCGCTTTCCTCGGCGAAAAGGAAGCGCGCCAGGGCCCGGGCGAGCTCGGTCTTCCCGACCCCGGTCGGACCGCAAAAGATGAAGCTCCCGATGGGCCGGTCGGGATCCTTCAGGCCCGCCCGCCCGCGGCGGATCGCGCGGCTCACCGCCTCGATCGCCTCGTCCTGCCCGACGACGCTCTCGTGCAGTTCGTCCTCCATGCGGAGCAGGCGGTCCGTTTCCGCCTCCCGCAGCCGCGTCACGGGAATCCCCGTCCAGCGGCCCACGATGAAGGCGATGTCGTCCTCGTCGACCGTCGGGCGGAACTCGGCCCGCGCCCGCTCCCATTCGTCGCGCCGGCGCTTGATCTCCTCCTGGACCTCCTTCTCGCGGTCCCTCAGGTAGGCGGCGCGCTCAAAGTCCTGGTCGCTGATCGCGGCGTCCTTCCACTCCGCGAGTTCCTCCAGCTTCGTGTGGAACTCCTGCACCTCGGCGGGCGGCACCTGCGCGGCGAGCCTGGACCGCGCGCCGGCCTCATCGATCACATCGATGGCCTTGTCCGGGAGAAAGCGGTCCGTGATGTAGCGTTCCGCCAGCCGGGCGGCGGCGGAGAGCGAGTTGTCCGGGATCTCCACGTTGTGATGATCCTCGTAGTACTTCCGCAGACCCTGGAGGATCTCGACGGTCTCATCGATGGTCGGAGCTTCGACGATCACGGTCTGGAAGCGACGTTCCAGCGCCCCGTCCTTCTCGATGTACTTCCGGTACTCGTTCAGCGTGGAGGCTCCCACGCACTGCAGCTCCCCCCGGGAGAGGGCCGGCTTGAGCATGTTCGACGCGTCGATCGCGCCTTCCGCCGCGCCCGCGCCGACGAGCGTGTGCAGCTCATCGATGAAGAGGATGACGCCTTTCGCCTGCGAGGTCTCGTTGACGATCGC
This sequence comes from Gemmatimonadota bacterium, assembly GCA_022825725.1. Lineage (GTDB taxonomy): Bacteria > Gemmatimonadota > Gemmatimonadetes > Palauibacterales > Palauibacteraceae > Palauibacter. Next base: position 94,579 of record JAJDWE010000075.1, read on the forward strand.
CTTGAGGCGCTCCTCGAACTGGCCCCGGTACTTCGTGCCGGCGATGACCGCCGCCATATCGAGCGCAAGGACGCGGTGCCGCTTCAGGCTGTCGGGCACGTCCCCCCGCTGGATGGCCTGGGCAAGCCCTTCGACGATCGCCGTCTTGCCCACGCCCGGCTCGCCGATGAGCACGGGATTGTTCTTCTTGCGGCGCGAGAGAACCTCCATCATGCGCTCGATCTCGCCCAGCCGTCCGATCGTCGGATCGAGCTTCCCCTGGCTCGCGAGCTGCGTGAGGTCTCGGCAGAAGTGGTCCAGCGCCGGGGTCTTCGACTTCTTGTCCCCCTTCGTGCCCGAGGCGCTTGCGGGGTCGGAAACGGAGGCCGTGGCGGGCGTGCCGCCGGCGGGCATGTCCGTCCCGAGCAGCTTCAGCGTCTCGGCCCGCGCGCTGTCGAGCCCGATTCCGGCCTCTCCGAGCACCTTGGCCGCGAGCCCCTTCTCCTGGCGGAGGAGACCGAGCAGAAGGTGCTCCGTCCCCACGTAGGTGTGGTTGAGCTCCTCCGTCTCCGCCATCGCGTGCTCGAGCACGTTCTTCGCCTGCGTCGTGTAGGGGAGCTCGCCGATCGACGAACTGCTCTTCCCCGTCCGGATGTTCCCCTCGACGAGCCGCTTCAACTCGTCGAGGTCGGCGGACAGGTTGGCCAGAACCGCGGAGGCGACGCCCTCGCCTTCACGAATCAGGCCGAGAAGGATGTGCTCCGTGCCCACGTAGTCGTGCTTGAGGCGGATGGCCTCTTCACGCGCCATGGCGAGCACTTTTCGAACACGGTCCGTGAAGTTGTAGTTCATCCGAGCCTCATGTGGCGTCGACGTAACGGCCGGCAGCGCGACTCAGTGCGATCCCGCGTCATTCAAGGCTCTTCGAACGTAGCTCGCGCGGAACGCGTCCGCATCCGCCTCGTCGAGCCGGCGCCCCGCCGCGCGCGCGAGATGTGCGGTTTGGGCATGGATCATCATGCGGCTGATCACATCTACCCGGGGTGTTTTCAGAAGTTTCAGCGAGATGCCGAGACGGACCCCGGAGAGGAGGTTCATCATCTCCTCGAAGGGCAGGCTTCTCGCGTGGCACAGGATCCCGTAGGCCCGCCAGACCTTGTCCTCGAGCACGTTCGGCGCCTCTCGCAGCAGGACGGCGCGCGCCTGCTTCTCGTATCCGATGACGCGGCCGACCAGGCGTTCGAGCTGGTCGATCAGATCCTCCTCGGTCTTGCCCAGGGTCGTCTGGTTCGAGATCTGAAACAGGTTCCCCACGATCCTCGAACCCTCTCCGTATAGACCCCGATAGGTGACGCCGAGTTGCCCCATTCCTTCCAGTACCTTGCGGATCTGACGGGTGAGGACGAGACCGGGCAGGTGGATGAAGACGGAAGCCCGCAGCCCGGTCCCGACATTGGTCGGACACGAGGTCAGGAAGCCGAACTCCTGGTGGAAGGCGTACGGAAGACGGGCGCCGATCTCCTCGTCGAGCTGATCGACGTCGCGCCAGGCGGCCGCGAGCTGGAAGCCGCCGCGCAGCGTCTGCAGCCGGAGGTGATCTTCCTCGTTCACCATCATCCCGAGCGCGCGCGTCCTGGAAAGGGCGAGACCGGAGCCGCGGCGCGGCCCGGTTTCGGGTCCGCCGATGAGTTCCTTACTTACGAGCCGCCGTTCGAGCAGCAGGAGGCGGTCCACCGGGTCGAGGCGGGAGATCTCCCAGAAATCGACCTCTTCGAGCACGCCCGCGGCCTCGGTCGCGGCCCGCGCCTTCTCAAGCAGGGCTTCGCGCTCCTCTCCGGTGGCGTGCGCGGAGAACGAATATCCCTGGAGGTTGCGGGCAAGGCGTACGCGACTCGAGACGACGATATCGCCGTCGGGGCCCTCTTCATCCAGCCAGTCGAGGCCGTGCGTTCCTATGAGCGGTGCGGCCGCCGACCCATCCGTCATGAAACCTCCGTCAGCGCGTGGATCGCGTCTCGGAGGTCCGCCGCGGATTCGAAGTCCTCGATCTCCACGGCGCGCTCGAGCCGCCGCCTGAGGGTGGAGAGGCGAACCTGCTCGGGGTCCGCGTCGGGGGCCGTGCTGACGTACACCTTGCCCATGTGCTGCGAGGAGCCGTGCACCCGGCGGAGGAGCGCACGGAGTTGGCGGTGGAACTGCGCGTAGCACTGCGGACAGCCCAGCCGCCCCGACTTGCGGAAGTCGCCGGCCCCGGTGCCGCAGTACTCGCAGGCCTCGCCGGCCTCGTCGAACAGGTTTTCCCCGGCGCTCCCGCCGAGGTGCGCGAGCAGATCCGCCATGGGCGCGGATCCGCCGCCGGGCGCCACGCCTTTTAACGTCGCGCAGGTCGAACAGAGATTGAGCGTGCGCATCTCGTTGTTCTCAATCTCCGTAAGCGTGATCGTCGCCTTGCGCTCCCCGCAGTTCTCGCAGTCCATCCCGTCTCTCCGTTACGTCGCCCGGCGGTTCACCGGCGCGGTGACGAGTGCACCGCTCTCGATGCGGAGCACCCGACTCGCGCGTCCCGCCAGTTCGCGGCTGTGCGTCACGACAACCAGCGCCGCGCCGTGCCCGTCCACGAGCTCGAACAAGAGGTCGTGCAGGCGCAGCGTCGCCTCGGCGTCCAGGTTTCCGGACGGCTCGTCCGCTAGCACGAGCGGCGGCGCGTTCGCCAGCGCCCGCGCCACCGCGACCCGCTGCTGCTCGCCGCCGGAGAGCCGGCGCGGCCGGTGGCTCGCGCGTTCCGCCAGCCCCACCTGAGCCAGCAGTTCCGCGGCCCGGTCCCGGGCCTCCTCCCGCGAGGCCCCGGCGATCAACCGGGGCAGCATCACGTTCTCGAGCGCCGTGAAGTCGCGCAGCAGGTGATGGAACTGGAAGACGAAGCCGACGAACCGGTTCCTGAGTTCGGCCAGCCGTTCCCCTCCGAGTTCCGACACCCGTTCGCCCCCCAGCCAGACGTCTCCCGCCGTCGGCCGGTCGAGGGCGCCGAGCAAATGTAGCAGCGTGGACTTCCCGGACCCACTCGGACCCACGATGGCGAGCGCGTCTCCCGGGTCCACGGTCAGGTCGATCCCCTTCAGAACGGGAAGGAGACCGCCATCCGGACTCGGAAACGTCCGGACGAGCCCCGCCGCCCGCACCGCGGACGGCGCCTCCACCTCTCGATCCGCCGTCATTCGTGCCGGATGGCGTCGACCGGCGCGAGCGCCGCGGCCTTTCGCGCCGGATAGATCGTGGCGAGGTAGGAGATGAGCAGCGATCCGAGGACGATCAGCGTGACATCGAGCGGCGCGAGCGAAATCGGCAGCCGGTCGATGAAGTAGACGTCGCTGGGGAGCGTGATGAACTCGTAGCGGGTCAGCGCCCAGGCGAGGACGGCGCCGAGCCCGGCGCCGATCGTGGTGCCCACGACCCCGATGAAGAGCCCCATGTTGGTGAATACCTTGCCGACGCCCCGCGCCGTCACCCCCATCGAGCGGAGGATCCCGATCTCGCGCGTCCGGTCGGCAACCATCATCACCAGCGTCGAGACGATGTTGAACGAAGCGACGAGGACGATGAGGATGAGGACGACGGCCATGCCGAGCTTCTCGAGTCGGAGTGCGGAGAAGAGGCTCCGGTTGAGTTCCTGCCAGCCCTCCACCCGGTAGGGCCAGCCGAGCGCTTCCTCCAGCCGTGCGGATACTTCCGTCGCGTCCCACGGGTCGCTCACGTCGAACTCGATCCCGGTCACGGACTCGCCGAGTCCGAACAGGCTCTGCGTCTCGGCGAGCGGCGCCATCGCAAGCTCGTCGTCGTACTGGTAGAGCCCCGTCTGGAAGATCCCCGTGACCTCGAAGCGCCGCAGCGCGGCCGAGAGCCCGGCAGCCGAGAGCGTCGCGTCGCGCGTGGACGCCGCGACGATGACCTTCCCCTGGTAGAGACCCATCTTCTGCGCCAGGCCGCGTCCCACGACGATCCCCGGGTTTCCGGATTCCGTCGGGCCGAAGGGCGGCTCCCCGATGATGAGGTGCTCCATGAGCCCGGCGATCCGCATCCCCTCCGGATCGTTCGGGATCCCGCGCAGCACGACGGATTCGTTGTAACGGTCACCCTCCTGGGTGAGGATGACCTTGTTGAAGGCGAACGGGGAGGCCGCGATCACATCCTCGTCCTGTCGGACCCGGTCGAGCACCGTCTCCCAGTCGTCCATCTGGAAGCCGTTATCGAGTTCCATCACGTGCGCATGCGGCCCGCCGCTCAGGATCCGGTCCCTGAGACTCTCCTGGAGGCCGTTGAGGACGCCGATCACGACGATGAGCGCCATCACGCCGACCGCGACGCCCCCCACGGCGAGACTCGAGATGAAGGCAACGAGCCTGGAGTCCTTTTCGTCCACGGAGCCGGCCCCCGCGAGGGGTCGCCACGGCCGGCGGAGAAAGCGGCCGAAGGCCCGGAATACGCCGAAGACCGACGAACGACGCCCGGTCCCGCGCAGATAGCGCCGGGCGACGAACCGCTCGAAACGCCCCCGCCCCCGGCTCATGAGCGTCCTTCCTCGGGACGCAGGATGGGGAAGAGGACGACGTCGCGAATCGATGTCTGCCCGGTGAACAGCATCACGAGGCGGTCGACCCCGAGCCCGAACCCGCCGGTCGGCGGCAGCCCGTATTCCAGCGCCCGCACGTAGTCTTCGTCGATCTCCATCGCCTCCTGGTCGCCGGCTTCCCTCATGCGTTGTTGCGCCGCGAACCGGTTCCACTGATCCGCCGGGTCGTTGAGTTCGCTGAACGCGTTCACGAGCTCGAAGCCGCACACGATGACCTCGAACCGCTCCGCGAACTCCGGCTCTCCCCGCATCGGTTTCGCGAGCGGGCTCATCTCGATCGGGTGACCGTACACGAAGACCGGGTCCGTGATCCGGCCTTCGACCCGATCCGAGAACAGCGTATCCAGAAGCTGGACGCGGGAGAGGTCGTCCGCGTCGGCGCGCCCGGCCTCCTTCGCGAGGGCGCGGAGATCCTCCTCCGCCGCCCGCCGCGGATCGAGCCCCGTGGCCTCCGAGAACGCCTCATCCCAGCGGACCCGGGTCCAGGGTGCGGCGAGGTCGACGACCGTCCCGTCGTACTCGAAGCGCGTCGTCCCCATCACCTCCCGCGCGACGTCGCCGAGCATCGTCTCCGTGAGCTCCATCACGTCCTCGTAGTCGGCGAACGCGGAGTACAACTCGAGCATCGTGAACTCGGGGTTGTGCGTGCGGTCGATCCCCTCGTTCCGAAAGTCGTGCCCGATCTCGTACACCCGGTCGAGGTTCCCGACGATGAGCCGCTTCAGATAGAGTTCGTCCGCGATCCGCAGGAACATCTTCCGGTCGAGCCGGTGGTGGTACGTGGAGAACGGCCGGGCGAGCGCGCCGCCGTAGAGCGGTTGCAGGATCGGAGTCTCCACCTCGAGGAAGTCGCGCGCATCGAGCCACCGGCGGAGTTCCGTGACGACCCTGGCCCGGATCCGGAACACCTCGCGGACCTCCGGATTCACCGCCAGGTCCGCGTACCGCTGCCGGTAGCGCGAAGCCGGGTCCCTGAATCCGCTGTGCACGACCCGCCGCCCATCCTCGGCGACCTCCTCCTTCCCGAACGGAAGCGGACGGAGGGTCTTCGTCAGGACGTGGAGGGATTCCGCCCGGACGGTGACCTCGCCGCGCCGGGTCCGGAAGACGGTCCCCTCGACGCCGACCCAGTCGCCGAGGTCGAGCAGATCCATGAGCGCCGAGCCCTCATCGCCCAGGAGGTTGCGCCGCAGGTGGATCTGAAGCCGCCCGTCGCGGTCGCCGATATGCGCGAAGGCGCTCCCTCCCAGATCGCGATAGGAGAGGATGCGGCCCGCAACCCGGACGCCCCCGAGCTCGGGGGGATCCCCACCGTCCGTCGCGCCGTCCGCCGCCCCGTCGGTCGCGGCCTCCGCCTCCTCGAACGCCGCGAAGGCGCTGCGCAGGTCGTGGGAACGGTCGAAGGCGTGACCGTAGGGTTCCACGCCGAGTTCGCGCAGCCGGACGAGCTTCGCGAAGCGGTCCCTTACGGGCTTCGGTCGGTCCTTCGACGCGTACCAGCGGGCGGCGTCCCGGAATCCCGGGGAGTCGGAGTCGCTCGGAGGGCCGTTCATGCGTTCGTCTTGCCGGATTCCTGGAGGAACGCCTGGATGAAACCGTCGATCTCGCCGTCCAGCACGGCGTCGACGTTGCCGACCTCGAGGTTCGTCCGATGGTCCTTGACCATCTTGTAGGGCTGCAGAACGTAGGACCGGATCTGCCGGCCCCATTCGATCCGCGTCTTCGCCCCCTCCAGTTCGGCCCGGCGCGCTTCCCGCTCCTCGACGGCCCGCTGGTAGAGGGCCGCCTGCAGCATCTTCATCGCCTTGGACTTGTTCTTGTGCTGGCTGCGCTCCTGCTGGCACGAGACGACGATACCCGTCGGGAGATGCGTGATCCGCACGGCGGAGTCCGTCTTGTTCACGTGTTGGCCGCCCGCTCCGGATGCGCGGAAGGTGTCGACCCGGAGTTCCTCTTCGTTGACCGCGACTTCAATGTCCTCGTCCACGACCGGATAGACGAAGACCGACGCGAACGACGTGTGGCGGCGTCGCTGCGAATCGAAGGGGGAGATGCGCACGAGGCGGTGGACGCCCCGTTCGGCCGACAGATACCCGTAGGCGAACTGTCCATCCACATCGAGCGTGGCCGACTTGATCCCCGCCTCCTCGGCCGGAAGGAGATCCATGACCTCGACGTCGTAGTCGTGCTGTTCCGCCCAGCGCACGTACATGCGCATGAGCATCTGGGCCCAGTCCTGCGACTCCGTACCGCCGGCGCCCGGGTTGATCGTGACGAGCGCGCTGCGGTGGGCGTCCTCGCCCCGCAGCATGTTCCGCGACTCCAGGCGGGCGGCCTCCGTCTCCGCACGCCCGAGTCCCGCTTCGAGTTCCGCCTCCAGCTCCGCGTCGTCCTCGTCCTCGAGCAGAAGCGTCATCTCGAACAGATCGTCCACCCGGGCGGAGCAGTCCGCCCATGGACGGGTCCAGCTCTTGAGAAGGTTCGCTTCGCCGATGACCTCTTTCGCGCCCTCGCGGTCGTTCCAGAAGTCGGGGGCCGCCATCTTCTTCTCGAGTTCGCCGATGCGGGTCAGCTTCCCGGGGATCTCAAAGATACCCCCGTAGCTCATCGAGCCGGCCGCGCAGCGCCTCGGCGCGTTCTTTCTGTCTCACGAGCTCCGTCATTCTCGGCTCCAGGCCCTCCGCGCGAGCGTCGGGTCCGCATGGGGTGTGATGGCTGGCCGTAAATAGACCACGTTACCGCGCGGAAGGCGAACTTTCCCGGACGACACTACACCAGGTCGAAATCGACCCGCAGTGCCTCGCGATCCACGCGGGCGACCTGAACCTCCACGGCGTCGCCGAGCCGGTAGCTTCTCCGCGTGCGACGTCCCCGGAGCGCGTGCTTCGTCCGGTCGTGTACGTAATGGTCTCCGGCGAGGCGGCTCACATGGACGAGCCCCTCGATGTCGACCGCGTCGAGCCGGACGAAGAAGCCGAAGCGGGCCGTGGCGCTGATCGTCCCGTCGAAGTGATCTCCGACATGCCGTTCCATGAACTCGACCTTCTTGACTTCCACCGAGTCGCGCTCGGCCCGGGCCGCATTCTCTTCGCGCGCCGAGGCGTGCCGGGCCGTCGCGGAGAGCCACTCCCCGCTGATCTCGCGAGCGCGGGCCGGCCCCGCCAGCCAGCGGGCGAGTTGCCGGTGGACGACGAGGTCCGGGTACCGGCGGATGGGCGACGTGAAGTGGAGGTACGCCGGCGATGCGAGCCCGAAATGGCCATCGTTGCGCGTCTCGTAGCGGGCCTTGGCGAGGCTCCGCAGCAGCTGGACGGAGATGATCGGTTCCTCCACCCTGCCCTTCACCGCGTCGAGCAGGCGCTGGAAGTCGCGAGGGCGCGGGTTCCGTTGCGGGAAGGAGAGCCCGAATTCGCCCGCCAGTAGACGCAGCGTGTCGAGCTTCTCGGGGTTCGGCTCCTCGTGGATCCGGTAGAGCGCGGGCACCCCCTCCTCGATCGCCCAGCTCGCCACCGCTTCGTTCGCGGCGATCATCAGGTCCTCGATGAGCCGGTGCGAGTCGAGCCGCTCCCGTCGCCGCACGTCGATCGGAGCCCCTTCTTCGTCGAGCACGATCCTGGACTCCGGCAGGTCGAAGTCCAGACTGCCCCGAGCCCTGCGGCGATCACGGAACCCCCGGCTCACCTCGAGCAGCGCCCGAAGGTCCTCTCGCAGGCCCGGATCCCGCTCGGTCGCGGAGGTCCTTTCACCGTCCAACGCCTCCTGGGCCTCTTCATAGGAGAGGCGGTGCGCGCTACGGATGACGGCGCGGGCGAAGCGCGTCCCCCGGAGCGTTCCGCGGCGATCGACGGTGAGGAAAGCGGCCAGCGTCAGCCGGTCTTCCCCGGGGACGAGCGAGCAGAGATCGCTCGACAGCGCGTGCGGGAGCATCGGCAGCACGCGGTCGACGAGGTACACGCTCGTGCCTCGCTCCCAGGCTTCGGCATCGAGCCCGTCGCCCTCGCGTACGTAGTGCGACACGTCCGCGATGTGAATTCCGATCCGCCGCGCACCACCGGGGAGCCGTTCGATGGAGATCGCGTCGTCGTGGTCGCGGGCGTCGGCGGGATCGATCGTGACCACGCGGTCACGCCGACAATCCACGCGCCCGTCGAGGTCCGCCGGCCGGATCCCCCGCGCGGCCAGGGCCGTCGCCGCCTCCTCGACGGCTTCCGGGAACGCGTCGGGGATCCCGTATCCCACCTGGATCGCGAGCACCGCCGCGGCGGAGTCTCCGGAAGACCCGAGCACGCGTTCGACGCGGCCCGCCGGGCCCGGACCCTCTTCCCCCCAGTCCGTGACCTCGACGACGACGAGGTCGCCGGATTCGGCCGCTCCGCGACCGCGCGCCGGGATGAGCACGTCGATTCCGAGCTTCGGCCGCGTTGCGTCGAGCCAGCCGTGCCCGCGCTCGCCGTGGAAGACGCCGACGACGTGAGAGTGGGCCCGGTCGAGGATCTCGATGACGATTCCCCTGGGTCCGCGCCGTCCGCGGTCGTCAATCCGCACGGTGACGCGGTCGCCGTCCACGGCCGAGCCGAGATCGCGGGCGCGGACGAAGATGTCTTCATCGCCCTCGTCGGGGATGACGAAGGCCGCGCCGCTCTCGATCCGTTGCAGCCGCCCGCTGATTCGCCGGCGACCTCGGGGTCGGCTCCGGGATCGTCCGCGACCCCGGGATCGGCCCCGGCCCCGGGATCGTCGGCCGCGGGTCAGAGAGGTTTCGCCTCGTCGATGAGCATGATCGGGATCCCCTCGTCGACCTCGAACTTCAGGCCGCAAGCGTGACAGAGCAGGGCTTCCTCCACCTCGCCCACGCGGTACTCCAGTTCCGCCTTGCACTTCGGGCAGACGAGGATCTCAAGCAGTCGGTCGTCGAGGGGCATCAGCTCTCCCGCGCGGGAACCCGGAATCCGAGCACCCTAAGATGGTGTGTCTTCTTCCGCCAGTTCGGGAGGACCTTGACGCGAAGTCGCAGGTAGATCTGCCCGCCCAGGAAGTGTTCGATCTTCCGGCGGGAGCGGCTTCCGAGCTTCCGGATGGTCCTTCCGCCCGCTCCCACGACGATTCCCTTCTGGGATTCCTTCTCCACGTGGATCAGGGCCTCGATGTACGTGGGCCGGCCTCCCTTCCGAACCCGGAACTCCTCGATCCGTATGGCCACGGCGTAGGGGACCTCGTCCGCCAGTTCCTCGAGGCACGTCTCCCGGATCATCTCGGCGACGAAGTGGCGGACCGGCGCGTCCGACAGTTCATCCACCGGGTACAGCGGCGGCGACTCCGGAAGTCGCGCGGACAGGGCTTCGAGCAACTCCGGAACCCCCTCGCCCTTCGTCGCGAACGTCCCGTATACGCCGTCCCAGCCGCCGCCCGCGAATCGGGCCCAAAGCGCCTCTCGGCCGGATATCTCCACCCGGTCGATCTTGTTGAGGCAGAGGATCTTCGGCACACGGACCGAGTGCGCGAACTCGCCGGCCCAGTCGAGGCTGGGTTCGAATCCCGCGTCCGCCACGGCGAGCACGAGGTCCGCGTCTTCCAGCGCCGAAAGGGCCTCTTCCCTCATCGATCGATGCAGCGTGTAGCGAGGCTCGAGGAGGCCGGGTGTGTCGATGAACACGGCTTGGGAGGCTTCGTCCGAATGGATCCCGAGCAGCCGTCGCTGCGTCGTCTGGGCCCTCGGCGTCACGGCCGCGAGGCGCTCTCCCAGGAAGGCGTTGAGCAGCGTGGACTTTCCGACATTCGGAAGTCCGACGATGGCGACGAAACCGGCCCTGAACGTC
>JAJDWE010000075.1:107500-174811 GCA_022825725.1 Gemmatimonadota bacterium
TAGGCCAGTTCTTCGACCTCTTCCGAATGAAACGGCTCGTGCGGACGGCGAACATCCGCGACGGGTACCTGCCGCATCCGCGCCTCGCCGCGGCAGCGGAGCCCTCCGCGCCGGCACGGCAGCTCGCTCCGACGGACACCAAGCAGCAGATCCTGCTGAAGGCCGCGCAGGCGAACGGCGGACTGTTGACGGTGACGCAGGGAGTCCTGGCCTCGGGCCTCAGCTTCGATGAGGTGGAGGAAGCCCTGCGGGAGATGGTCGTGAAGGGACACGTGGATGTGGACAATGCGGCCGACAGCGGCGTGATCGTGTACCGCTTTCCGGGCCTGGCCGGCCCCTTCAAGTGACAGGTCGTCCGCTCCCGCATTCCTCCGAACTCCCGCCTGCCTCGCTCGAGGGGTGGTATGTCCTTCATCAATCGATCGAACTCGACTGGACCGGACTCAAGGGGGCGGATCCGGCGGACGCCCGGGAGGCGCTGAGCAGCTTCGCCGCGCTGGCGGAGCGATGGTCCGGCGCCTCGGAGCCGGGCTGGTCCGGCGTCTACCGCGTCGCCGGCGGCGGGATCGATTTCCTCATCCTCCATTTCCGCGACACGTTCGACCGCCTCGTCGAAGCGGTGCGGGAGATGAAGCTCTCCGCCTGGGGAGATCACGTCCTGGTCCGCGAAGAGTACCTGTCCGTGGTGGAGTTGGGTCTCTACGCCCTGACCCGGGAACTTTCCGGCCGGATCGATCCGGCCGACCGCGAGGCCTGGGATGCCGCCCTGGCGGACGCCCTCGCGGAGGAGCGCCGGAAGGAGTACGTGGGACGTCGGCTCGAGCCGAGGCAGCCGGAGCACATGCCGTACGTCTGCTACTACCCGATGGACAAGCGGCGCAGTCCGGACCGGAACTGGTACAGGCTCTCGCTGGAGGAGCGGGCGGGGTTGATGGCGGCGCACGGCAAGGTGGGACGGCGCTTCGCGGGCCGGATTCTCCAGGTGATCAGCGGGTCGATGGGCCTGGACGACTGGGAATGGGCGGTGACGCTGTGGGCGGCGGATCCGCTCGAGTTCAAGGCCATCATCAGCGAGATGCGCTACGACGAGGCGAGCGCCGACTACGCGGAGTTCGGCCCCTTCGTGGTCGGCAGGCGGATGGCCGCGGCCGAGTTCGGAGGCCTGCTCTCGTCCGTGGCGGCGCAATGAGCGCGGCAGCCGTCCCGCTCTCCCGAGCCCTCTCGATTCCCGACGTTGTCGCCGTGTCGCGCGGAGGCTCGCCGGTCCGGGAACTCGACAGCGACGGGCGCGAGCGAGTGGAGGCGAGCCGGAACTCGGTCGTGGAGGCGCTCGCCCGGCCCGGGGCCCGGATCTACGGGATCACCACCGGCTACGGGGCGCTCGCCGGCACTCGCATCGAGGCGGGCGACGCGGCCCGGCTGTCGTGGAACCTGATCCTCAAGTGTGCGACGGGGACGGGTCCGCCGCTGCCGGAGGATTGGGTGCGGGCGATGCTGCTCGTGCGGGCGAACTCGCTCGCGCTCGGTGCCTCGGGCGTGCGCCCCGTCATCATCGACACGCTCGTCCGGATGCTGAACCGGGGGGTCACACCGGTGGTGCCCGGCAAGGGCTCGCTCGGGGCGAGCGGCGACCTCGCCCCGCTCGCGCACATGGCGGCCGTCGCGACCCGCTCACCCGGGTCGGATCCGGATGCGGGCGAGGATCCGACGGCGTTCAGCGGCGAAGCGTGGTTCGAGGGGCGCCGCATGGACGGGGCGAGCGCGATGGCGGCGGCGGGGATCCACCGCCCGGGCGTGCAGGCCAAGGAAGGGCTGGCGCTGACGAACGGGACGACGATGATGGTCGCGGGCGCCGCGCTGCAACTCCACGACGCGCGACGTCTGCTCCTTCACGCGGAGTTGGCGGCGGCGCTGACCTTCGAGGCGTTGCTGGCCCGCACGGCGGCACTGAACCCCGGACTGCACGAGGCAAACAACCAGCCGGGGCAGATCGGAACCGCGGCGAGGCTGCGGTCGCTCCTCTCCGGGAGCGGGCTCGTCGACACGGACGCCGACCGGGTACAGGACGCCTACAGCCTGCGCTGCACGCCTCAGGTCATCGGTCCGGTTCACGACATGGTCGGATTCCTGTGGGGGCGCGTGGAGGCCTCGCTCAATGCGGTGTCGGACAACCCGCTGATCTTCCCTGCTGCGGGACAGGGGCCGGGCGCGTTCGTGTCGGGCGGCAACTTCCACGGCGCGGGACCGGCGCTGTGGCTCGACACGCTGGGGATCGCGCTTGCGGACGTGGCAAGCCTGTCGGACCGCCGGATGTTCCGCATGCTGACGCCGGAACTTTCCGCGGGGCTTCCCGCCATGCTCGTGGAGTCTCCGGGGCTTCACGGCGGCCTGATGTCGCTCCAGTACACGGGGGCGGCGCTCGTGTCCGACAACAAGACGCTCGCGCACCCGGACTCCGTCGACTCGATTCCGACGAGCGCGAACCAGGAGGACCACGTGAGCATGGGCGCCAACGCGGCGCGGCATACGGGTGAGATCCTCGACAACACGCGCACGGTGCTCGCGATCGAACTGCTCGGCGCCGCACAGGCCGTCTACCTCCGTCCCGAGGGCCCGGAGCGACTGGGCGCCGGCACGCGGGCCGTATACGAGGCCGTGCGGGAGTGCGTGCCTCCGGTCATCGAAGACCGCTCCATGGCGGAGGACGTGGTGCGTCTGGAGGCGGCGATCGACTCCGGGACGCTGGAACGGGCAGCCGCCGAGGCTCTGGGCGATCTCTGGCCTCCCGCACCGCTCTGAGCCCCGGGTGGCTCCTGTGCGAGCCCAACGTGAGCGAGGGGCGCGATCCACGCAGGATGGCCCGCTTCGCGGCCGCCGTCGAGGAAACTCGCGGCGTCGAACTCCTCCACAGATCGGCCGACCCGGACCACCACCGCATGGTGCTCGCCTACCGGGGGCCTCCACCCGTCGTCGTCCAGGCGACGATCGCGCTCGCGGCGGCCGTGTACGCGGAGGTGGACCTGCGGCGGCACCGGGGCCGGCACCCCCGGATCGGCGCGCTCGATGTCGTTCCTTTCGTGCGCGGCCCGGGCTGTCCCGAGGCCGATGCGCTCGGCGCGTCCCGGTCCTTCGGCGCGTGGGCGGCGGCGCGCTCGGTCCCGGTCTTCTTCTATGAACGGGCGGCGACGAACCCGGACCGGACTTCCCTTCCCGCGATCCGATCCGGGCAGTTCGAGGGTCTCGCCGAGAAGTTGTCGCACCCCCAGTGGAGGCCCGACCTTGGTCCCTCGGCGCCTCATCGGTCGCTCGGCGCCGTCGTTGTCGGGGTGCGAGGGCCGCTCGTACGCTTCAACGTGAATCTCGATACGGAAGATCCCGGGCCGGCACGGCGCATCGCCTCGGCGATCCGGGAATCGGGCGGCGGGCTGCGGCATGTACGGGCGCTCGGAATCCCGCTCCGGCGGCGGGGACTGACTCAGGTGTCCATGAACCTGACCCGCTACGCGGTGACCGGGATCGCTACGGTGTACGAGCGGGTCGCCGAAGGCGCACGGTCGGAAGGTGTGAGCCTCGCGGGCTGCGAGTTCATCGGTCCCGTGCCTGCCGAGGCCATCCGCGGCCTCGACCCCGCGCGACTGGACGCGGATCTTGCGCCGGACCAGATATTGGAGCTGCCGCAGACCCGAGACGGCGGAGAGGGAGGAGAGGCATGAAACCGGACGGACCGATCCGGGCGCCGAGGGGAACGACGCTCTCCTGCAGGGGATGGCACCAGGAGGCGGCCCTCCGCATGCTGATGAACAACCTCGACCCGGACGTGGCGGAGCGTCCCGGGGACCTCGTCGTGTACGGGGGCGCGGGCAAGGCGGCGCGCAACTGGTCCGCGTACGCGAAGATCGTGGAGACGCTGCGCCGGCTCGAGGACGACGAAACCCTTCTCGTCCAGAGCGGAAAGCCGGTCGGCGTGTTCCGCACCCACGACGAGGCGCCGCGCGTCCTCATCGCGAACGCCCATCTCGTCCCCCGCTGGGGGGATGTCGACGAGTTCCGGCGTCTCGATGCGCTGGGACTCACGATGTACGGGCAGATGACCGCGGGTTCGTGGATCTACATCGGCACCCAGGGGATCCTCCAGGGGACGTACGAGACGTTCGCGGAGCTCGCCCGGCAGCACTTCGGGGGCTCCCTCGCGGGGCGGCTCGTGGTCACCGCCGGGCTGGGGGGGATGGGGGGCGCCCAGCCGCTCGCCGCGACGATGAACGGGGGAGCCTTCCTGGGCGTCGAGGTGCGGGAGGACCGGATTCGCCGCCGCCTCGACACCGGCTATTGCGACCGCATGGCGACGGACCTCGACGAGGCGCTGGAGCTGCTCTCCGCCGCCGTTGACCGGCGGGAAGCGCTTTCCGTCGCCCTGCTCGGGAACATCGCCGACGTCCTGCCCGCACTCGCGGAGCGCGGCGTCGTGCCCGACGTGCTCACGGATCAGACGTCGGCACACGACCTCCGCCTCGGCTACATCCCCGCGGGCCTCTCCGTGGAAGAGGCCGAAGCGCTGAGCCACTCCGACCCGGACGCCTACGTCGAGCGCGTCCTCGATTCGATGGTGGCGCACGTGTCCGCCATGCTCACGCTCAAGGCGAGGGGGGCGATCGCGTTCGACTACGGCAACAACCTCCGCGGCCAGGTCGCCGACCTGCGCGGGATGGCGGAGGCCTTCGACATTCCCGGTTTCGTGCCGGCCTTCATTCGACCCCTCTTCTGCCGCGGCGCCGGGCCCTTCCGCTGGGCCGCCCTCTCCGGCGACCCCGGGGACATCGCGACGACGGACGCCGCCGTCCTCGAGACGTTCCCCGGGAAGGAGGCGCTGGGCCGCTGGATCCGCCAGGCGCGCGAGCGGGTGCATTTCCAGGGTCTCCCCTCGCGCATCTGCTGGCTCGAATACGGCGAGCGGGCGGAGATGGGCGAGCGCTTCAACTGGCTCGTGAAGACGGGACGGGTGCAGGCGCCCATCGTCATCGGACGCGACCACCTCGACACGGGCTCCGTGGCTTCGCCGAACCGGGAGACGGAAGGCATGAGGGACGGCTCCGATGCGATCGCCGACTGGCCACTCCTGAATGCGATGCTCAACACCGCCTGCGGGGCGAGCTGGGTCTCGATCCACAACGGGGGCGGCGTGGGCGTCGGATATTCCACGCACGCGGGCATGGTGTGCGTCGCCGACGGAACGGCGTCCGGCAGCCGGCGGCTGGAGCGGGTGCTCACGGCGGATCCGGGGACCGGGGTCATGCGACACGCCGACGCCGGGTATCCGGAAGCGATCCGCACCGCTCGCGAGCGCGGCGTCGACCTCCCCATGCTCGAGTAGAGGCCCGCTCTCCGCCATGCCGCGCCTCGAGAACATCCGCTGTCTCGCCACCTGCGCGAACGCTTCCGGCCAGGACGACATCGGACTCATCCGGGACGCCGCGCTCGTGTGGCGGGATGGGATCGTGCGCTGGGCCGGACCCGCCGCTGCGCTGCCGGCCGAGTACGGGGCGGAGCCCGCCTGGAACGCCGGCGGAGGACTCGTCATTCCCGGACTCGTGGACGCGCACACCCATCTCGCCTTCGGCGGCTGGCGGGCGGGGGAGTTCTCCGACCGGCTCCGGGGCCGCGACTACCTGGAGATCGCCGCGGCCGGGGGCGGGATCCAATCCACGGTGCGAGCGACACGCGCGCTCGACGAGGAGGCGCTGCTCGCGCGGGCGCACCGGTTCCTGTCCCGGATGGTGTCCCTGGGCATCACGACGGTCGAGGCGAAGACCGGGTACGGGCTCGACCTCGAGACGGAACTCCGGCTCCTCCGGGTGTACCGGCGACTCGACGAGATGGGACCGGCACGGATCGTCTCGACGTGCCTCGCCGCGCACCTCGTCCCTTCGGAGTGGGCGGCGGACCGGGCGGGCTACGTGAGGCTCGTTACGGAGCGGATCCTTCCCGCCGTGGCGGAGGAGGGGTTGGCCGAGTTCTGCGATGTGTTCGTCGAGGACTCGGCCTTCTCGGCCGACGAGGCGCGGCGGATCTGTGAGCGGGGATCCGAACTTGGGTTACGGCCGAAGCTCCACGTGGATCAGCTCACCGGCGGCCGCGGGGCCGAACTCGCGGCGTCTCTCGGGGCCGTGTCGGCGGACCACCTCGAGTACGTGTCGGAAGCCGGGATCGAGGCCCTCGCGGCGGCGGGCGTCGTCGGGGTCACCCTTCCCCTCGCCACCCTCTACCTGAACCAGACGCCGCCCCCCGCCCGGGATCTCATCGACGGGGGCGTCGCGGTGGCCGTGGCAAGCGATTTCAACCCCGGCACGGCCCCGTCCTATCACCTTCCCTTCGCCATGACGTTGGCCTGCACGCGACAGCGGATGACGCCAGCCGAAGTGCTCAAGGGCGCGACCCGCTACGCGGCGCGGGCCCTCGGCCGCGAAGGCGAAGTGGGCTCGCTGGAGCCGGGAGCCGCGGCGGACTTCGCGATCATCGACGCCCCGGACGTGGAACACTGGCTCTACCACCTGCGGCCCAACGCGTGCGTCGCCACGGCGGTCGGCGGCGAGATCCGACACGGCGCTTCCCGGGCGATTTAGCGTAGTTCCGGCGCCCGGGGTCCGGCGCCCGAGGTCAGACGCCCGGGTCCGCCGCCCCGTCGAGCGCAACGGTGCCTCCGTCCAGCCTGACGACCTCACGGTTCCAGCCGCCGTCCCGTCGGCGGATGAGACGCAGCATCTCCGTCGCGGCGTCGAGCAGGTCCGCGGCAATCAGCTTTCCTCCGTAGCTCTCCCGGATCGTGGGCACAGGCGTGTGTCCGACGACGTGAGTCCCGGCCCCGAAGCGCTCGAGGACGGCGTCGAGGTGGGCCCCGAGCGTGTCGGAGAGCACGAGGTCCCGGTACCAGAGCAGGCTCTCCGGTGCGAAGAAGAAGTCGTACCGGCGGTAGATCCGGGCGCTGTCGAGCCGCATTTCGCGCGCGAATTCCAGGACGAACGTCTCGTCCCGCCATCGCGTGAACAGCGGTTCGGCGATGAAGGTCGCCAGGGTGTCCTGGTACTCCTGGAGCGAATAGTCGGCGTATGCCGGACTCACGCCGCCGTGCGCGAGCAGCAGGTCGTCCAGTCGGACCAGCCCCGGCTTGGCGGCGACCCAGCGTCCGAGGATGGAGCGCTCCGGGTCGAACATCGTCTCGTAGGGCACGCCGTGCCGCTCGGCGATCATCGCTTCCTTCGGCGCCAGGTAGCGGAGGTCGCCGGTCAGGACCATCGCCTCATGGTTGCCGAGGAGCGTGATGACGCGGCCGCCGGCCGCCTGGGCCTCCCGTTCCAGACCATGGATGAACCAGAGGAGGCGGGTGACGTCCTCTCCCCGATCGAACAGGTCTCCGAGAAAGGCGACCGCGGCGCCGCCACCCGTCCAGTGCAGTTCCGCGTCGATCAGATCGGCCAGGCGCAGCAGCCAGAGGACGCGGTCGAACTCGCCGTGCACATCTCCGAACACGAACACGGAGTCGTGGCCCGTGAGGTCGACTTCCGCCGGCGGGGGCTCCGTCCAGATCCGGGTCCGGTGAAGCGCCGCGGCCCCGCCGGCCCCGTCCGGCGGTTCCGCTCCATATTCCAGTGTGATCTCCGGCGCCCGTACCCGCAGGCGAGCCGCGTGGGCGGTTCCCGGGTCCGTCTTCTCCTCGGCGACCACTTGTCCATCCACGATCGCCCGCACCAGGCCGGGCCGCTCGTCGTCCGTCAGCCAGCGTACTTCGAGGCCGGGGTCGGCGAAGGCGACGTAGAGTCCGTATTCCCCCTCGACGAGCCAGCCGTCCTGCCCCGTTCGCGGCGGAGGGCCGGCCGCGGGGGTCGCGTCGCCGGAAGCGGGTGCGGACGCTCCGGTCCACCCCACCGCCGCCGCGGCGAAGGCACAGACCAGCACACCGGACCTCCGACGCCGGAGCCTCAGGGGATCAACTCGTAGCGGCCCTCGTCGACCCGCTCGATGAGGCGGACGATGCGCCGGTGCATGTTCCGGATCTCCCTCTCCGTAAGGCCGAGCTGGATCCGCTCCGCATCGCGCCGCACCCCGCGTCCGGGGTCGAGATTCTCCGTCGGCTCCACCTCCACGAAGTTCCCGTCACGTATCTCGAACTGGACGAGGACCCCGAATCGCGCCTGCAGCCCTTCCAGCGAGACGGCGCGCAGCCGGTCGATCGCGGCGGCGGGGTAGCGGTCGAGTTGCAGGTCCCGCCACTCCGTGCCGCGGTTGCTCTCCTCGCTCCCGAACGACACGCCGTTGTCGACGCTGAACACGCGGGGCCACGCGGGATCCATCGACTGCATGAAGTTCCCCTCGTTCGAGTCACTGTGGCCGATGATGTAGGTGAGGAGGTTGAAGTTCCCGAGAAGGCGCTCGTAGACCTCGTCCTCCTCGATCCGGTCGTCGTCGGGCAGCTCCTCGGGAACGTCCACGTTGAACATCCAGTACTGGAGCGCAACGAGGGTCATCGGCCACTCGTCGAACGTCGGCTCCGGAGGCATGGCGGCGCCGGCATCTCCCGCCTGGGCAACGGTGGCGCGGACGACATCGAGGGAAAATGCCCGGATCGTGGTCGGAGGGACGACCATCTCCCGCTCGTCGAGGAAGAGGGCCTGGGTGTCGTAGGCCGCCAGCTCGTAGCGGGGCCGGTTGTTGAACTCGTCCGCGCCCTCGCGCGCCGGGGCGTACTTGACCCCGAGCACGTGGTCGCCGGATTGCAGCGTCACGCGATACGTGCGCTCGCCGGGAAGACCGCGGGACGGCTGTACGCCGAGGACCTGGATTTCCCCTTCGCGGAGGATCCTCTCGATCTCGGCGATGGGGAGCATGAAGTTCGCGTCCTGTGCCGCGGCCGGGGCCGGCGCCGCAACGGCGGCCGCCGCCGCGAAGATGACCAGGGCGCGAAACAGACCGGCGCGTCGCATCGTGGCGCCTCGCATCATTCCGAAGCCTCCTTCCGTGCGGGACCCGTGGGCGGCCGAAGCGGGAGGTCGACGTCGAACGTCGTCCCGCGTCCCGGCTCGCTCTCGACCGAGATTTCCCCGCCGTGCTGGTGTACGATCTGGAGTGTGATCGCGAGACCCAGCCCCATCCCGATCCGCTCGCCCTTGGTGGTGAAGCCGGGCTCGAAGATCTCCTCGATGACATCGCGCGGGATGCCCCGGCCCGTGTCGGCGACGCGGACGCGCGCGTGGTCCCCTTCCGCGCGCGTCCGGATCGTGAGCACGCCGCCATCGTGCATGGCCTGGGCCGCGTTGTGCACGAGGTTCATGAACACCTGGTTGATCCGGTTCGGATGACACACCACGAGCGGCAGCTCCCCGAAGTCCCGGACGACCTCGATCTCCTTCAGCTCGTGCCCCAGAAGGGCCAGCGTCCCCTCGATCCCTTCGTGAAGGTCCACGGGGCGGGGCTCGGAGGTCGTGGGCCGCCCGAAGTTCCGCAGGTTCCGTACGAGGTTCACCATGCGCTCCACGGCGATGCCGTTCGTTCGCAGCACGGATTCCGTGGCTCGCACGACCCTCCGGACTTCATCGAGTTCATCCGGCGTGACGACTTCGTCCTCGAGGATCTCTCCCAGCTTGAGGAGCGCGCGCTCGATGACGTGGTGGTTGCTGTTCAGCGCGCCCAGCGGAGTGTTGAGTTCGTGCGCGATCCCCGCGACCAGCATGCCGAGCGTCGCGAGCCGGGCCTGCGTGATCTCCCGGGCCGTTGGCCCAAGTCCCCCCTCGTTCAAAGGAAGGCCTGGATCCAGCGCTGGCGGAGTCCGGCGAGTTCGTCGTTGGCCGCCTCGAGTTCGGCCATGCGCTCGGTCAGCTCGCGGAAGAGGAGGCTGCGCTCGACGCCGTTGCGGATGGCGAAGGCAAGCACATCGTTGTCCCACGGCTTCTCGAGGTACTGGTAGAGCCCGGCCTCGTTGATCGCGAGGATCGCGTTTTCCTTGTCGGCGTAGCCGGTGAGGAGGATGCGGGTCGCCTCCGGCCTCATGCTGCGGGCTCGCGAGAGGAACTGAACGCCGTCGAGGTCGGGCATCATGAGGTCCGCGACGATCGCGTGGACCGGTTCCGACTCCAGGTGCTCGAGCGCGGCGCGCGGGGACGTGAAGGGGAGCACGAGGTGGTCCGTCTCCAGCTCCAGGAACCCCTGAATGGCGTCCACGACCATATCCTCGTCGTCGACGACCATCACGGTGCCGGCGTCCGGCGTGATCTCATCCATATCGGATCATGTCATCGCCAGGCCGCGAACGCGACTCGCGAGCCCGCGGAGAAGGTCGAGACCGAGTTCGGGGTGGTCGATGAGGAGGTCGCGAAAGTCCTCCCGGGTGATGCGCAGCACGCGGGTGGGCTCCACGGCGTGCGCTTCGACGAGGCTCGGGTGTTCGTCGATCAACGCCCACGTGCCGAACGCCTCTCCATCCGTGAGGGAAATCGACCCCTCCCCCTCCCCCTCGAGCGAAACCTCCCCGTGGATCACGAGGTAGAGGGCGTCCGTCGGCTCCCCTCTGCGGATGAAGACGGCGTCCGGCCGCACCTCGACCTCCCTCGCGATGGAGGCGAGGAGCGCGAGTTGCCGGCTCTTCACGCCCGAAAGGAGATCCACGCTCTGCAGGCGGAACACTTTCTCGATCAGTTCCATCTCTTCCTCGTCTCGTTCGTCCCCCGGATCCCGCGCGGGGGTCTCTGTCCGTCGCGCAAGCCGGCGGGCCAGCCGCGCCAGCGCCGGTTCCGCCGGCGCGAAACCGCGAAGGGCCTCGCCCATCGCGCCGCGGTCGGCTTCGAAAGACGTCCAGAGCGCGCACCTCGCGATCCAGGCGTCCTCATCGTCCCACAGCTCCCGGAGGACCTCTCCCGCCTCCCGCGAGGACCCCCGCGGAGCTTCCTCCGCGAGCACCGGTCCGAGGTCGGAGAACGTGCGGTGTCCGACCGTCGTCTCGATCCATTCCACCGCGTTCGCGCGCCGGCGCGGCGTTCCGCTCTCGAGGGCCAGGTAACTGCGCCGCATCGGCTGCTCGGGATATACGAGCCCGAGCCAGCGGAAGACACTCGCCCGCCGATCCCTTCTCGCCTCGTCGAGCGCCCGGAGGAGGAGCGTTCGGGGCATCGACGCCGGAACGCCGTCGAGTGCCGCGGCGGCGGTGGCGTAGCGCCCGGACGCCTGGACTTCGCGCCCCACGGCCTCGAGCACCCTCTCCGCCGGAAAAGTGAGATCATCGTGCTGCGTGCGCAGCCGGTGGAGCGACACGAGGGCCTGGTCGTCGAGCGCCTGTTCGGTTTCGGGCAGCAGGTAGGAGGTGATGAGGGCGTCGATCGTCGCGGGCGTCGCGATCTCGCCGAGCACGCTCGCGACACCCCGGCGCACCCAGGGATCGGCGCCCGGGTCGGAGAGCGCCGCAAGCAGCGGCGTCACGATCTCCTCGCCCCGCCCCGCGAGGCCGGCGCGGGCCGCGCTCCGGGTCCAGGGGCTCGCGAGACACGCGATGGCCGCCTGCACGAGGGCGGGCTGCGGAAGCCGGGCTGCGCTCCGCGCGGCCGCCGCCGCGACATCTTCGCGGGGATGGGAGATGAGTTCGAGGAGGAGGCGCTCCACCGAGGGGTGGCCCGGGACGAGCCCCGCCGCCATCGCCAACTCGCGGGCTCCCGCCCCTTCGAGCATCCCCTCCTCGTATTGCCGCAGCAGCTTCTCGAAGCGCGGGGTCGCGATGCGTTCGGCCCGCGTGGCGTCGAAGTCGCTGAAGAGGCAGTCGAAGGCGGCGGAGCGGGCGTTCGTCGACTCCGAGTCGAGGAGGGGGATGAGGACATCGCGGGCGCGCGGCGCCGCCTTCAGGGCGAGGAGCCGGGCGGCGGCCCGTCGCACGGCGGCATCCGGATCCTCGAGTCGGGTCCGCACCACCTCCTCGTCCAGGAGGCCGGGTGCGCGCGACAGCGACCGGAGCGCTCGGGCCCGAAGGCGGGGGTTCTCGTGTTCGAGGAGACCGTACAGCTCCGGGGAAAGCGCCTCGACGTCCTCGGGCGTGGCGCCGCGCAGGACGTCGAAGGCGAACGCGACTTTCAGCGGCCGCTCGTCCCGGAGCGCGTCCCGCGCGAGCGCCAGCGCGCCCACATCCGCCATCGACACGAAGGTCCCGCGCAGGCTCGCAAAGCGTCCCTCGAAGGACTGGGCCAGACTCGTGACGTACGACTTTCTCACCTTGAGGAAGGCGAACAGCAGGACGCCCGCCAGGGCCACGCCGACGATCCCGAGGATGATGAGCCGGCCCATGATCGAAACGCTGGCGAGCAGCAGCGAGGGGATCGCGATGAGCACGCCGGAGAGGGCCTTCCCCAGCCCCTTCTCCACCGCCACGTCGATGTACGACTTCGCCTTGAGTTTGATGTCCTCCGGGACGGGCACGTAGAGGATCTCGCGGCCCGTGCGCTCGGCCGAATAGCGGAACGTCTTCTCCGTGGTCCGGGCTCCGACGGCGACGGCGAGCGCAGCGGTGGACAGCCACACGGCGGCGGCGAGAGCCCCGGTCGCGAGGATCACGGCCACCGGGAAGATGATGACGGCGACCGCGGCGCCCCAGCGGCGCAGGATCGGGCGCAGCGCGAGGAGGACGACGATCGGGAGCCACTGCGTGAGGACGTCCACGAAGGCCAGGAAGCCGGCGATCGCGGCAAGATCGGTGAAAACCTCGCGGGTGAGCGTGTTGTACTGATAGTCGATGAACTGCTTCACAACGATTGTCAGGAGCACGGTGGCCGCGATGAGCCGCACCTGCGGGTGCGCCGCCATGCGCCGCAGGTCGCTGCGCTCGAGTTCCGGATCTTCCGCGTGCGCGTACTCGGAGGGCGCCTCCGGCGGCTCCCGGGACCAGACGAGCGCGAGGCCGCCCGCCAGCACGAGGAGCGCGGCGCCCGCCACGAGGAGCAGGTTCTCGGACGACCCGCCGCCCGACGTGAAGACGGTGGTGAGGAGCGCGCCGAGCGTGGCCCCCGCCGAACCTGACGCGATGACGACCGGATAGGCGCGCTTCGCATCGCGGGCGTTGTAGAAGACCTGGGTCGCGATGTAGAAGTGCGTGATGAGCGAGGCCGCCAGCACGTCGTACCACCCGTAGAAGACGAGCCCGAACCACGCCTCCCCCGGTTGGTAGAGGAGGCGGAAGGCGACCATGCTGAGGGCGAAGAACGCCGCCGTCAGCGGGATGAGACGACGCCAGGAGATCCGGTCCGAGAGGAAGTTGTAGAACGGCGCGACGACGACGACCGCCGCGCTGATGAAGTACACCTGGTAGAAATCGCCCGTCGCGAGTCCCGAGAGCGCGAAGGCGCTGCGCAGCGGGCGCAGGATCCCGATGACGAAGAGGACGAGCGCCGCCAGCCCCATCATGGCGAACAGCTTCCCCGCACCGGGGCGGTGCGCGAAGGGGTGTCGGAGCCTCACGCGGAGTCCATCACCGTCCCGCGGTGACTGCGGCCGCCGCGAGGGTTTTTGCCACGGCCTCCCGCATGGTCCATCTTTCTGTCCTTCGGGGCGTGGCGCAGTCCGGTAGCGCACCTGCTTTGGGAGCAGGGGGTCGCCGGTTCAAATCCGGCCGCCCCGATTGAACTCACGCGTTCTCAAGGTCACCAGAACCTCCCTTTTGATCCACCCCCTCGCCCGCCGGATCGCCTTCGCCCGATGGCTCGTCGCCGTCTTCACCGCCGCGGGCAGTTCCGCGTAGGTGCGGTCGTGGCCGTCCGGCACGAAGAGCGGGTCGTAGCCGAAGCCTCCCGAGCCCCGCGGCCGGCGCGCGATTCGGCCGCGCACGACCCCCTCCACCACCTCGTGGCGCAGATCGTCCGTGAGCGCGACCGCGCAGCGATAGTGCGCCCCGCGCGCCCCGTCGGCCACGTCCGACATGCGATCGAGCAGCCACCGGTTGTTCGCTTCGTTCCGGCCCCAGCGCTCGACCCACTCGGCTGGGGCGAAGCGCCGGGTTCGCACTCCGGGACCTCCGCCGAACGCGTCCACGCAGAGGCCGGAATCGTCCGCGAGCGCGGGGAGGCCGGAGCGGCGGTGAAAGTACTTTGCCTTGGACAGGGCGTTGCGCGCGAAGGTATCGAAGGGTTCGAGGTCGTCCTCCTCCTCGTGTTCGGGAAGGCCGAGATCCGCCGGGCCGAGCAGCCGGATGGGAAGGTCGGCGAGGAGATCGCGAATTTCGCGGAGTTTGTGGACGCTGCGCGTGGCAACGAGGACCGGGGGCGGGTTCAGTCCGCCCAAAGACTCTCCGCCTGGAGACTCTCCGCGAACTCCGGGTAGACCTTCCACAGGTATCCCCCCATGACGAGCGCCGCGAGGATGTTCCCGACCAGAATCGACCACCAGGCGAGTTCCTCGAGGATCCAGCCGCCGAGCATCGCGACCATGGCGATGAAGAAGACCTCGAAGACGACGAACAGCACGATGATGCCGAGGGCCAGCGGCGGGAACCTGGACACCTGCCTCGCGAGGCCGGAGACCGCGACGCCGAACAGCACGAAGAACGCGAAGTGGGCGAGCGTGTACCCGACGACGGGCGCAAGGGAGATCTGGACCGCGGCCGGCGTGGGGGCGCCGCGGAAGAGGACCGTCGCCAGCGCCGCCGGCGTATAGAGGGGCTGCCGGAGCACGGAGTCGATGATGAGGAACCAGCACGCGACGACGAGGGCGCCGAGGATCCCCGCGTAGATGCCGTGCCGCGTCACCCGGTGCGTCTGCAGGAAGTTCATCATCCCCACGATGCCGGGTTCGGAACTCACCCAGTGCATGTGGGTGAACATCACGACCCCCGCGAGCGCGTTTCCGAAGAAGACGGCCGGCCATCCCGGCGCGGACATCACGAGTCCGGAAGGGGCCCGGATGAGTCCGAGGTAGAAGGCGAGGGAACACACGAAGAGGCCGTACAGCGCACCGATGAACACGTTGCGCGGGAGGCCCGCCCACTGGACGAGTGCCGCGGCGAGCATCCCGAGCCCGGCCCAGGCGGTGAAGTGAATGAGGGTGAAGCCCGCGACGATCCCCATCGTGGCCTCGACCTCGGCGCGGCTGATGATCGCCCCCCAGAGGAAGGCGGGAGTCTGCAGCGGCGTCCCCTGCCCGAGGTCGTAGAAGTAGAACAGCACGGCGAGGACGAAGCCGCCCAGCAGCCCGCCGACGAGTCCGGCCCGGATCCTGCGTCTGAGCGTCAGCACGCGGAGTCCGGGTCGGCCGCGCGGGCCGCCTCCCACTTGCGCTGCTCTTCCAGAGCCCTCTCGACCTCCTGCTGGCGTTGCCGGCGGCGCGCCCGGAAGATCCCGCCTCCGATGACGACGAGAAGCAGGTAGGGCATCGCCGCCATGAATGCGAACATGAGGACGTATCCCGCCTGTTCGTCCGGCGTATGCTGCATCTGCGGGGCCGCCGCAAGGACGGCGAAGGTGTTCAGCACGGCTGCTACAGCTTGTCGAGGACGAGTACCGCCATCAGCAGTGGAAGATACAGGATCGAGGCCCGGAACAAACCCCGGGCGTTCGCCGGCGTCGCGCCGCGGGCGAAGCGGAACGCGGTCCACACGAAGCCCGCCCCGAGGACGAGCGCGACCGCGAAGTACACGATGCCCGTGAGACCGAGGACGCTCGGGAGCAGGCTCACGGGGATCAGCGTGAGCGCGTAGAGAAGCGCCTGGCGACGCGTCTGCCGGCCCTCGAAGTCACCGACGGAGAGCATGCGAAGTCCCGCCGCCTCGTAGTCGTCGCGGAGGAGCCAGGCCAGGGCGAGAAAGTGGGGCAGCTGCCAGACGAAGAGGATCGCGAACAGCGCCCAGCCGCCGGGGCCGAACTGCCCGGTGGCGGCGGTCCAGCCGCCGAGGATCGGCAGGGCGCCAGGCACCGCGCCCACCACGGTGGAGAGCGAGTGCACGCGTTTGAGCGGCGTGTAGACGAAGTCGTAGGAGATGAAAGTGGCGAGCGCGAGGCCCGCCGTGGCCGGATTGACGGCGAGCCACAGCCAGGCGATCCCCGCCGCGGCGAGAACCCCGGAGACGACCGTGGCGGGCGGCGTCGCGAGGCGGCCGGCCGGCAGCGGCCGCGCGCGGGTTCGCACCATGAGCGCGTCCACATCCCGTTCCAACACCTGGTTCATCGCGCTCGTCCCGGCAGCGACGAGCGCCACGCCGGCCATGGCCTGCGCGAACAGGGCAAAGTCGAAGCTCGCCGCACCGAGGAGAAAACCGGCGGCCGCGCTCGCGACTACGAGCGCCGTGATGCGCGGCTTCGTGAGCTCCAGGTACGACGAGAACGTCCCGCGAATCGAGTGGACCCGTCCCGGGATCCCGGCGAAGGGGACCCCGCGGGCCTTCAGAAGACTCCCTACCTCCATGGCGAAGTCGCGCCTACACGTACTCCATCATGATCGCGAGGATCATGATGGCCACGGCCGGAAGCGGCGCCAGCGCCACCAGCCGCAGGCGGTTGGGCTCGAATTTCAGGTGCATGTAGTAGAGCGCGACCAGCAGCGCCTTCCAGACCGCCATGATGAGCAGCGACACCACGATCATCCACTTCGGGATCGCCAGGAACGCCACCAGCACCTCGAGAATCGTAAGGATGGCGAGGTACAGCCAGATGAGCATGTACCTGGGATGCTCATGCGCATGGTCGTCCGCGGCGCTCGCCGCGTGTCCTCCGGCTTCACTCATTCGTTCGCTCCGTAGCTCTCGGCGCCGACCGCCCCGGCGCGGCTAGATCAGGTATACGATCGTGAACAGGATGATCCACACGAGGTCGACGAAGTGCCAGTAGAGGCCGAGCACTTCGATCCCGTGCGTGTTATCCGCCCCCCAGTGCCCCCGCCAGGCGCGGATCGTGGCCCACGCGAGGCAGATCACGCCCAGCAGGACGTGGAAGCCGTGGAAGCCCGTCATCGTGAAGAACGTGGCCCCGTACAGTCCCGCGGCCGGCGTGAACCCGTGGCTCCCTTCCCACGATTGGTGCAGCACGAGTTCGGTGTACTCGTAGACCTGCACGCCGAGGAAGGTGGCCCCGAGCACGGTCGTCGACAGCAGCCAGACCTTGATCCCCTTCTGGTCCCCCTCCTGCGCGGCGGCGAACGCCTTCACCATCGTCACCGAACTGCAGATGAGGAGGAAGGTATTGAACGCGGTCACCGGAACGTTCAATACGTCGCCGGGCTCCGCCCACGTGTCGGCGGCCCCGAAGCGGAGCACGACGTACGAGCCGATGAGGCCCGCGAAGAACATCACCTCCGAGCACAGAAACACCCACATTCCCACCTTCTGGGTGTAGACATCGAGTCCTCGCTCGGGGACCCGGCCTGCGGTCGCGGCGTGTGCCATCTCGTCAGTTCCCTTCTATCCGATTAGTGGCTGCCGGCGGCCGGGCTCACGACATCCGGCCGTTCGTTCTGCGCCAGCCAGTCCTTGTCCTCCACATCCGGGTGGCTGTACTCGTGCGGCCCGTGGTAGACGACGGGGACCTCTTCCCAGTTGCCGTGCTTGGGCGGCGAGGGCGTCTGCCATTCCAGCGTCGTCGCGTTCCACGGGTTCGCCCCGGCCTTCTTTCCCTTCTTCAGGCTCCAGAAGAAGTTGAACGCGAACAGGAAGCCGGACGCGAAGAGTCCGAACGCCGCCCACGTGATGAGGGCGTTCGTGTCCTCGATGCCCTGCAGGTGCGCGTAGCCGGTGGAGTCGTAGATGCGCCGCATCATCCCCACCATCCCCACGCCGTGCATCGGGAAGAAGACCAGGTTGAAGAAGACGAAGGTGAGCCAGAAGTGGATCTTGCCCATCGTCTCGTTCATCAGCCGGCCGAACATCTTCGGATACCAGAAGTAGATCGCCCCGAAGAGCGCGAACAGGCTTCCTCCGAACAGCACGTAGTGGATGTGCGCGACGATGAAGTACGTGTCGTGGATGTAGATGTCGACCGGCGTCGAGGCCATGAAGACCCCCGACAGGCCTCCGATCGCGAACATCGCCACGAACCCGATCGCGAACAGCATCGCCGAGTGCAACTGGAGGTTCCCGCGCCACATCGTGCCCATCCAGTTGAACGTCTTGATCGCGGAGGGCACGGCGATGAAGAGCGTCGAGACCGTGAACGCGAGTCCCAGCGTCGGGTTCATCCCGCTCTGGAACATGTGGTGGCCCCACACGATGAAGCCGAGGAAAGCGATCGAGACGAGCGCCAGGACCATCGCCTTGTACCCGAACACCGGCTTCCGCGAGCCTACGGAGAGGATCTCGGAGGTGAAGCCCATGGCCGGGAGGATGAGGATGTAGACCTCCGGGTGGCCGAAGAACCAGAACAGGTGCTGCCACAGGAGCGGCTGTCCGCCCCCCTCCGGGAGGAAGAAGCTCGTTCCGATCGTCTGGTCGAAGATGAGCATGATCCCCGCCGCCGAGAGCACGGGCATGGCGAGCAGCGCGAGGATCGCCGTGATGAACAGCGACCAGATGGTCAGCGGCATGCGCATCCAGGTCATGCCCGGCGCGCGCATGTTGATCGTCGTCGTGATGTAGTTCACCGAGCCCAGGATCGAGGAGAGCCCGATGAAGACGAGCGCCACCAGCCACAGGATCTGTCCCAGGCCGACGCCGGTCAGGTCGGGACGGGCACTGAGCGGCGCGTAGAGCGTCCACCCGGCCCCCGCCGCGCCTCCCAGCACGAAGAAGCTCGCCAGGGTGAGGATGCCGGCCGGCACCATGGCCCAGAAGGAGAGCATGTTCAGCCGCGGGAACGCCATGTCGTGCGTCCCCAGCTGCAGCGGGATGAGGTAGTTCGCCCACACGCCCACGAGCATCGGCATGATGGCGAGGAACACCATCACCGAGCCGTGCATCGTGACAAGGGCGTTGTAGAACTCCGGCAGGATGTACCCGCTCGCCACCATCGTCTCCGGGAAGATCCCGCCCAGCGGCAGTTCGCCCCGCGCCGGCCATGCGATCTGGTATCGCATGAGCATCGCCAGCAATCCCCCGATCATCAGGAAGAAGAGCGTGTAGATCAGGAACTGGATCGCGATGACCTTGTGGTCGGTCGAGAAGATGTACTTGCGCAGGAACGACTGCTCGTGCTCCTCGTGCAGGATCGCCTGCCCGGTCGCCTCCGCTACGATCGTCGCCATATCAGCCTTTCTCGATCACTGGGCGGTCTCCGTCGCCCGGCTGGCCTGCCAGGCGTCGAAGTCCGCCGCGCTGTGCACGGTTACGCTCGCCATCATGTAGTAGTGGCCCAGGCCACACAGCTCGGCGCACGCGATCTCGAAGTTCCCGGTCTGGGTCGCGTCGAACCACACCGGGATCGTCATGCCCGGAACCGCATCCTGCTTCACGCGCAGCTCCGGGATGAAGAAGGAGTGAATCACGTCCTCGGATTCGAGGAGGATCGTGATGTCCTCGTTCACCGGGAAGTGGAACTGGTTGAGGACCGTGAAGTCATCCGCCGTCCCCAGCGTCCGGTCCATGCCGGGATAGGTGATGTTCCACTCGAACTGCTTGCCGACGACGAGGAACTCGAGCGCGTCCGCCGGGCGGTTGGACGCGCCCTTGATGTCCTGCCACACGGCGGCCGAGTAGACGCCGAGGATCGCGATGATGATCGCCGGGATCACCGTCCAGATGATCTCCACCTTGTTCGATCCGTGCGTGTAGTGCGCCCTGGCTCCTTCGCGTCCCCGGTACTTGATGCAGAACCAGAGGATCCCGCCCTCGACCAGGAGGAACGCGATTCCGGTGATGACGAGGATGATCCAGAACAACTGGTCGATCACGACGCCGAATGTCGAATAGTTCGGGGGCAGCGCCCAATCCACGAGCTATCTCCTTCCAGGTGAGCCCTTCGGGGGAACGGGAACGCGAGCG
This sequence comes from Gemmatimonadota bacterium, assembly GCA_022825725.1. GTDB lineage: Bacteria > Gemmatimonadota > Gemmatimonadetes > Palauibacterales > Palauibacteraceae > Palauibacter. Next base: position 127,413 of record JAJDWE010000075.1, read on the forward strand.
GGACCGGGCGGCCGCTCGGGCCGCCGGATCCCGCGCCTGGATTTACTGGGTGCGCTCCACCCGGATGCGATTCGTACCGTGCTCGAGCACGAGCGCTTCGCCCATGGGGACGTCGGCGCCCATCATCTCGCCGCTGTAGTCGAACGAGGCTTCGGCCGTCCCGCCCGCCGTGACGGTCACGCTCGACGTCATCGTGCCGAACTCCTCGTGCCACGCCGTCATCGTGTAGTCGCCGGCGGGCACGTTGGCGATCGAGTAGCTCCCGTCGGCGCCCGTCACCGCGAAGTACGGGTGGTCGACGACGCCGATGTACGCCTGCATCCAGCCGTGCACGTCACAGCGCACCGGAACCATCACCTCGGCCACGGCGAAGCGCTGCGTGCTCGTGATCCCCGCCCGGGGCTGGCTGATGTTGAAGCCGCGGTTCTCGGTCGGGGTGGCGTTGATGTTGTGGAGCAGGTTGTCGCTGTTCGAGATCTCGATGTCCTGCCCGCTCTGGACGCCGAGCACGTGCGGCGTGTAGCGGCAGTTCACCTGGTCGAGCGACGCGGCGCCCGACGCGGCCGGCGCGCCGGAGACCCCCTCGCTCAGGTAGACGAACACGTTGGCGAGGCCGCCACCGGACACGAGGACGTTCTGGGCCATGGGCCCGTCCGCGCCGTAGCCGGCGGCGCAATCCGCCTCGGTCGACATGTCGATGGCCTCCATCGTCGGGACCATCCCGCCGAAGTTGGCCATGCCCGAGATCGTACCCACCGTGGACGGATCCACCGCGGCGGCGGCCGGCGCCGCTTCGCCCGCGTCGTCCCCCGCCCCTTCGGACGATCCGCCGCCACCGCCGCCACAGGCGGCCATCGCCGCGACGGCCAGCAGGACGGCCGAGCGGTTCCAGAAATGCGATCGCATTGACTTACCTCCGTACGAGAAGCTGTTGCGCAATTGGCTGTTGAGAGCCCTTCCCCGTTGCTTCATCGATCCCTCCGACGGTCCTGGGCCCGGCGCACGAGAACGAGACCGAAGGCCCCCGTCAAGAGCATGGCCAGCAGGGGCGTCACGACGACCGTGCTGGATGCCGGAGGTTCGAGGAGAATGTAATACCACGTGCTCACGGAACTCCGCTTTCCGACCTCGGCGCTGGACCCATCCCACGCCTGGAAAGCGATGGGCGTCGGGGTGCCCTCCACGAAGTCGAGGCCGTCGCTTTCGACCTCGATCGGGCGGCGGACATAGAGCGTCCAGCGTCCTTCCTCCCACGTCGCCTCTCCCGCCACCGGATCCTCGGCGAGCGGTTCGACGGAGTCCAGGCCCCGGCCGCGTGCCGCGCCGACGCCGGTCTCCGAATCCCACGTCCAGAGATAGACCGGCTCCCGGGCATCTCCCATCAGGAAGTACGGCCGGTCGGTGCCCTCGGGCATTTCGAAGGGGAACTGGAGGAGCACGGCGTCCGGGGGCCGCACGGTGGGCGCGCCGGCGCTGTCGAGGGCGATCGGCTCCGCTCCGTCCAGATCGAGCGCGGCCGTGATCTTGTTCTGCCACTCGTCCCAGTTCGGGTCCGGGCTGTTCGACGGGTCGTTCCACTGCACGCGCAGCGCGACGTCGATTCCGTCGTGAAGCCCCTGCACCCAGAGTCCGTCGACCGTGGGCGCGAAGTTGCGCGGCAGCTGGACGACCTGGCCTGACAGCGGGAAATGGAAGGCCTCGACGCCCGCCCAGGCCTCTTCCCCGCCATCGGCGGGAAGCCCGCCCTCGGCACGCCCGACGCGGATCACCTCCCGCAGCGGCGGCATCTCGCGCGGCCCGAACGAGGCGAGGTAGTGCGCCAGCTGCCAGACCTCGTCAGGCGAGACGACGCCGGAGTTCATGGCGTCGATTGCCGACGGCATCGGAGTGCCGTCGAGCCCCGTCAACATCCTCGTGTGCATGTCTTCGACGCTGCTGCCGCCGTTGAAGACCCACGCCTCCGTGAGGTCGGCCGCACGAATGGGGAGACCCCGCCAGTCCTCCAGCGTCGGCGCCGAGGTCCCGTCGCCCCGCCCGGAGAGGCCGTGGCACTCTTCGCACAGCATCGTGAGATACGCCGCCGCCCCCGCCTCGATCGCGGCGGGACCGCCGCCGGGATCCGATCCGAAGTCCAGCGGCTCGGGGGCGGGACCCTGGGCGAAGAACCTCGAGAAGCTCTTCAGGTAGACGATGACGTCGTCGATTTCCTGGTCCGTGAGATTGGGCCAGCCCGGCATCGTCGTGCCGGGGAGGCCGTTCTCGATCGCGAACCGGATGTCGGCGTCCGTCGGGAGTTGTCCGCTCCCGGTCGTCCGGATCTGGTAGAGCGCCTGCGCAAAATCGCGCGGCCGCGGCAGCATCGACGCGGCGGCCGAGCCATCCCCCTGCCCGGCTTCGCCGTGACACTCCGCGCACCAGCGGTCGTACACGACCTTGCCCGCGGCGGCCGCGTCCTGCTGCCCCACCAGCGCGGGCGGTGCGGCCGCGAAGAGGGCGAGGAGCACGATTCCCGTTCCGCGCGGCGCCCTCATTCGTGCCCCCCTTCCTCTTCCCACGTGCGCGGCGGGAACCCCGTCTGATCGTAGAGATAGAGGATCGTCGCCCATATCTCGTCCTGCTCGAGGATCGTCTCCCAGGCCGGCATCGCCGAGTCCCACGGCGTCCCCTCGCGCGGGAGGCCGGGGCCGCCCTTGACGATGCGCCAGAATACGTAGCTCTCCGTGAGCTGGGGCAGGTTGCCCGAACTCGTGAAGTCGGCGGGGACCGGGTTGAAGGCCTGCGCGTAGTGTCCCTGGCCGTCGAGCAGGTCGCCGTGGCAGGGCACGCAGTTTCGCACGTAGATCCGCTTGCCGACCGCCAGGTGCTCCTCCATGGAGCCTTCCTCGCGCAGCGGATTCTCGAGCCCCGTCAGCTCGATTGTTTCGCCGCGGAAGGTGAGCTGGTTCGGCGGCGCGGGGTGTACTGCCCGCAGCGTGGCAGGCGCGGCGTAGCTCGGCTTCACGCGCTCGTAGGCAAGCCAGCCGATCAGGACCGGGAAGGCGACCATGAGGATGCCGCGCACCGTCCGCCGGTCGGGCTGCACCATCGTCGCGCGGATCGGCTCGCGGAAGCGCTGCCACCGCTCCTCGTCCGCGCTCATGTAGAGGAGGACGCCGACGAGCACGATCAGCATGTACTCCACGATGACCGAACTCGGGACCGGCGCGCTCGCGACGCCGATGACCGGGAGCACGTACCCGATCACGTACTCGAACGCGACGTAGGACGCCACGACCACGATCGCGCCCTGCCAGAACGGGTGGGACAGGTAACGTCTCATCGGCTACCTCCCGCGCTGTCGGGCGGGACTTCGGCCGCGTCGCCGGGCGCCTCCGCGCCGGCTCCCGAGCCTCCCACGAAGAAGTCCACGAGCACATCGAGTTCCACCGGAGACATGAGATCGCCGAAGATCGTCGGCATCGTCCCGGCGAAGGCGGAGTATTCCTCGTTGATCGTCGCCATCGGATCCACGATCCCCTCGCGGACGACGGCGGGGTCCTGTCCCCGCAGTTCCTCGAAGGGGGGGGCGACCATGCCGCCCTCCCCGCCGAGCGCGTGGCAGGCGAGGCAGCCCTGCGCCGTGATCAGCGCGACCGCGTCGACCTGGTTCGGATCGGTGACGGCGACCGGCGGCGGCGCAGCGGCGGCCGCGTCGTCGGCGGCCAGCGCCGCGGCGAAGTCGTCCGCGTTCACCGTGATCTCGCCGCCCTGCGATTCCAGGAAGGCGACGAGCGTCCACAGCTCGGCCTGCGACGAAACGATGCTCTGATCGATCATGATGGGGTCGAAGCCCTCCACGATGTAGGCCGTCGGGTTGACCAGAGACTCCCACAGGTAGTCCTTGCAGCTCTGCCCGGGGACGCGCGTCGCGCACACGCCGCCCACCACTCCGAGGAGATCCGGGGCGCGCGTGCCGAGGCCGTGGCACGCCGTGCAGCCGCCCGCCCCCGCGTAGATCTCTTCACCGATCGCCGCCAGCTCCTCGGGCGGCATGTCCGCGCTGAGCACGATTTCCCGCGGCACCGCCGACTGCACCTGCGGGATCACGTTCGCCACGAAGGTGAACACCGCCAGCGTCGCCACAACCGTGAACAGGATTTTCAGGTTCGTCATCTATCCTCGCCTCGCGTCATCCCCTCTCCGAAACCCCGCTCAATCCACGTCGCCCAGGGCCGGCGACGGCATCGGCTCCCCGAGCGTCCCGTGCCCCTCCGTGCCCTTCGCTTCCGCCTCGGCTTCCTGATAGACGGAGCGTTCGGCCAGGCCGCCGAGCCAGAAGATGACGCCGACGAGCCCGAAGAAGATGAGCACGCAGATGCTGATGATGGTCGCCGCCGGCCCGAGCGCCGGCGTGAACGCCTGCTCGCTCGTGTCCCGTATCACCTCGTAGACGTGCCAGTGCTGCCGGATCCCGCTGCGGGCGAAGCCCATCAGCCCCATGAGCCACGTAAACGTGACGGCAAGGATGAGGAGCGCGTACTGCGACCGGTCCGGCATCCTCCCCCAGCGGATCTCGCCGCGGGACTTCGCGCCCCGGAGCATTGCCATGTCGATCCCGATGACGAACAGGATCGTCGCCAGGACCGCGAGCACCTGGTAGACGGAGAAACCGATCCGCACGATCGCGGTGACGAAATAGCCGTACACGCCGTAGAACACGACGACGACGGCGCACAGCGCGAAGGCCGCCCCCTGCAGCATCGTCCCGGCGCGCGCCCACGGCACCACGGGGTCCTTGTTCGCCCTCCGGTACATGAGGAAGGAGAGGAACGTCGTCAGGATCATCAGGTTGACGGCCGTGTTCTTCGCGCTCATCACGCCGAGCACCTGCAGGAAGGGGTGCCGGATCCCTCCCATGGCCGCGATCTCGTCGCGGTCGGCGATCATCGTGTTCGGCGTGGCCCACACGATGACCCCCAGCACCAGCACGAGCAGCATCCACTTGATGTAGGGCTGGAACCGTTCCGCCCCCGGGATCCGTCCCATCCCGATCCACAGGTAGTAGTTCCCCGCGAGGAAGAGGATGCCGATGAGGAAGGCCTGGATGATCCAGAGCCAGCTCATGAAGCCGCCCATCATCGTGATGCCCATCTGCTGGCTGAACTCGTAGATCTCGCGTCCGAGCCAGTATCCGGCGAAGGGGAGGACGATGAGCGCGCCGATCGCGATGAGGTTGCCGGTGTAGCCCATCCAGTCGTAGTGCGCGCGTTCCTCGTCGGTCCTGCTCGTGAGGAAGCGGTAGGCCGCGTAGGCGCCGACGATCGCGCCGCCGAAGACGACGTTCGCGAGCAGCCGGTGGATGTTGATGGGCATCCAGGTCGCGTTGTTGATCGCGCTCCACAGCTGGACGGTCTGAGGCGCCGTGTCCGCCGTGAGTCCCTCCGGAGGGCTCATCATGTAGGTGAGCCACCCGTTCGCGATGAACATGACGATCGTGCCCCAGATGTTGAGCATGATCCCCAGGCACCAGTGCACCTTCTTCGCGGCGCCCTTCTTCCACGCGTCCCACCCGTAGTAGTAGAGGTAGAGCGTAAACGATTCGAGGAAGAAGAGGCCGGCGTACACCCACATCGACGGAGCGAAGATCGCCGTGAGGTACGCCCAGAAGCGCGGGTAGAGCGTCGAGAGGAAGAAGACGAGGATCGCGCCCCAGATCGCGGTCGCGCTGTAGGCCACGAGCAGGAGGCGGGTGAATTCCTTCGCGAGTTTGTCGTACTTCTCGTCCCCCCCGAACATCCCGATCGCCTCGATGACGACGGCGAACATCGGCACGCCGAGCACGAAGGCCGCGAAGAGCAGGTGGAGCTGGGCCGCGATCCAGACCGCGCCGCGACGGTCGAGTCCCAGGAAGTTGAATTCCCCGTAGTCGGGTCCCGGCACCTGCGCGAGGAGCGGGAGGGCGACCGCGAGTGCGAGGGCGGCGAGCAGTGCGCCGCGGGTCACGACACCACGGGTCATCCGACGCTTCATCGCTTTTCCCCCCGTCCCGCGCTCCGCCGACTCCGGGCGAAGAAGGGCATCCGTTTCGAAAAGTCCACCGGCATGGCCCGGCGGACTTCGGTCATCACGTCGAGCGTCACTTCGGCGTGCCCGCGGTCGCGCGCGAACTTCTCTACCCGCTCCGCCACCACGCCGCGCACGAAGCTGGGGATGGCGCTGAGCCGCGCATCGGCCTCCGCGCTCCACTGAAGCTGCTGCTCGGCCGCCGAGCCGTACGTGACCGGCCGGCGCGGTTCGATCGCCTCGGCGATTCCGGGCGCCGGCTCGTACGCGCACGACGGATCCGGACCGAGCAGGTCGCCGTCCACCGCGTAGGCACGGGCGCGGCAACCGCCGCAGATGGCGCGGTACTCGCAGCGCCCGCACTTTCCGCCCGGTTCGCCGTCGCGCAGCAGGCGGAAGACGGTCGCCTCCCGCCAGATCTCGCCGAAAGACGCCTCGGAGAGGTCGCCGGCCACCTCCGGCATGTACGGGCACGGCGTCACCTTGCCCTCGGGCGTGATGCGGCAGTACTGGACGCCGCAGGGGCAGCGGGTCCGGTAGTTCAGGAGCGGAGAGTCCGGATCCCTTTCGTACACATGCCGCATGAGTTGCGGCTGGCACTTGGAGCGGATCATGAGCCGCCCGCGGTAGTCCCGCTGGAGTTCGGCGAGCCGGACGACGATTTCGTCGTTCTCCGCGGGGGCGAGGCCCCGCATTCCCTCTCCCCTGCCCGTCTCGACGAGGAAATAGACGTTGAGGCAGACGGCGCCCTTCGCATCGGCCCAGGCGGCGATGGCGTCGAGTTCGTCCCGGTTCCCGCGCGTGACAGTGAACTGGATGAGGAAGTCGAGGCGGTGCTCCGCCAGCCGGTCGACCGCGGCGAGCGTGTCTTCGAGGGCGCCCTCGCCGTGCCGGAAGCGGTCGTGATAGCGCGGGTCGAGGGAGTCGATGCTCAGGGCCACGCCCTGCACGCCGGCCGCCTTGAGCGAGGCGATGCGCTCATCGGTGAGTCCGGTGCCGTTCGTGCCCACGGTCACGGTGGCGCCGCGTTCAGAGGCGTAGGCCGCGATCTCCTCGAGGTCGGAGCGCACGAGCGGCTCCCCCCCGCTGAGGATGAGGAGGGGGGATGGACTCACTTCCAGGACCTGATCGACGACGCGGAAGCACGCTGCGGTATCGAGCTCGTCGTCGGACCCATGCCAGGATCCGGCGGAGATATAGCAGTGGGAGCAGGCAAGATTGCAGCGGCGCGTCAGGTTCCAGGCGACAACGTGCGGGATGGCGACATCGGGTTCGGTGCGCGGCGACGCGGCGGCTGGGGCGCCGTCCCAGAGCGAACCGGGCACGGCCGGGCTCCGGTGCGCGACAGCTTCCGCGGCCAGCGGAGCGCCGGTCACTTCGGGCGCGATCCCTGCTCCGAAGCGGGATCGCTCTCCGCTCCCGACTCCTCTCCGAGTTCCGTACGCGCGAACTTCTCGACGGCTGCGCGGGCATCGTCGGGCGAGACCATCTTGAAGTCGACGGGACAGTCCTCCGCCTGCTGCTCGATGTCGCGGATGGGACAGCGCGTCACCCCGGAGGCCTTCGCCTCCTCGATGAAGCGCTTCATCTCCTCGCTCATCCCGTCGACGCCGGCGGCCTCGGCCCGCGCCTGCTTCGCCTTCAACTCGTTGAACATCACGAGCATCGTGTCGAGGTCGAACTCGTCGGCCGCGATCATCGCGTCCTTGTTTTCGTCCATCACGACCGTCGTCACGCGCCACATGCCCTGGTCGCGGGCGAAGCGCTCCACCGTGTTCCGGGCGAGGGGACGCGCGATCAGCGGTACCCGCCCCAGGCGTTCGAATGCCTCGTGCGTCCACACGATCGGGTCGGCGGCCGTGCGGTCGCGGGGGATCTGGTTGTCCGTGACCGGACACTTCGCCATCACCGGGAGGGGGGCCTCGAAGGCGTCGGCGTCGCTCGTCTCCACGACGGTGCGCTTCATCGCCTCATCCGCCTTCACCTCGGCGAGGGCGAGTTCCTCCGCATCGCCGATCCCCATCACGAGCTGCATGTGGGTCGGGAGGAGCTTCTTGATCGCCTCGTCGAGGCGTTCGTTGGTCACGACGGGCAACTGGTCGCGGTTCCAGAGTTCCGCCTTCTCGCCGTTCGCGCGGCCGTTGGCGGCCTCTCCGACCTCGGCGATCGAAGGCGCGGCGCCGGTCTCGAGGGCTTCGCGCGCCACCTGCGCCGTGCCGTTCGTCGCGGTCTCGGAGGCCCGGTACTTCTTCTCGTCCTTCGGATTCGGGACGAACGCGGCCGCGTAACGGCTCCCCGGCCCGTAGTGCTCGAGGACGAACTCCTCGACGGCCTTGCGCGCGATCCCGAGGGCGAAGGGCGGCACGCGCAGGATCCTCACCTCCGCTTCGGGCGCCCACTCGAGCCCGGCCTCCCCGTCCTCTTCGATCCAGGGGATCTCCTCCGGGCGCACCTGCTCGGTCCCGATCAGGAGCACGTTCGCGTCGGAGAGGTGGACGAGGTTGTCGGCCTGCGACCCGAGGTCCGTGCCCTCGATCCGGTGCGAGCCGTGGCGGGCCACGACGATCAGGGAAGGATCGATCTCCTCGGCCCACTTGAGGAGGGCGTCGAACGGCTTCCCGATGAGGACCTGGGTCTCGATCTCGACTTCGGGATACTCGCTCGCCATCACCTCGGCCCGCTTGATGTTCGCCTTGCAGAGGCGGAGGAGGCCCTTGTCGATGATGTTGTTGTGGAGTTCTTCCTGTTCCTCGAACTTGAACACCTTCGAGGCCTGGACCGAGAGCACGTCCTTGATGTTGTGGAAGACGACGTGGTGGTACTGCACGTCGAAGGCGCTCGCGATGTAGACCTTGGCCCCGTACTCGCGAGCCATATCGAGCGCGATCCGCAGCCCCTTGTACGCGTAGGCCGACCCGTCCACGCCGACGAGCCACTTGCCGCCTTCGAGCGGCCGGTCGTCGCGGATGATGAGCGCGTCCTTCTCGATCCCGCGGAGAGAGCGCGCGACGACGCCGCCGAGCCGGCTCCGCTCCTGCCGCCCGAGACCGTGAGCGCCGATGGCGACGAGGTCGTACTCGCGGCCGGAAGTGCCCGCGAGCTTGTCCTCCTGTTCCTCGTCCTCGGCCAGCAGGCGGCCGTTCTCGCCCAGCTTGACGTCCGTGCGCTGCTTCTCGCTGCCGTCGTAGTTGTGGGCGATGTTGGGATCGAAGCCGATGAGGCTCGGGAGACGTCCGCCGCCGCGGTTCGCCTCGTTGATGATCTCCTCGTAATTGATGCCCTCGAGGAGCTGCCGCGTGATGGTCACGCCGGCTTCGCTACAGCGGCGGTGGAGCTGGTCCAGGAAGCTGTCGGAGATGAGCTGCAGCCCCTTCTCGATCAGCTTGTCGTGGATTTTCCGCTGCCTGCGGATCTCGGCCGGCTCCTGGAACTGGGCCGGGAGCCCGATTTCGAGCTGGCGGAACCGGATGTCGTGGAGGCGCGCGGCGTAGACGTGGGAGCCGGTGATGCGGCCCCCGAAGCGAGCGCAGAGTTCGATGGCGCGGTCCACGGCCCAATCCGACTCGCGCGAGTTATCGACCGGGACAAATACCTCTCGATACATGGCGCTCCGTTGGACGGCGTACTGCGGCCGGTTCACGCTTCTCGCGCCAGCCTCGCCCGGGTGCGAAGCCCGGATATACGCAGTCCGCGAAGATCGGCCACGGACAAGGAATTCAGCGATGCTGGTTCAAGGCCTTCGGGGTCCCCGGAGGTCCGGACCCCCGCTTATGGGCCAAGAAGTTGCGGCTGACCAAGAGGAAAGTCAAACGCCATCTAGAGAGTTCTCGGCCAGCGGAGGCGACGGCTCCAATCCGAGGCGAAAATCGCGGCCCCGAAGGTGAAGCCGGCGGCGACGAGAAGGCTGCGGAGCCAGGCCGAATCGTCCATGGGCATCGGCCCGACGGCGGCCCCCAGGGCGGCCCGGAGAGGGGTGTAGGGATTCCAGTCCGCGACGAGAGATGTCCAGCCCGGCGCGGGCGTCCGGAAGAAGCCGGCGAAGTGCAGCAGGAGGAGCGACAGCGCTGCCGAAGCAAGGGCGGCCTCGGCGAGGGACCGAACCGCGGCGGCGACGAGAGGGCCGAGGAGATTGGCGAACCAGAGCGTCGCGAGGGTCGCGAGGAGGACGACGGGGGCCGCGCGCAAGCCGCCGGCCGACCACAGGAGGACGAACAGGGTCGGAACGAGTTGCACGGTGTCGACCGCGGTACCGGCAAGGGTCCTCTCCAGCAGCCAGCGGAGAGCCGGATACCCCGCCCGCAGGATCTCGTCGAGCCAGCCGTCCCGGGCATCCCGCACGGCCGGGATCGCCGAGCCGAACGCTCCGAAGAAGACGATGAACACCCCAAAGACGGCGACACGGTGGGGGGCCGCCGCTTCGCTGAGCGCGACCGGCGTGAGAAGGAGGAGCGGCACGGCCACGTTCCAGGCGAAGAGCCGGCGCCGCGCGAGAGCCGAACGCCACGCCAGACGCCAGATCGTCACGCGGTGTCCTCCGCGGTCTCTTCGAGGTCCCGTCCCGTCAGGATCGCGAAGGCGTCCGCGAGGCCGGGCTCCCGCACGTCCACGGAGGCAACGGAGGCTCCGGCGCGCAGGATCCACGCGAGCGTCTCCGGGAGGGCGCGGCTCGGATCCTCGACCTCCAGGAGCAGGCTGTCCTCCGCCCAGGAAGCCGGACGCACGCCCGCCGGCGCGGGATCGAGAGCATAGCGGTCCGGATGCCCTCCCGCCGGGAACCGGATCTCGACCCGCGGGCGGACGCCGATCCGTTCGAGCAACCGGGCCGGAGTGTCCGCCACCTCGCAACGCCCGTCGACAATGAAGGCCACCCGGTCGCAGTGCGCCGCGGCGAACCCGGGGTCATGGACGGAGAGCACCGCGGTGCCTCCCGCGGCCCGGTGGTCGGCGAGCGCCGCGGCGAACGCCGCACGGCCTCCGGGGTCGAGGCCCGCCAGCGGTTCGTCCAGGAGGAGCAGCCGGGGTCGCGCGCCGAAGGCGGCCGCGAGGGCGAGGCGTCGACGCATCCCGCTCGAATAGGTGCCGGCCGGACGCTTCGCATCGCCCGACAGGCCGAAACGCTCGATCCACGCGTCGGCCGCGGCCCGGGCCTCCCGGGGCCGCGCGCCGTGAAGTTCGAGGAGGGTGGCTGCGTTCTCGCGCCCGCCGAGCCAGGACCGCAGCGCCGGCTGATCGGGGGCGAGCCACCGCTGACGGGCGTCGTCCACCGAGGAATCTCGCCGCAGGCCCGGGATCCCGTCGCCTGCGAGGAGTCGGAGAAAGGTGGATTTGCCGCACCCGTTCGGGCCGAGGAGTCCGAGTCGTTCTCCGTCCCGGATCTCGAGCGAAAGTTCGTGAAGGGCGGCACTCCCATCGGGGTAGGTGTAGCTGACGCCCCGCGCCGCGACGAGCGGCGGAACGGCGGGGCGGGTCAAGGGACGATCTCGATCCCGTCCTCCCAGACGGTGATCGCATCGACGGGGCAGGATGCGCACGCCTCAAGGAAACGCTTTCGCGACGCATGTTCCGGGGTCGTGAACACGGCCACGCCATCCTCGTCGAGGTCGAACGCCTCCGGCGCTTCCTCGATGCAGTCGCCGAACCCGACGCACAGGTCGCGGTCGACGACCGCCCGGACGCCGTGAACTTCCCGTTCGATCAGCGGATCCGGAGCGCCTTCCATCACATCCCCTCCAGTCCGAGATCGGTACGCGCGCGGTCCATGACGGCGGGGGTCATCTCCTCGATCCCCCGCTCCTTGGCGTAGTCGCTGTAGATCTTCTTCACCATCCCCCGGACGAACGAGGGGACGAGACCGAGCCGCTCCACCGCCTCCACACTCCATCGGACGCCCCCCGGACTCGCCGCGGGGGGCGACTCGAAGGCTTCGTCCCTGCCTGTGGCCACCCCGCTGCGAATGCCCTCGAAGTTCGCGTCGGGCACCGTGCGGCCGCCCACCTTCACGCCGAGGGAACTCACGAGTTGCGTTTCCATGGGGTTGGCCAGCATCGCGGTCTTACGCCCGCAGTCCGGACACTTGAAGACGGCGGCCATCGTGCCGTCGCCCGGCACGGCGCGTTCGTCGAACGCCATCTGCCGGTCGCATTCGAGGCAGAGGAACTTCACAGCTGCTCCGCCAGGCGCCCGAGCGCCTCCGCCGCGGGCCCCGTCCCGGCCACCCACGGCTCGAGACGGCCTCCGTCGGCAGCGGCCCCCAACTCGGGGTCGAAGGGGAGGCGGGCGAGAAGCGGGACGTCGAAGCCTTTCGCAAGATCTTCGCCCGCGTCCCCGGCATGCAGCGGGACGAGGCGGCCGCAGGCGTCGCAGAGGACTCCCGACATGTTCTCGATCACCCCCAACAGGCGCAGGCCGCGTGTCCGCGCCATGTCGAGCGAGCGGGTCACGGAGTCGCGCGAAGCCGCGCTCGGGATCGTGACCGTGAGAACTCCCGCCAGTTGGGGGACGAGCACGTGCAGCTCGGCGAGACGCTGGGTACCCGGCGGCAGGTCGACGAGTAGGACGTCGAGCTCCCCCCAGGCGACATCCGCGATGAACTCCCGCAGCGCTCCGCGCTCCTGGGCGCCGCGCCAGACGAAGCCGGCGTCGGCGGGTTCGCGCCAGGCGAGGGCACGCTCCGGCTCCAGCAGGAGCCCCATCGACATGACGCGCACCCCCGCCGGCGAGGTGGGCGGATCGAGTCCGTCCGGTCCCTCCGCGAGCGCCCCCGGTTCGATGCCCAGAAGGCGCGGAACGCTGGGACCGTTCAGATCCGCGTCGATAAGGCCCACGCGACGCCCCCGACGGGCCAGCGCCGTCGCGAGAAGGGCGGAGACGAGGCTCTTCCCCACCCCGCCCTTGCCGCTCATCACGGCGACGACCCGCGCCACGGAGGCGAGTCGAGCGGACACGCGCTCGTCCTGCGCCGCCATCTGATCGGGAAGATCCGAGGGCAGTTCGTCGACTTCGTGATAGGTGCGGATTCCGGAGTTCATCGGGGGTGGAAGCTCCCACCGGGCCTGTGAAGGGTCAACAGCATCACCGACAGCCTCACCGAGACGACGTTTCGAGGTTCGTCTCGTCATCGTACGATGTGTGACGGTTCCAGCGCCGTCCACCGTGAACGGAACGTCCCATGTCGATCATCGGCTTTCACCGCTTCCTCATCGCCACGGCTATCGTGTTCTGCGCCGTCTTCGCCGCGTGGGAGTTCCGGATCTTCGCGAGCGCCGGCAGCGTCGGGGCGCTGCTCATCGGCGTCGCCTTCGCTCTCGCGGCAGCCGGTCTGGCCTATTATCTCGCCAACCTGACCAGGTTCCTGAGCGGAACCTGGCGCGACGCTCCGTGGCACCGGGAGCGGTGAGGCGCAGGTTCGGCAGGGTGGCGCTTCGGTAGACGGCGTGCGCGACGGGAGCGAGGAACGGGCGGGGGGAGGCCGGCCGGTCGTGCTTTATGTCGCGGGGGCCGCGTTCCTCTTCGTCATCGCCGTCGTCGTGGCCGGCTCGTTCGTAAGACCCGATCCACTAACGTTCATCCCCACGCCCATCGCCCCGCAGCCTCCGGTGGATGGGTTCGTGGTGGATACCGTGACGATCGATGCGCGGGACGGCTCGCAGTGGATCCACTTCGATTTCGACAAGGGGAGCGCGGTCGATGGGCCGCTCGCGGGCTGGGATCTCGCGCTCAACCGGTACCACGTCGTCGTGAACGGCGGAACCGGATACCCCGGGGCCGGGGGGGCCATCGCCATCGGCGCGCCGTGGGAGGCCGTGACCGAGGCCCCGGCGTCCGGGTATGCGACGACGGAGCGCGCGCTGGAGGACGGCCCGGCAACGCCCGGGCTCGAGCGCTGGTATCGGTACGGGTTCTTCTCCCACCTCCTCGAGCCGAAGGACGAGACGTACGTGATCCGGACTGCGGAGGGGCGTTACGCCAAGCTGAGGATCCTGAGCTACTACTGTCCCCAGGCGACGCCGGGATGCATGACCCTCGTGTACGGATACCAGGCCGACGGGTCGCGCCGCCTCACGGGCTGAGCCGCCGCGCCCGCTCCACGAGGCGGGACGCTCCCGCCTCCAGCATGCGTTCCGCCAGGCGCCGGCCGATGGCGAGGGCCGACGAGCGGGGCCCTGTCTCGGCGGCTTCGACCGCCGGCCCGCCGTCCACGTCGTAGACCGCGGCGCGGAGGAGAAGGTTCTCCTCCCGCAGAAACGCACGGGCCGCGATGGGGACCCGGCACCCTCCCTCGAGTGCCGCCAGGAGCGTCCGTTCGGCCGTCACCTCCACGCGCGCGGTCGGATCGTCGAGCGCCTGGACGCGGGCAGCCATGCCATCTTCGCCGGCCCGACACTGGAGCCCGAGCGCGCCCTGTCCCGGGGCGGGCAGCCAACCGTCGTCCAGGGCGTGAGCGCCGCGCGGCCACAGGCCCAGGCGACGGAGCCCGGCTGCGGCCAGGACCAGCGCCTCGAAGCCGCCGTCTTCCAGCTTGCGGAGCCGCGTGTCGACGTTCCCGCGGATCGGCCGCGGATCGAGGTCGGCGCGGGAGGCGCGCAGCTGCGCGGCGCGGCGCAGCGACGACGTGCCGACGCGCGCCCCGGCGGGAAGGCGCCGGAGGACGTCGCCTCGGCCGTCATCCGGTGCGGCGGAATCGAGCGAATCCCGGACGACGAGCACATCGCGCGGATCTTCGCGGGACGGGACCGCGCCCAGCATCAATCCATCGGGGACGTCCGACGGCAGATCCTTCAGGGAATGCACCGCAACGTCGATCTCTCTCTCCCGGAGCGCGCGTTCGAGGTCCTCCGTGAACAGTCCCTTTCCCCCGATCTCCGGCAGCGGCGTCCCGGGATCCCGGTCCCCGGCGGTGGAGATGAATCGGTATTCGATGGACAGCTCCGGCCAGCGTTCGCGCAGTCGCTCTCCCACCCAGGCCGCCTGCGCCCTGGAGAGCGGCGACCGGCGCGCCCCGACCACGAGAGGCGCGCTCACTCCGCGTTCTCTTCCGCGTGTCCCAGCGCGTCGAGAATCGCCGCCCGGTCGACCTTTCCCACCCCGGTGAGCGGGATCTCCTCCAGGAGCACGATCCGCCGCGGGTGCGCATACGCGGGCCCCCGCTCCAGGGTGTATCGCTTGAGCGATTCGGCCGTGACGCTCGCCTCCGAGCCGAGCCTGACCGCCGCGGCCGGGACCGCACCCTTCAGGGCGTGGGGCACGGGCACGACGACCGCATCCAGGACGTCGGGATGGGACAGAAGCAGGTCCTCCACCTCCTTGGGATAGATGTTCTCGCCGCCGGAGTTGAACATGTCGTCGGTGCGGCCGCGGAAGTAGTAGAAGCCGTCCCCGTCCCGGAAGAAGAGATCGCCCGTGGCGAGCCACCCGTCGCGGATTCGAGCCGCGTTGACCTCGGGCAGGTTGTGATAGCCCGTCGTGACCCCGGGATTCCGGACCCACAGCTCTCCGCATTCCGGGTCCTCGCTGCCGTCGCGCACGAGCTTGATCTCTCCCTCGGGCCACGCCGCGCCGCAGCTTCCCTTCGGCGCCCGGCGGCCGCCGGGCGCCGGCCCGATCATGACCGGCCCGCCCTCGGTGAGGCCGTAACTCTCGCTGACTTCGACATCGAACGCCCGCTCCACCGCGTACATCAGTTCGGGCTGCACCGGAGCGGATCCCAGCGTGACCTTCCGCAGCGCCGAGAAGTCAAGCTCCGCGATCAGGTCCACGTGATCCAGCGCCATGGCGAACACGGCGGGGACGGCGCCGACCTGCGTGCAGCGGTACTCGCTGAGGGCCCGCAGAAAGGGTGCCGGAGAGAAGCCGGGCAGGACGACGACGGAGGCCCCGGCCTGCAGCAGGGGCTTTATCGCCCCGGCCATCGCGTTCTTGTGGTAGAGGGGGACGGCGACGAGAGCCCGGTCGCCGGGGTCGGCGGGCCAGTACTTCCGCAAGCAGCGCACCCACCAGAGCTGGCCCTCGTGGGAGAGGACGACGCCCTTGGGCCTGCCGGTCGACCCCGACGTGTAGGGTTGAAACGCCGGGTAGCCGGCGCCGAGGGCCGGGGGGTCGAACCGGGCCGACGACTCCGCGAGCGCGCCCTCGTAGTCCACCCAGCCGGCGCCTCCCCGCTCGCGCCTCCTGCCGTCGCCGCCGACGTCCCACCTCCTCTCGATCCCGGACCGTTCGACGACCGCCGCCGAGCGCTCCGTCGCCGCGGTCTCCACGAAGGCGGCCCGGCAGGCGGCATCCCGCACGATGTAGGCGAGCGACTCCTCCGACAGCTTGAAGTTGAGCGGCACCGGGACGGCCCCGCAGCGCATGCCCCCGAAGAGGATTTCGACGAACTCGAAGCGGTTGCCGATGCTCAGCGCGAAGCGGTCGCCGGTCCCGATGCCGGCATCGGAGAGCAGGTTCGCGACACGATCCATCCGCTCGTCGAGTTCGGCGTACGTGACTTCGCGGGGCACGGAACGCGAGAGGTCGATCAGCGCGACCCGGTCCGGGAAGGCGTCGGCGGCGTCGCCGAGCCAGTATCCGAGGTTGGAATCGCGGCCGAGGGAGCGGGAGGTCCGTCCGGCACCGCTCATTCGTCCGACCCCGGGGACCGCGCGGGGCGCGCGAGCACGGCGATGCAGGCGGCCGTTGCCGCGCTGCCGACAACGATCCAGCTCCAGCCGCTCCCCGTCCGCATGACCGACGAGACACCCCACAGCGCCACCGCATTCGCGACCAGATTGAGGACAAGTCCCCAGACGCGTCCCGACCACGGTCCGATGCGTCGTTCGAGAAGCCGATCCATCCCGCTCATCACCACCACCCCAGCCGGTTGAAGACGTACGTGACGGCGACCGCGTTCAGGAGCGTCACCTGGAGAAGGATGCCGAGGTTCCACAGGTAGGACCTGCAGCGGTCCGCGCCGAGGAGTTCGCGGTCGTTCAGGAGGAGGTACATCGACCATCCGACGACGTTGTTCGCCAGCGAGAGGAACGCCGCGATCGCGATCACGAGCCAGACCGGACGGGCGTTCCAGGCCGCGAGGAAGGCCACCTGCGGCAGCAGCGCGCTGACCTTCCAGCGCCACGACGATGTGTCGGGCTCCCAGCCGAAGGCCTCGTGGACCGCCATCGCACCAGCCAGACTCATCCCGACAGTCGTCGTGATCGGCACCGCCAGGAAGCCCGTGTAGAAGAGGATCTGCGACCAGGTGGGTCCGAGGAGCGGCATGAGCGCGGCCGCGAGTTCCGGCGCCGAGTCCGGCGTGATCCCCTGGGGGAACAGTGTCGCGGCGAACACACCGATCATGAGGAAGTTGACGACCACGAACGGGAGGAAGAGCCCGGCGATCAGATCGAAGCGGGCCAGGGATTCGTGCCTCCGGCCCCAGCCCCGGCCGAGTCCCGCGTAATGGAAGAAAACCCAGTCCATTACACCGACGGCCGCCGCGGACGACGCGATGAAGAGGTCCAGACCCTCGCCGCCACCGGGCAGCCACGGCACGAAGAAGCCACGTGCCGCCGCGCCCCAGTCGACGCCCACCAGCAGCAGGACGGCTCCGAAGGCGAGGATCATGACGGCGACGCCGCTCTTCATGACCGTCTCCACGAGCCGCGTCCCCCTGCCCCCTCGGCGTCCATAGCTGAGGATGAGCCAGCTCGTGACCGCGCAGTAGATGAGCCAGTTGTACTCGGCGGGGAAGGCGAAGCCGGCGAACGGCGCCAGCGACTCGATGAGATGGGTGCCGAGCGCGACCTGACCGAAGTTGAAGATCACGGCGACCGCAGCCGTGCCGACGAGCCCGGTCATGAGCGACCCGATGACCCAGGAGTGACGCCGGTTCTGTACCGGGATGACGCGGAACCCGCCCCTGCAGGTGAAGCGGGCCATCGCGGCCATCATGAACAGGCCCAGACCCGCGCTCAGCCAGATCAGCCACAGGGTGCGGTAGCCGAAGGCGGCGCCCGACAGCATCGAGGCGGTGAGCGTACCCGCGCCGAGCGTGAGCGCCGCGCCCATGAACCCCGGCCCGGCCAGGCGCGCGTAGCCGCCGAGCTTCCGGTGCAGGCGCGCGTCGGCGAGTTCCGCCAGCCGGCCGGCTTCGGCATCCAGGACCGCCCGCGGGATCTTGCGGGCGATCGGATAGTTCACGGAGTCAGAATCGATTTTCCGAATACCGCGCGCTCCATGAGTTCGCGCATCGCCGTGCGGACTTCGTCGATCGGCCTGACGGCGTGGATCACCGGGTCAAGTTCGCCGCCTGCCACCATGTCGAGCAGACGCGCCAGCCCCTCGCGGCTCCATCCGTCCGATCCGATGATCGACTGCTCGAAGCTCCAGATGTAGCGGATGTCGGTGCGCGGGTCGTAGCCGGCGGTCGCCCCGCAGGTGACCATGCGGCCCTGGAAGCGCAGCGTCTTGAGACTGGCGGCCCACGTGGCCCCGCCGATGTAGTTGATCACGACGTCCACGCCGCCTGCGTCGGCTTCATGGTAGCGGGGCCGGCCCGCGATCTCCCTCACCTGCCTCACCAGCTCGGTGGAATCCGAGGGCAGCACATGATCCGCACCCAGCGCACGGAGTCGTTCCAGCTTCCAGCGCGAACCGCCGGTGGCGATGACCCGCGCCCCGATTCGCTTGCAGAGCTGGACGCAGCAACAGCCCACGCCACCCGTCGCGCCCAGGATCAGCACCGTCTCGCCCGGCCGCACGCGGGCGCGGTCCTCGATCATGCGCAGGGCGGTACCGTACGCGACCGGGAGCGCGGCGGCCTGCTCGAACGAGACGCCGTCCGGAATCGGCAGCAGATTCTCGAGCGGGACGGCAAGGTACTCGGAGGCCGCGCCCGGAGACTTCTCGCCCAGCATGCCGCGACTCGCGATCAACGGGTCAATCATGACGCGGTCCCCAACGCGCCACCCGGCCGCGTCCGTCCCGGGGCCGAAGCCCGTGATCTCACCCGCCGCGTCGCCGCACGGCGTCATGGGGAGCGGAACCCGCAGCCCCGTCGTGCCGCCGAGCATCATCGGATCGAAGCCGTTGAGTCCGCAGCCCCGGATCCGGACCCGGGCCTCTCCGGAAGCGGGTTCCGGGTCCGGAGCCTCACCCACGTAGAGTTCGTCGACGTCGCCGTGAGCGTCGTAGAGGACCGCCTTCACCGCGTCAGCCCACCAGCGACGAGTAGGTCCCGCGTCCCACCGCGCAGAGGCGCCCCTGGTCGTCGTGCACGTCGACGTCGGACACCGAAATCGTACGGCCGTAACGCCGCAAACGGGCCGTGGCCAGCAGGTACGGGCCCGTGCAGGGGCGGAGGTAGTCGACCCGCAGCGAGATGGTCGGAACGCCGCCTCCGGCCCGCACCGCGACGACCATGTCCCCGGCAATGTCGATCAGCGACGCGATCGGACCGCCGTGATAGATGGTGCCGTCGCCGCGCGTCAACTCAGGCTGTTTGGCCATCCTGAGGACCGCGGTGTCCTCGCCCAGCTCCTCGAGGGTGACGCCGAGCGCGACGATCGCCTGCTGGCCAGCGAGGATGGACTCGATCAGGGCCCAGGCGCTCGAATCCCGAACCCCGCCGGTCCGCGCCGCGCCGGACGTCGTCATGGCGGTGGCGGGACGCTCGTGACCGGCGTACTCGCGTAGTAGAGGAGCAGGAACACCAGGAGCAGGATGGCGACCCAGATGACGTTGGTGCCGGTGGGCCAGGTGCGCCCCCACACGCCGGTCGGGCCCATGTAGCGCCGCGCCGATCCGATCGCGCTGCCGGCCGCGGCCACGGAGCGCGCCGCGACCGCATCGCGCAGCCGCGACGCGACGCCCCCGGCCGCGAGCGCCAGGCCCTTGCCGAACCGGCGGTAGAACCAGTCCGCATCGAGGTTCGTCGAGGGCAGCTCGTGCGGCTCCCGGTCCGACAGCCTGAGCCACACGAACGCGAGCACGGCGAAGAAGAGGAGCTGCAGCTGGCTGATCACGTGCGCGGAAGTGAACGGCACGTACGTCACCTCGTACGGCAGGTTCGGATACAGGAACAGGGTCGGGAACGTCCCGTTGAAGACGCACAGGAAGGCGGCCATCCCCATCGCGATGAGCATGCTCGTGGGCGCCTCCTTCGTGCGGATCCCGGAATCGGGGCCGAAGAAACCGTAGAACGGGATCTTGATTCCCGCGTGATGGAGCACGCCGGCGGAGGCGAAGAGAAGGAAGAGCCACACGACGTCGAGGTTCTGCTCCAGCGCGGCCGCCATCACCATCGACTTGCTCACGAACCCGCTGAAGAGCGGGAAGGCGGAGATGGAGGCGGCTCCGACGATGCACAGGCCCGCCGTCTTCGGCATGCTCTTGTAGAGTCCGCCCAGCTCGCTGCACTTCGTCGTCCCGGCGCGGTAGAGGAGCGCCCCCGTCGACATGAAGAGGAGCCCCTTGAAGAGCACGTCATTGAAGGCGTGCGCGACCGCCCCGTTCAAGGCCATCTCGGTGCCGATCCCGACGCCGCACACCATGAAGCCGATCTGGTTGATCATGCTGTAGCCGAGCACCCGGCGCAGGTCGTTCTCGATCACGGCGTAGAAGATCGGGAACATCGTCATCGCGACGCCGACCCAGATCAGCAGATCCGTGCCCGCGTACCCTCGCGCCAGGGTGTAGACGGCGACCTTCGTCGTGAAGGCGCTCAGGAAGACGGCCCCGCTGTACGTGGCCTCGGGGTAGGCGTCCGTGAGCCAGTTGTGGAGCAGCGGGAAGGCCGCCTTGATCCCGATTCCGAGCAGGATCAGCTTCCCGCCGAGCGTCTCCGTCCCCATGTGGTCGAAGGCGACCGACCCCGTGGCGCGCGCGTGGGCGATGATCCCGGCGAGCAGGATGACGCCCGACCCGACCTGGACGATGAGGTAGCGGATGCCCGCCCGGTACGAACGTTCCGTGCCGCGCGCCCACACGAGGAAGACGGAACTCAGCGCCAGGAGCTCCCAGAAGACGAAGAGCGTGATCAGGTCGCCGGCCTGGACGGCTCCTATCGCGGCACCCGCATAGACCAGCGCCGAAGCGTCCTCGAGCGCGCTTCCTCCGCGCCGGGCGAAGATGAGTCCGATGAAGGCGGCGATGTGGAAGAGCCATCCGAAGATCCGGCTCAGCCCGTCGATGCGGACGAGCGTCAGCTCGTAGGAGAAGATCGAAACCTGCCCGAACTCCCCTTCCCCGAGCGAAAGAAGTGCGGCGAGGCTCGCGACGGGCAGGAGAAGGACCCAGCCCGTTCGCGCACGACCCCGGAGCAGGGGCACCAGGAGCGCCCCGAGGATCATCACCGCCGCGGGAGGGAGGCTACCGATCATAGTAGTCCTCGTCCCGCATCACGCCCTTCCGGAGCAGCTTCGCCGTGTAGACGATCGCCGTGTAGGCGAGGAACCCGTAAACGGCGTAGAACTCGGGGAACCCCTCCCAGCTGCGCTCCGGGTGGCGCAACTCGAAGCCTGTCATTCTTTCGATGATCGGGTTCGCGATGTCGAGCGCGAAGACGACGGCGCAGACGGCGATGAGGATCGCGATCAGGCGCTTCCAGCGCTTCGGATCGTCGAAGTAGTGCCTGCCCCGGTCCTTCACCTGCCCGCTCATGTCGCGCTTGTCAGAGGCCATGGTCTACCCTCCGCCCAGGGGGACGAGCAGGCGATACACATCGTCCGCGAGGAAGAAGAGGACGATGCAGCCGAGCGCCGTGAAGGAGAGCGCCGCGACGCAGAATGCCGGCGCCTCCCTGAAGCGCGGCGGCTCCGACCCGTCGGCGGGTTTCGAGAAGAACGCCCGGATGGGGATCGGCACGAGGTACGCGATGTTCAGCAGCGAACTGACCATGAGGACGGCGACGAACAGAATCTGCCCGGCATCGAGCGCGCCGAGGGCGAGATACCACTTGCTCCAGCTCCCGCCGAGGGGCGGGACGCCGATGACGCTGAGGGCCCCGATGAGAAACGCCGCCATCGTGATCGGCATCGCGCGGCCCAGCCCGCGCATGTCGCTGATCTCCGTCTTGTGGGCCGCGACGTAGATCGCGCCGGCGCAGAAGAAGAGCGTGATCTTGCCGAACGCGTGCATCGCGATGTGCATGCTGCCGCCGACGACGCCCCAGGTGTTCGCGAGCGCCGCTCCGAGGACGATGTAGGAGAGCTGGCTCACCGTGGAGTAGGCGAGGCGCCGCTTCAGGTTGTCCTGCGCCATGGCGACGAGCGAGCCCGCGATGACGGTGAAGCCGGCGGCGTACATGAGCCACACGCTGATCCCCGTCGTGGTCAGCAGGTCGAGGCCGAAGATGTAGATGACGACCTTCATGATCGTGAACACGCCGGCCTTCACGACCGCGACCGCGTGGAGAAGCGCGCTCACCGGCGTCGGCGCCACCATGGCGGCGGGAAGCCAGCGGTGGACCGGCATGAGGGCGGCCTTCCCCGTCCCGAAGACGAAGAGCGCGAGGAGGGCGAGGAGGATGCCGTCCTCCGCCCGGCCGGCCAGGATCCCCCCGACGCGGAAGTCGAGCGTGCCCGCAAGGACCCAGGTCCACGCCACTGCGAGGAGGAGGAACGCGACGGACGTGGTGACGAGGATCCCCAGATACGTGCGGGCGCCCTTCATCGCCTTCCGCGTCCCGTGGTGCGAGACGAGCGGGTAGGTCGAGAGCGTCAGTACCTCGTAGAAGAGGAACAGCGTGAGCAGGTTGCCCGCGAGCGCCACGCCCATGGCGGCGCAGATGGAGACCGCGAAGCAGACGTAGAACCGCGTCTGGTGCGCCTCCCCGTGTCCCCGCATGTAGCCGATCGAATAGAGCGACGTGACGATCCAGAGCCCGGAAGCCACCAGGGCGAAGAGCATGCCGAGGGGCTCCAGCCGGAGCACGAGGGAGAGGCCTCCGGGGAGGAGTTGCACCAGCAGGACGCCGGGGGTCGCGCCGGCGAGGACGTGCGGCAGCAGCGACGCCACGAACCAGAGGAGCCCGACGCCGGTGGCGAGCGTCACCGCTTCCCGCACGTTGGGCCACCGGCCGAACAGGGCGATGAGCACCGCACCGGCGAGGGGGATGACCAGCGCCAGGTGCAACGGCACGAATCCGCTCACGGGAGCCCCCGCAGCACGGCCTCGGCCGCCTGCTCCGCCACGCCCGCCGAGTAACGGGTGTAGATGCCGAAGAACACCGTCGCCCCGAGCAGCACCCAGGTCGGAACGAGCATGGCGAGCGGCGCCTCGCGCGCCTCGCGGGCCCGCGCGCTCGGTTCATGGAAGAAGGCCGTCTCGACCACGCGCCACACGTAGACGAGCGCGAGGAGCGAACTGAGGAGCAGGAGGACGGCGACGATGAGGCTGTTCTGTTCCAGCGCGGCCTGGATCAGGTACCACTTGCTGATGAAGCCGGCCGTCGCGGGCACCCCGATGAGGCCGAGGCCTCCGAGGGCCCACGCGGCCATCGTCCACGGCATCGCGCGCCCGAGCCCGGCCATTTCATCGAGGTCGACCGAGTGCAACCGCAGCATCACGCACCCCATCGCCATGAAGAGCCCGCCCTTGATGAGCGCGTGGTTGAACAGATGGACGATGCCGCCCGTGAGCCCCGTCGCGGTCGCAAAGCTGATGCCGAGCACCATGTAGCCGATCTGCGCGACCGAGGAGTAGGCGAGCATGCGTTTCACGTTGCGCTGGAAGATCGCCACCGTGGAGGCGACGAAGATCCCGGCCAGGGCCAGCGGCATCAGCGCGCGTCCGAGTCCGAGCTGCTCGAACGAGAACTCGAGGCCGAACACGCTGAACATGAAGCGCAGCAGGATGTAGACGGAGACTTTCGTGGCCGTGGCCGCGATGAAGGCGCTCACCACCGATGGCGCGTACGCGTAGGCGTTCGGGAGCCAGACGTGGAGCGGGAAGAGCGCCATCTTGAGCGCGATCCCGACGGTGAGGAAGCCGAAGGCGACGAGCGCGGTCCGCACGCCCTCCACGGCGGGAAGCCGCTCCGCCATGTCCGCCATGTTCAGCGTCCCCGTCATCTGGTACATGAGGCCGATGCCGATGAGGATGAACGTGGCTCCGATCGTGCCCATCACGAGGTACTGGAACGCCGCGGGCAGCGCCTGCCGGCGGCCCCCGAGCGCGATGAGAGCGTAGGACGAGAGCGCCGAGACCTCGAGGAAGACGAAGACGTTGAACAGGTCCCCCGTGATCGCGATGCCGAGCAGCCCCGTGACGCAGAGGAGATAGAGGGTGCAGAAGAGATAGTGCCGGCTGGCCGGAATCTCGTCGTTGAGGCTGCGCGGCGCGTAGGTCAGAACGAGGGCGGCGATCCCGGACACGAAGACCAGGACGAAGGCGGCGAGCGCGTCGACTCTGTACTCGATTCCCCACGGGGCCGCCCAGCCTCCCAGTTCGTAGCTGATGACGCCCGCCTCGAGCACGTCGCCGAGGAGGAAGACGGAGACGAGGAAGGTGAGCCAGCACACGCCCGTCGCGAACGGGAGCACCAGCGAGCGCCGCCGCAGGATGATGCAGAGCGGCGCCGCGAGAAGCGGGATGACGACCTGCAGGACCGGCAACTGCGCCTGGAGCGCCTGGCTCATCGAGCCTCGTCCTGTGCGTAGATTTCATCCTCCTCGATCGTCTCGTACGCCTCGCGGATGCGCACGACGAGCGAAAGGGCGACGGAGGTCGTCGCGACGCCCACGACGATCGCAGTCAGGATGAGGACGCTCGGGAGCGGGTTGCTGTAGACCTCGAACCCCTCGGCCGTGATCGGCGCCGTGCCCCCGCTCACCTTCCCGACCGTGATATAGAAGAGGAAGACGGAGCTCTGGAAGATGTTGAGTCCGATGACTTTCTTGATGAGGTTGCCGCGTGAAATGACGATGTAGAACCCCATCATCATCAGGAAGATGACGACCCAGTAGTTGTAGAGGCCGAGGACGGTTTCGTTCATGCGCGCCCCCGCCCGGCGAAGGTCGAATAGATCGCGATCATCACCGCGGCGACGGTCATCCCGACGCCCAGTTCGACGACGAGGATCCCGTAGTGCTGCCCCGTCGAGGGGTGCGCGGGGTTCAGGGCGTCGTAGTCGAGGAAGTTCCCGCCCATGAGCATCGCTACGACCCCCGTGCCCGCGTAGACGAGCACGCCGGTCGCGATGACGAGTTCGACCATGCGTGCCGGGGCGACGCGGCGCACCGCGGTAAGCCCGAAGATGAGCCCGTAGAGCACGAAGCCGGCCGCAAAGATCACGCCCGCCTGGAAGCCGCCGCCCGGACCGTAGTCGCCGTGGAACTGCACGTAGAGGGCGAAGAGGAGGACGTACGGCAGCAGGAGCTTGCTGACGACGCGCAGGATCGTGTGATCCGTCATCCCGCGTCCTCCCCTCCCCCGCCCGTGGGCTGGCGTTTGCGGCTCCCTCGCAGGAGAGCCAGCACGGCGATCCCGGCGGTGAAGATCACGACGGTCTCGCCGAGCGTGTCGTAGCCCCGGTAGCTCGCGAGCACCGCCGTGACCACGTTCGGCACGTGGATGTCGTGCTCCGTGCGCTCGACGTAGGACGGGTGCGGATAGTTGCTGGCCGGAGCCTCAGGGTCGCCGAAGTGGGGCATGTCCAGCGTCCCGTAGACGAGCGCCGCCCCGGTGACGGCGACGATGAGCAGCGGGAGCGCGGGCCGCCGAACGGGGACCTTCGCCTTGCGCGTCGTCAGCGCGAGCGTCGCGAGCGCGAGGATGGTCGAGATCCCGGCCCCGACCGAGGCCTCCGTGAAGGCGACATCGGGAGCATCGAGCAGGAGCATCCACGAGGCGCCGAGGAAGCTGAAGATCCCCATCAGCATCACGGCGGCGAACAGGCCGCGCATGCGCACGACCGCAACCGCCGTCGCACACAGAAGCGTGAGCAGGAGCGCCGTGACGATCTGGACCTCGAGGGCTACGAACTCGATGTCGCCTCCTCCGTCTCATCGACGTCCGGTCGGAGCCCGGTCTCGAGCGCCGCGTTGGCGAGTGCGTGGGTGGCCGTGGGGCTCGTGATCCAGAGCAGGACGAGGATCGCGACGAGCTTCACCGTCACGGTCCAGTCGGGCGAGAGGAACATCAGCCCGGTCAGAATCAGCCCCGCCCCCAGCGTGTCCGTGATCCCCGCGCCGTGGATGCGAGAGAAGAAATCGGGCAGGCGGACGATGCCGATCCCGCCGATGACCGCGAAGATCGCGCCGGCGATCACGAGTACCGAACTTACGATCTCGAGGATCATGACGTCCTCTCGCGGTCCGGGTCCGCGAAGTTCCCGTACTTCGAGAATCTCAGCACCGCGATGACGCCGATGAAGTTGATGAGGGCGTACAGGAGCCCGACATCGAGAAAGTGCGGCCGGCCCGTCACGAACCCGATCGCGGCGATCAGGAGGACGGTCTTCGTGCCGAACATGTTCAGCGCGAGAATCCGGTCGAAGACCGTCGGTCCCTTCCCCGCCCGCACGAGCGCGAGTCCCATCGTGACGATGATCGCGGCGACCGCGGCGGCGAGGATCATCCGCGTCCCTCGACCCGCGTGACCCGCCGGTCCATCTCCCCCGAGAGGACGCCGGCGGCCGCCTCCTCCGTCAGGGCGTGGATCGTGATGTGGTCGCCCTCCGTGTCGATCGTCACGGTGCCGGGAGTGAGCGTGATGGAGTTCGCGTATATGACCCGGCCGACGTCGGTGCGCTGTCCCGCCCGCACGCGGATCACGCGCGGACGGATCGGGAGATCCGGCCTGAGGATGCGCAGGGCGACGTCGACGTTCGCCTTCACGATTTCGACGACGAGCCAGGGGAGGTAGCGGACGAGCCCCGCCGGCAGCTGGACCGGCAGGCCCTCGTCGTCGACGATCCGCATGCGGAGCGAAATGAAGACGACGAGCGCGACCGACACGGCGCCGAGGCCGAGGAGCAGCGGCTTGTCGAAGTACCCCGACAGGAGGAGCCAGACGGCCGCCAGGATGGCGACGAGACCGGCGGCGTACGTCACAGGTTCCGCGTGGCGGGTCGAGCGGCTTGCGGCATGTTGGCGCCCGGACGTTGAGTTAAGGTTGTCGGCCCGTGTGAACGAATCGACCACAGAATGGCGAACCCGTCGCGTGGGCGCGAGAGCTTCCCGCGCGATCGGTCCCGGCGGTCGACGCCGGTCAGTCTACCACTGCGATTGCGCCCCGTCGACGATCTGCTGGACGAGGTTCTCGAGCGCGACGATCAGGGCCTGGTCTTCGGTTTCGTTTCCGGGTTCGTACTCCCCCGTCCCCGTCAGGCTCTGATTCCCCCAGATGATGAGGTTCTCGGCCACATCCAGGATCTCCACGGAGACGCTGACGGTCACGCGGCGCTGGAAGACGTCCGCGCCGACACCGCCGACGGCGTCGAAGTTGACCGCCTCATCGTTGTAGCGCCGGATCTGCGCCGTGATGACCGCGTCCGCTTCCTCCTCCGACGAGAGCCGCAGCCCCAGCCGCTGGCGCGCCGCCGTGAGGAGTTCGTCCATCAGGGACTCCGCGATGCCGAACTGGGTGCTCTCGTTCTCGATCGGAGCGACCCAGACGGTGCGCATGTGGCTGGGCAGCCCGCCGCCGCCGGAGAAGCTGTAGCACCCCGCCAGCACCGTGAGCATCGCGATCGCGGCCATCGCTCCGGAGCGGAATCGGCAAGACATAGTTTTCCTCATCATATGGCTGTAATTGAGCCGTCGCGCTCAGTAACTCCCAACGTACCCCACTCGAGTCCACGTTGTCCCGGTACCGGGCTTCCCGGGGCCAGCGGGGATCGCTCCCCCACTCGAGTTCGATCCATCGCTCGCGCCGGCCCGCCCGCCGCTCGTCGAGCCGGGTGAGCCGTCCGCCTTCAAGATAATAGCTTCGAGTCGCGCCTCCCTCGACCGCGAACTCGAGGACGCGGAGGCCGGGGGGGCCGGGGACCTCGAACCCCTCGGCGGGGGGCATCTCGCCCGGTCGAAACACGCCCGCCATGGCGTAGAGGAAGACGGTCGGAGGCAGTTCCACGCCCTCGAGGTCGCCGGAGGTGGCGAGGACGCCGTCGACGAGCGTCGCCTGGAGACTCCCCTCCCCCGTCGAGAAGAGGTCGAGGCGGAAGCGGTCGGGAGGGTTCACCCGGGCGGCGCCATCGCCGCGGAAGCTCCCGCTCTCGCCGGCGTATTCCCACCTGAAGATGACGTGCATCGGCTGCTCCGTACCCGAGCTTGCTCGCGCCCGCCGAGCAACCTCTTCCGCGTCGGGCAGCGGGGTTCCGCGCTCGAAACCCCCGCCGCAGGCGGCGAGCGGCAGGAGGAGGAGCGGCCAGAAGGCGCGGGGCGCCCAAGCACGGTTCACGCGGCCGAATGCGGAGCGACGGCCGTCGGCAGCGTCTCCAGTTGCCGCCTCACGGCGGCCGGAAAGCGGTGGGGACGGCCCCGAGCATCGGTACACACGAGGGCGGTGCGGGCGCGAGCGAGCGTCGCGTCATCCGACGCGCGCGCGATGCGGTAGGCGAACACGACTTCACGGCTTCGGACGCGTTCGACGCCGGTGTGAATGCGGATGAGTTCGTCGTATTCGACCGGGATCCGGTATTCGACTTCGACCCGGGAAACCGGGAGCCAGAGGCCTCCGCGCTCGAGTTCCGCGTACGACACGCCCCGCTCGCGCATGAGCGCCGTGCGCCCGAGTTCGCACCACACGAGG
This sequence comes from Gemmatimonadota bacterium, assembly GCA_022825725.1. Classification (GTDB taxonomy): domain Bacteria; phylum Gemmatimonadota; class Gemmatimonadetes; order Palauibacterales; family Palauibacteraceae; genus Palauibacter. The sequence goes on from JAJDWE010000075.1 coordinate 156,180, forward strand.
TAGTGGCGGTGGTGCGCACGACCCATTTGATCGGTCTCGGCATACCGCACGCGCACTTCCGTCGTTCCGACTCCGTTAGCGTCTTTCACGCGCCCAATATGCTCCGGCGAGGTGCCGGGTGTCGAACTCCGGGTGCGGGGTCCGCCGGAGTCGCCGGCGGGTTTGACGCGCCGCGCCCCGGGCGCCGAGCTTCGGCCCATGTCCGAACGCACCATCGTCGTGTCCGATATCCACCTCGGCGCCGTGGCCGAGGAGAACGCGCGCGCGTTTCTCGCCTTTCTGGAGGAGGCGGACCGCTGGGGCGAGGAGCTTCTCATCAACGGCGACCTGTTCGACTTCTGGTTCGAATACGGTCAGGTGATCCCGCGCGGTCAGCTCGACGTGCTCGCCCGCCTGCGGAGGCTCGTGGAAGGCGGCATGCGGATCCTGTTCATGGGCGGGAACCACGACGCGTGGGGAGGGAGTTTCCTCCGCGACGAGGTCGGAATCGAAATCCTCGCCGAGCCGGCGCGCCGACGCATTGGAGGGCGGCGTGCGTACATCGCGCACGGGGATGGACTCGGCCCTGCGGACTGGGGCTACCGGATTCTGCGCCGGGCCGCCCGCAGCCGGCTGGGACGCGGACTCTTCCGGTGGGTCCACCCCGATCTCGGGCTCCCCCTCGCCCGGCTCGCGAGCGGGACGCGGCGGACCCAGGCGGGAGGGGCCGGGAACGAATCGCCCCGGGCTTCGCTCCTCGCGCAGCACGCCACCGAGGTGCTGGCCGCTCACGAGGACGTCGACCTCGTCGTGTTCGGACACTCCCACCGGCCCGAAGTCGCGGAACTCGCCCCGGGGAGGTTCTACCTCAACTCCGGGGATTGGCTCCATCACAACAGCTTCGCCGTCGTGACGCCGGACGAGATCCGCCTGGAGTCATACCGCGGACCCGGCTAGCGGCCCGTCGCGAGACCCCTGCCTCGTTCGGGTGCCACGGCCTGCTAGGGGAAATCGACCTTGAAACCGACCGCGATCCCGACGGATCCATCGGCGGGCGGGCCGATGGAGGGCTCGAAATCCCAGAACTGGGTGGACACCCACGCGTCGAGACCGCTCAGAAAGGCGATGAACCCGGCGAGGACGATCCAGTTCTCCCGCTGCCCCGAACGGTTCGAGATCCGCTCTTCGTTCAGCGGCAGTTCCTCCTTCGCCGCGGAAAGCCGCGCGTCGGACTTGAAGACCATGAACAGGAAGACGGACTCCGCGGCGAAGTAGAAGGCGCCGCGCGACGGGCGTCCGACCTCCAGTTGTCCCCAGCCCGGGAGGATGAGCGAGCGGCCGAAGGCCCCGAGCGGGGAGATGGGGGGGGGCCGGCCCGTCGTGTCGGCGGCGGGGGTCGCTGCGGCGGGCACCGAATCGGCGACCGCCGGGGGAGGCGGCGGATCCTGCGCCCGCAGCGACGACGGGTCCAGGGCGTCGCCGAGCAGGAGCACGGCCGCGAGCGCGAAGGTGGCGGGAACGTGTGGGAATCGAACCCACCCGGGACGCGCGAGCGCCCCGTAACGGTTTTGAAGACCGCAGGCGACACCAGTCACCATCCGCTCCCGGTCATCCGTGTCGTCGTCATTCCGATCCGACCCCTCAGGCGGCCGACCGGGCTCGGCCGATCACCTCGATCTCGACCCGGGCCCCCAGCGGCAGCGCGCCCACGGCGACGGTCGAGCGCGCGGGGTACGGAGGCTCGAAGTGGCGGGCGTAGACCTCGTTGACGGCACCGAAATCGCCCATGTCCGCGAGGAAGATCGTCGTCTTCACGACGTCTCCGAAGGTGAGCCCCGCCTCGTCCAGCACGGCCGCCAGGTTCGTCATCACGCGCTCCGCCTGAGAGACGACGTCGGCGCCCACCAGCTGGCCGGTGGACGGCACCAACCCCACCTGCCCTGCGGAGTAGAACAGCTCGCCGGCCCAGTATCCCTGGGAGTAGGGGCCGACGGCGGCGGGTGCATGGTCCGTGTGGACCGGTCCGGTCTGCATGGCTCGAGGCTCCTTTCGGGGGCGGGCGATCGGCCGCTGCCACCGGGCATGGCGCGGAATATCCGCGGGTCGCCGCTGCCTTGCATCGGGTCGGTGGGAGCCGGTAACCTCGCCCGTACGCCTCATCGCTGGAGGCGAGTCGTTGCGTTCGAACGCGTTCTGGCGGTCGGGCGAACATACTTCGATCCCCGAGAGAGCGCCAAAGATCGTGCCCGACGGCTCCGCCCGCCGTTCCGCCGCAAGACTCGCTCGCGATGCCGTGCTCCGCATGGCCTTCGCGGTCGAGGCCTACTGCCGGCTTCTCGTGCGCGTGTCCAGGGCCTGTTTGAGTCAGCCCTTCTATCGCGGCGATCTCGTTCAGCAGATGGACACGATCGGCGTGGCCTCGATCTTCATCGTCATGCTGACCGGCCTCTTCACGGGGATGGTGCTCGCCCTCCAGTCCGCCGTGGAAATGGAGCGGTTCGGGGCCACGGTCTACATCGGCCGCCTTGTGGGGGCCAGCACGATCCGCGAACTCGGTCCCGTTCTCACGGCGCTCATCGTCACGGGCCGCGCGGGCGCCGGCATGGCGGCGGCCCTGGGCGCGATGCGTGTCACGGAGCAGGTCGACGCGCTCCGCACGATGGGCGTCGACCCGATCCGGAAACTCGTCGTGCCGCGTTTTCTCGCCGCCCTCGTGATGCTCCCCGTGGTCACAATCATCGGCGACGCCGTGGCCATCCTGGGTGGGCTTCTCATCGCGGTCCTGACGCTGGATTTCACGGCCCAGCTGTATATCAACTCCGTGTGGGACACCCTCGCCCAGAGCGGCTTCGTGCTCAGGGTCATCCCCATCGACCTGATTCAGGGGCTGGTGAAGCCCTTCACCTTCGGCGGAATCATCGCGCTCACGAGTTGCTTCCACGGGCTTCGGGCCGAGGGCGGCACGGAAGGCGTCGGGCGAGCGACGACCCGCGCCGTCGTGACCTCGTCCATCCTCATCCTCGCGGCGGATTACTTCCTCACCCAGATCCTGCTCGCCATGTTCCAGTGGTGAGCGAGGATCCACCATGAGCGACCGGACGCCCGCCGGCGCGCCCCAGCCGGGAAGCGAGGCCTTCGAGGCGGAGTTGCGCGACGAGATTCGCCGCGAGCTGGAGACCCACGGGAGCGGGTCCGGCGGGCCCGAAATCGTCGAACTCCGGGATGTGTGGCTTTCGTTCGGGGATCACGAGGTGCTGCGCGGCGTTTCGCTCGGCGTCGCGCGGGGCGGGACGCTCTGCATCCTCGGCGGGTCCGGGGTCGGAAAGTCGACGATCCTGCGCCTCATGCTCCGACTCCTCCTTCCCGACCGCGGCGAGGTCCTCATCGAGGGACGCGACATCAGCGCGGTTTCGCGCCCGGAGGCTCTGGCCCTCCGGGAACGGATGGGGATGGTGTTCCAGGGATCGGCGCTCTTCGACTCCCTGAACGTGTTCGACAACGTGGCCTTCCCGCTCTACGAGCATACGACGCTGCCGGAGGATGAGATCCGGGAGCGCGTCGAGGAGGTGCTGTCCTTCGTGGATCTCGACCCGGCCGTGGTCCTCCCTCTGCTTCCGTCCGCACTGTCGGGAGGCATGCGCAAGCGCGTCGCCATCGCGCGGGCGATCGCTCACCGGCCGCCGATCCTCCTCTTCGACGAGCCGACGAGCGGGCTCGATCCGATTACGACGCGGAGGATCGACGAACTGATCCTGAAGCTCCGGCGGGAACTCCACGTCTGCGTCGTCGTAGTGACCCATGATGTGCGGTCCGCATCGAGAATCGCGACCGAGACCGCGCTCCTGAAGGACGGGGAGATTATCTTCAGCGGAACGCCGGAGGAGATGCACGCCACGGAAGACCGCTATGTTCGGGCCTTCCGCGGCTGACGGACGGGAGCGGGAAAGGATACGATGCGACGGTCGGAAGCCATCACATGGGACCAGGTGCGCGTGGGGTTCGTCCTCATCGTCTCTCTCGTCCTTCTCGCGTTGTGCGTGCTGTTCGTGGGCCGGATCGGGGACGTGTTCGGCGAGCGCTACCAGCTTGTGGCGCTCATGGAATCGGCTTCGGGGCTCCGCCCGGGGGCTCCCGTCCAGGTGGCCGGGCGGGGCGTCGGCCAGGTCGAGCGCGTGGAGTTCATCGCCCCGGAAGAGCGCGGAGACTCGGAGGCGGCGGTCGCGGTCTGGCTCGGGGTCAACGTGGACGTCCGGGAGCAGATCCGGCGCGGCTCGCGAGCCCGCGTGCGGACGCAGGGACTCCTCGGCGACCGCCTCATCGACATCGAACCGGGGTCCCCGGATTCGGCAACCCTCGTCCCGGGAGACACGATCGGAACGGCGCCGGCGCTGAGCTACGATGAACTCCTCGGCCAGGCGGCCGATGCCGTCCTCGGCCTCACGCAGCTCTCGAACGACCTTTCCGCAACGCTGGCCCGCGTCTCGAGCGGCGAGGGTTCACTGGGACGGCTCCTTGTCGACGAGGCGCTCTACGACGGCCTCGTCGACCTCAACGACAACCTCGCGGCCGTGCTGGGGCCGATCGCGGACGGGGAAGGCTCGCTGGCCCGCCTGCTCGAGGGTCCGGAGCTGTACGACCGCCTCGTTTCCTTCACCGCCCGCCTTGACACGGTGACGGGAGCGATGGCGGCCGGCGAAGGGACGCTCGGGCGTCTGCTGGCGTCGGACTCCCTGTATCGTGCGATCGCTTCGTCCGCGACCCGCGCCAATTCCATCCTGGATCTCATCGAGGGCGGCGAAGGCGTGGTCGGGCAGCTCGTCAGCGATGAGACGCTTTATGAGGAGTTGCTCAAGGTGGTGGTGGACCTGAACGCCTTCCTCGCCGAGGTGCGGGCGAACCCCGGAAAGTTCATCCCGCCGATCCGGGTCTTCTAGCTCAGGGCGGCCGGTAAGACCAGCATCCGCTACAGTTCGTGCAGCGTCTCGAAATCGATGACCTCGAACTCGCGCGCGCCGGCGGGAAGTCTCACGCTCACGAGTTCGCCCTTTCTCCTTCCGAGGAGCGCGCGGCCGATGGGCGATTCCATCGAGATGTCGTTGGTCTCGATGTCGACGTCGTCGCCGATCGTGAGGTTGAAGGACTCGATCTCGTCGTCCTCCAGGTCGCGCACGGCAACCTTCGACCCGAATCCGACCCGGTCCGTCGGGATGTTCTCGATATCGAGTTCGCCGAGCTGCGACATGCGGCGCGCCAGATAATCGAGCCGCGCCCGCACGAAACCCTGCCGCTCGAGAGCGGCGGTGTACTCGGAATTCTCTCGCAGGTCGCCCTGGGCAACCGCCTTCTCGATCTCTTTCGGAAGGATGACGTTCAGCTCGTGGAGGAGCGTTTCCGCTTCGTCCCCGATCTTGCGCTGCAGTTCTTCGATCATCCGGACCTCCTCGACCCGTCGACGGGCCGGTCGCAAAAAAAGCCGAGGCGCTCCCGGAAAGGGAGGCGCCCCGGGTGGAGCCCTGCATGAGTGGAGGCGGCGGGAATCGAACCCGCGTCCGCGAGCCCATCCGCCACGGCATCTACGTGCGTAGTTCGCGATCAAGTCTCGTCCCGCGAGGGTTCACGAACAACCCCTTACGAAACCAGCCGTGTACGCGGCTCTCGCCGTGTTCTCGTCACCCGCGGCTCACGGCGCGCCGGGGCGACCAGCCCGATTCGTCGACGTCCGTCGGGAGATCCTCGGGCCGGGATCTCTCGGGGACGGGCTACGCAGATTTACGCAGCCAGAGCCAAACCGTCGTTGGCACCTGAAAGTTTCCCGGTGTTTAACGAGGCCCCGGGCACCTCGGCACGCTTCCGCAGCTTCCGGTTCACGCGTCGAAGCCGTGTCGCCCCCTGATACGCGTGACTGCTGCCAATACGGTGGTTTATCCCGGCGTGCGGCGCAAGTTCCGGAAGCGGCCGCGGAGGTTCTTTGACAGCCGGAAACCGGCACGGGTATACTCGGGGTTTGTCGGGTCCCGCAGAGTCGGTTCCCGTTGATTCGATATGCGCCCCGCCTTCGCGGGGAGGAGATATAGATCCAAGTGCAGCTTCGTGAATTGTTCGTCCCGTCCGCCATCAACCTCGACCTGGCGGCCGAGACGAAGGACGAGGCCCTGAAGGAACTTGTGTCGTGTCTGGGCCTCGACGGAAAGTCCGAAGGAATCCTCTACAAGATGTTGAAGCGGCGGGAGAATCTCGGTTCGACCGGGATCGGCCGCGGCATCGCGATCCCCCACTGCCGTTCGCTCGTCGTGACCCGACTGAGGGTCGCGTTCGGCCGAAAGCTCTCCGGCCTCGACTTCAAGGCGATCGACGAGAAACCCGTTCGGTACGTCTTTCTCATCGTCGCGCCGCCGCTGGAAGTCTCGAATCAGTACCTTCCGGTGCTGGGCAAGATTGCGCAATTCGGCAAGGAGGCCGACGTGCCGGAGTCGCTCGCGGAACTCTCGAGCCCCGAACAGTTCATCGAACTGCTCGAAGCAAAGGATCTCTAGTGGACCAGCAACTCGAACTGCTCCTCGAGATCCAGGACCTGAGGATGCAGCGCCGGGAGCTCACGGACGGGTCGACGGACCTCGAGGCGGAGGTCTTCGACGTCAAGATCGAAGATGCGATCCGGTTGCTCGACGAGAAGGTCGAGGAACTGGCGGAGCGGCTCGCGCGGGGGATCCGGGATCGCTACCGACGCATCGCCGACAAGGCACCGAGAGTCGTCGCGCCGGTCATCAACGGCATCTGCTACGGCTGCTTCGTGGCGGTTTCCACCGCCCGCGCCTCGGAAGCGGACCGCAATCTTCGCGTCGAATCGTGCGAGTATTGCGGCTGTTTCCTCTATCACGTCGGCTGAACGAGGGTCCTTCCTTCGGTCGTTCGTCGGGTCACGCCTTCCCGGTCCAGGTATTCGAGGAGCGGGATCAGGTACTTCCGGGAGAGCCCGAACGTTTCCTTGAAGCGTGCGGGAGGGGCCGGCGCGCCGTCGGCGAGGAGATCTCTCACTTGCGCTTCCATGGTCTCGAGAGCTGCGGCGGCAACGTGCAGTTCGGGTGTGACCGCCTTCGTCACGCCGGATTCCTGTAGCAACCGCAGCAGGTCGTCGAGCACGGCCCGGTCGAGGCGCAGCGACGTTCCCAGTTCCGCGACGAGCGGCGGCTGCAGTCCGGCGGCTTCGATCGTCCGGGCAAGTTGCGCGCGCCCCTCTTCCTCCTGCTCGGTGAGGCGGGGCGCGTGGCCCGGAAGCGCGAGCCGCGGCCCGCTTTCGACGAGCCGGCGATCGGCGAGGAGTCGGCGGACGGCCGTCTCCGCCAGTTCGAGGTCGCAGACCGGCGCCATGGCGGAGCGCACGGCCTCCTTCGACACGCCGGGGGCGCGGCGATCCGCGGCGTGGAGACGGGCCACGCTTTCTTCCACGGCCTCCATGGCCTCCGCCACGGCATCGGCCGCGAACCAGCGGCCGCCGATGCGCACGCATCCGCCCTCCTCCGCGGCCGTCTCGAGCGTGGAGTCGCGCCGCCCGAGAAGGATCGACGACGTCGCGGCGGGGAGCCCGCGCAGGCCCCTCAGAGCCACGGCCGCGGCGATCGCCTCCTCCGGGGTGCCATCGAGAATCTGTCCCCAGGCTTCCGTCCGCGCCGGCCAGCCCGGCGGCGGGTTCAGTTCCGCCACGCGGATCCCGCCGATCGTCGTCACCGGCGAGTAGAAGCGGAGGATGGCTCGATCGCGGGTCCGGGCGAGGAGCGGCGCTTCGAGCGCAAGCAAGGCCCAGGCGGTCGCCCCGGGTGCGACGGGCCGGCGATCCGCCGTTTGCAGCCGGGCCATGACTTCGCGGGTGCCGAGGTAGACCCTGAGACGCTGTCCGTGCAGCAGAGGCCGGTCGCGGCCCCCGAGTGCCCGCACCCGGACGCCGAGTCGCTCGCTCGACGTCCACTCGGATGGGTCGAAGAGCACGCTGCCCCGCTCCACGGAGGCCGGGGCGACGCCGACGAGCGCGACGGCGCACCGGCGGCCGGCGGTGACGCAGGGCCGAGGATCCTCGTGCACCTGGAGCGCACGCACGCGGGCCGAGTGCCCTCCGGGGAAGACGCTCACGGTGTCCCCCACGCCGATGGACCCGCTCCACACCGTGCCGGTCACCACGGTACCGGTGCCCCGGATCGAGAAGGACCGGTCTACCGGTAGCCGGAAGCGGTCGTCCACGCCGCGCGCGCGGATCCCCGCCATCGCCCTGCGCAGCCCTTCCCGCAGCGGTTCGATTCCGTCGCCCGTCAGGGCGGAGACCGGCACGACCTCCCATGACGCCCGGTCGGAGTCCTCGTCCAGCAGTTCCCGGGTCGTCTCGCGCGCGAGGTCGAGCCAATCGCCATCCACCCGGTCGCTCTTGGTGAGTGCGACGACTCCGCGCCGGATGTTCAGGAGGCGCGCAATCGCGAGGTGCTCGTGGGTTTGCGGCATCGGACCCTCGTCCGCCGCCACGACGAGGAGAAGCACGTCGATGCCGGTGGCCCCGGCCAGCATGTTCTTGAGAAAATCCTCGTGCCCCGGGACGTCGACTATCCCCGTCTCCAGTTCGGGATCGAGGTCGAGCCGCGCGAAGCCCAGATCTATGGTGAGCCCCCGCTTCCGCTCCTCCAGCCAGCGGTCCGTCTCGACCCCGGTCAACGCCCGCACAAGGGCCGTCTTGCCGTGGTCCACGTGCCCGGCGGTCCCGATCACGATCCCGCGCCGATCGCTCACGCCTTCGCTCGGCGTGCTCACCGGTCGTTCACGGGTCTTCAGTCCAGCCGGCTCAGGAAAGGCAGAGACTTCAGCTGTGCGCCCTCCGCCACGTGGTGCCGGATGAACTCCGCCAGCCAGCGGCCCTGGCGGCCGTTGGAGCGGTTCCGCTCCGCCGCCCCCCCCGAAACGAGAATCCGAAGGGTGTCGAGCTCTCCCGGGTCGAGTTCGGGGCCGATCGGACCGCAAGAGCCGCAGCGAAGCCCGCCCGCCTCGAAGTCGAAGCGCGCACGCGTGGATCCGATCGGATTCCGGCAGCCGACACAACGTTCGATCTCGGGTCGAAAGCCCAGGGCGTTGACCACACCCCAGACGTACTCGAGCCCGCCGGCCGACGCCCTCTCCCGGACTCGGCCATGGAGTCCGTCGAGACCCTCCGTCAGCGTGCGGTACAGCTCCGTATCACCGTGTTCCGGGGCGAGGCGCATCACGAGTTCGCAGAGGACGGACGCGATCGTGAAGAGCTTGATCGAACGGTCGAGCCCTCGCCGGTCGTGGAGGAGTTCGAAGTTCGAGAGGGTATGCAGGTCGCGTCCTTCCCGGCTGTAGAATGTCGCCTCCCCTTCCACGAAGGGTTCCAGAAGGCCGCCGAAGCGGCTTCGGGGGCGCAGCGCACCGCGGGCGAGCGCGGAACACGGACCGAGCTCCCACGTCATCAGGCGCAGGATCTTGCTGGTTTCGCTGTACCGGTACGTCTGGAGGACCACTGCCCGGGTCGTTACGAGTCCCACTCGGCCCCCCGACCCCGGGCGCGGTCAGCTGGGACGAAGCAGGATATCCGTCGTTCCCGCCCCGATCGGCGCCTCGTCGATGAACTCGCCCTCGGCCGAGAGGAGAACGAGCCGTCCCTGGCCCACCTCCACGTAGGTGGCGCAGAGCATCTGGCCGTCCAGAAACGCGGCTGCGACCCGGCAGCTGAGATTCGAGCCGTCGCGGTCGCGCGGCTGGATCGGGTTTTCCGGCCCGTTTATCCATGCCCGGATCGCAAAGCTGAACGCCAGAACGTCCGTCTCCGTCGCATCGACACCCCTGGTTCGCACGACGTAGACGAGCCCATTCCGCCCGGCTTCCATCGAGATTCCGTTGCCGCCGAGGGAGTTCACGTCCTGCACGCTCCGGGCCGTCATATCGATCTCGACGAGATTCCCGTCCCCCAGCGGGGCGGAGGTCAGCGTATCCACCCCCCCTCCGGCCAGCAGGAGCATCTTGTCTTCGAGCACGATGGCCTCGGTGGCCCCGACGGTGCCTTCGGGAAGCCTCAACTCGTCGAAGTAACTGCCGCTGATGAACTCGTGGAGGGCGATGCGGGGAGGGCCGAGGGGCGCTCGTCCGCCGTCTTCGTCGTCGAGGTTGGCATCGACGGAGACCACGAACTGCCCGGCCGGGATCGCCCTCTCCACGAACGTGCCGACCCCCTCGACGGCGATCTGCGCCATCGGCGTGCCCGGGAAGGCCACATACACCGCATCCAGCCCCCGGGCGGGGATGAGCGCACCCACGGTACCGCCGGCATCGAAGATCACGGTGGGTTTCCCGGGGTCCACGATGGCGTTGTTCGGGAAGGTGGCCATCGTCTGCTCGTCCGTCGAGAAGGACCCGAAGAGGACCTTGCTTCCCTCGGGCGCGTCCCACGCCGTCACCCACAGATCCTGGATGAAGTCCGCCGTCTGGCCCCGGAAGCCCGCCCCGAGCTGGACGTCACGCCCAAAGGGGACGATCCGGTCATCGATCCTGTTGAACTGCTGCAGGGTCCCGGAGATGGAGTTGAGCACGGCGAACTCCGACCGTTCGGGCGTGACGACGCCGGGTTCATCCGGTCCCGTCCCGTTCGAGCCGCCGCACCCGGCGAGGAGGACCGCCAGTGCTCCGATCTGTATCCAGCTACGTCTCCGCATGATCTGCTCCTGTGGTGCCCAACCGGTTCGGGTACGCGGCCGTTCGCCGCCCGGGCGACGGCAGCGCCACATCGGTCGGGTGCATCCCGGCAAGGTCCGTTCCCGGGTCGTGGACGGCAAGCCAACGCCCTGGCGCCTGCCCGGGTCCCGCGCGCTTCCGCCAGAATAACGTTTAGGGGGCCTCCATCGGCGACGACGCGCCGCTCGCCGCCCCCCGTGGACGGGCCCGAACCGGAAGCACGGAATGCCCGAGATCTCCCAGCGATTCGACCCGGACTTCGCAGCCGTAGGTCGAGGCCAGGGCCGGCGAGCGGAGCACTTCGCCCGGCGGGCCGGCAGCCACCCCCTCTCCCTCCGCCAGCAGGATCATTCGATCGGCGTAGCGGCTCGCCAGCTGCATGTCGTGCGTGATGCAGATGACGGTGAGGGCTTCGTCGCGCACGCGCTCGCGGAGCGCATCGAAGATCCACAGTGCGTGCCTGAAGTCGAGGTGGGCGGAGGGTTCGTCCAGGATCAGGATTCCGGGTTCCTGTACGATGGCGCGGGCGAGCTTCGCGCGCTGGCGCTCTCCACCCGACAGTTCGGCGAGCGGTCGGTGCGCGAGGTGATCGAGGCCGGCCCACGCCAGCGCGTTCCCGATGACTTCCTCGTCCCTCGGAGCGAGAGGCGCCCACGGACTCACGTACGGGTTCCGGCCCAGTTCGACGTAACCGCGGAGGCTCACGCGAAGGGCCTCGGGGGGAGCATCCTGCGACACCACGGCCGTGCGCCGGGCGAGCGCCGAACGATCCCAGGAGACAAGCGGCCGGCCGTCGAGGTGCACCGACCCCTCGGATGGCTCGAGAATGCCCCCCAGCAGACGCACGAGCGTGCTCTTCCCCGCGCCGTTCGGCCCGATGACCGCAGTGAACGCGGCCACGCCGAGTTCGAGGGACAGGCCCCTGAGGGCCGGGGCGGAGGCGGACGGATAGCGGAATGTGACGTCCTCGAGCCGATAGGCCGCCGCGTCCCCCCGGTCGCCGGCCGACTCAGGCATAACTCCTCCTCAGGAGTACGAGGAAGAGCGGCACGCCGAGCAGCGCCGTCACCACGCCCACGGGAAGTTCGAGCGGCCGGAGCGCGACCCGGGCCACGGTATCGGCGAGGACGAGCGCGGCGGCGCCGCCGAGGGCGCCGAGCGGCAGGAGGCGTCGGTGGTCGCTGCCCCAGATCATGCGCGCGCCGTGGGGTATGACGAGACCCACGAAGCCGATGACGCCCGCAGTACTCACCGCCACGGCGGCGAGCAGTGAGGCGATGAAGTAGGCGCTCCGCCTGACCAGTTCCACCCGCGCTCCGAGGTAGGCCGCCGCTTCCTCTCCCAGAGCGAGGGCGTTCAGGTGGCGGGAAAGCGCGAAAGACACGGTCCCGCCCGCCGCGGTCACGAGGCCGAGGGCGACCGTGGACTCCCACCCCGCCCGCTCGAGACTTCCCATCGTCCACAGCACCGCGGCGCGCGTGGCGTCCGGTTCGGCGAGCGAGAGAAGGAGCATCACGCCGGCCCCGAAGAATGCCGAGACGACGACTCCGGCCAGGATCAGGACGTGGGTGTCGAGGCGACCCACGGCGAGTGCGACGCGAAATACGATGCCGATGGCGGCAAGGCCTCCGGCGAGGGCGAAGCCCACCGTGCCGAGATATCCCAGCACGCCTCCGAGTGCGGTGAGCGCGAGGACAGCGCCGAGCGCCGCCCCGGAGGAAACGCCGAGGAGATAGGGTTCCGCGAGCGGGTTGCGGAGCAGAGCCTGGAAAAGGGTTCCCGAAATCGTGAGCGCGATGCCCGTGAGCGCCGCGGCCGTGATGCGGGGCAGGCGAAGCGAGAGGACGATGGTCCGCGCCGACGGATCCGTTTCCTGACCCGTGAGCGCGCGCCACACATCCGCGGGGGCAACGTTCGCGGCCCCCAGCAGGAGGCCGGAGACCGCCGCGGCGGCAAGAAGCAGAATGAGCAGGAGCGCTCCACGGCCGGTCCGCGTCACGAGGAACAGGAAACCGCAACCGGTTCCGGAGCGGCCGCCGGCAGTTCTCCGTGCAGCGCCACTGCGATGGACCACGCCGCCTCCGCCACGCGCGGGCCGAGGCGGCTCACGACATCGCGATCCAGCGTGGAGATCCGACCGGCCGCGACTGCGGGGACCCGTTCCCACCCGCGGCGCGTCGCGACGTTCGGGCGCCGGTGGAGGGCTTCCGGGGCGACGGAGACGAGGATCCGTTCCGGATCGCGGTCGATGATGGCCTCGAGACTCACCCGCGGCGCGGCCGTCTCGAGATCGCCGAACACATTGGCCCCGCCGGCGATCGTGAGCAGCGAGTCGATGAAACTGCCGCCGCCGATCGTCATCGGCGGATCGGCCCAGGCGTCGTAGTAGACGCGAACGCGCGGACGACCCTCCGTGGCCCGGGAAACGGCCGCGAGCCCACGCGCAATCCGGCCGACCAGCGCGCTCCCCCCTTCCGGACAACCCACGAGCTCGCCGAGGAGGAGGACGTTGCGGCGCAGATCCTCCAGGGTGTCGTGTCGAAGGGCCAGGGTCGGCACGCCGAGGCGCCGCAGCCGCTCCCGGCTTTCCCGGTTCGTCTCCCCATCGTAGAGGATCACGAGATCGGGGTCCCGGGCGAGCACGGCCTCCAGCGATGGGCGGATGCCGTCGCCGACGTCGGGGATTCGACGGGCTGCGGGCGGATGGACACCCCAGCGGGTGCGGCCCACGAGCCGGTCGCCGGCTCCGAGGTCGAAGAGGATCTCCGTCGCCGTCGGGATGAGGGAGACGATGCGGCGCGGTTCGGCCCGGGCGGCCACGTCCCGACTCGGGGCGTCGCCACCGCCGGCGGTGCCGGGCGCGCCACAGGCCGCGGCGAGCGCCACGGAGACGACGGCAATCGACCGGGCCATGTTGTCCGACATCCATCCCCCGCTTCCAGTCCGAACGGGGGAGCGCGCCGGGACCCGGCGCGACGGAGGACCCCGCTCTTCCCGCGAAGAGCATGCGTTGGCAGTAACGGGCTGCCGGGGGCATGGAGGAGCACGTCTCCTGGCTCGAGGCCGCTCGCTCGGTGGGGCCTCTCACAGTGGCGGGGCCGCGCCGGATTCTCACCGACTTCCGTTTGCCCCTCCATGTCCGCGCGTCGCCGCCAAGATGGGCGCCGCCGTCCGCGACGCGCAAGAAACGGCGCTACGGCCCGTCAGGCGGCCCTTCGCGCTCCTCAGGGCTCGAAGCGGCCGAAGTCCTCGGGATCCAGCCCCTTGAGGTAGTCGCTCAGCGGCTCGTCCGGGGCGCGGGACGGCCCGGTCTCGGGGGGCGGCGCCTCTTCTCCCTCCATCCCGGTCTCATCGATCTCGAAGGCGCTCGCTTCGAGGAGACTCTCCGCCGCGTGAATCGGGACCCCCGCGCGAAGGGCCAGCGCGATGCTGTCGCTGGGACGGGCGTCGATGGAGATGAACTCGTCCTCCCGCCGAAACACGAGCGACGCGTAGTAGGTGTTGTCGACGACCTTCGTGATCAGGACCCGGACGAAGGCGCTGTCCAACCCGCGCACCACCGCGTTGAAGAGATCGTGTGTGAGAGGACGCGTGAACTGGACTCCGGCGAGTTCCATCGCGATCGCCGAGGCCTCGCCGGGTCCGATCCAGATCGGGAGGAAACGCTCGCCCTCCTTCTCCTTGAGGATGACGACGGGAGCACCCGTCGTCTTGTCGAGCCCGAGGCTGGCCACGGCAACCTCCCGCATCCCGGACTCCGTCATCCCGGTCCCCGGTTCCTTTCGGGGAGCTGACGCCTATCCCGCCAGGGCATCGATCCGATCGGTTCTCTCCCATGTGAACCCATCGCCTTCGGGCTCCCGGCCGAAATGCCCGTAGGCGGCCGTCCGGCGGTAGATCGGCTTGCGGAGCCCGAGCCGCTCGATGATCGCCCGCGGCCGAAGATCGAAGACCTCCGTCACCCGGCGCGCGAGTTCGTCGTCCGGCCGGCGCCCGGTGCCGAAGGTGTCGACCATCACGCTGACCGGCTCGTCGACGCCGATGGCGTAAGCGAGCTGGACCTCCGCCCGCCGCGCGAGTTCCGCCGCGACGATGTTCTTCGCAATCCACCGCGCGGCGTAAGCGGCGGACCGGTCGACCTTCGACGGATCCTTCCCCGAAAAGGCGCCGCCGCCGTGCCGACCCAGGCCGCCGTACGTATCCACGATGATCTTCCGCCCCGTGAGGCCCGCATCGCCCTGCGGTCCGCCGATCTCGAAACGACCCGTGGGGTTGATGTGACACTGTGCGCGGCCTTCGTCGTAGAGCTCGTCCGGCAGAACGGGCCCGATGACCTCTTCCCGGATCGCCGTCTCGATCTCGTCCTGTGCGATGTCCCCGTCGTGCTGGGCCGAAACGACCACCGCCGTGACGCGGGCCGGTTCTCCGTCCCGGTATTCGACCGACACCTGGGCCTTCCCGTCCGGCCGCAGCCAGCCGATGCCGCCAGCTCGCCGCACGTCGGCGAGGCGCTTCACCAGCGCGTGGGCCAGCATGATGGGCAGGGGCATCAGCTCCGGCGTCTCATCGGTCGCGTATCCGAACATCATCCCCTGATCTCCAGCGCCACCGACATCCACGCCCTGGGCGATGTTCGCCGACTGCTCGTCGATTGCGGTGAGTACGCTGCACGTGTCCCACTGGATCCCGTGCTCCGCGCGCGTATAGCCGATATCACGCAGCACTTCCCGGGCGATGGCTGCGATGTCGATCCGGGCGGACGTCGTGATCTCGCCGGTCACGAGGACGAGGCCGGTCGTCGCGAGCGTCTCGCATGCGACCCGGCCCCGGTCGTCCTCCGCGAGGATCCGGTCCAGGACCGCGTCCGAGATCTGATCCGCGATCTTGTCGGGGTGTCCCTCGGTCACGGATTCGGAGGAAAACGGTTGTATCCCCTTCACGAAGCTGATTCTCCCACTTGGAGGTTTGCGGCGGAGTGCCGCGGAAGGCGTAGCGGCCAAGATAGTGGCCGCCCGACCGAGCGGAGGCAACGTCCCCGCTGCGGGTTCAGGAGACGTACAGCGGTGACGGCTCCACCGGAATGGCGTCCTCCAGCCGCGCGAGGAGTTCCCCCGGCATCCCGGACAGGGCGCCGACGCGGCTCCAGAGCTCCGACAGCTCCGCCACGGAAAGGAGCCCCACGAGTTCCCTCACCTCGGGGATCGACGTGGGCGCGAGACTGAAATCCCGGTAGCCGAGGGCGAGCAGGAGGGCGAGTCCCACCGGTTCCGCGGCGAGGTCTCCGCACACGCCGATGTCGAGGCCGAGGGCGCTGGCCGTGTTGAAGATCCGCTCGTAGCTGCGGATGAGCGCCGGATGCATCGGGTTCGAGAGATGCTGGAGTCTGGCGTTGCCGCGGTCCACCGCCAGGGAATACTGAGTCAGGTCGTTCGTGCCGAGGCTGATGAAGTCCAGGTGCCGTCCCACGAGATCGAGTGTGTCCGCAAGCGCGGGCGTTTCCACCATCACGCCGAAGGAGACGGGCTCGGTCTGACCCAGCTCGCGGCCGACTTCCGCGACGATCTCCTTCGTGCGCTGGATCTCGGTCTCACAGATCACGAACGGGACCAGGATCCGCATGCGGGCCTCCGGTCCGCCGGCCCGGATCGCGGCGCGCAGCTGGTTGCGGAAGAGCTGGGGTCGGTCCAGGCAGACGCGGATCGCGCGCCAGCCCAGATAGGGGTTGTCCTCCGGAGGGAGGTCGAGGAAGAGCGGGAACTTGTCGCCACCGATATCGAACGTCCGGAGCGTCACGGGCTGGTTCGGGAAGCCGTCCACAACCTCTCGATAGGCTTCGTACTGCTCCTCTTCGCTTGGAATCACCCTCCGCCCGATCACAAGGAATTCGGACCGGAAGAGTCCGACCCCCTCGGCACCCACGCGCCGGGCCGCCGGCACATCGTGCGGTTGATCGATGTTGGCGCGAAGGTGAACGCGGACCCCGTCCGCCGTCAGCAGAGGCGCGGGTTCGCGGGTCAGGTCGGCGGCGGGACGCCCGGAAAGGCGGCGGACCATCTGCAGGTGTGCCGCGGTCTCGGCCTCCGTCGGCTCGAGCAGGACGCGACCGTTGCCTCCGTCGAGGAGAACGGTGGTGCCGTCTTCGATCTTCGCGAGGTCAGCGCCGAGTCCGACGACCGCCGGAATCCCGAGCGAGCGGACGACCAGCGTGCTGTGCGAGGTCCGGGACCCGGATCCGCTCGCCACGCCGAGGACGAGTTCCGGATCGAGTCGCACGGCGAAGCTGGGCGTGAGGTCATCGATGGCGATCACCCCGGGCTCCTCCGGAAGGGCGAGGGGATCTTCGTTACGCCCGGTGAGCCGCGCGAGCACGCGGGACCGGATGTCCTGCAGGTCGGCCAGCCGATCGACGACCATGAAGTGCCCCGCATCGACGATCGCCGTCCGCAGTTCGGTCAGGCGCCAATCGAAAGCACGCTCCGCGGAGAGGAAGTTCTCGCGGATATAGCGGATCGTGCCCGCGACGAGGTCGGGGTCCGAGAGGATGAGGATCTGCGGGTCGAAGATGTTCGCTTCCACCTCGCCCAGCGAGCGAGCCGCCTCCTCACGCGTGTCCCGGACGCGGTCGGCAGCCCAGGCCCGCGCCTCCTCGAAGCGCGCGACCTCGCGCTCGACGGCGTCGGACGGGATCGTCTTGTGCTCGGGTCGCCACTCATGGCGCTCGAGGCGCCGGGCCACGCCGAGAGCCCGCCCCGGCGCCGCCCCGATCCCGTGAATGACCTCGCTCACGCAAGCCCGTCCATGCCCGCGTCCGGATCGAGTTCCTCGCTGAACCCGGACAGGACGAGTTCGGTGAGGGAGTCGACGGCGTTTTCCGCGTCGGATCCCGTGGCGCGGATACGGATGGAGGCGCCGGCCTCGGCCGCGAGCATCATCACGCCCATGATGCTCTTCCCGTTCACCTCCAACTCATCCTTCTCGACCCGCACCTCGGCCCGGAACCGGCTCGCCAGCTTAACGAACTCCGCGGCCGGGCGGGCGTGCAGCCCCAGCCGGTTCTGAATACGTACCGCTGCTTCGTGTCGCATCGTCACAGAAGCCTTCCGCCCCGGTCGAGCGAATGATCGGCGTCGGGCCGTGCGTCGCGGCAGGCTGTACCGCCTGTCCGGACGCTCACAGGAGCCACACCGCGCACGCGGCAAGCAGGCTCGCCATGGCGACCGCCGAGATGTGTCGCGGGACAAGGTAACCCATCAACGCCGCGATGACTGCACCGCCGTCCCTCCAGAGGGCGTCGCCGGTTCCCGGAAGCTGGCCCACGAGCAGCGCGGCGAGGACCCCGATGAGCACCTGGTTTGCCCGCACGAGCGCGCTCTCGATCCGGCGCAGAGGCGCGCGCTTCAATACGGAGGCCACGGACCGGCCCGACCTCCAGCCGCAGCGCAGCCCCCAGACGCGGAGGGTGACGTGGCCGGCATTGTACAGGAGAAGGAAAGCACCGGCAGCGAACAGCGGGTCGAGTCCGAGCAGGAACCCGATGGCCGCAGCGGACACGCAGAAGGGCCGCCATCCGGCCCACGCGACCCCGTCGCCCAGCGCTCCCAGCGGCGCGCGGAGCGCGGAACGGAAGCGCAACAGGGTGTCGGGGTTCTCTCCATCGAATTCGAGGCGCGCGAGGGCCCCGATCGCCACGGGGGCCAGGTACGGATGCGCATTGAAAGCTCGCGAGTGGCGCTGGACGGCCCGCCGGAACGCGGCGGGGTCGCCCTCGTGAATGCGCGCGAGCAGCGGGGCGATCGCATGCGCCATCCCGGGCCCCGTCATCGTACGGTCGTTCCATGAGCCCTGGATGGAGAAACTGCGCGAAATGGCGCGTACGAAGTCCTTCTTGCGCGGCCTCATGCGAACACCTGGACGAGCAGGGTCCCGAGAAC
>JAJDWE010000004.1 GCA_022825725.1 Gemmatimonadota bacterium
GGCGCGGCGGAGGACGAGCGCACCCAGGCGCGGAACTGCAACGCCTTCCACCGTCTCGAGTTCCGGCCCCGCGTCCTCCGGGACGTGACGAACGTGGACCCCGGCGTCACGGTCCTCGGCAGGCGCCAGCCGCTGCCGCTCATCCTCGCCCCCACCGGGTTCAGCCGCATCGCGGATTCGGAGGGAGAACTCGCCGTGGCGCGGGCGGCCGAGCGCGCGGGGGTCACGTACAGCCTCTCCACCCTCGGCACCCGCTCGATCGAGGAGGTGGCCGCCGTCAGCTCCGGCCCGAAGTGGTTCCAGGTCTACGTGTGGAAGGACCGGGGCCTGGTCGCGGAACTCGTCCAGCGGGCCCGCGAGTCCGGCTACGAGGCGCTCCTCCTCACCGTCGATGTCGCAGTGCTCGGGCGGCGCGAGCGCGATGTCCGCTACGGCTTCACCCTCCCCCCGCAGCTCGGCCTCGACACGGTCGTGGACGGGATCCGGAAACCCGGCTGGACGTGGGACTTCCTCACCTCCGAACCGATCGTCTTCTCAAGCGCGGTGAGCCGGGACGCGGCGGGCGGCGCGGGGGGCGTCGACGCCATGGGTCTCGCGCAGTACGTGAACGAGCAGTTCGATCCGAAGCTCGACTGGGCCGACGTCGACTGGCTGCGCTCGATCTGGGACGGCCCCATCGTCATCAAGGGCATCCAGACGGTGGAGGACGCCGTCCTCGCGGCGGACGCCGGTGCCGAGGGGATCGTGATCTCGAACCACGGCGGCAGGCAGCTCGATGACGCGCCCCCGACGCTCGAACTGCTGCAGCCAGTGGCGGATCGGGTCGGCGACCGGCTCGATGTCCTCATCGACGGCGGCGTCCGGCGGGGGAGCGACATCGCGAAGGCCGTCGCGCTCGGCGCAAAGGCCTGTTTGACCGGCCGCGCCTACTTCTACGCGCTCGGAGCCGGCGGCGAGCGGGGCGTGGACCTCGTCCTCAAGTGGTTCGACGAGGGATTCCGCCGCACGATGGCGCTTCTCGGCGCCCGCACCGTGGACGAGATCACCCCCGAATCGGTCCGCTGGCGCGACGACTGAACGGGCTCCCGCCGCTTGCCTCACAGCGGGTTTCGGGCTTAGCGTGTTATGCGGATACATCTTTTAATGCGCCTACATGCGAACTGGCTGACAAAGCGGTCTCGATGCCCCGACAGGAAGCGTACAAAGCGATGGCGATCCGCACGGTTGGCGCGGCTCTGACGCTCGTTCTCGCGGTCCCCGCGAGCCTCCCCGCGCAGGAGGGCGAGACCTCGTCCGCCGCGGCCGTGGCCGGAGTTGCCGGCCAGCCCGGCGTCGGCTCGGCCGCGGAGTTCCGGCATACGGCGCCGCATGCAGCCCCCTCGATGGATCCCAACGACATCGTCCAGGGCGTCTGCACGAACTGCCACAACAGTCGGCGGCTGGCGGGCAACCTCACCCTCGAGTCCTTCGATGTGGACGCCGCGGACGCGCAGGCGGAGACCGCCGAGAAGATGATCCGCAAGCTGCGCGCCGGCATGATGCCGCCGCCCGGCGTGCGCCGTCCGCCGGAGGAGGACCTGTTCGAACTCGTCGTGACGCTCGAGACCATCGTCGACGACGCGGCGGCCCGGAACCCGAACCCCGGCGGCCGCACCTTCCAGCGGCTCAACCGGCCCGAGTACGAGCGGGCGATCCGCGATCTGCTGGGGCTCGAGGTCGATGCGGGGAAGTGGCTCCCCAACGACCAGATGAGCGCGAACTTCGACAACATCGCCGACGTGCAGGCGCTCTCGCCGACGCTCCTCGACGCCTACCTGAACGCGGCCGCCGAGATCAGCCGCATGGCGGTGGGCGACCGCAACGCCCCGGCGGTCAACACGACGTACAAGAACTCGCAGTACCTGTCGCAGCACCCGTGGGATCACGTGGAGGGGGCCCCGTTCGGGACGCGCGGCGGGATGGTCGTGGAGCACACGTTCCCGGCCGACGGCGAGTACACCTTCTCGCTCGTCTTCACCTCCGGCGCGAACTCCCGCATGGAGGACATCGACATCTCGATCGACGGCGAGCGGGTCGCGCTCCTCCACTACACGCGTCGCGGCGGCGGGGCGGATGACCGCGGCTTCACGCCCGTCGGTACGGAACCGGTCTTCGTCCGCGCCGGCCAGCACCGCGTCTCGGCCGCCTTCGTCCGGCGCCAGGAAGGGCCGTACGAGGACCTGATCCGGCCGCACGTGTGGTCCAATGCCGGCGGCGGTTCGGGCGGGGGCGGGATCACGACGCTGCCGCACCTGCAGGACGTCATCATCGGCGGACCGCACAACCCGACCGGCGTGTCGGAGTCGCCGATCCGCCAGCGCATCTTCACCTGCCGTCCCACGTCATCCGACGAGGAGCGGCCGTGCGCCCGAGGCATCCTCACCAACCTCGCGCGCAGCGCCTACCGCCGCCCGCTCGAACCGAGCGAGGTCGACGGCCTGATGACGTTCTACGACATGGGCGTCGAGCAGGGCGGGTTCGAAATCGGCGTGCGGATGGCCCTCGAGGCGATCCTCGCGAGCCCGTTCTTCGTCCTCCGGCTCGAGCGCGAGCCCGAAGGCGTCAGGAGCGGAGAAGCCTATGCGCTGGAGGACATCGACCTCGCCTCGCGGCTCTCGTTCTTCCTCTGGGGCCTTCCGCCCGACGAGGAACTGCGGACGGCGGCGGTCGAGGGACGGCTGTCCGATGCCGGCGAACTGGAGCGGCAGGCGCGCCGCATGCTCGCCGACCCCCGCTCCGAGGCGCTGAGTTCGCGCTTCGTCTCCCAGTGGCTGCGGCTGCAGGATCTCTACAAGGTCCGCCCCGACCCCAACTTCTACCCGAACTTCGACGAGAACCTCGCGGACGCCATGAAGCGGGAGACCGAACTCCTCTTCCAGAGTCTCATCCGCGAGGACCGGAGCGTGCTCGACTTCTTCCGGGCGGACTACACGTTCGTGAACGAACGCCTGGCCCATCACTACGGGTTCGACGGTGTGGCGGGGCGGAACTTCCAGCGCGTGACCTATCCCGGCGACGAGCGCGTCGGGATCCTGGGCCACGGCAGCGTCCTCGTCCTCACTTCGCTCGCGAACCGCACTTCGCCGGTGCTGCGGGGCAAGTGGGTGATGGAGGTCCTGCTCGGGACGCCGCCCCCGCCGCCCCCGCCGGGGGTGCCGGACCTGGACGAGACGGAAGAGTCGATGGACGGACGGCTGCTCACGACGCGCGAGCGGATGGAGATGCACCGGGCGAGTCCCGCGTGCCGCTCCTGCCACCGCTTCATGGACCCGATCGGCCTTGCGCTGGACAACTTCGATGTGACCGGGAAGTGGCGCCTGCGCGAGAACGGGATGCCGCTCGACACGCGCGGCGATTTCTACGATGGGACGGCGGTCCAGACGCCGCCGGAACTCGTCGACGCGCTCCTCACGCGCCCGCTGCCGCTGCTCCGGAACTTCACGGAGAACCTGGCCGCGTACGCGCTCGGCCGCCGCGTCGAGTACTACGACCAGCCCTGGATCCGGTCGATCGTGGAGGATGCGGAAGGGGACGACTACAGGCTTTCGTCGCTGATCATGGGCGTCGTGAACGGCGATGCCTTCAGGATGAAGCGGGCCATGCCCGCGACCGCGGTAGAAGAGGAAGTTTCCGAGGAGGTTTCCGAAGACCGCCGCTAGACGGCCCATCTGGCCGGGCGACGGTCCGACGTTACGAGAGGGAGAACATGGAATTCATCACGGGACAGCACTTGCCTCGCAGGACCTTCATTCGAGGCGTCGGGGCCACGCTCGCCCTGCCGTTCCTCGACGCGATGGTTCCGGCAGGCCGTCTGTGGGGATCGACGAGCGCGAAGAGCCTGACGGAGGGGACGGGAACCCGGCTCATCGCGATCGAGGAGGTGCATGGACTCGCGGGGTGCAACCGCGAGCACGGCGCGACGAAGTTCCTCTTCGCACCGGAAAAGGCGGGACGCGACTTCGAGATCATCGATGAGAGCGCGCTCGTCTCGCTGCGGCCGTACCGCGAGCACCTGACGATCATCAGCAACACGGACGTGCGGAACGCCGAGGCGTTCACGCCGCCCGAGATCGGCGGGGACCACTTCCGCTCGAGCGCCGTGTTCCTCACGCAGGCGCACCCGAAGCAGACGCAGGGGTCCGACATCTTCTGCGGGACCTCGATGGATCAGATCTATGCGCAGCGCTTCGGCCAGGAGACGCCGATGCCTTCGATGCAGTTCTGCATCGAGAATCTCGACCAGGCGGGCGGCTGCACGTACAACTACTCGTGCGCGTACACCGACTCGCTGAGCTGGGCGTCACCGACGGAACCGCTGCCCATGATCCGCGATCCGCGGGTCGCCTTCGACCTTCTGTTCGGCGCCGGCGGCACCGAGGCGGAGCGGGCGGCGCGCCGGGCCACGCGGCGCAGCATCCTCGACTGGATTTCAGGCGAGATCTCCACCGTCCAGCGCACCCTCGGCGCGGAAGACGCGCGCCGCATGGAGCAGTACCTGACGAACGTCCGCGAACTGGAGCGCCGGATTCAGATGGTCGAGGGGCGGAACTCGAGCGGTGAGGAGCGCGCCCTGCCCGAGGCGCCGGCCGGCGTGCCGGATTCGTTCACCGAGCACATGCAGATGCTGTTCGACATCCAGGTGCTTGCCCTCGAGACCGACATGACGCGCGTGATCTCCTTCAAGACGGGGCGCGACGCGCAGAACCGTGTCTTCCCCGACAGCGAGTCCGACCGGCCCTTCCACCCGGCCTCCCACCACGGGAACCGTGAAGAGGCGGTGCTGGAGTTCAACAAGATCAACCAGTTCCGCGTCGGTCAGCTTCCGTACCTCATCGACAAGCTGAAGAACACGATGCACGGCGAGTCGAGTCTGCTCGACCAGAGCGTGGTGCTGTGGGGGTCGCCGATGGCCGATGCGAACCTGCACAACCACCGCCGGGCGCCGCTCTTCCTGCTCGGGCACGGCAACGGGATGCTCGAGGGCGACCTGCACATCAAGGCGCCGGACGGGACGCCGATGGCGAACGCCATGCTGTCCGTCCTGCACGGCCTCGGCGTCGAGGACATGCACGAGTTCGGCGACAGTACCGGCCCGATGTCGCTCAACCAGGCCGACCCGGTCGCGACGGACGCGGGAACCTGATCGTGCGGGCCGGCAGGCTTCGGCACGGGTTCGCGGTCCTCTGCGCGGCGCTCCTCGTTTCGGCGGGGACGCCTCATTCGCCGCCCGATTCGCCCGTCGCCGACGCCGCCATGCGCGGCGAAGTCGAGACGGTGCGGGAACTCCTGCGGGAGGGGCTGGACGTCAACGCGGCGCAGGGAGACGGGATGACGGCCCTGCACTGGGCCGCTGACCGGGGCGACGCGGAACTCGCGGACATGCTCATCTACGCCGGAGCCGACGTGGCGGCGGTCACGCGGATCGGGCAGTACACGCCGCTCCACCTCGCCGCGCGCCGGGGCTCGGCGGCGATTCTCGGCAGCCTGGTCGCGGCGGGTTCGGACGCGATGGCCCTGACCGCGAACAGCGGCGCCACGCCGCTCCACCTCGCCGCGGCGTCCGGAAGCCCCGACGCGATCCGGGTGCTGCTCGAGGCGGGCGCGGATCCCGATGCGGTCGAGGCCGAGTGGGGCCAGACGCCCCTCACCTTCGCCGCCGCCGGCAACCGGGCCGACGCGATCCGCGTGCTGCTGGAGGGCGGTGCGGACCCCGACATCACGTCCCTCGTCATCGACATCATCGAGCAGGAAAAGCTGGATCGCCTGGCGCGGCAGCGTGAGACGGAAGTGCTCGAAGCCTTCACCGGAGGGGGGGACGAGGCGCGCACGCCGACGCCCGGCGAGCTTCAGGCCGCCGTGCGGGCGGGACGCGAGGTCTACGTCGACGGCCTCCCCGAGGAAGAGGAGGAGGAAGAAGAGGACGAGAGCGACTTCAGTCGTCTCTTCCTGCCTCCGGTCGAGAAGATCGGCGGCCTGACGCCGCTCCTGCACGCGGTCCGGCAAGGGTACGTGGAGTCGGCCCTCGCCCTCCTGGACGGAGGTGCGGACATCGACGTGGTGAGCGCGGCGGACGGGACGAGTCCGCTCGTGATGGCCGCGATCAACGGGCAGTTCGACCTCGTGCTGATGCTCCTCGAGCGGGGCGCGGATCCGAACATCGCGGCCGAACTCAACGGCGTGTCGCCGCTGTGGGCCGTGATCAACGCCCGGTGGCAGCCGCGCACACGGTTCCCGCAGCCGCAGGAGCGCCCGCTCCAGAGCGCGAACTACCTGGAGGTGGCGCGGGCGCTGCTCGACGCGGGCGCGGATCCCGACCACCGGATCACCCGACACCCGTGGTACATGGTGTACACGGGCTGCGGAAACCGGAACTGCGGCCTCGTCGACACCAACGGCGCCACAGCCTTCTGGCGCGCCGCCTACGCGACGGACGTCGAGGCGATGAAGCTCCTCGTCGAGTACGGGGCCGACCCGAACATCCCGACCAAGGCGCCCCCCCGGCGCCAGCGTCTCTCCCCGGACGAGTTCCTGCGGCAGCAGGCGCTGAACGCGCTGCGCGACTCCTCCTACGCCGAACTCCCGCCGGAGGAGCGCCTCAAGCTGATCCAGGATGTCCGGGGCCAGCTGCCCGAGGAGGAGCAGAAGGAGTATCCCGACAAGGACCTCGAGAACCTCACCGAGGACACCCGAAAGGCGCTGGTGGAGGCCGCGGAAGCGGCGGACCGGGCGCGGGCGAACGCGCCGGACGCCTCGGGGCTGCCGCCGGTGCCCCCGGGCGGGCCCGGCGTGATGCCGATCCACGCGGCCTCCGGCGTGGGCTACGGCGAGGGGTTCGCGGGCAACGCGCACCGCCATACGCCCGAGGGGTGGATACCGGCCGTGAAGTACCTCGTGGAGGAACTGGGGGCGGACGTGAACGTCCGCGACCACAACGGCTACACGGCGCTGCACAACGCGGCCTCGCGCGGCGACAACGAGATGATCCTCTATCTCGTGGAGGTGGGGGGCGATGTCACCGTCGTCAGCCGCCGCGGCCAGACGACGGCCGACATGGCAAACGGTCCCGTGCAGCGCGTCTCGCCCTTCCCGGAGACCGTCGCGCTTCTAGAGAGCCTGGGCTCTCACAACAACAACAACTGCCTCACCTGCTGAACCGCAGACAACCGACCCAACCCAAAGAACAAGACCTTACACGGAGAATACGGAGAACCATGGCCAAGTACATGTTCCGCACAAGTTACACACAATCCGGGCTCAAGGGCCTGATCGCCGAGGGGGGCACCGGCCGTCGCGAGGCGCTGCGGCAGACCGTCGAGAGCGCGGGCGGCACGCTCGAGGGCTTCTACTACGCCTTCGGCGACGACGACCTGCTCCTGATCGCCGACCTTCCCGACTCGACCGCCGCCACGACGCTCTCGCTGAACATCGCGGCCGCGGGGGCCCTCACGGTTTCGGTGACGGTCCTGATCGACCCCGAGACCGTCGACGAGGCCGTCGCCCGCGGCGTCTCCTACCGCCCGCCCGGAGCCTGACGCTCAACCTTTGAAGACGGGGCCCGATTGGGCCCCGAACACAAGCCGTCTGGCCGCGTTGCGCGGGGCGGTCGGTGCGGAACAAGTTGGGGGCTCCGTTCGGCGATCCTCCGACCCTGCGAGTTGCCATGCGTATCGGTCCCGCTCCCGTCCGCCTCTTCTCCTGTCTTTCCGTCGGTCTCGCGCTTGGGTGCGATCCGGGTGGCGGCGCACCCGGCGTGACCGTGACCGGGGAACCCGGGTTGCTCGAGTCATCCGCGGCCCGGCCGGTGACGCCCGTCCTCGCGGAGGAGCCGCCACCGGAGTTCGGCGGGTATCCCGGCGTGCGGCACGGCGGCAACTACATGCACAACTACTACCTGCCGCCGGCGCCGGGGACGACGCCCTGGTTCCCCTCGTGGTCGCCGGACGGCGCGTCGCTCGCGGTGGGGATGGCCGGGTCCGTCTGGGAAGTGGACGTGGAGACGGGAAACGCGACCGAACTCACGCGCGGGGGCACATACCACTCCTCTCCCTCTTACTCGCCCGATGGCCGCTGGATCGTGTACACGGCCGACTACGGCGGCGAGCGAATCCAGCTCGAGATGCTGGACACGGAGACGGGTGAGACACGGGCGCTCACGGACGACCGCTTCGTGTACGCGGATCCCGTGTTTTCTCCTGACGGAGGCCGGATCGCGTACGTGTCGAGCGCCCCCAACGGGTACTTCAACGTCTTCATCCGGGAGGTGGCGGACGGCGACTGGGCGGGGCCCGAGATCGCCGTCAGCAGCGACAACTCCTACGGGAACAACCGGCTCTACTTCGGGCCCATGGACATGCACCTCTCGCCCGCGTGGATGCCGGACGGCGAGGAGCTCCTCCTCGTCTCGAACCGCGACGTCCCGCTGGGCTCGGGGAACGTGATCCGGGTGCCCGCGCGCGCGGACGGAATCCGGGAGGCGCGGACGGTGCTGCGGGAGCAGACGCTCTACCGCGCCAGACCGGACGTGTCGCTCGACGGCCGGCGCTTCGTGTACTCGTCGACGGCGGGGGCGGCGGACCAGTTCAACAACCTGTACGTGCAGCCGACGGAGGGCGGGGAACCGTACAAGCTCACCTTCTTCGAGCACGACGCCTTCCACCCGCGCTGGTCGCCCGACGGGGAGACGATCGCCTACATCACGAACGAGGACGGCCTCCCGCAACTCGAACTCATCGAGACCTACGGCGGCCGACGACGGAAGATCGAGATCGGCGAGCGCGAGTACGCGGGGCCGACGGGCATGCTGTCCGTCACGGTGCGCACAGACGCGAGCGGACGGGACCCCGTGGCTGCACGGGTCACCCTCCTCGGGCCGGACGGGAAGTACCACGCTCCGCCCGACGAATACGCCCGTATCGGCCAGCGCGGGCGCTATCCGGCCTTCCACACCGACGGGACGTTCACCGTCGCGCTTCCGCCGGGCGAAGCGGACCTCACGATCGTGAAGGGCTTCGAGATCGAGCCCCAGCGCATGAAGGTGGCGATCGCGGCCGACGAAACCGTGGAACTCGCCGTGACGCTGCACCGGTTCGCGGATCTCTCGGCCGACGGCTGGCACAACGGTTCCACGCACGTCCACATGAACTACGCGGGGAACCTCCACAACACGCTCGAGAACCTGATGTTCATGTCCGCGGCGGAGGATCAGGACATCGTGAACGAGCAGGTGGCGAACAAGGACAACCGGATCCTCGACCACCAGTTCTTCGTGCCAGGCGGCGGGGAGCACCCGGTGTCGACGGAGGAGATGGTCGTCATCGTTGGGCAGGAGTACCGGCCGCCGTTCTACGGGCACGTGTTCATGTTCGGGATGCGCGACCACCTCATCTCGCCGTTCACCACGGGATACGAGGGGACGGGGATCGAGAGCCTGTATCCCTCGAACACGGACATGATGCGGAAGGCGAAGGACCAGGGCGCGACGACGGGTTACGTCCACCCCTACTTCGGCGATGTGGACCCGCTCACGTTCGGGCTGATGGGCGGGAAGGGGTTCATGGTCGACGCCGTGCTGGGGACGAGCGACGCGCTCGAGTGGTCCACGGCCGAGCGGGCCGGGTTCTTCCCGCTCTACGCGCTGTGGAGCAACGACGTCCGCGTCTGCGCGACGGGGGGCGAGGACTCGATCAGCAACCTGCACGCGACGCCGCTGGTGGGCGCCATGCGGACGTACGTGCGCACGCCGGACGGGCGCCTGACGGCGGACGGGTGGTTCGAGGGGCTGCGGGGCGCCGCGGCGTTCGTGACGAACGGGCCCCTCGTCGAACTCTCGGTGAACGGGGAGATCCCGGGTTCCGTGGTGGACCTGGGCGCGGCCGCGACGAGCGTCGAGGTGGAGGCCAGCGTGCGGTCGATCGTGCCGCTGACCCGCGCCTGGCTCGTGCGCGATGGAGAGGATCTGCTCGATCTCGAACTCTCCGAAGACCGCAAGTCCGCCTCCTTCTCGGGGGATGTGGAGATCGACGGGAGCGGCTGGATCCACCTGCGGGCGGAGGGCGAGCCCGAGGAACGATTCCCGCTCGACGCGGGCTACCCGCAGGGGTTCACGAACCCCGTCTGGTTCACGGTGGGAGGCGCGGCGATCCGCGACGCGGCGGGGGCGCAGTACGGCCTCGACTGGATCGACGAACTGGAGCGGCAGGCGCGGGAGTGGCCCGGCTGGCGCTCCCAGGCGGAGCAGGACCACGTCTACGCCCAGTTCGACGAGGCGCGCGACGTGTACCGGCGGCTGCTGTCGGAGGCCGGCGGCGCGGGTGGCGAGTGAGGGGCGGGAGGCCGCCAGCGACTGACGCGCGCACGCCGGGATTACGGTGAGCGACAGGAGTCCGTACCGGACCGAACTCACGCCGCTCGAATTCCTGCGGCGGAGCGCGTCCGTGTACCCCGACAAGGCCGCCGTCGTGCACGGCGACCGGAGCTACTCCTACCGCGAGTTCGAGCTTCGCGTGCGGCGGCTGGCAGCGGGGTTGCTCCAGGCCGGGCTCGAGGCGGGCGACCGGGTGGCCTTCCTGTCGCCGAACACGCCGCCCCTGCTCGAGGCACACTACGGGGTGCCGGCCGCCGCCGGCGTGCTCGTCGCGATCAACACGCGGCTCGGAGCGGGCGAGATCGCCTACATCCTGGAGCACAGCGGCGCGTGTTACCTGTTCGTCGACCGGGCCCTTGAGGGCCTCATCGACGAGGAGGCGCTGCGCGGCGGCGGCGTGACCGTAGTGCGGATCGACGATACCGGGGCGCCGCACGACCCCTACGAGGCGTTCCTCGCTTCCGCCGCCGATTCAGCCGGCGGCCCCGCCAGGGACTCCGCCACCGGCATCGGCGAGCCGCCCCCGCTCGCGGCCGGCCCGGCGGACGAGGAAGACCCGATCTCGATGAACTACACGTCGGGGACGACGGGCCGCCCCAAGGGCGTCGTGTACACGCACCGCGGCGCGTACCTGAACGCGATCGGGGAACTCATCGAGATGGAGATGACGCCCGGCGCCGTCTATCTGTGGACGCTGCCCATGTTCCACTGCAACGGGTGGTGCTTCACGTGGGCGGTGACCGCCATCGGAGGCACGCACGTGTGCCTGAGAGACGTCGACCCGGCCCGCATCTGGGCGCTGATCGAGTCGGAGGGCGTCACGCACTACTGCGGCGCGCCGACGGTGCAGATCATGCTCGTCAACGATCCGGCTGCCCGGCCGCTGGAGCACACGGTGCGGACGATGATCGCCGGAGCGCCGCCCTCGCCGACGCTGCTGGAGCAGTTGAAGGCGCTGAACTTCCACCCGATCCACGCCTACGGCCTCACGGAGACGTACGGCCCCACCGCCACCTGCGCCTGGCACGCCGACTGGGACGGGCGCCCCCCCGCCGAACAGGCCCGCCTGCTCGCCCGGCAGGGCCAGGGATTCGTGACCTCCGACCTCATGCGGGTCGTCGACGAGGAGGGCAGGGACGTCTCCCGCGACGGCGCGACGATGGGCGAGGTCGTGATGCGCGGGAACATTGTCATGAAGGGCTACTACGCGCAGCGCGAGGCCACCGACGAGGCGTTCCGCGGGGGCTGGTTCCATTCCGGGGACCTCGCGGTGTGGCACCCCGACGGCTACGTCGAACTGCGTGACCGGGCCAAGGACATCATCATCTCGGGCGGCGAGAACATCTCAACGATCGAAGTCGAGCAGACGGTCGCCCGACACCCCGCCGTGCTCGAATGCGCCGTCATCGCCATCCCCCACGACGAATGGGGCGAACGACCGAAAGCCTTCGTCACGCTGAAGCCCGAAGCCGGGGCCACGGAACGGGAGATCATCGACTTCTGCCGAGACCGGATCGCCCACTTCAAGTGCCCCGACGCGATCGAGTTCGGCCTCCTCCCGAAGACCTCCACCGGCAAGGTTCAGAAGTACATCCTCCGCGACCGCGAATGGACCGGCCGCGACAAGCGCATCAACTGACTCCCGCACGAGAACCGCGGATCGCCTGAAGACGTTCCCGCGGACTTCTTCCGGAACGGATTGTCTTGCACCATCCCGGCCGTCGGCGGACGCTTCGACCCCGGATCGCGGTCGGGCTGAGGCGCCCGCGTGAGAGCACCTCGCCGCTTAGCGCTGGACTACCGCACCCCGTTCAGCAACGCAAGCAACTCCTCGTTTCCCTCGACGTCCAGGAAAGTGTCCCACTCGAGAAAGTAACCCTCAGGATCGTAGCCGATGAACACGCTCACCCGTCCGCTCTCGTCGGTCACCTCCCGGGTTCGCAGCTGGAAGCCCTCGCGCCCCCGCATGTAGCTGAACCAGCCCTCCACATCGTCCGTGAAGAACGAAACCGTGACGCTCTTCTCATCGGTCGCCGAGTGGAGGCCGCGCTCCCCGTCCACGAGGCCGAGATAGCCCGAAGAAGAGACGGGAAAGACCTTGGCCCAACCCTGATCGACGATCCTTTCGCGATCGAGCATGTCGCTGTAGAAGCGTTCGACGCCTTCCAGGTCGCGGTAGTACAGCCAGAGGACGGTGGCCTGCACCCCCAGCTCGGGGGGTCGGCTCGTCTCGATTACCTGGGCCGGATATTGAACTTCGGCCCCTGCCAACCTGGGCAGCAATTGCTCGTTCTCGGCATGCGGATTGAATCGTTCGAACTCGAGGAGGTACCCCTCGGGATCGACTGCCACGAACCCATCGTGCGGACGCCCCTCGGCCGCCCGAAAGTCGGAGCGCATGGGCACCTCTCGAGACGTCAGGTAGTCCCACCACGCCTCGACCTGCTCGGTTACGAAGGCGAGCGTGGCGGTCCGGGGTTCGTCGGTCGAGTGCATTCCTTCGGCGGCGTCGACAAGGGTCAGGTACGAGGACTCGGCCACCCGCAGGATCTTGGCGAAACCGTAGTCGACCACGGTCGGAAGACCGAGCGTCTCAGTGTAGAAGGTCCAAGCCGCCTCAACATCGTCGTAGTAGTAGAAGGCGTTCATGGCCTGGATACCGGGCGTCCGGGTCGTGGACGCAGCCTCCCGACTCTCGCCCTCGTTGGCGGGAGGCGCCTCGGACGGCTGGCAAGCCGCGGCGACCGCAACCCCAACTGCGAGCAGGGTACGCACGGCCCGGTGAGCGGTCATTCCGAACCCTGTGAGCCAAAGGAATGGTGGGAGGCGCAAGAATATGTGCCGACGAGTGCTCGGTGGCGCACCATATGGGTCACGCTCCATGCGGCGCAACACCAGGATCTCCTCATCGGCGAACACCACCCGCCGAGGCTGGCGGGCGATTGGAAGCCACCACGGTGGTTCCGTCGCCGGCGAGGGCTGTCAGGTGCTCCACCGTATGGGCGAACCGATCCCGGGGCCGGCCCGTGAGCAGGCGCACGAGGACGGATGTGTCAATCCCGGAGCGAAGGATCATGTCGCTGGGAGCGGAAGGCGTGAACGTCAAAGGGCTCGATTTCGGGGTCGATTTCTTCCCTCAGCGGGGCCAAGCGTGACAGGTCGATCTTATGCGGTCGTATGACGAAGCCGTGGGGCCCCTCCAGCAGTTCGAGACGGTCGCCGGGTCGGACGCCCATGGCGTCCAGGACATGCGCCGGAAGAGTGACTTGTCGCTTCGCAGTTACCTTGACGAGCATGGTTTTTTCTCCTCGTGTGGACTCCATCACCTTACGGCCAAGCCTGTTTTTGTGAGGTAGTGCGGTCAAGCTTCCCGGTCGCGCTTGACGACTGTCGCCTTGGGGGAAGATCATCCCGGGGTCCGGGAACACACGTCTCCAACCCCTTCGAGCGCTCCCCATGTTCACGCCGGCCCGAAAAAAGCTCCTTCTGGCCGTGCTGGTGCTCTCCTTCGGAGTCCAGACGGGGCTGGTGTACTCCGACGAGCGGAGCGAGCCGCTGTCGGAGGCGGCGCGCGAAGGGCGTGCACTCTGGCAGGCGTACGCCTGTCAAACCTGTCACCAGTTCTACGGTCAGGGGGGATTCCTCGGGCCGGATCTGACGAACTCCGCGAGCCGGGTTGATTCGACCCGGCTCGTTTCGTTGTTGACGGTGGGTAGCGGGCAGATGCCGCCGCTCGGGTTCAGCGACGACGAGTCGGCGGCGATGGCGGCCTTCCTGCGGGAGATGGACCGGCCGGAGATCGGCCGCGGCGAACTGCGGATGGGGACGCCGGGGGAGGGGGCCGGGGCGCAGGCGGCGTTCGAGCGCGCGATCGAGGCGGCCCTAGGGGCCGGGACATCCGGTGGCGCGGGGTCGGGCGATGGGACGGATCACGATCTGGCCGAGGTCGCCGCCGGGTTCGCGGCGTACCGGATCCGCCCATGCAGCGCGTGCCACTTCCCGTTCCGCGACTCACCTGTCGGGGCGCCGGACCTGTCGCTCGTCGCCGGGTCGCTCGCCCCCGACTCGCTCGACCTGGTGCTCGCCGACGGGCGCCCGCTGATGGGCATGCCGCCCCCGGTCCCGCCGCTCGGCGACGCCGACCGCGCGGCGCTCACCGCGTTCCTCCGGTTCCTGGAGGCGAATCGGGAGGAGCTGGAGGCGGCGACCGAGACGCTCGCGGCGGGCCGCAGCCTCGACTGGGGCGCGCTGCCGTGGTGGGAGTTCCCATGAAGCCCTTCGCGGCCGGCCACCCTGCACACCAGTTCGCGGTCCTCACCTTCATCCGCGGCGGACTCATCGCGATCGCGGTTACGCTCGGGGGCGGCATCCTGGCCGCCTTCTACTCCGTGCCTTCGCTCGCGCCGTGGTTCCAGCAGGTGGGCCTCGACCTGCGACAGCTTCGGCCGATCCACACCGTCTTCGCCTCGGCCTGGGTCTTCCTCGGCGGCGTCGCCGTCGTGTACCGCTTCCTGCAGGACGAGGGTCCGCCGACCACCGGCGACCGCTGGCGCCTCCGGGCCCAGGTCCTGACCTGGACGCTCGCCGGCCTCGGGATCCTCCTCACGCTCGCCCTCGGCGTGGGTACGGGACGCGAGTACGTCGGTTTCCACCCCTTCTTCTCCCTCCTCATCCTCGGGGGCTGGACCTGCTACGCGTGGAACTTCTTCCGGCTCGCCGGGAAGCGGTTCTGGGAACGGCCGGTCTACGTGACGATGTGGGGCGTGGGGATGCTCTTCTTCATCGTCACCTTCGTGGAACAGCACATGTGGCTGATCCCGGGAATCTTCGGGGATCCGGTGCAGGACATGCGGATCCAGTGGAAGGCGACCGGGACCCTCGTCGGCAGCTTCAACCTCTTCGTGTACGGCTCCGTGATCTACCTGGGGGAGCGGATTTCGGGGGATCCCGCCTACGGGCGCTCCACGACCGCCTACATGCTGTTCGCCGTGGGGCTGCTCAACTCGTTCACGAACTTCGCGCACCACACCTATCATCTTCCGGGGCGGGAGTCGGTGAAGTGGATCGCGTTCGTCGTGAGCATGATGGAGATCATCGTGCTCGCGCGGGCGATGTTCGACCTGTGGCGGGCGCTGAGAACGCCGAGCGATCCGGCCTTCTGCGCGGCGCGCGGTTCGTTCGCGGCGGCGAAGTGGTGGACGTGCGCGATCCTGTTCGGCGCGATCCTCATCTCGGTCCCGCCGCTGAACGCGGTGATTCACGGGACGTACGTCGTCACGGGACACGCGATGGGGGCGATGATCGGCATCGACACGATGATCCTGCTGGGGGCGGCGGTCTGGATCCTGAGCGAGCACTTCCAGGCCCGCGAGGGAGAGGACGCGTGGGACACGCTCCACACGCCGGCGATGCGTTGGAGTCTCATCGGGCTGAACTTTTCGGTGGCGGGGCTCGTCCTTTGGCTGCACGTGGTGGGGACGGCCGTCGGCGTGACGCGGGCGGTGCACGCGCCGGGCGAGACCTACGTGCCGCCCGACTGGGTGTCCGCGTGGAGCGGGATCGGGTTCGCCGTCTTCGGGATGCTGTCGCTGATCTTCTTCGTCTGGCTCCTCGCGCAGCTCGTGCGGCCCGCCTTCCGGTACTGGTGGGTGTCGGAGGAACGGGCGTGACGGCATGGCGGGCCGGAAGGGCCGGGCGGGCATGACGGGCGCGGAACGTCCGCTCTGGACCCCGGATCCGGACTTCGCGGCGACGACGAACATGGCGCGCTTCTCGCGCTTCGCGAACGAGGAATGCGGGGCGGGCGCCGACTCCCCGGAGGCGCTGTGGCGGTGGTCGGTCCGCGAGCCGGAGGTGTTCTGGAACGCGGTGTGGGACTTCTGCGGCGTCATCGGCGAGCGCGGCGAGCGCGTGGTCGTCGACTTCGACCGCCTGCCGGGGGCACGCTGGTACCCCGACGCGCGGCTGAACTACGCGGAGAACCTGCTCCGGCGCCGGGATGACGGGCCGGCGCTCCTCTTCCGGGCCGAGGACCGCGTCCGCCGTGATCTCACCTGGGCGCAACTGTACGACGCCACCTCGCGGCTCGCCCAGGCGCTGGACGCGCTCGGAATCGCGCCCGGCGACCGGGTGGCCGGCTACGTGCCCAACATGCCGGAATCCATCGTGTACATGCTCGCCTCGGCGAGCCTCGGAGCCACGATCTCCACCGCCTCGCCCGACTTCGGCGTGCAGGGCGTGCTCGACCGCTTCGGCCAGATCGAACCGCGCGTCCTCCTCGCGGCCGATGGCTACTTCTGGCAGGGGAAGCGGTTTTCGAGCCTCGACCGTCTGCCGGAGATCGTGCGGCGCCTCCCCTCGGTGGAGCGCGTGATCATCGTCCCCCACACGGATCCGGCCCCGGACATCTCCGCGATCCCGCACGCGATCCTGTTCGACGACTTCATCGGCCCGTGGGAACCCCGTGAGATCGAGTTCCGGCGGCTCCCGTTCGACCATCCCCTCTACATCCTCTTCTCCTCGGGCACGACCGGGGTCCCGAAGTGCATCGTCCACGCGGCGGGCGGCGTCCTCCTCACGCACCTGAAGGAGCACCAGCTTCACGCCGACATCCGGGCGGGGGACCGGGCCTTCTACTACACCACCTGCGGGTGGATGATGTGGAACTGGCTCTCCTCGGCGCTGGCGAGCGAGGCGACCGTGGTCCTGTACGACGGCTCGCCCTTCCACCCCGGGCCGCACGTCCTCTTCGACTACGCGGACGAGGTGCGGATGACCCAACTCGGCGTGTCCGCGAAGTTCATCGACGCGCTGGGGAAGGCGAAGTTCCGGCCGCGGGAGACGCACGACCTCTCCTCGGTGCGGACGCTGCTCTCCACGGGGTCTCCGCTCGTCCCGGAGGGGTTCGACTACGTGTACCGGGACGTGAAGCCGGATGTCCACCTCGCCTCGATCTCGGGCGGGACGGACCTGTGCGCGGGGTTCGTCGTCGGGCATCCGCTCCTCCCGGTGTGGCGGGGCGAGATCCAGGCGCCGTCGCTGGGGATGGACGTGGATGTGTGGGATCCGGCGGGGCGGTCGATGCCGTCGGGGAAGGGGGAACTCGTCTGCAAGGCGCCCTTCCCGTCGGTGCCGACGGGGTTCTGGGGAGATGACGACGGGAGCCGCTTCCACGCGGCGTACTTCGACATGTATCCCAGCGTCTGGCGGCACGGCGACTGGATGGAGTGGACGGAGCACGGCGGCGCGGTAATCTACGGCCGCTCCGACGCGACGTTGAACGCGGGCGGGGTGCGGATCGGGACGGCGGAGATCTACCGGCTGGTGGACCGGATGCCGGAGGTGCTGGAGTCCATCGTCATCGGGCAGCCGTGGGAGAACGACACGCGCGTCATCCTCTTCGTGCGGCTCGCGGAGGGCCGGAGTCTGGACGAGGACCTGGAGGCGCGGATCCGAAGGGAGATCCGGGAGAACGCCTCGCCCCGGCACGTTCCGGCGCGGATTCTCGAGGTCGCGGACATCCCGCGCACGAAGAGCGCCAAGATCTCGGAACTCGCGGTGCGGGCCGTGGTACTGGGGGAGTCGGTGAAGAACGTCGAGGCGCTCGCGAACCCCGAGGCGCTCGACGACTACCGCGACCGCCCGGAACTCCGGGCATAGGGGGGAAACGGGTGATGTACGTTGCGCGTGGCGTCGTGCTTGCGGCGGCGGGGGCGTTCGGCGGATTTCTCGCGGCGGGAGGGTGCGTGGCGCAGGAGATGGCGGATTCGGCGGGGGAAGGGATCACGGCGGTGGAGGGGCTCACGCTGGGGCACTTCACGCTGGATGAGCGGCCCACGGGCTGTACCGTCGTCCTCGCGGAGGAGGGCGCCGTGGCCGGCGTCGACGTGCGGGGCGGGGCGCCGGGGACGCGGGAGATCGCCCTCCTCGATCCGGTGAACAGCGTGCAGGAGGCCCACGCGATCGTGCTCTCGGGCGGGAGCGCGTTCGGGCTCGACGCGGCGTCGGGCGTGGTCCGGCACCTCGAGGAGCGCGGGATCGGGTATCGGGCCGGGGACCACGTCGTCCCGATCGTCGCGGGGGCGATCCTGTTCGATCTCGGCATCGGCGGCGGGTCCGTTCGGCCCGGGCCGGAGTGCGGCTACGAGGCGGCCCGCGCGGCGAGCGCGGCGCCGCCCGCCGAGGGCAGCGTGGGTGCCGGTGCCGGCGCGACAGTGGGGAAGCTCCGTGGCCGCGGCCGCGCGATGAAGGGCGGGATCGGCACCGCCTCCATCACGCTCGAGGACGGTCTCACGGTGGCCGCGGTCGTGGCGGTCAACGCCGTCGGCGACGTGGTCGATCCGGCCACGGGCGAGGTCGTCGCCGGGGTCCGCACCGAGGACGGTACGGGCTTCGCGGATGCCCGCGCGCTGCTCCGGCAGGGCGAGGTGCGGCCGCCGGGCGACGACGCCTCCGTCGAGAACACGACGATCGGCGTCGTGGCGACGAACGCGACGCTCACGAAGGCCGAGATCACGAAGGTCGCGCAGATGGCGCACGACGGCCTTGCCCGCGCCGTCTACCCGGCCCACACCCCGAGCGACGGCGACACGCTTTTCGGTCTCGCCACGGGCCGGCACCGCGATGAGGGGGGGCTGTCGCGGATCGGAGCGCTCGCCGCGGACATGGTCGCCGAGGCGATCCTGCGCGCCGTCCGCGCCGCCACCGGCCTCCCCGGCCTCCCCTCCGTCACGGACCTCACGGGTACGGGGAGGTGACTGCCGGTCTCTGGGTGCTTCTCGCGTACGCCGCGGGGCTCGTCGCGCTGGGGGCGTGGATCGGGCGCCGGGTCGGGCGGGCGGGGAGCTTCTTCGTCGCGGACCGCAAGCTCGGGCCGGTTCTGCTCTTCGCCACCGTCCTGGCGGCGAACCTCGGTGCGGGGACGACGGTGGGTGCGGCGGGGCTCGGCTACCGGGACGGGCTCAGCGCGTGGTGGTGGGTGGGCTCGGCCGGCATCGGTACGATCCTGCTCGCCCTCTGGGTCGGGCCGCGCATCTGGAAGGTCGCCGCGCGCCACGGGCTCCTTACCATGGGCGACTACCTGGACCTGCGGTACGGCCGCTCCGTCCGGCTGCTGATCGCCGTTCTGCTCTGGTTCGCCACGCTCACCATCGTGTCTGGGCAGCTCATCGCCATGGCCGAAATCGTCTCGGTCGTCGCCGGAACCCCGCGCTGGATCGGCGCGCTCCTGGGCGGGATCGTCGTCATCGTCTACTTCAGCGCCGGCGGTCTCGTGGCGTCCGCCTGGGTCAACCTCGTCCAACTCGTCGTGCTGCTCGCCGGGTTCGCGATCGCGATCCCGTGGGCCCTCTCCGACATCGGCGGCTGGGCCGCCATCGAGGCCGCCGCCGCGCGCACATCGCCGGACTACCTGAGCCTGTGGCAGGGGGGCGGGTCCGGATGGGTCTACATCGCGCTCCTCGCGCCGGCCTTCATCATCTCGCCCGGGCTGGTGCAGAAGGTCTACGGGGCGACGGGCCCCCGGGCGATCCGGATCGGGCTCCTCGCGGCCGGGGTCGGGCTCGTGCTGTTCGCCTTCGCGCCGACGCTGCTCGGCATGATCGCGCGCGTCTACGACCCCGCGCTCGCGAGCCGCGAGCAGGCGCTGCCCATGCTCCTCGCCACGGCGCTGCCGCCGGCGCTGGGGCTGCTGGGCCTCGCGGCCGTGTTCTCCGCCGAGGTGAGTTCGGCCGACGCCGGGCTGTTCATGCTCTCGACCTCCCTCTCGAAGGACCTCTACAAGGGATTCCTGAGACCGGAGGCCCCCGACAGGGACGTGCTGCGCGTGGCGCGCGGCGCCGCCATCCTCGGCGGGACCCTCGGCGTGCTGCTCGCCCTCTGGCTCGAAAGCGTGATCGCGTCGCTCACGATCTTCTATTCGATCCTGAGCGTGAGCCTGTTCGTGCCGGTGGCCGCCGGACTGCACTCGCGTCGCGCCGGCGTCCCGGAGGCGCTGGCCGCCATCGGGGCCGGCCTCGCCGCCCTGGCGGCCGTCCGGATCTTCGCCCCCGCCGACGCGCCCGCCCTCCTCGACCGCACCCTCATCGGCCTCATCGTCTCCGCCGCCGCCTTCGCCCTCGTCGCCCTGGCGCGCAGTAGTCTCCGGCAGAACTGACCGTGCGGGGCAGACGCGACTAAAGGGCGGCCAATTCCGTCGCGAGTTCCCGCAGCCCGATGACCTCGACGCCGTCCCCCACTGGGTAGCGGTCGTCACCGCCGTACACGACGAAGGCCCGGTCCGCCGTCACGTCGTCGAGCGCGATGCGGAGGCCCTTGCCGATCCGGGGGGCGAGCCCACGCTTAACCTCGATGGCCCACCTCCGAGACCCCGGCAGATCCAGGATCAGATCTATCTCCACCCCGGTTGCGGTCCTGTAGAAGCCCGGCGACGTCAAACTGTCCGGTGCCGCACGAATCAGCGTCTCGATGACGAAGCCCTCCCAACTGGTGCCTGCCACCGGATGGCCGAGGAGGGCGTCGAGACTCGGGATCCCCAGCAGGGCGTGAAGGATGCCGCTGTCGCGCAGATAGATCTTCGGCGACTTCACCAGTCGCTTGCGGACGTTCGCGTGGATCGGCTGAAGACGGCGCACGAGGAGAAGGTCGACCATGAGGTCGACGTATTTAGCAATTGTCTTGCCGTCCACGGCGAGGCTCCCGGCCAGCTGCGACGCATTCAACAGCCCGCCCTGCGAGTGCGCGAGCATGGTCCAGAAGCGTCGCAGCGTCTGGGCGGGGATGCGCGGTCCCAATTGGGGGATGTCGCGCTCGAGATACGTCCGGATGAAGTTCTCCCTCCAGAGCGCGCTCGCCCCGTCCGACAGAGCGAGAAAACTCGGCGGGAACCCGCCGCGGCTCCACAGGCGCAGTAGTCGGCTCTCCTCGACCTCGCGTAAATCCAGCGGACCGAGTTCGAGATAGCCGATACGGCCGGCGAGGCTCTCTCCGGACTGGCGCAGCAGGTCAAGCGAGGCGGATCCGAGGATGAGGAACTGTCCGGCCCGTTCGCCCCGCCGGATCCTCCGGTCGATGATCCCTCGCAGTTCACGGAACAACCCGGGCGCCCGCTGAATCTCGTCGAGTACGACGAGCCGGTCCGTCACTCCCTCGAGATACCCCGATCCCTCGGCCAGACGCGAGAGGTCCGCCGGATTCTCCAGATCCAGGTACAAGCCTCCCTCCGACCGGCCGGGCTCCCCGTTGGAGGTTTCCGCCCGGGCGTCCGCGATCGCCCTCGCGAGCGTCGTCTTCCCGACCTGACGCGGACCGAGGATCCCGACCGCCGGGAAGAGCGCGAGGTGCTCCTCTACCTGTGTCCGCAGCATCCGGGGGATCAGCACACTGTTCATGCTTGGATTTTAGGAATCCTATTCCGAATTTACAAGGTTTAGTGCCGACGCGAGATCCTCGGGTAGCGGCGGAAGGGAGACCGAACGCCGGAAGCCCGGCGAGGAGCCGCTTGCCAGACGACGTGCGACGGGGAAGCATAGCAGCGCCGTGCAAGCGAGAGGCAACGCAGACCGGAGCGGCCGATGCGCGTGTCAGTGGCTGGGGAGAATGGGATGACGCGACGCGGGATTGCCCTGCAGCGCCTCATGAAGGGTTTCGCAGGAAGTATCGGCGTTGCAGGAGTCTTCGTTGCTGCGGCGTGCGGCGGCGAGGGGCGGCAGACGCTCTCGGTCGCGACGGGGAACACCAACGGGCTGTACTACCCGCTCGGCGGAGGGCTCGCCTCGATCTGGTCGCGCCACGTCGACGGCGTGAACATGAAGGCGGAGACGACCGCCGGCTCCGTGACGAACCTCATCCAGGTCGCCAAGGGGGAGAGCGAGGTCGGCTTCACCCAGGCGGACGCCCTCGCCGCCGCGCTGGCCGGCAGCGGCCGCTTTCCGGAGCCCATGCCGCTCGCCTCTCTCGGGAAGCTCTATCCCAACGTCGTCCACCTCGTGACGATCCGGAGCACCGGGATCGAATCCGTGCAGGATCTCCGCGGACGCCGCGTGTCAGTCGGCCCGCCGGGGTCGGGGAACGCGGTCACCGCCTGGAACGTGCTCGAGGCGATGGGGATCGGGGAGTCCGACTTCACCGTCCGGCAGCTCAACTACGCGCAGATGTCGAACGGCCTCAAGGACGGGACGCTCGACGCCGGGTTCATCGCGGGCGGCGTGGGGATGCCCGCGGTGGTCGAGATCGGCGTCTCCCGCGACATGGTTCTCGTCCCCTTCTCGGAGGGTGAGATCGCGACGATCGTGCGCGCGGAGCCGGCCTACTCCGGGTTCGTGATGCCGCCCGGCGTGTACCGGGGCGTGGACGAGCCGGTGCTCACACCGACCCTGTGGAACCTGCTCGTCGTGCTGGACACGATGGACGACGGCCTCGCCTACGACCTCACGCGCACGATGCTTGAACAGCGCGAAGATCTCGCGAACATCTCCAGCGTCGCGAGCTTCATCACGCCGCCCTCGGCGCGCGACGTGGGCGACTTCCCGCTCCACCCCGGCGCCCGGCGCTACTTCGACGAAGTCCTGGATCCCGCGGCGCGTTGACGACCCCGCGGCCGCCGTGGCGGCGCATCATCCTCGGCCTCGCGGTCGGACTCTCCCTCTTCCAGCTCTGGCAGAGCACGACCGGCACGCTCTCGGCCACGCTCGGACGGCCCATCCACCTCGCCTGGGTCGTCGTCCTCACCTTCCTCGCCAAGCCCTCGTGGTCGGGGGAGGGCCCCGCGCCCCGCTGGAGCCTGTGGCTCGACGCCGCCCTGGCGCTCGCCGCCCTCTACTGCGGGTGGGTCATCGTGGGCTTCGACTACCGCGGGGTCGACCACATCCTGTACGGGCTCACGACACACGACCTGATCGCGGGTCTGGTGTTCGTCATCCTCCTCTTCGAGGCGACGCGACGCGCCGTGGGATGGGTGATGGTCGCCGTGGGCCTCGTCTTCCTCCTCTACGCGGGGTTCGGGGACCTGCTGCCCGACGTGATCGCGAACCGGGGCTTCACGCTCGAGCGGATCCTGCGCTTCCAGATCTTCACGGGGGCGGGGCTGTTCGGGACGCCGCTGGGGATCGCGGCGGGGACGGTGTTCATCTTCGTCCTCTTCGGCGCGTTTCTCGAGGTGACGGGGGCGGGGCGCTTCTTCATCGACCTCGCCTTCGCCGCCGCGGGCCGGTTCCGGGGCGGGCCGGCCAAGGCGAGCGTCATCGCGTCGGCGGCCATGGGGTCGATCTCGGGCTCGGCGATCGCGAACACGGTGACGACGGGCGCGCTCACGATCCCGATGATGAAGAAGCTCGGCTACCGGCCCGAACAGGCGGGCGGGATCGAGGCGGCGGCCTCCACCGGGGGCCAGATCATGCCGCCGATCATGGGCGCCGGCGCGTTCATCATGGCGGACTTCACGAACACGCCGTACCGGGAGATCGTCGCGCTCTCGATCGCGCCCGCGATCCTCTACTTTGGGTGCACGCTCCTCTTCGTCCACCTCATGGCCCTGAAACTGGGGCTGCGCGGGATGAAGAACCCGCCGCCGGTCCGGCGCACGCT
The DNA here is from genome assembly GCA_022825725.1 of Gemmatimonadota bacterium. Lineage (GTDB taxonomy): Bacteria > Gemmatimonadota > Gemmatimonadetes > Palauibacterales > Palauibacteraceae > Palauibacter. The sequence continues at coordinate 23,984 of JAJDWE010000004.1, forward strand.
GAGCGAGGGCGTCCACTTCCTCCTTCCGCTCGGGCTCGTGGTCGCGCTCCTCCTCCTCAACTACTCGCCGCCGATGGTCGGGGCGGTGGGCTGTCTCGCGGTCGTCCTCACCGGGATGGCGCGGAAAAAAACGCGGGTCGGGTGGCGCACGATCCTCGAGGGGCTGCGGACGGGAGCCGTCCTCGCGCTGCCGATCTCGCTCGCGTGCGCGACGGCCGGGATCGTCGTGGGCGTGATCGGTCAGACGGGGATCGGCCTCCAGTTCACGGAATCCGTCGTGCAGGCGGCGGGCGGGCTGCTCTGGCTCGCGCTCATCTTCATCGCGATCGCGGCACTCGTCCTCGGGATGGGGCTCCCGGTGACGGCGGCCTACATCGTGATCTCGGTCATGGCGGCGCCGGCGTTGGAGGGACTGGGGCTCTCCCTCCTCGTCGCGCACATGATCATCTTCTGGCTCTCGCAGACGTCGAACGTGACGCCGCCCATCGCGCTCGCCGCTTTCGCGGGGGCGGGGGTCGCGGGTTCGGCGCCCATGCGGACGGCGACCCAGGCCGTGAAGCTCTCCCTCGGCTTCTTCATCGTGCCCGCGATGATGGCCTATTCGGCGCTGATCCTCGTGGAGGGCACCGCCGTGACGGACTTCGCCTTCGCCATCGTCTGCACCGTCGCGCTCGTGTCGGCCGTCGCATACGCGATCGAGGGCTTCGCGGTGGCCGCGTGCAGCGCCGCCGAACGCGCCCTGTTCGCCGTGGCCGGGGCCCTCATCCTGGTCCCGAACGATCCGGTTCGGGTCGCCGGAGTGCTGCTGGCGGCTGTGGTCCTCGCCCTCCACGCCCGGAGGGCACGCGGAACCACGTAGCGGTCGGCGTCAGCCTTCGCGGGCCTCGGCGGCGGCGCGGCGCATCGCCTTCTTGCGCTCAATCGGGTCGAGGCTGCGCTTGCGGAGGCGGATTGCGTCGGGCGTGACCTCGATCAACTCGTCGTCGTTGATGAACTCGAGGGCGAGTTCCAGCGTGAGTTCGCGCGGCGGCTCGAGGCGCACGTTCTCGTCCGCGGCCGCAGCGCGCATGTTCGTGAGCTTCTTCCCCTTCGACACGTTGACCTCGAGGTCGCCCGGGCGGACGTTCTCGCCCACGATCATCCCGCTGTAGACCTCGACACCGGGGCCGATCAGCATCTCGGCCCGCTCCTGAAGGTTGAAGAGGGCGAAGGCGACGGACGTCCCCGGGCGGTCGGCGACGAGCACCCCCTTCCGCCGGTGTTCCAGGTGTCCGGCCCGGGGGCCGTACTCGAGGAAGCGGTGGTGCAGCTGGCCCTCGCCTCGGGTGTCCGTGAGGAACTCGGAGCGGTATCCGAACAGCCCGCGCGAAGGGAGCCTGAAATCCAGGCGCACCGGACCCTGGTCCGTCGGCCGCATCGAGAGGAGTTCGGCCCGGCGGCTCCCCATCTTCTCCATCACCACGCCGACCATCTCCGACGGGACCTCGATCACGGCTTCTTCGTACGGCTCCAGGATCTCCCCGTCGGGACCCTCGCGCAGGAGGACGCGCGGCCGCGAGACGGAGAACTCGTACCCCTCCCGGCGCATGGTTTCCATGAGGATCGTGAGATGGAGTTCGCCGCGGCCCGAGACGGAGAAGGTGTCGGGCGAGTCCGTCGGTTCGACGCGAAGGGCGACGTTCCGCTCCAATTCGCGGAAGAGCCGCTGGCGCAGTTGCCGGGTCGTGATGTACTTGCCCGTCCGCCCGGCGAAGGGGGCGTCGTTGACCCGGAAATCCACCGCGAGGGTGGGCCGCTCGACCGCGATCCCGCGGAGGCGCTCCCTGTGATCGGGGTCGGCGATCGTCTGGCCGATTTCCACGCCCTCGAGGCCGGCCAGCGCCACGATGTCGCCGGCGCTCGCGCGGGGCGTTTCTACGCGCTTCAGCCCGTCGAAGCCGTAGATCTTGAGCACGCGGGCCGCCATGGCCTCGTCCGCGGGCACGGGTCCGGGCTCCCCGAGCGGCAGCAACACGACGCGGTCCGCCTCGGCCACGGTGCCCCGCTCGATGCGGCCGATCGCGATGCGCCCCACGTAGCTGGAGTGATCCAGCGTGGAGGCGAGCATCTGGAACGGTCCCTCGGGGTCGCCCGCGGGGGAGGGGACTCCCGCCACGATCGTCTCGAACAGCGGCTCCAGGTCTCCGCCGCGCGCCTCGATATCCGGCGACGCCCAGCCAGCCCGCGCGCTCGCGTACAGGAACGGGGCGTCGAGCTGGGCGTCGGTGGCGTCCAACTCCAGGAACAGCTCCAGCACCTCGTCGTGCACTTCGATGGCCCGCTGGTCGGGCCGGTCCACCTTGTTGATCACGACGATGGGCGCGAGGCCGAGCGCAAGCGCCTTCCTCGTGACGAAGCGCGTCTGCGGCATCGGCCCCTCGGCCGCGTCAACGAGGAGGAGGACGCCGTCCACCATCCGGAGGATGCGCTCGACCTCGCCGCCGAAGTCCGCGTGGCCCGGCGTGTCGACGATGTTGATCCTCGTCTCGCTCCAGCGCACGGCCGTGTTCTTCGACAGGATCGTGATGCCGCGCTCGCGCTCCAGCGGGTTCGAGTCCATGACCCGTTCCTCGACCCGCTCGTGCGACTGGAAGGCGCCGGCCTGCCGCAGCATGTGGTCGACGAGCGTCGTCTTCCCATGATCGACGTGGGCGATGATCGCAATGTTCCGGATCTTCCCGGGCGGAGGTGCCAAGCAGACCTCGACTTCCGCGTACGCGTGGTTGGGGGGAAACAGCGGGGAATCGCGGGGATATCCTACGGTCGCGGGCCCCGGACCAAAAGCTGTGCGCGGCGACGAGGGCCACACTAGGTTGGCCGCGGCGATTCCGGCACGAGCGGAGGTGGGAACTGAAGACCAAGCGATTGATGGTGGCCGTGGGACTGTCGGCCGTCTTCGTCTGGGTCTCGATCTGGTTCCGGTTCCGGGAGGTCGAGCCTCCGCCCCCGCCCGAACCCGCCGATCTCCGCCTGTGGGACTACCTCGGCTGCCGGCACCTCCGCTTCGACACCTGGCTGGCGGACAACGGTGCGGAAGATCCCGAAACCGATCCGCCCACGGTGCGGTCGGTCATGCTGTTCGCCGACTCCGTCGACGCGTACGGGAGAGAGATGACCGCCTACAAGGCCGTCGCGCTCGAGGGTGACGGAGACCTTTCCGGCACGGAGACACGCTGGTTCACGCGGGCCGACACGCTGTGGGTCGTGTGGTCGAGTCCCGAGGTGCGGGGGGCCGTGGCGCTGCGCCGCAGTCGCGGGGAGATGGTCGGACGGGCGGTGGCGCGGCTGCGGGGACAGGCGGCCGCCGCGTCCGCGACGGGCGACGCCCCGGTTCAGGCCCGGGCGACGTCCTGGGAGGTGAACTGCCATTCCCTGCGTCCCAACCGCATCGGCCCCGTCGACCGCTAGGACTGCTACAGGAAGGAGGAGTCGAAGCCCTCGGCGGCTTGCTCGCCCTCGCCCTCCTCGCGGACGAGGGTGAGGATCGCGCCCTGCGGCGCGACGAGGTACTGCGTGCCCTCGAAGGTGATCTCCACGGCGGCCTTCCGGAAGAAGAGGGCGAAATCTCCGGGCCGCGCCTGCATGGGAAGGTAGCGGGCTTCGGTCGCGCCGATCTTCCACGGTTCGTCGTCGAGCTCGGCGGGCGGCCCGACCGGAGTGCCGGGGCCGACGGCGACGACCGTCCCCGCCTGCACGGCCTGCTTGTCGATCGCGGTGGGCGGGAGGTAAAGGCCGACGTCCGTGCGCTCCTCACCCTCCAGCGGCTCGATGAGCACGCGGTCGCCGACCACGATGAGTCTCTTCTCGCTCATGCGGCACGATAGGGAGCCGGGGCCGTCCCGGACAGGCTCTCAGCCGGTCCGGGCTCCCTTCGCGGGGTCGTCGTCGACCTGCGAACGTTCGCCGTCGATGAAGCTGTCGACGCTCTCGGGAACGAGGAGGCTGTCGGCGATGCGGGCGATCTCCTCCGCCTCCCGCCAGCGCGCTTCCAGTTCCTTCAGCTCCCCCTCCAAGGCCTCGCGCTCAGCCTGCTCATGCGTCGCCATCTCGATCGCCAGCCGCATGTCCACCTTGAGACCGGTGAGCGTGCCCGGCAGGGGTTTCATCAATCCTTCGATCTTCTTCGCCGGCAGGTCGGCCTTGCCGGAGCCGGAGAAGTCGTTCATGGCGTGGCGCGCCGCCACGGGAAGAAACGCCTCCGGGTGTCCCGCCTCCTCGATCCTCCCGACCGCGTCGCGAACCGCCTTGCGCGCGCCGCCGCGCCGGTTCGCGTGCGCCATGAGCTGGCCCGCGAGGCCGATCGCCTCGCTCCCGTGAACGATCATCGTGTGCCGCCGGTTCTTGCGCTTCCTGGTCTTCCCCCACTTGTCCCAACCCGGGATGTGATCGACGCGGAGGTCCCATCCTGCGGCATCCGCGCTCGGCACGAGACGGGAGGTATAGAGGTGCTTTCGCTGGATCCGGATCGGATCTCCGCCCTCGTCCCTGAGACGGAGGACGACGCGGTCCCGATACCAGGCCTGAGCCGCTTGAAAGAGCCCCGGGAACATGCCGCCCATCGCGAATCCGGCGAGTGTGCCTCCGACGATGACCGTGCCCGCCGCCGCTCCGACGGCCCCGGTGACGAGCGCGGCCCGCCTGCGGCGCCGGCCGAACTGGTCGCCGTAGCGCCACGCGGCGAACTCCTGCCGCACGGGATCGCCGACGCGAACGAGTTCGAGGCCCTCCTTCAGCTTCGCGAGCCCGATGTTGTCGGAAGCGACGCGCATGCGGGTGGTCTCGAAGGCGCGCTCGCACGCCTCGATCGCCTCCCAGCGGGTGTCGAGGGGGGAGAGGTTCCAGCGCTCGCAGCGCCGGCAGACGACCCAGAGCCGTCCCCTCGCGCCGTCGAAGGCGATGCGGCGGCCGACCGGGAACTCCTCAATGGCCTCGTTCCGGCCGAGGTCGCCGTGGCAGAAGATGCAGGTCGTATACATTCAGTTCGTCGATCTCTTCGCTGGCAGCGGAGGTTTCAGGACCGCACGATCCCGCCGCCGGTCCCCAATGTCGCGGACGGGCTCGATCGGGGATACCCGCAAACGACGCCGCTTCTTCCCCTCCTGCGACAGCCGCCGCCGAGCCCGCCGCGCGCCGTCCGGAGTCTTCTCCGTATGCAGATTTGCGATATAAAGATGATCTTTATATCATATCTCAACGGCCGGTTCGTCATGGACGTCGCCCTTCGACGCGGAGATGCATCGTGCAGGTCACTCTTTCGAAGCGAGTCAACGAACTGCTGGTGCTCGCGGTTCTGGAGCGGGGACCCGCGCACGGATACCAGATCGCGCTCTCCGTGGAGCAACGGACGGGGGGCGCCTTTTCGTTTCAGCACGGGACGCTCTACCCGATCCTGCACCGGCTCGAGACCGGCGGGCACGTGCGCGGCACATGGGGCGGGGAGGGCCGGCGGCGGAAGACGTACGAACTCACCGACGCCGGCCGTGCCGAACTCGCCGAGGGGGCGGCGCAGCTGGAGCGGCAGTTTCGGGTGCTGCTGGAACTCTTCGGGGGGACCCATGCGGCCTGAACATCCCCTGGAAGACGTCGAGCGGAATCTCGCGGTGCCGCCGCGGCGCCGCCTGGACCTGCTGGAGGAAGTCGACGCCGACGCGGAAGCGCTGGCCGCCGAGCTGGAGCGTCGCGGATACGGACCGGCGCAGGCGCGCCGCGCCGCCCTCCGCCGGGTCGTGCCGGGCACGGAGACGCTCGCGCAGCTCGAGGCGCAACACGCCCCGCCCCTGGGCCGCTGGGCGCGGAGTGCGGGGTGGATCGACCGGGCGGAACGTCTCGGCATCGTCGCAGCCACGGGGCTGGCCGGGGCGGTCGCTTTCGTCACGATGGTCGGGTCGGGCCCGCTCGGGTCCGCGGCGGTGCTGGCCTGGCCCCAGGTCATCGTGATCGCCCTTCTCGCAGCGAACTGGACGCGCGCCGCCAAGCGCCTCTGGATCGATGGCGACCTGCGGCCGGAGCTGCGACGCCGGCTGTGGGAGCGGCAGATCGGGCTCATCGTCCTCGCGGTCGCCCTCGGCGCGCTGGGCGCCGCCCGGGAGGGATACGGCGCCTTCGAAGCGTTTGCAGCCGAGGACGTTGCGCCGCCGGCCATGTGGGACGCCGTCGGCCGCATCGTCTCCTTCGCCGCACTCGGATTCGGCGCGGCCATCTTCGGACTCTTCGGCTGGCTCGCGATCACGCCGCGCCTGATCGACGACGAGACGATGGAGCACCGCATCTCGGCCTTCTTTGCCTCGCGGCTCGCACCAACCCCATCACGGCGGAGGTAACGATGTCCTTCCTGGAATCGCTCGGATTCATCCAGTATCCGATCTGGATCGTCTTGATCCTGATGCTCGTCCAGATCGTGCGGGCAACGATCGACCTGGCTCGCCGCGGACCCCCGACGACGAGCCTGCGAATCCATTCCATCCTGATTTTCGGCGCCCTCGCCGCGTGCCTCGGCGTGCTCGGATCGCTGGTCGGCGTGTGGCTGGCGGCCGAAGCCATCTCGCGGGCGGGAGAGGTGAGCGCGTCGCTGGTGTGGGGGGGGATCCAGGTCGCCCTGGGCTCGTCCATCGTCGGCCTCCTGATCCTCGGCTTCGCGTCGGTCGCCTGGCTCGTCCTGCAATACGCGAGCGGCCGCCGCGAACCGGCATGACGCGCTGATGCCGTTCCGAACGCTCGTCGTCACGGGTCTCGTCGTCGGAATCGGAGCCTGCGCCCCGGAGCCGGAAGAAGGCGTCGGCAACGCATCGCGGCGCGACTCGGCGGGGGTGGCGATCGTCGGCAACGCGGCGCCCGACAGGCCGTTTGCGGGCGGAGCGGCGCACATCGCGGATCTCATGACGCCGGACAGCGCGCTCACGGCACTTCCGTGGGGCGTGGCGGTGGACCCGACGACCGGGCGCATCCATGTCGCGGACGTGACGGGCGCACGGGTCGCCGTCTTTGACGCCTCCGGCGCCTTCGTGGAGGCGCTGGGGCGGGCGGGCGAAGGGCCGGGCGAGTTTCGGGGCGTGTCCGCGCTGACGCTGGCGCCGGGGAGGACGCTCGTGGCGCTCGATGCGAGGCGGGGGGTGCTCAGCCGCTGGTCTCCGGAGGGCGCGTTCGAAGGGGAGGAGCGGCTGCCGGCGGGCTACTGGGGACCGGGCTTCGCGGTCGGCGAGGGCGAGGCGGCGGAGTGGTTCGCGACCGTGGGTTCGGTCACGGCGGATCTGTCGATGGACCAGACGCTGTCGGTGCACACGCCGCGCGGAGCCGAACCGGTCCACGTCGTGCGGCGGGAACTGGCGCTCATGGAACTGCCGTGCGCCTCCATGCCCGCGCCGAAGGTGTTCGCGCCGGACGTCGTGTGGGCGAGCCGCGGCGACACGCTCTGGTTCGTGAGCGGGGACGGGTTCCGGATCGACCGCTACGCGCGGGGAGCGGTCGTCGCCAGTGTGCGCCGGGCGGCGGCCCCTGCGATCCCGGTCACTCGAAGCATGGCGATGGCGTCGCTCTCATTCGGCCCGGGCCCGTACGGGAGTCTCATGCGGCAGTGCGGGGTGACCGCAGGAGAAGTCGTCGACGCCACCGGGTACGAGGATGTCCTGTCTCCCATCGTCGGATTCACGCCCGATCCGGCGGGTGGGCTGTGGGTGTCGCGGCGGGTGCGCGGCCTCCTCCCCGAGGTCATCGATGTGATGGGAGCCGGAGGCGAATACCTGGGGACGCTCGACATCCCCGCCATTCCGGTCGGATTCGCGTCGCCCTCGCGGCTGGTGACGGTGCGGCCGGTGCTGGAAACGGGAGAGGTGCGCGTGTCGCTGTATGAAGTGGGGACGGAACGCCGTGCCGCGGCGCCAGGCGTGGTGACCGCCGAGGCGGCAGGCGCCAGGGGCGCGCAGGGTGGGGGCGTGTCGGGCGGGGGCGGCCCCTCGGGTGGGAGCGCCCCCCGGGGGATCGGGTCGGTGCTGCGCGTGACCACGCAATCGCGCGCCGCCGCCGAATCGGCCCCGCCACGGCGACCGCCGGAGCCCAACCCGGCGGGTCTGCGCGAGTTCAGGGACTGCGACTTCTGCCCGGTCATGGTCGAACTGCCGCCGGGCGGGTTCGAGATGGGACGGGCCGAGGGCGAGGACCGGCGCCTGGGGCTGGACAGGGAACCGAAGCGGCCGGAGTTCACGCGGGAGAGGGAGCGTCCGCGGGTACAGATTGAATTTGGACACCGGTTCGCCATCGGAAAATACGAGGTCACGTTCGACGAATGGGATCGGTGCGTGGCCGAGGGAGGTTGCGACTACGAGCCCGCGGACAGGGGATGGGGACGGGGAGACCGTCCCGTGGTCCACGTCTCCCTCCTCGACGTCGAGACGTATCTCGCCTGGCTGAGGGAGGCGACCGGTCGGCCGTACCGGCTGCCGGGCAGCGCGGAGTGGGAATACGCGGCCCGGGCGGGGACGACGACCGCCCGCTGGTGGGGAGACGAAGTCGGGCGCGGACACGCGGTGTGCGACGAGTGCGGCCTCGAGTGGGAGGTGGGGTCCACCGCGCCCACCGGATCGCTGCCGCCCAATCCGTGGGGACTGCACGACATGCTCGGCAACGTGTCCGAACTCGTGGCCGACTGCTGGACGGCCACCTACGAGGAAGTGCCCGCCGACGGCTCGCCTGTCCGCGAAGCGTCCCCTCACTGGAGCGAAGGCCGCTGCCTCCGTCCCACCTGGCGGGGTGGCGCGTTCAGCTACTTCCGCTGGACGGTGCGCTCCGCGTGGCGCAGCGGCGGCAGCATTCTGGCCACCGCCGAAGAGCGCCACGCCCACGCGCAGGTCGGCGGTGGGACGGGCTTCCGCGTTGCCCTCACCCTCGACGCGCCTCTGCCGAACCCCGCCCGGTAGCGGCGCCCTCCAACTCCCGGGCGCGGCCCGGTTGCACCGGCCCCGCGGCCCGCTCTAGACTGCATCCCCCCCGGCCGAGAGCCGGCCGGATGAGTCCCGTTCCGGAGTTAGTTCCGCCGGCGTGCCCGCCGGCACAGGATCAGGAGTGGCCGCATGAAGCGCATCTCCGTCACCGTGAACGGGGTTCGGCACGAGGCGGACGTCGAACCCCGCACCCTCCTCGTTCATTTCATCCGCGAACAACTCGAACTGACCGGCACGAACGTGGGCTGCGACACGTCCTCGTGCGGCGCCTGCACGATTCTGATGAACGGTCAGTCGGCGAAGTCGTGCACCGTGCTCGCCGTCCAGGCGGATGGCGCGGAGGTGACGACCGTCGAGGGTCTCGTGTCGAACGGCGACTGGCACCCCGTTCAGAAGGCGTTCCACGAGCAGCACGGCCTCCAGTGCGGGTTCTGCACGCCCGGGATGATGATGGCCGCGGTGGGATACCTGGATGAGAACCCGTCGCCGACGGAGGACGAAGTCCGGCTCGCGCTGGAGGGCAACCTCTGCCGGTGCACCGGCTACCACAACATCGTCAAGGCGGTGCTCGCGGCCGCCGACGACATGGGCTCTTAGGCGAGGAGAGAGAACATGGCGACGGCTGAGAAATACGTTGGCGGCGGGGTCCCACGGAAAGAGGATCCCAAGCTGATCACGGGGCAGGGCCAGTTCCTGGAGGGCCTCACGCTTCCCGGCATGCTTCACGCGGCGCTCGTGCGGAGTCCGCACGGGTCGGCGCGCATCAACTCGGTGGACGTTTCCGCCGCCGCGGCCGCGGAGGGCGTGGTCGCCGCGTACAGCGGGGCCGATCTCGCCGATGAATGGGCGGCGGGGCTGCCCATGGCGTGGCCCGTGACGGACGACATCAGGATCCCCGATCACTGGCCGGTGGCGCAGGACGTGGCGCGCTACGTCGGCGATGCGGTGGCGGTCGTCGTCGCCACGAGCCGCAACGCGGCGCTCGACGCGGCGGAACTCGTGGAGGTCGACTACGACGTGCTCGAGGCAGTCGTGGACGTGGAGGCGGCGGTGGCCGATGGCGCGCCGCGCGTGCACGAGTCGTTCGACGACAACAAGAGCTACACGTGGGCGCTGACGAACGGCGAGGTAGATGAGGCGTTCGCGAAGGCGGATGTCGTCGTCAAGGAGCGCTACACGCAGCCGCGGCTGATCCCGAACGCGATGGAGCCGCGCGCGGTCGTGGCGCAGCCCGTCCCCTCGACGGGCGACTTCACCGTGTGGTCCACGACGCAGATTCCTCACGTCGCGAAGGTGCTGTTCGCGCTCACGCTGGGGATCCCCGAGTCGCAGATCCGGGTCATCGCGCCCTCCGACGTGGGCGGCGGCTTCGGCTCGAAGCTGAACGTGTACGCGGAGGAGGCGCTCTGCATCGCCCTCGCGCGCCGCCTGGGGAAGCCGGTCAAGTGGGTCGCCGGCCGCAGCGAGGGATACCTCGCCACGATTCACGGCCGCGACCAGGTCCAGGAGATCGAGATCGCGGCGACCTCCGACGGCGACATCCTCGGATACCGCGTCCACATCCTCGCGGCGATGGGCGCCTACCTGCAGCTCGTGGCGCCGGGGGTGCCGCTCCTGGGCGCCTTCCTCTACTGCGGCTGTTACGGCGGAGAGGCGTACCACTTCGAGTGCACGGGCGTGTTCACGAACACGACCCCGACGGATGCCTACCGGGGCGCCGGCCGGCCGGAAGCGACCTACGCCATCGAGCGGGCGATCGACTCGCTCGCGCGGGAGGTCGGCGTGGATCCGGCGGAGATCCGGCGGCGGAACTTCCTCCCGGCCGGCGACATGGTCCAGAGCCCGGGCGGGCTCGCCTTCGACTCGGCCGACTACGAGCCCGCGCTCGACCGGGCGCTGGAACTTCTGGACTACGACGGGTTCCGGGGCGACCAGGCGGAGCGCCGGGAGGGAGGGGGCAGCAGGCAGATCGGCGTCGGGTTCTCGTCCTACGTGGAGATCTGCGGGCTCGCGCCCTCGCAGGTGCTCGCCTCGCTGAAGTACGCCGCCGGCGGCTGGGACGCGGCGACAGTGCGCATGCTGCCGACCGGAAAGGCGGAGGTCGTGACGGGCAGTTCGCCGCACGGGCAGGGGCACGTGACCTCCTGGTCCCAGATCGCGGCGGACGCGCTCGGGATCCCCTACGAGGACGTCACGGTCCTCCATGGGGACACGCATGTGGCGCCGCACGGGATGAACACCTACGGGAGCCGCAGCCTCGCGGTGGCGGGAGTCGCGGTCCACAACGCGTGCGACCGGGTGGTAGACAAGGCGCGGGGGCTCGCGGCGCACCTGCTCGAAGTGGCGCCGGAGGATCTCGAGTACGAGGCGGGGACCTTCTCGGTGAAGGGCGTCCCGGACCGCACGAAGTCGATGCCGGAACTCGCCTTCGCGGCGTGGACGGCCCACAGCCTGCCGGAGGACTCGGAGCCCGGGCTCGAGGCGAGCTGCGTGTACGATCCGCCGAACTTCACCTTCCCCTTCGGCACGCACGTGGCCGTCGTGGAAGTGGACACGGAAACGGGCGCCGTGGATCTCGTCCGCTACATCGCGGTGGACGACTGCGGGCCGGTGATCAACCCCGTCATCGTGGATGGCCAGGTGCACGGCGGCGTGGCGCAGGGGATCGCGGCCGCGCTGTACGAGGAGGCGACCTACGCGGAGGACGGGACGCTCGAGACCTCGTCGATGGTCAACTATCTCGTGCCCTCCGCGGCGGAGTTTCCGTCCTTCGAGACGGATCGGACTGTGACGCCGAGTACCTCGAACCCCATGGGAGTGAAGGGGATCGGCGAGGCGGGGACGATCGGGTCCGCGCCGGCGGTGATCAACGCGATCGTGGATGCGCTCTCGCATCTCGGCGTGACGGACGTCCCGATGCCGGCGAGTCCGGAACGGGTGTGGCGAGCGATTCAGGCGGCCAACGGAGGTGAGGCATGATCCCCGCGTCTTTCGACTACGAGCGCGCTTCGTCTCTCGATGAGGCGCTGAGCCTGCTCGCGGCGGGCGGCGAGGATGCCAGGCCGCTGGCGGGCGGACATTCGCTCCTGCCGCTCATGCGGCTGCGGCTCGCGCGGCCCTCGCTGTTGGTCGATATCGGCGGTCTCGACGAACTGCGCGGCGTTCACGATGACGGCGATTCGGTCACGATCGGAGCCCTGACGACGCACCACGAGGTGGCCGGCGCGGCCGCTCTCACGGGCGGGAGCGGTCTCATCGCAAAGGTGGCGGGGGGGATCGGCGACCCCCAGGTGCGGCACCGCGGCACGCTCGGCGGTTCGGTCGCGCACGCGGATCCGGCCTCGGATCTGCCGGCGGCGCTGCTCGCCCTCGATGCCGAGGTCACCCTCGCGGGGCCCGGCGGCACGCGCTCGGTCGCGGCGGCGGATTTCTTCATAGGGCCGTTCATGTCGGCGGCGGACGATGGCGAGATCGTGACCGGCGTCCGGGTGCCGAAGCAGGAGGGCTGGGGCAGTGCCTACCAGAAGTTCCAGCGCCGCGCGCAGGACTGGGCGATCGTCGGCGTGGCCGCGGTCGTGAACTGGACGGACTCCGGCATCGCGGGTGCCGCGATCGGGCTCACGAACATGGGCGGCACGCCGCTCAGGGCGCGCGCGGTCGAGGCGGCGCTGACCGGCACGTCCGAGAAGGCGCAGATCCTCGAGGCGGTGTCGAAGGTGTCGGAGCTCGAGACGCCACCGGCGGATGAGAATGCGAGTTCGGAGTACCGCCTCCACCTCGCGCAGGTGTTGATCGCGCGCGCGGTGGCGGAGGCCGCCGGCTGTCCGGGGATGCAGCGATAGCGGTCAGCCGCCGGAACTTTCTCGTCCAGGGAGGGGGCGCGCTCGTCTCTCTCTCCCTGGGCACCGGCTGTTCAGACGGCGGGTTGGGTCCGCCGCCGCCGCCACCACCGCCGCCCGGAGACCGGGTCGACGTGATCGTGGTGGGCGCCGGCCTGTCCGGGCTCGTCGCTGCATACGAGTTGGTGCGGGCGGGGCACGATGTCAGGGTTCTGGAAGCACGAGACGCCGCCGGGGGCCGGGCCCAGACGCTTCGCGAACCCTTCGATGATGGGCTCATCGCCGAATCCGGCCCGGCTCGCATCCCGCCCGACCACGATCGAACGCTCGGCTACATCGACCATTTCGGCATCGAGACCTCTCCCTTCTACACGCAGCAAGGCGAGTACCTCATCGTTCCCGAGCAGGGGGACCGCTACCGGGAGACGCCGGGCGTGTTCCTGGACAGGGGACGGGATGCGTGGCTCAAGATTCCGGCCGGGACCGATGCCCTGCCGCTGGCCTTCGCCGAAGCGCTCGGAGACCGCGTGCGGTACAACTCGCCGGTGACGAGGGTCGTCCGGGACGACGCCGGAGTGGTGGCCACATACGGCATCGGCGGCGCGGCGGCGGAACTGGGGGGCGGCCGCCTCATCTGCACCGTCCCCCTCCCCGTCATCGACCGGATCGCCTTCGACCCCGTCCTCTCGAACGCGAAGCGGGCGGCCTTCGCGGCCACCTCCTATGAGGACGTCACGCGCGTCTACGTTCAGTATGCGGAGCGGGCGTGGGAGGAGCACGGCTTGAACGGATGGGGACTGTCGTTCGTGGAGGGGTTCTCGGAGTTCTGGCACCCCACCTGGAACCAGGAGGGGCCCCGGGGGATTCTGATGTCCTACCTGTACGGAGACATGGCGCGCGCGGTCGCGGCGACGGAAGCCGGCGCCATCGTGCCCGGGTTCATCGACCGCTTCGACGACCTGTTCCCCGGCTCAGGCGAGGTCGCGGAGGGCGGGACCCACTTCGCATGGGAACATCAGCCGTGGATCGGGGCCGCCTACACCCGGTACGACCCGCCGTTCTCGGAGCGCCCGGAACTCGCATCGCCCGAGGGCCCCGTTCACTTCGCGGGCGAGCACGCCTCGGGTGAGCGGGGATGGATGCAGGGGGCCCTCCAGTCGGGCCTCCGGGCCGCCGCGGAGATCGACGCGACGGTGACGGGGGCGCGCGCCCGCGCGGCTGCGGCCTAGCCCCCGCGTGTGGGCACGGCGGGGCGGGGCGCTACGGCGGCGCCCTCCCAGTCGGGGTCGGCGGCTCCGATCCATGTGCCCGTGGCGGCGTCGTACTGGAGGCCGTGAATGCGCCCGAACGCGCCCTGCCGCGGCGTGGGCGTGATCTCGAATCCCATCTCCCGGAATTCCTCCACCGAAGTCCCCGACCAGCCGTCCTCGGGGCCCGCTTCCACGGAGAAGCCCGCGAGCCCGTCCGGCCCCATGTCGGGATGCACGCGCGGCGCCGCGAGGGCGGCGGGCAGCGCGAGGCCGTCGTCGACGACCCGGGTCACGGCCTGGACGACGGCCGAAATGATCCGGATGCCGCCGGCGGCGCCCAGCACGAGCAACGGCTCGCCGTCGTCGAGCACCATGAACGGCGTGATGCCGGATCGCGCCCGCTCGCCCGGCTCGCTGATCCCGAGATAACCGCCCAGAGTCACGGCGTAGAGGAACCCGAGTCCGGGGGTGGCGACCTTCGCTCCCATGCCGGGTCCGATCGTCTGCGTGAGCGCGATCGCCATGCCGTTACCGTCGGCCGCCGAGAGGTGTGTCGTATGGCCATCCTCGGGAGGCAGCGCCAACCCCGCGACGGCGCCGGCGAGCCATGAACTTCCGGTTCCCGCCGCCCACCGTCCCCCGCCCGCCTCCATCGTCGCCTCCGCGGGCACGCGCACCTGCCCGGAGAGTTCGCGGGCGAAGGCCTTCGAGGTCACGCGCACGGCGGAGGAGTCGGAACCGTCCCGCCGGTACTCCGTCATCGCGAGGGCGAGGGACTGGGCGATGATGGAAGCCCACGCCTCGTCGCTCATGCTGTCGGGATCGAAGGCCTCGGCGATCTGGAGGGCGAGGATCGCGATCGCGCCCGACGCCGGGATGTCGGAACCGACGATCTCGAACCCCCGGTAGGATCCGCGCACGATCCGCGAGTCTTCCGCTTCGTAGGCCGCGAGCGCCTCGCGCGTCAGGAAGCCGCCGTTCGCCGCCATGTCATCGGCGATGCGGCCCGCGATCTCCCCCCGGTAGAAGGCGTCGCCGCCGCCGAGGGAAATCGCCCTCAGCGTCGCGGCCATGTCGGACTGCACGAGCCGGTCGCCGGGGAGGTAGGGCGACCCGTCCGCCTTCAGGTAGTAGCGCCGGGCGCCTTCGGACTCCGCCACCTGGTCGCGCGATCCCGCCTGGCGGCGCGCCTCTCCCGGCAGCAGCCGGAACCCGTGCGCCGCGTAGTCGATCGCCGGAGCCATGATCGTCGTCAGAGGAAGGGACCCGTACTCCTCGTGGAGGCGCATGAGGCCCGCGACCGATCCGGGCACCCCGATGGTCGGATAGCCGTAGGCGGCGCGGGGCGCCGTGGCCGGGTCGTATCCCAGCGGGACGGACGTCGTTCCGTCGATGCCCGCGACTCCGCCGTCGGGCGTTCGAATCAGGATCTGGTTTCGTCCCCCGATGCTGTTCATGCTCGGTTCGACCACGGAGATCGCGAACGCGGCGGCGACGGCCGCATCCGCGGCGTTCCCCCCGAGTTCGAGCATCCGCGCGCCCGCGGCCGCGGCCAGGGGCTGCGCCGCGACGACGACCCCGTCCGCCGAGCGCGCGACCTGAGGCGCACTCTGCGCGTCCAGCCGAAGCGGAACCACCGTGAACGCGAGTACCGCGAGAACGGTTGTGGCGTATACCCGGATGCCTGGCTTCATCGATCCTCCGTCGGTTTTCTACGGGTCGAGCAGCCCGTGGGAAAAGGCCCTGCTGCGGGAAACTTGCGCACGGTACGGGGCGTGACTAGGGTTCGGCTCATCTTGACAAGACTGTTAAACGATTTGGATAACGCGAGGATCGCAATGGCTTCGCAAGCTCCGGCCGCGACCCGACCGCCGGATACCGAACAGAGGATCTTCGACGCCGCGCTGACGGTATTCGCCCGCAAGGGGCGGGATGGCGCGCGTTTGCAGGAGATCGCGGATCACGCGGGGATCAACCGCGCGCTGCTGCACTACTATTTCCGCACCAAGGAACAGCTCTACGAGGCCGTGTTCGAACACGGGTGCCGGCAGTTCATGGCCGGGCTCTCGCAGTCGCTGCGGGCGGAGGAGGGCGTCGAGGACTGTCTGCGCGCGTTCGTGTACGGCTACATTGACTACATCTACGAACACCAGGACATGGCCCGCCTCATGCTGAACGAATGCCTGTGCGGCGGCGGCGTCCTGGAGCGGCACCTTGCCGCCGCGACCGAGGCGCGTGAGGAGGTGCCGGGGCTCCTGCTCGAGGACCGGCTGCGCGCGGCCATCGGCGCGGGCGAGATCCGGGAGATCGACCTCCGCCACACGCTGCTCACGATCGTGTCCGCCTGCCTGTTCCCGTTCGTCGCGCTCCCGACGGTGCGCCTCTTCCACTCCCGCGCCGTGGAGGACTTCGATCGCTTCCTGCAGGAACGGAAAGCGCACATCGTCGATCTCCTGCTGGCCGGTCTGCGGCCGACCGAAGGCGTCCGGCGGGGGAAACTCGCGTGAGTGCCGCGAGGGTGGCGTCGAGGACCGGGGGGCGCGGTCTCGGTCGAGCCGGCGGGCTTCTCCTGCTCGCGGCGGCGGGCGCGTGTTCGTTCGCGCCGGGCCCGCGGCTCCCGGGCACGGTGGCCGAACTGCCCGAGGCGTACGAAGCGGAGGCCCCCGCCGCCGGGGCGGCACTCGAGCCCCGCGACTGGTGGCGCGCGTTCGACGACGCGACGCTGGACCGCCTGATCGAGACGGCGCTCGTCGCCAACCTCGACCTGCACGAAGCCGTCGCGCGGCTCGAGGAGTTGCGGCATCGGTACCGGATCGCGCGGGCGCCGCTCTTCCCGGCGCTGACGCTCGACGCGAACGGCAACCGGTCCAGCACGCCCGCCAATACGGGCCTGGGGTCGCAGTTCGGGGGCGACGACGAAGCCGAGAGCCCGATCCCCGGGCTCAGCTTCAACTTCCCCGACCGGTTCGAGTTCACGACGTACTCGGCCTCGCTCGGCTTCGCGTACGAACTCGATTTCTGGGGCCGGCTGCGCAACGAATCCGGGGCGGCGGTCCGCGACTTCCTCGCTTCCCGGGCGGACGCGGAAACCGTGCGGCTCACCGTCATCGCGTCCACGATCTCGACGTATCTCGAAGTCGTCGCCGCGCGAGCCCAGCTCGGCATCGCCGAGGACAACGTCGATCTGCTCCGGGAGCGCGCGGAACTCACCCGGGAGCGGTATCAGGCCGGCGTCACGAACACGTTTGAACTTTATGCGATCCGTCAGCAGTACCGGACCGCCGAGTCGAACCTGCCGGGCCTGCGCACGGCCGTGGACGATGCAGAGGGGCGCCTGGCCCTCCTCGTGGGACGATACGCGGGGAGGATCGAGGACCTGCTGCCGGCCGCGCTCGAGCCGGCGGTCGATACGACCCCGATTCCCGGCGGGCTGCCGGCGTCGCTCCTCGAGGACCGGCCCGACGTGATGGCCGCCTTCGAGCGCGTCGAGGCGGCGCGCCGCAGGGTGGGGGCGCGCAGGGCCGAACTTCTCCCCACGATCTCCATCAACGGAGCCGTGGGGCGCCAGGCGGGCGCGCCCGAGGATCTGCGGTTCATCGACCAGTGGTTCTCGAACCTCATCGGCGGCCTCGTCGCGCCGATCTTCCAGGGCGGCCGCCTGCGCGCGAACGTCGGGGCGGCCTGGGCGCAGTACGACCAGGCGCTGATCGCCTACGCGCGCACGGTCCTGGACGCCTTCCGGGACGTGCGGACGAGCCTGCGGCAGTTCGAGAACGAACGGGAGCGGTACGCGCAGGTCATGGAACAGGTCGCCGATGCCCGCGCCTCGCTGGAGAACCAGTTGGAGCGGTACCAGAGCGGAGTGGGGGACTACGTCGAGTACCTGGACGCGCGGGTCAACCTGAACGGCGCCGAAAACACGCGGGTACTCGCCGAACGCGGCATCGGAGAGGCGCGGCTCGCGGTGCACCGCGCCCTGGGCGGCGCGTGGGTGGCGGAGGACGTGGAGGACATCGAGGCGAGTGAAGACGAGACGAGCGAAAACCCGGGGGGCGCGGCGGCGCTCCCCGATCGGAGATAGGGCGGAGTGATGGAAGACGGAACGCGGCGGACGCCGCACGAGTCAGGAAACGCGGAGGCGCCCGTCGCCCGGCCGGCGTTCCTGAGGCGGATGGTACAGGGGACGATCGTCCTCGGCGTGGGAGTGCTCGGCTTCGCGATCCTGTTCGGCATGCGCGCCGCACCCGCGGAGGTGGAGCCGCCGCGCGTGATCCCGACGGTCAGCACGGTGCCCGCCCGGGTGACGCAGGGCGCGATCAAGGTGCGCGGCGGCGGCACGGTGCGGCCCAGCGCCGAAGTCACGATCGCGCCGCAGGTCGGCGGGCGCGTGATCTGGACGTCGCCCGCGCTCGTGAGCGGCGGGCGGTTCCTCGAGAACGAGTCGCTCCTGCGCGTGGACCCGGCGGACTACGAGAACGCCGTCGAGGCCGCGGAGGCGGACGTCGCCCAGCGCGAGGTCGCACTGCTGGAGGCCGAGGAGAACGCGCGGCTGGCGCTGGACGAATGGAGGCGGCTCGCCGAACGCGAGAACCTCGACCCGACGCCGCCGAACGCGCTCGTCACGCGGCAGCCGCAACTCGATGCGGCCGCGGCGGCTCTCAGGAGCGCCCGCGCCAGGCTGGAAGACGCGCGGCTGGCGCTGGAACGGACCTGGATTCGGGCCCCGTTCAACGGGATCGTGCGTGAGGAGACGGTCGACCTCGGACAGTTCGTCGCGGCCGGCCAGGCGATTGGCCGCCTGTACGCGACGGACGCGGTGGAGATCGTCGTACCGCTGAGCGACAACGAGGCGGCGCTGATCGAGCGCCTGTGGAGCGCGCGTGCGGGTGACGCCGCGACCCGTATCCCGGTCGACATCGTGTCCGAGTACGGCGGGACCGAGTACGCGTGGTCGGGATACGTGGACCGGGCGGAGGCGGCCCTCGACGAGCAGACGCGAACGGTCGACGTCGTCGTCACCGTCCCCGAGCCGTTCACGCCGCCGGCGGACGATCCCGGCCGCCCCCCGCTCCTGATCGGCAGCTACGCGACCGTGGACATCGAGGGCACGAGCTTCGAGGAGTACGCCGTGGTCCCGGCCGCCGCCGTGCGGGATGGCGACGTCCTCTGGACCGTGGCGGACGACACGCTGCTCGTCATGACCCCGGTCGAGCCGATCCAGGAAGTGGACGATGAAGCCGTGGTGCTCGGACCGATCCCGGATGGAACCCCGGTCATCGTTTCGATGCTCCTCTTCGTCACCGACGGCATGACGGTGCGGCCGATTCAGATGCTGGAGAGCGCCGATCCGTGGCAGCCCGGCGCCAACGGAGACGGGCCGGAAGGAGATGGCTCATGAGGCGGGCGATCGGGTGGATGGCCAAGCACGGCGTCGCCGCCAACCTGCTGATGGTGCTGATCATCCTGGCGGGATTCGTGAGCCTCATCGGTCTGCCCCAGGAAACGTTCCCGGAGATCTCCCTCGACACGATTCAGGTACAGGTCCAGTACCCCGGCGCGTCGCCCGACGAAGTCGAACAGGCGATCGTGCGGCGGGTCGAGGAGCGGATCACGGGCATCCAGGGCGTCGACCGCGTCACGAGCGCCGCCTCGGAGAACGTCGGCATCGTGCTCGCCGAACTGTCGCTGGGCACGGACCAGTCGAAGACGCTGGATGAGATCAAGTCCGCCATCGACCGGATCACGAGCTTCCCCGTCGATGCCGAGGAGCCGGAGGTCGTCGCGCTGAGCGCGGAAGGCCGCGTCATGGAGATCGCGATCTTCGGCGATGCTCCGGAGCGGACCCTCAAGGAGATCGCGAACCGGGTCAAGGACGACCTGACCTCGCTGCCGACGATCTCCCTCGTCCGCGTTTCCGGCGTCCGGCAGTACGAGATCTCGATCGAAGTCTCGAAGGAGGCCCTGCGCGCCCACGGTCTGACGCTCGACGAGGTGGCCGCGGCGGTGCGGCGCGGCAGCCTCGACCTTCCCGGCGGGAGCGTCGAGACGGATCGCGAGGAGATTCTCGTTCACATCCGGGGCCAGAACTACACCCGGGCGGACTTCGCGGACATCGTCGTGCGGGCGAACGTCGACGGGTCGATGCTCCGTCTCACCGACATCGCGGACATCCAGGACGGTTTCGAGCACGTCGACCTCATCAACGCCTACAACGGGCAACCGACGGCCTTCGTCCAGGTCCTGCGGACGGGAGACGAGCGTGTCCTGGAGATCTCCGACGAAGTCGAACGCTACCTGGAAGAGGAGTTGGCCGGCTCTCTGCCGCGCGGTGTCGACTACAGCATCTGGCGCAGCGAAGCCTCGTACCTGCAGAGCCGGATCGACCTCCTCATCAAGAACGGCCGGCTGGGTCTGATCCTGGTGCTCATTGCGCTGGCTCTCTTCCTCGACCTGCGCCTCGCGTTCTGGACCGCGGTCGGGATCTTCCTCTCCTTCGCCGGCGTGTTCGCGGTGATGGCGTGGGCCGGCATCTCCATCAACATGATGGCGCTGTTCGGATTCATCCTCGCGATCGGGATCGTGGTGGACGACGCGATCGTGGTGGGGGAGAACATCTTCGCCGAACGGGAGAAAGGAGCGCCCGCGCTGCGGGCGGCGATCAAAGGCACGAGACGCGTCTCCGTCCCCGTGATCTTCGCCGTGCTCACGACCGTCGCGGCGTTCACCCCGCTTCTCTTCGTGCCGGGAAGCCTCGGGAAGTTCCTCTACGTGATCCCGGCAATCGTGATCTCGGTGCTCCTGCTCTCGCTCGTCGAGGTCCTGTTCATCCTCCCCTACCACCTCTCGCATCTGCCGGAACCCGGCTCGAGCCGGGGCAGGGGAGGGCTGCTGGGACCCGTGTACCGCGCGCAGGCGCTCGTCCAGACGAACCTGCAGCGCTTCGTCGACGGTCCGCTGGAGCGCTCCGTGCGCTTCGCGGTGCGGCGCCCGGGACTGACCGTCCTCGGCGCCCTCTCCTCTCTCATGATCGTGGGGGGGCTCGTGGCGGGACGCCACCTGCGGTTCAGCCTTCTGCCCGTGATCGAGGGCGAGGAGGTCGTCGCCTACATCGAGATGGCCGAGGGCACGACGAGCGAGCGCACGCTGGAAGTCGCCAGCTACGTGGAAGGGCAGGGATACGCGGCGATCGCGGAGCTGGAAGCGCAGTTGCCGGATGACGAGCCGCCCCTGGTCGAAGCGGTCTTCACGAGCGTCGGGCAGCGTCCCTCGCAGGCCGGAGGCCCCGGCATGAGCGCCGAGGCGAGCTTCATCCGGTCGAACGTCGCCGAGGTCAGCCTGCGGCTGACCGACCCGGAGATCCGGGACCTGCCGGCCATCGAGGTGGAGCGGGCCTGGCGGGAACGGGTCGGGCCGGTCGCCGGCGCCCGGGAACTCACCTTCAGTTCGATCCTCATCGATCTGGGGGCGCCGGTACAGGTGGAGCTTTCCCACCCGGACACGGCCATGTTGAACGCAGCGGTGCCGGCGTTCTCGGACCGCCTGACGCGCATCGCGGGCGTGACGGAGGTCCGCGACGACCGCGGCCGGGGGAAACGGGAGCTGGAGTTGGAGCTCAAACCCGCCGCCCGCACGCTCGGGATCACGCTCGACGACCTGGCGCGCCAGGTGCGCGGGGCGTTCTTCGGGAACGAGGTTTACCGCCTGCAGCGGGGCCGCGACGAGGTGCGCGTCTACGTCCGGCTTCCCGAGTCGGAGCGGAACACGCTCGCCGACCTTCAGGATTACCGGATCCGCACGCCGACCGGAGGCGAGGCGCCGCTGTCGGAGGTCGCGGACGTCTCGTTCGGCATCGCCTCATCGACGATCAACCGGATCGATGGACGGCGCATCGTGACGGTCACGGCGGACGTGGACGCCGCCGTCATCACGGGGCAGGAAGTCAACACGGAGATCACCTCGGCGATCCTGCCGGACGTGCAGGCCGAATACCCGGGCCTTCGCTACGGGTTCGGCGGAGAACAGCGCCAGCAGACGCTGGCGTTCGAGGGGATCGCCCGCGGTTTCCTGCTCGCCCTGCTCGCGATCTACGCGCTCCTCGCCATCCCCTTCCGCTCGTACCTGCAGCCGCTCGTCGTCATGGCTTCGATCCCGCTGGGGCTCGTCGGCGCCGCGATCGGGCACCTCATCATGGGGCTCGACCTCGGCATGCTCTCCATGTTCGGGCTCGTGGGCCTGTCGGGTGTGGTGGTGAACGATTCGCTCGTGCTGATCGACTTCATCAACGAACGACACCGGTCGGGGCTCCCCATGTCGGAGGCCATCGTGCAGGGGGCCAAGGTCCGCTTCCGTCCCATCATGCTGACCTCCGTGACGACCTTCCTCGGGGTCTCGCCGATCATCCTCGAGCGCAGCACGCAGGCGCAGTTCCTCTCTCCCATGGCGGTGAGCCTCGGGTTCGGGATCCTGTTCGCGACCTTCATCATCATGCTCGCCGTGCCCGCGCTGGCGATGATGAACTACAC
>JAJDWE010000061.1 GCA_022825725.1 Gemmatimonadota bacterium
TCACGGGGTGAGTTCCGAAGCGTAGGTCAGGCGGGATCCCGGGGTCGCCGGTAGTCGAGGCCGAGCCCGGAGGGTAGGATCGACCCCGGCGGGAGGCGAAGGCCGCCCCCCGCCGGGGTCGTGTATTCGTACCGAACATCACGACGCCGCATCACGCGGCGCGGGAAAGGGGATCCGTGGAGAACCTCCGCAAGTTCTACATCGACGGAGCGTGGGTCGAACCGTCGGTCGACGATACGCTGGACGTGGTCAACCCGGCGACCGAGGAAGTGATCGGAGCCATCGCGATGGGTGGGCAGGCCGACGTGGACGCCGCGGTGGGGGCCGCGACCGCCGCCTTCGACGCCTTCGCGCAGACCGACCGGGAGGAAAGGGTCGCGCTGCTGGAACGCATCTGCGAGGGCTACGCGGCCCGTTCGGCGGAGTTGGCCGCGACCGTCAGCTCGGAGATGGGCGCGCCGATGGCCCTGGCCGTGCAGGCGCAGGTCCCGTCCGGCATGGGGCACTTCCGAACCATGCTGAAGATCCTCGCGGATTTCGAATTCGAGACGGACCTCGGAACGTCTCTCCTCGTGAGGGAGCCGGTGGGGGTGTGCGCCTTCATCACGCCATGGAACTGGCCGCTGAACCAGATCGCCTGCAAGGTGGCGCCGGCGCTCGCGGCGGGGTGCACGATGGTGCTCAAACCGTCGGAGGTCGCGCCGCTGAACGCCCTGATCTTCGCGGAAATCCTGCATGAGGCCGGTGTGCCGCCCGGGGTCTTCAACCTCGTGAACGGCGCGGGTCCGGTCGTGGGAGCGGCGCTTTCCGCGCACCCGGACGTCGACATGGTCTCCTTCACCGGCTCCACCCGGGCCGGGGTGGATGTCGCCCGGAACGCGGCGCCGACGGTGAAGCGCGTGGCGCAGGAACTGGGCGGCAAGTCGGCCAACATCATCCTGGACGACGCCGAGTTCGGGCGAGCGGTGTCCCGGGGCGTCTTCGCCGTCTGCAACAACACGGGACAGTCGTGCAACGCGCCGACGCGCATGCTCGTGCCGCATTCGCGGATGAACGAGGCCGCGGAGATCGCCGCCGCCGCGGCCGGAAAAGTCGTGGTCGGCGATCCCGGCGCCGAGGGGACGACGATCGGCCCGGCGGTGTCCGATGTGCAGTTCGACAGGATCCAGCGGCTGATCGAGCGGGGGATCGAGGAGGGTGCGCACCTCGCGACGGGAGGGCCCGGGCGGCCGGAGGGACTGGAGCGGGGGTACTACGTCCGGCCGACGGTCTTCTCGCACGTGAGCAACGAGATGGTCGTCGCGCGAGAGGAGATCTTCGGACCGGTCCTCGTGCTCATCGGATACGAGGACGATGATGACGCGGTTCGCATCGCGAACGACACGCTCTACGGCCTCGCCGGCTACGTGTCGGCGGGCGACCGCGAACGTGGACGGTCCGTCGCGCGCCGGATCCGATCGGGCCAGGTTAACCTCAACGGCGCGCGTCCGGACTTCAGGGTGCCGTTCGGCGGCTACAAGCAATCCGGCAACGGGCGCGAGTGGGGCCGCCACGGACTCGAGGAGTTCCTCGAGGTAAAGGCAATCCTCGGCTATCACGAGGAGGCGAAGTGAAGACGGCATTGTCCTCGACCTCGGCGGCGGCGGTGGATGAAGCGGCCGGAAACGGCGCGGCGGGAGCGATCGAGCCTGTCCTGCACCTGGTTGGCGGTCGGGCGCGGCCCGGCGCTTCGGGCCGGACGGCGCCGGTCTTCAATCCGGCGACGGGGCGGCAGACGGGTGAAGTGCCGCTGGCGGGGGTCGGCGAGGTCGACGAAGCCATCTCGGCGGCCGCGGCGGCGTTCGACGAATGGCGGGGTGTCAGCGTCGCGCGGCGCACGAAGCTCATGTTCGCGTACCGCAACCTGGTCGAGGAGTACGCCGAGGAGATAGCGAAGCGGCTCACCGCCGAGCACGGAAAGGTCCTTGCCGACGCGATGGGCGAGGTCGCCCGCGGCCTGGAGAACATCGAATACGCCTGCGGCCTCGCGGAACACCTGAAGGGGACGTACAACGAGCAGGCTTCCACGGGCGTCGACGTCTATTCCGTCCGGCGGCCGCTCGGAGTCGTGGCGGGGATCACGCCGTTCAACTTCCCGGCCATGGTGCCGCTCTGGATGTTTCCGAACGCGGTCGCGTGCGGGAACACCTTCGTGCTGAAACCGTCACCCCGCGATCCCGGCGCCGCGAACTTCATCGCGGAACTCTTCCACGAAGCCGGCTTCCCGGCGGGCGTGCTGAACGTCGTGCACGGCGACCATGTGGCCGTGAACCGGCTGCTCAAGCATCCCGATGTGCAGGCCGTCAGCTTCGTGGGCTCGACGCCGGTCGCCCGTCACGTGTACGAGACCGCCACCGCGCACGGAAAGCGTGTGCAGGCGCTCGGTGGCGCCAAGAACCACATGGTCGTGCTGCCCGACGCGGACATCGACCTCGCCGCGGACTCCGCCGTCTCCGCCGCGTACGGATCGGCCGGCGAGCGGTGCATGGCGATCTCCGTCGCGGTCGCGGTTGGCGACAGCGCCGATCCGCTCGTCGACGCCATCCGCGCCCGAATGGAGAAGCTGCGCATCGGCCCCGGCGACGATCCCGCCTCCGAAATGGGCCCGCTCATCACGGCCGAGCACCGCGACCGCGTCGCGGAATACGTGCGCGAGGGCGCCGAGGCGGGCGCGCGCGTCGTCGTCGATGGCCGGGACGCCCGCTTCGAGGGCGACGGCTTCTTCCTCGGCGTCACGCTGCTGGACCGCGTCACGCCGGACATGTCGGTCTACAGGGATGAGATCTTCGGCCCCGTCCTCTGCGTCGTGCGGGCGGACACGTACCACGACGCGGTGGACCTCCTCCGCAGAAACTCCTGGGGGAACGGTGCGGCGATCTTCACCCGCGACGGGGGTGCCGCGCGACAGTTCCAGGAGGACGCGGACGCCGGCATGGTCGGCCTCAACGTCCCGATCCCCGTCCCCGTTGGATACCACTCCTTCGGCGGCTGGAAGGAGTCGGCGTTCGGGGCGCACGCGATCTACGGCCCCGAGGGCGTGCACTTCTACACGAAACCGAAGGTGATGACGACCCGCTGGCCGGATCCCGCCGGAAGCCGCGTCGACCTGGGGTTCCCCACCAACCGGTAGCTACGCCGGCGGACGTCGACTCCAGCGGCATCGAACTCCGCACAATTGCGGAATTTCCGTAAAATCCGCATATTGACTCCATGTCCAACATGGGGAACCTGTCCCGGCATTCACGTACGGTGAGCGCGACCGAGGCCGCGAAGAACTTCGGCTCGATCCTCACGGAGGTTCGCGAGCGGGGCGCCGAATACGTCGTGGAGCATCGCGGCACAGCCGTCGCCCGGATCAGCCCCGAGGAGGACCGCACGCTCACCGTGAAGGAGTTCTTCGACCTCGTCGACAATCGCCCCTGGCCTCCCCTCGATGAGGAGTGCCTGCGCGCCATCGAGGAAGGCATCGCGATCTGGAACCGCGAGGAGGTGCCTCGGAGTCCGTGGGAACGCTGATCGATACCAGCGTCCTGATCGCCGTCGAACGGGGCGAACTGGAGGTTGATCGCATCCTCGGCGGCGTGCGCGAGACCGGTGCTCCACTGGCGATGGCTGCGATCACGGCTTCGGAATTCCTCCAGGGCGTGCACGCAGCTCGTGGCGCCCGGCGCGTGGTTGCCGAGCGGTCCTTCAACATGTGGCTCGACGTCCTGCCGGTGCTGCCATTTGATCTCGAAGCCGCCCGCGTCCACGCGATTCTGGCCCGACAACTCGGGCGGCGCGGAGCCCCGATAGGGGCCCACGACCTGATCATCGCGGCCACAGCGGTCAGCGTCGGCTACCGGGTCGCCACGCGAGACCGGCGGAGCTTCGCCCGGGTCGAGGGACTGGACGTCGAGTACTGGTAGCCCGCCGGGCTCAGCCGCCGCCTCGTCCCGCTACCCCTCTGCCGCGACGCTCCGGCTCAGTCGCCTCCATCATCCATGCCGCTGCTCGCGCCCGGGATCTCGATGTTCCCGCTGTCATCCACCGCGCGGCTCATGATCGACGCGCCGTCGTCCAGCGCGGCCGGGTCGTACTCGTAGCTCCAGCTCGCGCGGCCCTCGGCCGGGCGCCAGGTCTCCCCCCCATCGAGCGACACTTCGATGGCCGCGACCACGCCGCCGCCGGCATCGGATGCCGTCCCCGTGATCGTGACCATGCCGCTCTCCTCATCGGGCGCCGAGGGCGGATCGAAGGAGGAGGTCGGCGCCACATCGTCCGTCGAGGCCATGGCGGCGACGAGGTCGGGCTGCATCGTGGCGGGCTGGACGCCCATGTCCGCGAACAGGTTCACCGTCGCCTGCTGCAGGACGAGATCCGGGCCGTGCGGATCCACGCCGACGCGCGTGTCCGCGCCGTTCTGTCGCTCCGGCGGCACGCCGGTCTCGGTGTCGTGGTGCGCATCGAGGCCCCACGACCACTGCAACGTCCCCGAGCCGAACACGAGCGCGCCGCTCTCGTGGCGGTACAGCACGGCGTGATGTGTGGCCGTGCCCGTCTCGCAGCCGCGCCCGGGATGGACGCAGTAGAGCGTGTTGTCGATCGGCGTCGCGGCGACCCGGAAGAGACCGGGCGGCCGGAAGCCGTTGTCGATGTCCGAATCCCACTCGTGGCCGAGAATCCCCTTGATCGACACGTATCGTTCACCGGGCCGCAGCCGGGCGACCTCGGTGTTCCGCCAGAACCTCAGGTCGGCGAACTCCGCGTCGACGATGATGGGGTCGTTCCGCCACGCGTTCACCGTGAACAGCGTCCCCGTCAGCGCGTTCTCGGGCCAGGGCCCCTCGGCGTTGATCGGACGGTGGTCGCGGAACTCTCCGGTCCATTCCACCGGATCGAGCCGTCGATGGTCCTGTGAGTCCTTGTACGTGACAAGCGTCCGGTACGGCTCGCCGGAGCCGTCGATGCTCGCCTCCCAGCGCACCTTCCAGTAGACCTCGTTCGAGCTGAAGAAGGCGAGGTTGACGCCCGCGGCCCGCGCCGCCTCCACGTTCCGCCGCTGCCGCCCGCTCCAGTACTCGTCGTGACCGACGGAGAGGAGGATCCTGTGCTCCAGCAGTTCCTCGCCGCGCCGGTCCGTGTCGATGCCCGACGAATAGCTCACGTCGTAGCCGTTCCTCTCCAGCCAGCGGACCATCGGGTATTCGGAGTTGAAGACCATGTTCACGGCCCGGTAGTGCCGCGTCTCGAAGGGTCGGTTGTAGCTCACCTTCGGTGCGCGGGGTTCCCCGCCGTGGAGGCGAAGGCGCTCCGGGTTGAGGCGTCCGTACACGCTGTGCCCCCCGTAGCGGTTGTACGCCTGCCAGGTGACATCCGACGTCTGGAAGAGCATGTCGGACTCGCCGTCGTCGTCCCGCACGACGAAGTAGATGTGGCTCGCGCGCGGCTCGCGCAGACCGTTTCGCATCACGGCTCGGAAACCCGGAGCTTCCCACAGCGAGTCTTCCCCCGTTGGCGGGAGCGGTGTCGCCTGGAACTGGTCGTTCTTCACCCAGCCCTCGATCGGGTCCTCCCGCACGAGCCGCGCGAAGTAGATGCCGGAAGTCGCGTCCTCCGGCGCCTGCCAGGAGGCCGAGACCGCCCAGTTTCCGCAGTCCACGAGCGGCGCGGGCCACGTGTCCATCCCGCCGCCCTCGGCGAGTACCGGGATCGGGCCCCGCAGACACTCCGGCTGGATCTGGGGCAGCGTCGCAGCGGGCTCGAACGAGTCCACCCGGCGGGCACCCATGCCGCCGTAGTAGCCCATGCGGTAGATGTCGATCCGGTAGTCGTCCGAGTCCGTGTCGATCTTGAACTCGATCGTTTCGCCCTGCGCGATCGCGATGTCGGTGCCGAACCCCTGAATGCTGGGGTCGCCATAGCTGTTGATGTCCCACTCCGTGGGCGGGTGCCCCTCGAGACAGTTCTCGGCCACGATCTCGTTGGCGGGGTTCACGCACGGATCACCCGCTATCGAGACCTGCAGTTCGCAGCCGGCCGCCGCGATGGCCGCGACCAGGAGAACGGAGGATGCGGAGAACGCACCGGGGCTTTTGCCACGGGCCGCCTGGGACGCGATCATGACGACACCTCCAGGTTGCCGCTGTCGTCCACGGCGCGGCTCAGGATCGATACCTCGCCGCCCGTCGCGTCCGGATCCCACGCGTAGCTCCAACTCGTGCGGCCGCGGGCCGGTCGCCACGTCATCCCTCCGTCCAACGACACCTCGACCGCCGCCACGACACCACCCCCGGCGTCCGACGCCGTCCCCGAGATCGTCATCATGCCGCTATCCGGGTCGGGCCCCGAGGGCGCCCCGAACGAGGATGTCGGCGGCACGTCATCCGTCGAAGCGCTGCCCCGCACGAGATCCGGTTGCAGGGTGGCGGGCTGCACGCCCATGTCCGCGAACACGTTGAGCGTCGCCTGCTGCAGGACGAGGTCCGGGCCGTTCGGGTCCACGCCGACCCGCGTGTCCATGCCGTTCTGACGCTCGGGGGGAACGCCGGTCTCGGTGTCATGGTGTGCGTCGAGCCCCCACGGCCACTGCAGCGTCCCCGTGTCGAAGACGAGTGCGCCGCTCTCATGCCGGTACATCGTCGCGTTGTGCGTGGCCGAGCCCGTCTCGCACCCCCGCCCGGGATGGACGCAGTACTGCAGGTTGTCGATCGTCGTCGCGGAGAGCCGGAAGAGCCCCGGCGGGCGGAACCCGTTGTCGATGTCCGAGTCCCATTCGTGGCCGAGGATTCCCTTGATCGATACGTAGCGCTCATCCGGCTCCAGGAGGGCCACTTCCGTGTTGCGCCAGAAGCGGAGATCGGCGAACTCGGCGTCGACCATGAGCGGATCGTTCCGCCACGCGTTCACCGTGAACAGCGTCCCCGTGAGCGCGTTCTCCGGCCACGGACCCTCCGGGTTGATCGAACGGTGATCGCGGAACAGCCCCGTCCATTCGACCGGATCGAGTTTCCGGTGGTTCTGCGACTCCTTGTAGGTGACGAAGGTCCGATACGGCTGCTCCGATCCATCGATGCTCGGCTCCCAGCGCACCTTCCAGAAGACATCGTTCGAACCGAAGAAGCCGAGGTGTACGCCGGCCGCCAGCGCCGCCTCCACGTTGCGCCGCTGTTGGCCCGTCCAGTACTCGTCGTGTCCGACGGAGAGGAAGACCTTGTGCTCGAGCAGTTCCTCGCCGCGCCGGTCCGTGTCGACCCCGGACGTGTAGCTCACGTCGAACCCGTTGCGCTCGAGCCAGCGGACCATCGGGTACTCCGAGTTGAACACCATGTTCACGGCGCGGTAGTGCCGCGTCTCGAAGGGACGGTTGTAGCTGACCTTCGGCGCGCGCGGCGGTCCCCCGTGGAGCCTGAGACGCTCGGGATTCAGCCGTCCGTACACGCTGTGGCCGCCGTAGCGGTTGTACGCCTGCCAGTTGAGGTCCGAGGTCTGGAAGAGCAGGTCGGACTCGCCGTCGTCGTCCCGGACGACGAAATAGATATGGCTGGCGCGCGCCTCGCGAAGCGGGTTCCGCATCACCGCGTGGAAGCCGGGGGCCTCCCAGAGCGAGTCCTCGCCGGTCGGGGGGAGCGGCGTGGCCTCGAACTCGTCATTCTTCACCCAGCCCTCGATCGGGTCCTCGCGCACGAGACGGGCGAAGTAGATGCCTGACGTGGCGTCTTCCGGAGCCTGCCAGGAGGCCGACACCGCCCAGTTGCCGCAGTCCACCAGCGGCGCGGGCCACTCCTCGATCCCGCCACCCTCGGCCAGCACCGGGATCGGGGCCCGCAGACACTCCGGCTGGATCTGGGGCAGCGTCGCGGCGGGCTCGAACGAGTCGACGCGGCGGGCGCCCATGCCGCCGTAGTAGCCCATCCGGTAGATGTCGATCCGGTAGTCGTCGGAATCCGTGTCGACCTTGAACTCGATCGTCTCACCGCGGTTGATCCCGATATCGGTGCCGAACCCCTGGATGCTGGGGTCCCCGTAGCCGTTGATGTCCCATTCGGTGGCCGGGTGCCCCTCGAGGCAGTTCTCCGCCACGATCTCGTTGGCGGGGTTCGCGCACGCCTCCTCCATCGTCATCCGCGGGGGCGCGCAGGCGCTCGCGAGGAGTGCGGTCGAGGCGGTGAAGGCGAGGAAGGACGGACGGAAGCGCGGGCGTGGCTGGGTCATGGCGACATCTCCGGGCCCGGGTCAGCATGTGGACGGCCGACCCTCCGGCCGCCCCGTCCCCGCAACATGAGCCGGCGGTCGGAGGTCTACAACGCCCGTCGCCGGACCGGGGCGTCAGGCAGGGCTGCTAGGGCAGACGCAGGGTCTCGGAATAGACGCGGCCGAAGCGGTCCGTGGCCTCCACGCGCACCTCCGCCACGCCAGCCGCGGCGGGGGCGTAGAACATGTGGTTCGTGACGCGGGGTTCGACCCACGGCCGGTGGGCGGGGAGGTCGTCGCCCGAGTGGAGTTCGACGCTCTGCGGGTCGCGTCCCGGCCGGCGGGCCATGAGGCCGCGGGGATCGCCATCGGCGAACCAGCGGACGGTCCACTCCGGATCCCAGTCCCACACGTTCGCCACGATCTCGTCCGGCGCGGACGGGTCGGACCCCGGCGGGTAGATCCGCATTTGGTGGGTCGCCTCGAAGCCCGTGGACTTGTAGCGCCACGAGATTTCCTCACCCGCCGCCTCGTACACGCAGTACCCGTTGGGCGCGCCGTCGTGGCAGATCGGGCCGCTCCACCAGGCGCCGCAGATCGCGCCCGCCACATGTTCGTGCGCGCCGCCCTCGAACACGTGCTCCAACTCGTGCGTGTGACCGGTGAGGATGTGGGCGCGGAAGGGCTCCAGCAGCCGGTACAGCGCTTCCCGGTTCATGACGGCGGCGGGCGGATCCGGTGAGCGGCGTCCCTGCCGCGCGTGATAGCTGCCGAGGACGGGAATGTGAGTGGCCACGATGACGGGGGCCCCCGCCTCCACGCGGTCGAGGTCCGCCGCGAGCCACGTCAGCGCGTCGGCATCCAGGTAGCCGAGGTATCCGCTCCCGTGCCAGAACACGTCATCGAGGACGACGTAGTGCACGGCCCCGCGGTCGAACGAGTAATAGCGGGGGCCGAAGTGGCGAGAGAAGGTGTCGGTCGAACCCTCATCCGTGCGGCTCTCCATGTCGAGGTCGTGATTCCCGATCACCTGAAAGAAGGGGACCCCGATCCGACTCACCCCGCGTTCGTACTCGGGATACAGTTCGAGGTTGTCGAACATGATGTCGCCGTCGGAGATGCCGAAGACGTGGACATCGCCCAGTTCCCGCACCGCTTGCCGGAGGTCGGGGACGGAGCGTTCGTGGAACCGCGCCATTTCCTCCCCGGTCTCCGTCTGGATGTCCCCGAGGAGAAGGAGCGCGTGGCGTTCGTCCGACACGTCGAGCGGCGCGAGGTCGAACGCGACGGACATCTCGCTCTGCCCCGGGTCGATGCGCTCGTAGAAGCGCGCGGTGCCGGACGGGTTCGTCGGGATCTCGTATCCGGCCGGGACCCGGACCCAGACGAAGCCCCGGTCTGCCGAGGTCACGAGTTCGAAGCGGCCATCGGCGTCGGAATCCACGACCTGGAGTCCATCGGAGACCGCGACGCGCCCCACGCCCCGCCCCTGGGCCCGGACCATACCTCGAATCCGTACAGGGCGCGCAATCCCGGTGTGACCCGGGACGGGGTCGTAGGGGGCGGCCAGGAGACGGTCGGCCAATGCCGCGACTCCGCCGGCGGCGAGCGCTCCGCTCCTGAGAAACGTTCGCCGGCTCAGCGTTCGCGCGGGTGCCTCGGTCTCGGTCTTCGTCAGGGGCTCGATCATGGCCATCGCGTTCTCACCTGGGCTGCGGGGTCTCCCGGCCGCATCGGCAGCACGGTATCGGGCACGGGTCACGCACGATTCAACAACACGTCACGCAGCCGCAACAAGCGTCGGGAATCCGTGGGGCCGAAACGTTACTCCAGCCGTGAGGACGCGGTTCCAATCCGTTACCCCCGCGGCGTCTCCCGGCTACACGCCTTCTCTAACCATGTGGCGGGTTGTGTGAACGGCCGCTTCGCGGGCCGGAGACCGTGATGAGGACGGGAGGGGAGAGAGGCCGACCGTGGAGGAGATGATTCTGCAACTTCCGGTGCTCCGCAGCATCGCGGAGTGGACGCACTCAGGTACCGATCTTCAGCAGACGATCAAGACATCGCTCTCGCACGGGGTGTGGGCGCTCCTCGCGATGATCGGCGCCTGGCGGCTGAGGCGGCGGATCGACTTCCCCGTGCTCACGCCCGCCCTCCTGCTCGTCCTGGTCTTCTACGCGGAACGCGAGTTGCGCGACTACGCGGAGCAGGGGATTGCAAAGGCGTTCGACTGCGCCATGGACTTCGCCGTGCCGGCCGTGATTTCCGTGATGATGTACCGCGGTCTGCTGAGGCACCGGCACCGTCTCCTCGACGCCTCCCCGTAGCGGTTGCCTGCCCGCGCTGACGGATGGAAGGGACGGTCGCGCGGCGGCTGGTGGTGGAGTGCGCTCTCGGTCGCCGTCAGCCTGGGCGTGCTCGGCGTGCTCGGCGGCGGCGTCTCGGATGCGAGCGTCCTTATCGATCGGGTCCCCCTGGAGATTCATCTCGCCGTGCTCGGGTGCGTCGGGCTCTCGGTGGCCGTGCGTGCCTTCCGGCTGGCCCACATCGGACGCTCCTGCGGGTGGCCCGTCCGGCCCTCGTGCGGAGCCCGGGCACACTTATGGGCGGAGGCCCTGGCTGCCGTCACGCCGGCCCGCACCGGCGGCGACCCCGCGCGCGTATGGGTGCTGCACCGCGATGGAGTGCCTCCGGTCTCCGGCGCCGCGTTCGTCGCGGGAGAGGTGGTGGGCGACCTCATCGTCGTCATCGCGCTCTCCCTCGTCTTCGCCTGCATCTCCCCGGACATTCGAGTCGTGAGCCTGACGGTGGCGGCGTTTTCGGCCGTCATCGTACTGGCCCTCCTCGTCGCCAGCGCGCGACGGCGCCGAGGTGGCCGCCGTGACGCCCCCCAACTGCTCGCCCGCCTCGGTGTCTCTCGCCGCGCCTGGCGGGGTCTTCGGCTTCAAGCCCTCAAGTTCCGCCGCACGCTGCGCCTCGTGCGGCGGGAACCGCTTCGCTCCCGCCTGCTCATCCTGATCCTCAGCGTGCTCAACGTCGGAGCCCGGCTCGCCATCCTACCGCTGCTCGCGCTGCCGCTCGCCGCGGACGACTCGCTTCTCCGCCTCATCGCCTGGCCGCTCCTCTTTCTGTATCCCGGCGCGGCACTCCCCCTGCCCGGCGGCGGCGGAGTCATCGAGATGGGTTTCGCCGCCGCCCTCGCGCAGGACTTCGGCGCCGAGGAGCTATCGGTCGCACTGGTGTGGTGGCGCTTCTACACGCACCACCTCCTTGCGGCCTTTGGCGCGCTGGCGATAGGCGCGAGCGCCCTCCGACGCCGCCGGCGCGGGAACTCCGCGGGGGCAACGGAGGCCGTGACAAACGTCACGGAGAGCCTTCGCCGGCCTTTACGCCTTCGCCTCGCTCCGTTGGACGCTTCGCGACAGGCGCCCCGTAGCGTGGGAAGCGTTCGAACCCCGGGGACGTGATGATGCGAGAGGTGCTGGATGCGAATTGCGTATTTCTCTGAAGTCTACTGGCCCAAGATCAGCGGCGTGTCGAACACGCTGGTGCGGACGGTAGACGGACTCCAGGCCCGCGGACACGCCGTGCGGGTCTACACGCCTCGTCTGGCGGCGGTCGAGGCCGACCGGCCCGAAGTGCACCGCTCTCCCGGCCGCCCCATCGCGCTCGACCGTTCGATCCCCTGGGGCTTCCCACGAAAGACGGAAGTCCTCCGCGATCTGAGGCGCTTCGATCCGGACATCGTCCACCTCGCCACGGAGTTTCCGATGGGACGGGTCGGGGCGTGGGCGGCAAGAAAACTCGCGATCCCGCGCATCGCCTCGGCTCACACGGACTACGAGAAGTACTCGTCGCTGTACGGCCTCGGGATGGCGGTAAAGCCCGGCTGGGTCTACCTGCGGCGGTTCTACGCGAACGCGGCGCGGGTACTCTGTCCGTCGCGCGCCTACGAGGCGCACCTCAACGCCCGGGGCGTAATGCATACCGGCATCTGGTCACGGGGCGTGGACACGCGGCGCTTCCATCCCGGATACCGGTGCGATGCCTGGCGGGCGCGCTTCGGGGTCGGGCCGGAGGACCTGCTCGTCGCCCACGTCGGCCGTCTGGCGCCGGAGAAGAACCTGCGGCTTCTCATGGATGCGTGGGAGGAACTGGACGAGCCGGCCGAGGAAGGCGGATCCCGGGTCGCTCTCACCTTCGTCGGAGACGGGCTCATGGAGGAGGAGATCCGGGGGCGCGGGCTTCGGAACGCCCACCTGACGGGGCCGCTCGAGGGGACGGAACTCGCCACCGCCTACGCGTCCGCCGACGTGTTTCTCTTCCCGTCGTTCACCGAGACGTTCGGCAACTGCCTGCTCGAGGCCATGGCATCCGGCGTCCCGGCGGTCGCCGTCCGGGGCGGGGGCGTCCTCGACTACGCGAAGCACGACGTCAACTCCCTCCTCGCGCATCCGACCGACCCCGGCGACTACGCGGGGCAGATCCGGCGGCTGCTGGAGGATGCCGAACTGCGCGGCCGGATCCGCGAGGGAGCGCTCGCCACGGCGCGAGCCCGAAGCTGGGATGCAGTCTTCGCGGGGCTTCTGGACGACTACCGGAAGATTGCCCGCGGCGCGGTCTTCGACCACGCGGCGTGAAGGGAGACTGACGATGAAGATCCTGGATGTTGCGGAGTTCTATGCCGAGTCGGGCGGCGGCGTGAAGACGTACATCGAGCAGAAGCTGGCTTCCGTGCCCGCACTCGGGCACGAGATGGTGGTCGTCGCGCCGGGGGCGCGCGACGACGAGTCCGAGCTCTCGGGAGGCCGCCTGATCCGGGTGAAGTCCCCCCGCCTCCCGTTCGACCGCCGCTACCGCAGGTTCGCCTCGCCCGACGCCGTCCGCTCGGTACTCGCCCGTGAGCGTCCGGACGTGCTCGAATGCTCCTCGCCCTGGAGCGCCGCCTCGGTGTGCGCCGAGTGGACGGACGCATCGGCGCAGAGCCTCGTGCTGCACCAGGACCCCATCGCCGTATATCCGGAGACCCTGCTGTCGCCGCACCTGGGCGAAGACCGCATGCACCGGATCTTCGGCTGGCACTGGCGGCGCACGCGACAGCTCACCGGACGCTTCGACGTCACCGTTGTCGCCAGCCGGTGGTACGCCCGCCGATTGAGGCGCTTCGGCGCGGACAATACGCGGGTCATCCCGCTCGGCATCGACCGGGACCGCTTCGCCCGCGCTCCGCGCGACGCGACGCTGCGCCGGGAACTGCTGCAGCGCTGCGGCTTCGGCGAAGATGCCGCGCTCCTCGTCGCGGTGGGGCGGCATCACCCGGAGAAGCGGATCGGCACCCTCATCGACGCGGTGGAGCGCCTCAACCGGAGCCGGTCCGCCGGGCTCGTGCTGTTCGGCGACGGGCCGCTCCGCCGCTGGGTCGAGCGCCGGGCGGCGCGGGTAGGCGGCGTACACGTAGCCGGACTCGTGCGGGACCGCGACTGGCTCGCCCGCGCCTTGGCGAGCGCGGACGCCTCCGTGCACGGTTCGTCCGCCGAGACCTTCGGGCTCGCCGTCGCGGAGGCGGTCTCGGCGGGGCTCCCCGTCATCACGCCGGCGGATGGCGCGGCGGCCGACCTGGTCCACCCGCGCTTCAGCGCCACGTACCCGGCGGGGGACGCGGCCGCATGCGCCGGCGCAGCCGCCGAACTGCTCGACCGCCGATCCGGGATCGAACCTGACGCGGTGCGCCGCTTCGCGACCGGCCGCATCCAGACGGCCGAGAGCCACTTCCACGCATTGTTGACGTGCTACCAAGGGGTCCTGAGCGCGAAGGCCCAGCCCGTCACCGCGTAGCGCTCACCCCCGTCTCCCCGTCAGCTGAAGTCGCGGCCCAGGATGACGGCGACGATGATCGCGCCCACCGCGAGCGGCGCCACCCAGCGGATGAAGAAGCGCCACGCGCCGTAGTGGAACC
The DNA here is from genome assembly GCA_022825725.1 of Gemmatimonadota bacterium. Taxonomy (GTDB): domain Bacteria; phylum Gemmatimonadota; class Gemmatimonadetes; order Palauibacterales; family Palauibacteraceae; genus Palauibacter. The sequence continues at coordinate 14,168 of JAJDWE010000061.1, forward strand.
AGCGCGGCTCCGTGCCGTCCACGAGTTCCTGCTCCGTCGCATTCCGCGTCATGAACCAGCCCGCCGCGAGCGTGATCGAGAACCCGCCGATGGGCAGCATCCAGTTGGACACGAAGTGGTCGGCGGTCGAGAACCAGCCCGCCTTACCTGCGAACACCTCCAGCGTGGAGAGGAACGGCGTGCCCGTGAACGAGAGCGCCGCGAAGATCGTGAACAGGAAGATCGCCGCGCCGCAGAGGACCGTTGCCTTATGTCGCGGGATGCGGTGCTCATCGATGACGTAGCTCGACACGACTTCGAGGAGAGAGATCGTCGAGGTCAGCGCCGCCAGCGCCACGAGCACGTAGAAGAGCGGCCCCAGCACGACGCCGAACGGCACCGCCGTGTAGAACAGTTCCGGCAGCGAGATGAAGAGCATCCCCACCGGCGAACCGCTCACCTGGTCGCTCATCCCCGTCACCGAGAAGATGACGGAGAACATGATCACCGTCGCCACGAGCGCGATCAGCGTATCGAGCGCCACGATCGCCCCGGATGCCTTCACGATCGACTGCTTGCGCGAGATGTAGGAGCCGTAGGTGATCATCGCTCCCATCCCGAGGGAGAGGGTGAAGAAGGAGTGCCCCAGCGCCTCGAGGACGCCGCTCATCTCCAGTTCCCCGAAGTTGGCGCGGAAGATGAAGCGCAGAGCCTCGCCCGACCCGCTCATCCCCAGCGCGCTCACGAGGAGAAGGAGGAGGATACCGAACAGGATCGGGAGGAAGATGCGGGCGATGCGTTCGATCCCCTTGCTCACGCCGAAGTAGACGACCGCGATCGTGGCGACGCTGAAGCTGAGGGAGAGCGCGAGCTGGAGGCCGGCATTCCCCACCTGCTCGTTGAACAGGTCGCCCGCCGCCATCCCGGCGGGGTAGCCGCCGAACGTCCAGCCGATGGACTGGGCGAAGTAGTACAGCGACCAGCCCGCGATGACGGTGTAGTAGCTGAGGAGGATGAAGCCCGCGAGCACGCCCCAGCCGCCGACGACGCCCCACCAGGGTCCGGCCGCCTCCTTGAGCGCCCCGACCGCGCTCTTCTGGCTCCTGCGCCCGATGAGCAGTTCCGCCATCATGATCGGCAGGCCGACGGCGAGGATGCAGACCAGGTAGACGAGGACGAAGGCGCCCCCTTCGTTCTCCCAGGTGATGAACGGGAACTTCCACAGGTTGCCGAGGCCGATCGCACTGCCGGTCGCGGCGAGCACGAGGCCGACGTTCGAACTCCAGTTATCGCGGGGTTGGCTCATGGGACATGTCCAGTCGGGCGTTATCCGGGCAGGGGACTTCCGCCCCTGCATGAGTTCGACGATCCATACTACTCCGTCGTCACGACGGGCCACCAGACGCACGCCATGCCGAAGCTGAACGAGATCATTCGGAGCACGCCCAAGGCGGAACTCCACATCCACGTCGAAGGCTCGCTGGAGCCCGCGATGATGTTCGACCTCGCCCGCCGGAACGGCGTGCCGCTCCGCTACGGCAGCGTCGAGGAGGTCCGCCGGGCCTACTCGTTCGGCAACCTCCAGGAGTTTCTCGACCTCTACTACGAGGGGATGAACGTCCTCCGGACCGAGGAGGACTTCTTCGATCTCGCCGACGCCTACCTGCGGCGGGCGGCGGCGGACAACGTCGTCCACGTCGAGATGTTCTTCGACCCGCAGGCGCACACCGGACGCGGCATCCCGCTGGGGACGCTGATGGACGGGCTCGAGCGGGCCATCGCCCGCTCACGGGAGCGGGGCGTGAGCGTCTCCCTCATCCTCTGTTTCCTGAGGCACCTCACCGAAAGGGAGGCGTTCGGGACCCTCGAGGCCGCGGAACCCTGGCGGGACCGGCTCCTGGGTGTGGGACTGGACTCGAGCGAAGTGGGGCATCCGCCGTCGAAGTTTGCCCGCGTGTTCGAGGCCGCGCGCGGCATGGGCCTCAGGCTCGTCGCCCACGCCGGCGAGGAGGGTCCGCCCGAATACGTATGGGAGGCGATCGACATCCTCGGTGCGGAACGCATCGACCACGGGAACCGGGCACTGGAGGACGACGCCCTGGTCGCCCGCCTGCGCGACGACCGGATTCCGCTCACGGTATGCCCGCTCTCGAACCTGGCCCTCCGCGTGGTGGACGACCTTGCCGCCCACCCGATCAAGCGCATGCTGGACCTCGGCCTCCTCGCGACCGTGAACTCCGACGACCCGGCCTACTTCGGCGGCTACATCAACGACAACTTCCACCAGGTCGCCGAAGCGGTCGGCCTCTCGCTCGAAGACATCCGGACGCTGGCGCGCAACTCCCTCGACGCCTCCTTCGAAACTTGACGGCGCGCGTGAACCTCACGACCGTCGGGCGTGGATCCCTTTCCCCGGAGACCATTCATCCGTCCGACATCTGAGTCGTGCCTCTCAACGTAGTTCGAGCGCCGGCCGCGGCCCCGCTGTGGGAGGCCTGCGTCGACCGCTTTCTGGCGCAGGCCGCGTCGCCGGCTGAAGCGGGTACCGGGGCGTCCGCATGGATCTGGCTCAACCACCGGAACCTTCGGGATCTCCTGTTCGAGGCCGCGCACGAACGCGGCCTTCCCGGATGGCTCGATCCCCCCGTCACGCTGTTCGGCGATCTGACCGACCGCTTCGGCATCCGGGAGAAATCCATCGGCCTCCTCACGCGCCGCCGGCTCGTGAGCCGGCACGCGGCGCGGCTGGGAAGCCGGATCCTGGGGCGGGAGCCCGGCCGGGGGGACGGCGTGATCCGCGGGCACATGCTCGACCGGCTGTTCGGCGACCTGCTGCCGGAGGGCGTTCCGCCGGAGGAACTGGAACGGGCGCTGGCCCGGCTGGGAGGGGACGACTTCGCGCGTCGGCGCAACGCGTGGGCCGTGGCGACGTACCGCGCGTATCTGGAGTCGCTCGAGGGACGGGGACTCCTCGACCGGCGCTCGGTGAACGCCCGCATCGCGGAGCGGGTCGAGGCGGGAGGGCTGAGGTCGGCGCTCGGCGGCGCGCGGGAGTTGCACGTGTACAGCGTCGCGAGCCCGCGCACGCGGCGCCGCATGCTCGAGGCCCTCGCGCGGCAGGAGGAGGTGGAGGTCCATCTCTACCTCCCCCAGGAGTCCGAGCCGGACCCTTACTTCGATGGGCTGGCGGCCCGGACCGAGGTGATCGCCGGAGCCGGCGGCGGCCCCGGAGATGGCGGCGCCGGTCACGGCGCCGGGCCGGTGACCGTGCAGCCGGTCCCGGACGCCGCGCGGGAGATGGCCTGGGTCGCGCGGCGGGTGAAGGAGATCCTGGCGGCAGGAGTTGCGGAACCGCATCAGGTCGCCGTGGTGGCGCGGACGGGGCGCGAGAACACCCACCGCGCGTATCGGGCGCTGCGGCGAGCCGGGGTCCCCGCCACGGCCCGCATCCGAACGCCGCTGGATGAGGTCCCGGCCCTCAGGGCTCTCCTCCTCGTTCTGCGCGGGGCGGCGCGGAACTGGGACTTCCGGTCGCTGCGGGCCGTCCTCGCGCACCCGTACTTCGACACGCGCGTCGACCTCCGGGGCATCGACGCGATCGCGGCGCTCCGCCGCGTCGAGAGGCTCGATGCGTGGAGCGAGAATCTCGAGCGGCTCCGCGGCCTCGTGGAGGAGAAGGCGAGGGAAGTCCGCGGCCGGGGGCTCTTCGCCGATCGCGTCGAGAAGGACATCGAGGCCTTCGCGGCCGTGCGATCCGTGCTCGAACCGCTGGGCGAGGCGCGCCCCGAAGCGGACTGGATCGACCTCACCCTGGCGCTCGTCAGGGACCGCGGCGTCTTCCAACTGAGGCGGCGGGTATGCGATCCGGTAGAGGAGCGGTGGGAGGTCGTGCGCTCCGACCAGCGCGGGATCCTCCTCTTCGAGAGACTTCTGCGGGAATGGCGGGATCTCGACCACGCCGACGACCCGCTCACGCCGGCCGGGTGGTACGCGCTGCTCGAGAAACTCCTGCACGCGAACGAACTCGTCCTCTCCACCCCCGGACAGAAGGGCGTCCAGGTTCTGGAGGCGCACGACGCGGCCCTCGTCCCCTTCGCCCACACGTTCGTCGTGCACGCGAACGACCGCGAGTTCCCGCGCGTGAGCGGCGCCACGGGCGTGTTCACCGACGCGGAGCGCCGCCGCCTCGCCGCATTGAACCTCCCCGTCGCACACCGGGACGAGACGCTCCGCCGCGAACGGGCCCTGTGGCGCGCCGTCACGCAGCAGGCGGGTCCGGTATCGATCACCTACCGGACGACGGACGCGGGCGGCACGCCGCTCCTGCCATCGCTCATGGTCCCGCCGCACGAGGACGCCGCCGAGCTGCCGCGAATCCGGCGCCCCGCGCGCGACCTGGAGCCCGTGACGCCGGCAGAGGCGGACCGGCGCGCCGCCTTCGCCATATACGAGGCGCTCGGGAAGCCGGACTCGACGGGCCCGACCCGCATCGCGCCCGCCCGCCCGGGACGCATCGCCCGCGCAATCGTGGCGGCCGCGGCCGAGACCCACCGCGGCCCGGGGCTCGAACGCTACCCCGGCTTCAGCCTCCCGGCTCGGCTGCCGGGGGCGGAAAGCGCTCTGCACCCCGCCTATCGGCCGAACCCGTGGAACGGCCATCTGCGCGATCCGGACGTGCGGGCGGAGTTGGCGCGCCGCTTCAACGAGGACTACCGGTGGTCCGCCGGACAGCTTGAAACCTATGCACGTTCCCCCCTCACCTTCCTCGTCGAGCGCGTGCTCCGCCTCGAGTCCGTGGACGAGGCGGAGGAGGAGACGACGCCGCTCGCCTTCGGGAGCGTGGCGCACGAGATCCTCGAGCGCTTCTACAGCGAGTTCAGGGAACGGCTGCCCCTCTCGCTCTCAGGCCCCGTCCAAAGCCGTCTCGAGGGAATCGCGCGCGAAGTCTGCGCCCGGCGCCAGGAGGAGGGAGAATGGCTCGGGGTCGCCGCCCTCTGGGCACAGACGCGGGAGGGGATCGCGACGGCCGTGCGCGACTACGCCGCCTGGGAACTCGAGTACCTGGCCGAGAAGGGCGAGCGTCCCGTGGACATCGAGGTGGGATTCGGGTTCGAGGACGAGCGCACGTTCCTCGAAGGGGAGGACGTGCTGGGGCGGGCGGCCCGACTTCGCCTGTGCGGCCGCATCGACCGGGTGGACCGGAGCGGGGAAGAAGGCGGGGCCCACCACGTGCTCGACTACAAGAGCAGCATCACGCCGGGTGCGCCGAGTTTCGACGACGCGACCTCGCTCCAGGGTGTCGTCTACGCACAGGTGATGGCCGACCGCGGCTACCGGATGGGCTCCTGCCGCTACCGCGCGATCAAGAAGCCGGGCAGGCCCCAGAACGGAGGCAGCGTCGATTTCGGCTCCGATCGGTACGAACGGGCCCTCTCCCTCGCGCTCTCCATCCCCGCCCGTGTGCGAGGCGGCTGTTTCGAAGCCGTCGCGTCGTGGAAGGGCGGCTGGAAGTCGTGGGACCCGAAGCGGGAGATCCGCCGCAACGACGCTCGGCTGCACGAGAGCCATCGCTTCGACGACTTCGGGGACGATTCCCCTCCGGAGGGCGCTGGTGGCTGAGATCCGGTGGACCCCCGAGCAGGTACGGGCGATTCGGTCGGAGGACGACACGCTGCTCGTCGCGAACGCCGGGACGGGCAAGACGACGACCGTCGTGGGCAAGATCATGTGGCGGCTCGGCCTCCCCTTCGGCGTGAACGGGGAGACGGGGGAGACGATCGAGCCTCCGGCCGACCCGTGCGGGCTGGAAGAGATCGCCGCCATCACGTTCACGGAGAAGGCGGCCTACGATCTCAAGCGACAGCTTCGGAAGCGCATCGAGACGTCGTCCCGCGCGGAGGAGCTGCGCTGGCGGATCGACCGAGCCTCGGTAGGCACCATCCATTCCTTCTGCGGCGAACTCCTCCGCGATCACGCGCTGCGGCTCGGCATCGACCCCACCTTCGAGGTCCTCGACGAGGACCAGGCGTGGGCCGAGCAGGACCAGCTCATCCGGGCCCTCCTGCTCGAGAGGCTCGAGGTGGAAGATCCCGCCGCGCAGGCGGCCCTGCGCCGGTGGGGCCTCACCGGCTGGCAGCACACCAAGGGCGCCATCGACCACGTTCGTGACGTGTTGCGCGACCTGCGGTGGCGCGAGAGGCGGTATGCGAAGTGGCTTCGGGGCGATCCGCCGCCGACCGGTGAGACGCTCGACCTGTTTGCGCCCCAGGGTCCCGGCCTCGACCTGAACGCGATCAGAGCCGCCTGCGCGGAGAGCGAGGCGCGGGACGAAGAGGCGCTCGCGATCTGCTCGGATCTCGTCGAACTTGGGCTCGACGCCCGCGCGCGCTGGGACGCCTGGTTGGAGGAGGAGAACCGGCGCGATTTCGACAGCCTCGTCCTGGGGGCGGCGGACCTCCTCCTCGGCTCCTCCGGCGGGCCGGCGCTCGCCGCGATCCGCGACCGCTACCGGATGCTCGTCATCGACGAGTTCCAGGACACCGACTTCACGCAGCGCGACATCACTTTCGCCATCGGGCGCGGGGTCGAGCGTCCGCAACTGTTCCTCGTCGGCGACCCGAAGCAGAGCATCTACCGCTTCCGCGGCGCGGACATCTCGGTGTGGAACGCGGTCCGCGCCGACTTCGCCGAGGAGGGCGAGATCCTCGATCTGCCGCGCAACTTCCGCAGCGACCCTCCGATCGTCGACTTCGTCAACGTCGTCGGTCGCGCCTCGATGGACGAGACGGGCGCCGCGCTCGCCGAGGAACGGCTTCCGAGCCGGATCGACTACGCGGACCTCGTGGCCGGCGTCGACGACCACGACCGGCCGGGAGTGGAGTGGATCGAGGCACAGGGGAAGAAGGTGGCGGAGCGCCGCGAGTCCGAGGCCGTCCGCATCGCGTCCCGGATCCTCGCTTCGGTGGGCCGCGACGAAGTCCGCGATCCCGACACCGGCGAGCTTCGCCCGCTCGCGTTCCGAGACATCGCCCTCCTCTACCGTGCCCGCAGCGGACTCGAGCACTTCGAGACGGCGCTGAAGCGGTACGGCATCCCCTACTTCGTGTCCGGCGTGGCGCACCTCGGGGAACGCCAGGAGATCCTCGACGTCCTGAACGCGCTGCGGCTGATCGGCAACGAGCGGGACGACATCCGCGCCTTCGGCTATCTCCGGTCTCCCTTCGTCGGACTCCGGGACGAGACCATCGCCCGCATCCGCATGCTCCAGCGGGGCGCCCCGCTTCTCCGCCAGGCGAAGCGGTGGCTGCGGGAGGGCGAGTGGCCCGAGGCGCCCGACCATCCGCAACTGGCGGGGATCGAACGGCGGGCGCTGGCGGAAGGTCTCGCCGTGCTCGACGACCTGCGGCAGCTCGCGCCGCGACTCGCGCTCGACGAAGTCATCGAGGAACTGCTCGAGCGCACCGGATACCGTCTGCACGTGCTGCTCATGGAGGGGGCGGAGGAGGTTCTCGCGAATCTCCAGAGTCTCATCCACTTCGCGGAATCCCATCGCGCGCACGACCTCTCCACCTTCTTCGAAGTGTGGGATCGCTCGACGACCCGTGACATCGGACTTCCGCAGGCGCCGCTCTACTCGAAGGAGGATGACGTCGTCACGCTGTCGACGATTCACCAGGCCAAGGGGCTCGAGTGGCCGGTCGTCTTCCTGGTCGGAGTCGACCGGAAGCTCTGGAGTCCGCGCACGAACGAGTACTGGTCGGACCCCGAACTGGGTCCCCTCTTCTGTCTCCGGGCGGACGACCGGGGCGCGCGAAGCGCCCGCATCCTGCGCCGCGAGGAACTCGAAGCGACGGCGGAGGAGGCCCGTCTCCTGTACGTGGCCGCGACGCGGGCCCGGAGCCGCCTCATCATCGTGGGTCCGACGGGTGGAGAGAAGGGGTACGACAGGTGGCTCGCGAAAGGCGGGGCCGAGATTCGGGACGACGTGCAGATGCCGGTGGCCCGGCCGACGAACCGTCCGCCCACGCTGGAATGGCTGGACGGATACGAGGCGGTCGATCCTCCGGCGCTGATCCATGCCCTCCCCGAACCGGTGCTGCGCTGGACCCGCTCGGCGACCGAACTCATGCTCCTGAACGAGGACCCGAAGGAATGGAAGCGCCGGTACGAGCACGGCGCCCTGGCCCCCTGGCACTTCGCGCCCGAGACCTCGGGGGAGGAGACCGGACTCCCGGCCCTGGTCCGGGGCCAGATCATTCACGGCGCGCTCGAGCGGCTGGAGGCCGAAGCGGAGATCGCCCGCGTCGTGGAGGAGACCATCGGTTCGCTGGACGAGCCCGAACTCGAGGCGATGCTCCGTCCGGGGAGCGAATATCGCGAGCAACTGGAGGAGGAGATCCGCCGCGTGGCCGCGAGCGAGGAGTGGGCCTGGTACACGGAGGGCGAACTCGGCCGCGACTACTGGAAGGAACTCACCTTCACCCACCTCGTGGGCGCGCGCGACTGGCGGTTCGGCGCGTTCGACCTGTACCGGCGCCTCGCCGGCCCCGGCCCCGGCCCCGGCGCCCCGCCTTCCCGCCTGGCCGGGGCGCTGGGCCTGGAGGAGGGGCTGGCGGCCCTCATCATCGACTTCAAGACGCACGACATCACGGCGGCTCAGGCACCCGGCGCGGCCCGCGACTACCGCATCCAGGCCGACGTCTACCGCGCCGCCGCCACCAGTCTGGGCGGTCGAACCGCCGTCGGCCTGCATTTCACCGGACCGAACGAACTCGTCCCCATGCGGGAGCAAGCGCCGGGCTGATACCGGCCATAGCGCAATCGAAAGGCGCTTCGCAGGATCAGAGATCCCCCTGCGAGGAGGCGAGGCGATGACCGGGAAGCTGGAACGCTGGTTCAGGCTGTCGGAGCGCGGCTCCGACGTACGGACCGAGGTGACCGCCGGGGTCACGACCTTCCTGACGATGGTTTACATCGCCTTCGTCAATCCGTCGATCCTCTCCGAGGCCGGCATGCCGTTCGGCCCCGTGTTCGTCGCGACCTGTCTGGCGGCGGCGTTCGCCACGCTCGTGATGGGGCTGTACGCGAACTATCCGATCGCGCTGGCGCCCGGGATGGGGCTGAACGCCTTCTTCACCTACGGCGTCGTGCTCGGAATGGGGTACCCCTGGGAGGTCGCGCTCGGGGCCGTGTTCCTGTCCGGGACGCTGTTCGTCACGCTGAGCGTGCTTCCCGTGCGGCGCTGGATCATCGACGCGATCCCGCGGGGCCAGAAAATGGCGATCTCGGCCGGCATCGGCCTCTTCCTCGGCGTGATCGCTCTGCGGAACGCGGGGATCATCGAGGGGAGTCCGGCCACGCTCGTCACCGTGGGCGAACTCACGTCGGCGCCGGCCGTGCTCGCCCTGCTCGGGTTCTGCGCGATTGCGGCGCTCTCCGCGCGGCGGATCCCGGGCGCGGCGATCCTCGGGATGCTCGGCGTGACGGCCATCGGCCTGATTCTGGACGTTTCGGAGTGGCACGGATTCGCGTCGCTGCCCCCGGATCCGACCCCTACGCTGCTCGCGCTGGACATCGGTGCCGCGCTGCAACTGGGCATGATCGCCGTCATCTTCACGTTCCTCATCGTCGACCTCTTCGACACCGCCGGCACGCTGATCGGCGTCGCGCACCAGGCCGACCTCCTCGATGAGGATGGAAGGCTGCCGCGCATCCAGCGGGCGCTGATGGCCGACTCGACCGGGACCGTGGCGGGGACGCTGCTGGGGACCTCGTCGGTCACCAGCTACATCGAGAGCGCCGCGGGCGTGAGCGCGGGAGGACGGACCGGGCTGACCGCCGTCGTCGTGGCCGGCCTTTTCCTCGCCTGTCTCTTCCTCGCGCCGCTCGCCGAGTCCGTCCCGTCCTTCGCGACCGCGGCGGCGATTCTCTACGTCGCCTGTCTCATGGCCCGCGCGTTGAAGGACGTGGAGTGGGACGACATCACGGAGTCCGCGGCGGCCGTCGTAACCGCGATCGCCATCCCTCTCACGTACTCCATCGCCGACGGAATCGGCCTCGGCTTCATCACGTACGTCGCGATCAAGATCCTGGCAGGCCGCTGGCGCGAGTGTCCGCCGATCCTGGTCCTGGTGGCGCTGGTGTTCGCCGCGAAATTCATCTGGCTGTAACGTCACGACGTGTGAGCGCCCTGGCCCCGATCCTTCTCGACAGAGAGGCTGAATGAATCTCAGCACACGGCTTTCCGCCGGACTGCCCGCCATCGTCCTCCTCCTCGCCGCGCCGGGAGCCGCGGCCGGCCAGACGGAGTTCCAGCTCCAGCTCGGCAAGCTGGTGAATCCGTTCTCGGATACGGGGCACGGGACGACGGTCGTCACCTTCCAGAACGCGTCGCAGTGGTCGTGGGGCGACCACTTCATGTTCTTCGACTACACGGCGGACGGGGGGAACGACGGGTTCAACGAGAAGGACCTGTACGGCGAGTGGTATCCGTCGCTGAGCCTGGGGAAGATCAGCGGGAGCCGCGTCGGGTTCGGCCCGGTCCGGGACTTCGCCCTGCTCGGCGGCGTGAACTACAGTTCGCAGGCGAAGGTGCTGAAGTACACGCCCGGGTTCCGGGCGTCGTGGGACATCCCGGGGTTCATCTTCCTGAACACCGACTTCGCCCGCCTGGTCGACGCCTCGAGCGGGGTCGACAATGGGGGCGCGCCGTCGACGGACAACGGCTGGATGTTCGACGTGAACTGGCTTGCGACGTGGGAGATGCTGGGGCAGACGTTCACGTTCACCGGCCATGCGGAGTACATCAGCGCCGTGACGAACGAGTTCGGCGACGAGGTTCGCGCCTGGATCCTCGCCCAGCCGCAGCTGACCGTGGACGTGGGCCGAGTCCTGGGCGGCGACGGAGGTCGCCTCATGAGCGGCATCGAATACCAGTACTGGCGCAACAAGCTGGGGACCGACGTGTCGGAGAGCGTGGTCCAGTTCCTCGTCGTGTGGCGGCTGTGAACGCCATCCCCGCCCCTCGCGTGACGAACCGGCGGCTTGGACGCTGCCTGCTCGCGGGTTCTTTGCTTGCCGCCGCGGCTGCGGCCACGGGAGACATCGGCCGGCTCTCCGCGCAAACGCCGGAGCAGCGCTACTCCGATTGGGTCCGCCCGGGCTTCCGCCCGCAGGAATACGAGTTTCGACGCAACCGGATCCTCGACGGCCTGCGCGCCACCGGAGGCGGCCTCCTGCTCGTTCCCTCGTCGGACGGCATCACGCACGGCGAGACCTTCCGGCAGCTCGAGGACTTCTGGTATCTGACGGGGCTGGAGGTCCCACAATCGATGCTCGTCCTCGACGCGCGACGCGATGTTTCAATTCTATTCATGCCGCAGCGCGACCCGCGCTTCGAGAACCCGGGCCGGCCGAACGATTTCCCGGGTCGGCCGCTGCTGGACGACTACCAGATCCGCGGCATCGGCGGCGCCGACGACTACCGGGACATCGCCGAACTCGGTGGCTTTCTCCGCGAGCGCGTGGGTGTGGGCGAGGTGCTTCGGGTCAACGCCGGCGCTCCGGGTGAGGTCCCAGATCCGATCGTCCCGCTTGTCGGAAGTCTCGACGCCACGGCGTCTCTGATCCGGCGTCTTCGGGACGACTATCCGGAGGCGGAGCTCGCCAACGCGTTCGAGATCGTCGCGCGTCTGCGCATGGTGAAGTCGCCCGCCGAGATCATGCGCATGCGCCGCGCCGCCGATGCAACGATGCGCGGGATTCGGGCGGCTGCGGACCTCATCCGTCCCGGGGTGGATGAACGCACGCTCCAGGGCGAGTTCGAGCGCGTCTGCCGCGCATCAGGCGCCCAGTCCATCCCGTTCACGCCCATCATCAAGTCGGGTCCGAACAGCCTGTGGCCGTGGCGGGTCCTCGCGGCCCACTACAACCGACGCAACCGGCGGCTGGAGGACGGCGACCTCGTGATCTTCGATGTCGGGTGCGAGCTGAACGGATACGTGAGCGACGTGGGACGGACCTTCCCGGCGAACGGGGCGTTCACCGAAGTCCAGCAGGAGAAGCTCCTCGTGAGCACTGGGGCGGCGGAGGCCGTGATCGCCGCCGTGCGCCCCGGTGTCACGCTGCGCGAACTCACGCAGGTGGCCTACGATGCGATCCCGGACGAGGAGGAGCCGTACATGCAGACCCCCTCCTTCTTCGGCCACCACATCGGGCTTTCGACGGGAGATCCCGCCCTTCTCGACGAACCGCTCGCGCCCGGAATGGTCTTCACCGTCGAGCCGTGGTACTACAACCACGACCTCGGCGTCTCCGTGTTCGTGGAAGAGGTCGTCCTCGTCACGGAGGACGGCGCCGAAATCCTCACCGATGCCCTCCCCCGCGACCCCGATGCCCTGGAGGCACTGGTCCCGTAGGAGGGATCGTCGTCGGTCGGGTGCGCTCCGGCGCCGTTCGAGGCTATCCCGGCGGCTCCTCCGTCCCCTCCCGCAGCACGTCGAGATAACTGTCGTAGGCGAAGATCTTGCCTCGCTGGCGACCCGTCACCTCGCTGACCAGGCCCAGCTCCTCGAGCAGCCTCAGGGAGGCGGCGACCGTCGGAGCGGAAAGGCCGGTGCGTTCCGCAATCCCGTTGATCCCGTCGACGGGGCGTTCCGCCAGCGCTCGGTGCACCCGCAGGGCCGAACCGGCCCGCCGACCCTCTTGAGCGATGCGATCGCGGTTGGCGGCGACAATTTCGCTCGCGGATCTGGCGGTCGCGACGGCTGCCTCCGCCACGTGCTGCACGCCTTCGAGGAAGAAACGCAACCAGGCTTCCCAGTCTCCCGTCCCGCGCATTTCGTTGAGGAGTTGGTAGTAGGTGTCCCGCTGTTGCTTGAAGTAGAGGCTGAGATACAGGAGGGGTTCGCGCAGGAGTCCGGCATCGCACAGCATCAACGTGATCAGCAGGCGACCCAGACGCCCGTTTCCATCCAGGAACGGATGAATCGTCTCGAACTGCACATGCGCGAGCCCGGCCTTGATGAGCGCGGGCAGGTCATCGTCGGTTGCGTGGATGAACTGTTCGAGCGCGGCCATGCACTCTTCCACACGGTTCGGCGGCGGCGGGACGAACGCCGCGTTGCCGGGACGCGAGCCCCCGATCCAGTTCTGCGACCGCCGGAACTCGCCGGGCATCATCGTCGCGCCGCGGCCGCTCGCGAGCAGCTTGGCGTGCACCTCTCGCATGAGGCGGTTCGAGAGCGGGAAGTCGTCGTCCCGCAGGCGCCGGATCCCGTGATACAGCGCGGCCACGTAGTTCGATGTCTCCACGACGTCGTCCAGCAGGACCCCGGATGCCCCTCCCGCTTCGTGCAGCATGAGATCGGAAAGGGAAGACTGCGTGCCTTCGATCTGGGACGAGAGCACAGCTTCTTTGCGTACGTATCCGTAGACAAAAAACGCGGCATCGGGCAGAAGTTCGGTTACCGCATCGAGGCGTCCCAGGGCGGCGACGGCCGCCTCGAATGGCCGTCGCAGTCCCTCCCGCAGATCCACATCGGGCGAGGGCGGGAGAGGTACGGGGATGAAGGCGCGGACGGTCTCCCCGCCGGCGACTGTAACGTCGTAGGTGCCTGTCGCTTCGCGTCTCATCCTGGGTGACCCCGGGGGCTTTGTGCCTGTATGTCGCAAGAGGGTGCAGATCCAGCGAGAACGCCGGCGAATATGTGAAGCCACCTCCTGCTTAGCAAGAGATATTGCCGTTCGCTTTCGTTAGGTTCCGGCGAACGAAGGAACTTTTGCTTACGCGCTTTCGGAGCGTCAACAAGAAAAGCGAACCGGCGTTTTCTTTTCTTACGTGTCGGCTAACGAAGGAACTTTTTCTTAGGTCCACCTGCTGCCGGGTTGCACGAGCCGGGTTGCAGGGCCCATGCTGGCGACATGAGAACGACGGAGCGGTTGAACGATGCTGGCCGGACAGCCGTTGTCGGGCTGGCGATGGCACTGCTTGGGGCCGCCGTGACGGGCTGCGCCCGTGACATGTGGCCGGAGCCGGCTCCGGTGGATTCCGAGGTTCTGGCGGCCGAGCATGAGGAGTGGCGCGAGGGGCGACGGAACAGCCTCGCGAACCCCAACGCGGGGGTCATCAGCTGGGATGGGCTCTTCGAGTTGTCTGAAGGGCCGAACACGTTCGGCTCGGATCCGTCTGCGGCGATCGTTCTGCCCGAGGAAGACGCGCCGCCCCTGGCTGGCACGCTGTACCTCGAGGATGGGACCGTGCGTCTCGTCCCCGAAACCGGGAGCGGTCTGCGTCTGAGAGAGCAGGTCACCGGGACAGCAGGTGAACCCGTCACGGAACCCATGCCGCTGCCCGACGACCGGAGCGAAGGGACGGTCCGCCTGGCGCTGGGCTCGCTCGGGATGCGGGTCCACGCGGAGCCGGGGACCGACCGGCTCTGGCTCCGGGTGTGGGACACGGATGCCCCGCGCCTCGACGCCTTCGAGCTTCCCGAGTACTTCCCGATCACGAACGAATGGCGCGTCTCGGCGCGGTTCGAGCCCTATGCGGAGCCGCGCACCGTAACGCTGGGGGATGTACGGGGCGGGACGCTCGAGAACACGGCGCCGGGGGATCTGGTCTTCCGCGTGAACGGAGCCGAACACCGCCTCATGGCCTTCGCCGGCGCGTCAAGCCGCTCCTACTTCATCAGCCTGTGGGACTCGACCGCGGTGACGGACACCTACCAGGCGGGCCGCTACATGCGTGCGCCCTTCCCGGACGACGACGGCTGGACGACGATCGACTTCAACCGCGCCTACAATGCGCCGTGCGCCTTCACGCCCTACTCCGTGTGCAGCCTCCCGCCACGCGAGAACTACCTCCGCTTCTCCGTAACCGCCGGAGAAAAGCGCCCGTAAGGACGGCGCCCGTCTTCAGGCCGAGGGCAGTTCCTTTTGCATCTCCTCGGCGGACATGAGGGAGAGGGCGCAGAAGGTGAGGGTCCCGTTCGCGCAGCCGCCGCTGACGATGGTCGGCGCGCCCACGACGAAGAGGTTCTCGTGGTCGTGGGTGCGGCCCCAGCGGTCCACGACGCTCGTGGCGGGATCGTCGCCCATCCGGCAGCCGCCGCCCGGATGCTCCCACAGCTCGGACGGCTGCCCGATGCTCCTCATGGTGCCTCCGGCGGCGCGCGCCAACTCCTCGAACCGTCCCGAGATCGTGTCGTTGGTGTGGTCTGCGAGGTCGAGGCTCTCCCGCGCCGGTCGGTAGTCGATCTTCGGCATCGGGTCGCCCAGCCAGTTCGTGCGCGCGGCGTCTAGGGTCAGGCGGCTGTCCCGGTCCGGGAGCAGGTCGTAGTAGGCGCGGACGCGCGCGGTGGACTCGGATTCGGTACGGGCCCTCCAGTCGGCCATGATCTCGTCGCCCCACAGGAGTTGCCCGTCGTCGCCCCTGAGCCTCGCGGTGCGGCCGACGTTCGACTCCCACAGGCGGAGATCGTGACGCACGTAGCGGTCCAGCGGTCCCGGGCTCGCGAAGCGGCGCGAGAGTAGGCTGTTGTAGACGAACATGCCGGGATAGAGGCGCATCGGCAGATCGATGAAGCCGCTGAGGAACCAGTGTCCCGTCATGTACCGTCCCACGTTTCCCGTGCGGTTGGCGAGGCCATCCGGGAAGCGGCTGTTCGCCGAGAGCAGGAGCAGGTGGGAACTCCAGGCGTGCCCGGAGGCGATCACGAACGTGCCCGCGCGGAACTCGATGGGCTCGTCCGGCGCGTCCCGGTCGACGGCTTCCGCGACCGCGATCCGGTCCGAACCCGGCTCCAGGCTGAGGCGCCGGACGAGGGTGCGGGTGACGAGGTCGATGCGCCCGTCCTCCAGCAGCCGGTCGAAGGCGAAGTCGGGCGTGTATTTCGCACCCGTCGGACAGACGGAGCAGGTGTCGCACCGCCGGCAGACGTTCCGCCCCTGCCAGGGCTCCGTGTTGCGCGCCCAGGGCTGCGTCCAGAACGGGATGTCCGTCTTCTCCGTCCACTCCCGCATGCGTTCGAGACTGTACGAGAGCGGCAGCGGGGGCATGGGGTAGGGCTTCGAGCGCGGGTCGTACTCCGGCGGACCCTGTTCGCCCGCGACCCCGATCCGCTCCTCGGCCTCCTGGAAGTACGGCTCGATGTCGTCGAACGAGATGGGCCAGTCGGTGGCGACCCCGTACAGCGACCGCAGGCGGAAGTCCTCCGGGGAAAAGCGCGGGACCGCGCCGCCCCAGTGCATCGCCGCCCCGCCCACGACCATGGAATTGTACATCGCGCCCGAGCCCGTCTGGCCGCGGATGTGGTCGTTCGGCCAGGGGTTCTCGCCGTAGGCCAGCATCCGCGCCCGGGTGTCGGATCGTTCCTCGAGGGACGCCGTCCGCTCTCCCGCCTCGACCACGGTGATCGAAGCGCCGGTCCGCTCGGTCAACCGTTCCGCCACCATGGCGGCCGTGATCCCGCCGCCGATGATGCAGACATCGCTCTCGACGACGCGCCTGGCACGTCCCGTCGCGCGGGTCATGGGGCGGTTCCCAGCGGCTCGGGTTCGTCCTCGGCCCCTTCAATGGAGCGGCAAAGCTCCTTCCGAATGGCCCGCCCGTAGCAGATGTCGGTCGCGATCGCAGAGCCGAAGAAGTGGGCCATCAAGGCCACCGCCACGTGATCAGCGTGCCGGGGTGCGCCGAGAGCGGCCCCCGAGTCTCCGAGCGGCCGCGCCAGGAGTGCGCGTCGCCCGGGCACGTCGAGATCGGACAGGGTCATCCCGTGCCGGCTCTCGGACTCCTTCTCGAGACCTTCGAGTTGTGCGGCCCACCCCGGTCTCGGATCGGGTCCCGAATACCGGATCTCGGGCACGAGGTACGGATGGCTGAGTTCGGCCACGGGCTCCAGGGCATCGGACCAGCGCTCGAAGGCACGCACGGCGCGTTCCCGGCCATCGTCCCCCAGTTCGTCGGGGAGGACGGCTTCGCCGACGGCCCGCAGGGTCTCGGCGGGAAGGGGGACCGGAGTCGCGCCGGCCGGGGTTGCGTCCCCGTCGGTCCGTGCCGCGGACTCGCGGGTCTCCCCGGGGGCACACCCGGTGAGGGAAACGGCGGCCACCGTCGCCGCAGACTGCTTGAGGAACGTCCTTCGAGATTCCGCCATGGCCCACCGGCCTTCCGGAGGTTGGGCTGCCCGAGTCTTCAGTGAAGGAGCGTAGACGCCGAGCCGGAAACGTCGCAACTCCCGGGCGCCGAAACTGGCGAGCGAAGGGCGTTCTCCCCATCCTTCACCCGCTCGGGACACCGCCGTGTCCCGCTTCTATCGAGGGGCCGTAGCTCAGTTGGGAGAGCGCCTGCTTTGCAAGCAGGAGGTCGTCGGTTCGAATCCGATCGGCTCCATTGGGATCAAGCTCTTCTCTTTCAGAGAGTAAATCGAAGGCTGACCGTGAAGTTGTACGCCCCCGTGTCGCGAGTCTCCACGGTGTAGACGATGCGGGATCCGCGACCGACGGTGGAGTCGTGGCTGCGGAGCTGATCCCACTCGTGCGGCTTGCTCTCAAAGGCGCCAATCATCGCCGGTCGAGTCAGCTTGAGGCCCACCGTGAAGCGATCGGCTGCGCGGTAGTCCAACCCCGCCAGCACCTGGAAACCGAACATGGTGTCGTTGAGGACGGTTGCCCCGAGCGTGGTGGTGCCGGCCAGCTTCGCGCGAAGCGCGGCATCCTCGAACGTGGTGATGAGCGAGGGGTCGCCGTTCCGCTTCCACAGGCTGAAATAGTCGATGGACATGCGCGCGACGCCGCCACCCACTCCCACGTACGGCGTGAGACGACTGTTGGTGCGAAGATCGAGCGCGAGGTTGGCGAACACGCCGTGAACGCGGACGTGGCCGGCCCCGCCAATCGCCCTCTCGAGTTCCTGCTCGGCCTTCTCCTCCGTGACGGCATCCCCGATTTGCGTGGGTGCGTAGTCGTAGTGCGGTGCGCCGCGATACCCGTATTGAACTTCCGCGCGCCATCGCCCGAGCCGGTAGCCCAGGGTGAATCCAGCCGCAAAGCCGCGCACTCCGCGGGATTCGTTGGTCCACTCCGTGGGCGGCGGTTGCGCATCGCATTCGCCGCTGGTTTCCAGCCCATCAGGGTTGATGAGCTTGTCACACCGGGTACCCCAGTCGTTGTCCACACCGACGAGGCGCATGCTCGGCGCGAAGGCGGCTCCCAGCTCCGACCCGATGTACAGGCCGTCCTGCGCCGCCAACTCGCTTGCAACGAGCAACGCCCCCGCCGCGATGGCGAGTCCGCTCAACCATTTGTTCTGCATACATTTTACGCTATTCGTTTCCCCGGGTGTGAGCAACCGTGAACAGGTAGCCGGCGCACCGGAGGTTTCGTGCGCCTGCGGTGGCTACATGTCAGGCGGCGACAAGGCGCGGTGAGAATCGCACAGAAGTTGCAAACATGTTATCGTATTCGATGCAATCTTGTCATCAAAAACGTTGCAATCTTGTCATCGGCCCGTTGGCGACGACCGATGGCACACCGCGAGGCCATGCGATGGAGGACTGGGCCATGGGCCGTCCGCCCGACATCCCTTCGCGATACGTCGTTCGTGAACGCCCGCAGCCGGAGGCGGGCGGCCTCGGACCGCGCGAGTACTGGCCCCGGTTGGCGGACCGCGAACTCCTGCAACGTCTCGCCCGGTCGGGAGCCGTCTTGATCGAGGGTCCCCGGGCCTGCGGCAAGACGGCTGCAGCGCGGCGCATCGCAGCGAGCCGCGTGATGCTGGACAGGGACGCCTCCGCCCGGCGAGCCGCCGCCGTCGACCCCGGGTTTCTGCTTCACGGCGAAACGCCGCGTCTGATCGATGAATGGCAGCTCGTGCCGGAGATATGGAACCACGTGCGTCACGCCGTAGATGATCGGGCGGGACGAGGTCACTTCATTCTCACCGGTTCCGCCGTTCCACCCGACGACATCACCCGTCACACGGGCGCGGGACGGATCGGCCGGCTGCGTCTGCGCCCAATGTCGCTCTTCGAACTGCGGCGCTCCACCGGAGCCGTGTCCCTCGGGAAGCTCTTGGCGGGGAACCCCGTCTCCGGTTCCGCGGCGGAGTTGACGGTGACCGAACTCGCCGAGCTGACATGCGCCGGCGGGTGGCCGGGGCATTTGGCCTCGGCACCCGGGGAGTCGCCGCTCTCACCCGAGGACGCGATGGCCGAGAATCGCGACTACCTGGGGGAGGTCTGCCGCACCGACGTTCGCCGGGTCGACGGGTCGGAAAGAGACCCGGGAAGGGTCGGGCGGTTTCTGCAGTCCCTGGGGAGGAACGTCGCCACCTGCGCGAGTCTGGCGACCCTGGCTCGGGACTCGGCCGGCGCGGATCATGCGCTCTCCCACCACACCGCCGCCGCCTATCTTGCGGCCCTCACGCGCCTGATGGTGGTGGAGGACCAGCCTCCGTGGGCTCCGCATCTGCGGTCGCGGTCGCGACTCAGGGTCGCGCCCAAACGGCACTTCGCCGACCCTTCGCTCGCCGTGGCGGCCTTGAGCGCCACTCCCGAACACCTGCTTCATGACTTCGAGTGGTTCGGCATGCTGTTCGAGTCCCTGGTGGTGCGGGACCTCCGCGTGTATGCGCAGGTGTCGGGGGCCAGCGTCCATCACTACCGCGACAACACCGGACTGGAGGTCGACGCGGTGGTCGATGCCGGGCCGGGCCGGTGGGCCGCGTTCGAGATCAAGCTCGGCGCGAGTCGCACGGACGAGGGTGCTCGGACCCTGCTCAAGTTCGCATCCCGCGTCGACAGGGAACGGTGCGGCGAGCCCGCAGCCCTCGCGGTGATCGTCGGTAGCGGATACGCGTACACGCGGGCCGACGGAATAGGGGTCATCCCCATAGGAGCGCTGGGCGCGTAGGCGGGGGGAGCCCCGTTCAGCGGGTCTCGATGAAGAGGTCGGCGATCTCGTAGATCACGTCTCCGAATACGAGCGCGCCGCCCTGCGGATAGCCGATGTCGGCGATGTTGGCGGCGACCGCGACCGCCACCCCGTCGTCCGGGTAGATCAGGAGCAGCGCGTTGCCGCCGATCGCGCCGCCCGCGTGTCCGACGGCGCGGCGCCCGCCCACCCGCGGCGGCGGCATGAGACGCCAGCCGATCCCCACCCCGATCTCCTCGCCCGTGACCGTGCGCTGGGAGGTCCACATCAACTCCAGCGTCTCCCGGCTGAACAGACCTGGTTCGAGGTGGGCGTGCGCGAAGCGGAGCAGGTCCTCCGTCGTGGAGAGGAAGCCGCCCCCGGCCCACTTGTGGGAGTTGTCGATGTAGCGCGCGTTGATGAGGCGGCCGTCCGGGGCGCGGTCGTAGGGGCGTGCGCGGTTCACGACCAGACTGTCGGTGTGGTCTCCGCCCGTGTGGAGCATGCCGAGGGGCCGGAAGACTTCCTCGTCCAGGTACTGCAGAAACCTGCGTCCCGAGGCCCCCGCGATCACCGCGCTCAGGAGATTGAAGCCGTAACTCGAATACGACCACTCGGTTCCGGGCGTCGCCACGAGAGGGTCGTCCCGGAAGATCTCGAGCGCCTCGAAGACCGTCTCGTAGCGCCGCGTGAGGTAGTACTCCGCCTCGATGTCCACGTAGTGCCGGATCCCTCCCAGGTGTCCGGCGAGAAGCCGCGCGGTGATTTCGCCTTCGGGTTTACGGGGGAAGGAGGGGACGTACTCCTGAACGGGCGCGTCCAGGTCGAGTTCTCCACGCTGATGGAGGAGCGCGACCCCTGCCGCGGTCAGGATCTTCGAGACGCTGCCGATCCGATAACGGGTCAGCGGCGTGGCCGGACTCCGGAGCTCGAGGTCTGCATAGCCCATCCCGTCGGACCACACGACGCGGCGGTCCACCGACACCGAGATGGAGAGACCGGGGATGGACATCTCCCGCCGCAGCGAGTCGAGTTTCCCGCGGGACGTCGCGATGACGTCGGCCCACCGGCCCTGGTCCGTGCGGGCGAGCGGCAACTCCTGCGCCGCGATGTCGACCACGGTCGCGTGGGCCAGCACGGCGGCCGCACCGAGTGCCAGTCCGGTGTACCGCCCTCTCAACGATCTTCCGTCCATGCCGTCCGCCCGAGCAGGACGAAGTCGTCAGTTGGCCGTGCGCGGGAGACGCCTCACGACGACGGTCTCCACATCCAACTCGTCCCGCTCGATGAAGGCCGCGAGTCCGCCGGGGCCGAACGCGTCGGGAAGCTGCGTGGCTCCGGTGCGG
Source organism: Gemmatimonadota bacterium (assembly GCA_022825725.1). Lineage (GTDB taxonomy): Bacteria > Gemmatimonadota > Gemmatimonadetes > Palauibacterales > Palauibacteraceae > Palauibacter. The sequence continues at coordinate 35,401 of JAJDWE010000061.1, forward strand.
TAGCTGCCGATGTAGCGTCCGTCCGGCGCGAGGATGTCAATGGGGCCGTCGCTGACGGGCTCGTCGCCGCGCCGCAGGACCCAGATCCTGCCGCCCCAGGTCGTGCGGAGCCTTCGGATAACGGGAACCTCCCCGAAGAACTCGAGCGTCTCGATCCGCTCACGCGCGCGGTCGCCACCCCCGCCTCCCGTCACGCTCACGCCGCCCGGCGTCCGGATGACCGAACCCTGTCCAGCTTCCTGCAGGCGGCGATTCCTCTCCGCCCTTTCCATTCGTTCGGTCACCGGCTCGGGCGGGAGCGGCCGGGTGAGGATCCGCGAGATACCGGACTCAAAGCTTGCGACGTTGATCTCGTAGGCGGAGGAGTCCGAATACGCGAACCCCCCGCCGGGGAGTACGTCCACCTCGAGTTCCGGCTCGAAGGCGAGGCGCCGGTTCTCGTCCCCGCGTGGCGGCTCCCACGCCTGGGCGATCGTCTCCCGCGCCAACTCCTCGCCCGCGAAACTCCATCGCTGGACCAGGCGCGCCGGCGGTCCGATGTTGCCGGGCCGCCCCCCCGAGAAAAAGAACCCGGCCAGCTGCGAGCCTACGACAACAGACTCGCCATCGCGCTCCGGGAACATCCACGGAACGCGGTGCCCTCCTTCGCCGTCCATGTGGACCTGGCGCACATACTCACCGCGCGTGTCGAAGATCTGATAGGCCTGATGTCCAAGGTTGGCTACCACGACCTGACCATCGGAGATGACCGCCATCGCCGTGGGGGTTCTGAACTCCCCCGGTCCTTCGCCGAGGCGACCGAACTCGCGAAGCAACCCTCCGTCAGGCGCCACCACGAAGATGCGTCCAGCGAGAGAATCGAGCACGTAGAGATTCCCGGCCGCGTCGAAGGCCACTTGGCGAATGGTGCCGAACTCCTGCCACGCCTCGCCGACTGCGGCCCCGACCCGATACACCTCCTCGAAGTCGGCCTCCAGCCAGCGGTCCTCGCCCGGAAGCTCGATGACGTCCTGAGCGAAGACCGCTCCCGGCATCGCCGAGATTGCCGCGGCCGTCAGCAGCGCCGCAGCCAGCTTCGCCCGCACCGCGTCGGCCCGCGTCGGGCGCTCGGGTGTCAGCACGGCTCTGCCGCCTCGGCGTACGCCTTCACGGCGTCGAGATCCGCGGCAATCGCCTTGGCCACCACGCTCTTCATGAGCGGCGTGACGAGTCTGGCGAGGAGCTTGTGGGGTCTCGCCTCCATCACCATGGCCAGCCGCGTCCCGCGGCCACTCGGGCCGGGCTCGACGGTGAAGGTCGTGTCCCAGATCGTGCCGCCCGCGTCGGAGACGAAGCGAACACGTTCGTCCAGCACGTATTCGGTCACCTCCAACTCCGTGGTCGCTTTTCTGCTCCCCATGAGACGCGTCTCCCGGAAGCGGGCGCCCACGCCCGTCCTCGCGTCCGACAGGAACTCCACGTGCTCGATGTGCGGCACGGCCTTCGAGAAGTTGGAGATGTCCGCGACGGTCGAGAACACGACTCCGACCGGAGCGTCGACGGTACGGCTGATTTCGGTGCGCGTCATGGCGGGCGGCTCTCCGGTCGCTGGCCTGTATGGTCGATGAGGGGTCCCCGTGCTTGCCCCCTCAGGGCCGACGCCGTAGCTATCGGCCCCGCTCATCATACCCGTCTCCCCAGCCGACGAGCCACCTTCCGATGACCGCCTACTTCACGCCGCGCACCTTCAGCTTCCTGAGCGAGTTGGCCGCCAACAACGACCGCGAGTGGTTTCTCGCCAACAAGTCGCGGTACGAGGGGGACGTCAAAGAGCCGGCGCTCCGTTTCATCACCGATTTCTCCGCACCGCTCGAGGACATCAGCCCCCACTTTCGCGCCGACCCGAGGGCGAACGGCGGCTCGCTCTTCAGGATCTACCGCGACACCCGCTTCTCCCGGGACAAGAGCCCGTACAAGACTCACACCGGCATCCAGTTCCGGCACGAGGCGGGCAAGGACGCCCATGCTCCCGGCTTCTACCTGCACATCCAGCCGGGGCATTGCTTCGTGGGTTGCGGATCCTGGCGACCCGCCGGGCCGGCGCTCCGGAAGATCCGCGAGTCCATCGACGAGGACCCGCAGGCCTGGAAGCGAGCGTCGCGCGACGCCGATTTTCGCGGGACCTTCGAGCTATCGGGCGACTCGCTCGTCCGGGCCCCGCAGGGCTTCAGCGTAGACCATCCGCTGATCGAGGACCTGCGGCGCAAAGACTTCATCGCGGTCGTGCAACTCCGCGAAGCTGACGTGATGACGGACGACTTCCTGGACACCTTCACCGCCCTGTGCCGCACGGCCGCGCCCTTCCAGCGCTGGCTCTGCCAAGCGACCGGCGTGTCTTACTGAGGGCGCTGGCCCGCGCACACCCGCGTCACCCGGTCCGGAGCTGCCACCGGCGCCACAGCAGGTAGATGGCGGGGATCACGAGCAGCGTCAGCACCGTGGCCGAGATCATCCCGCCGACCATCGGCGATGCGATCCGCTTCATGACGTCCGCCCCTGTCCCGGCACTCCACATGATCGGAATCAGCGCCGCCGTGATCGCGGTGACCGTCATCACCACCGGGCGCAGGCGCTCCAGCGCCCCCTCCCTTACGGCCACGGCCACGTCAGCCGGACTCCGCAGCCGCCCCTCGCGCCGGTGACGGTGGAACGCCTCGTCCAGGTAGATGAGCATCACGACCCCTGTCTCCGCCGCGACGCCGGCGAGGGCGACGAACCCGACCCAGACCGCCACGCTCGTGTGATACCCCAACAGCCACAGGAACCAGATGCCGCCCACGAGGGAGAAGGGCAGCGTGAGCATGACGATCAGCGACTCGCCGATCCCCCGGAAGTTGAGGTAGAGGAGGAGGAAGATGATTCCCAGCGTGATCGGAACGACGATGCCGAGCCGCTCCCGGACACGTTCCATGAACTCGTACTGTCCGCTCCAGGTCAGCGAATACCCGCTCGGGAGGTCCAGTTGCGCCGCCACGATCCGGCGTGCGTCCTCCACGTAGCTCCCGATGTCCCGGCCTTCGATGTCGATGAAGACGGTCGTCACCGGGAAGGCGTTTTCCGTCTTGACTGCCATCGGCCCCCGGACGGCCTCGACGCCCGCCACCTGGCCGAGCGGGATCTGCGGCCCGTTCGGCGCCGCGACGAGCACCTCGCGCAGGTTCTGCAGGTCGTCCCGCAGCTCGCGGGGGTACCGGACGTTGACCGCGTACCGCTCGCGCCCCTCGACCGTCATCGTCGCGTCCATCCCGCCGACCGTCGCCATGATCGCGCCGTGGACATCGCCGACGTTGAGCCCGTAGCGGGCCGCCTCCGGCCGGTCCACATCGATGTCCACGTAGTATCCCGACACGCCCCGCTCGGCGAACGCGCTCCGTGTCCCCGGGATATTGCGCACGATCCGTTCCGCCTCCTCGCCCAGCGCCTGGAGCGTGTCGAGATCCGGCCCGAAGATCTTGATCCCCACGGCGGTCCGGACGCCCGTGGCGAGCATGTCGATGCGCCCCTTGATGGGCATCGTCCAGGCATTCGTCACCCCGGGAAGGGCTACGGCCCGGTCCATCTCCGCCAGCAGGCCGGCCTGCGTCAGGCCGGGACGCCATTCTTCGCGGGGCCTGAGCGTGATCGTGGTCTCGAACATGTCGAGCGGCGCCGGGTCGGTCGCCGTTTCCGCACGCCCCGCTTTCCCCAACACCGTCTCCACTTCGGGGAAGGAAGCGAGGACGCTGTCCTGATACCGCATGATTTCGCGGGCCTGGGCGATCGAGGCGCCCGGAACCGTGGTCGGCATGAAGAGGATCGACCCCTCCTGAAGCGGCGGCATGAACTCGCTCCCGAGCCGCTGCCACGGGAACACCGTCGCCGCCAGCATCACCACGGCGGCCGAAACGACAATCCACGGGCGCCGCAGCGCGAAGTCGATGAAGGGTCTGTAGACGAACCGAAGCATGCGATTCACGGGATTCGCCCGTTCCGGACGGATGCGCCCACGCACGAGATACCCCATGAGGACGGGCACGACCGTGATCGCAAGGAACGCGGCCCCCGCCATGGCGAATGTCTTCGTGAACGCGAGCGGCTTGAACAGGCGTCCTTCCTGCTGTTCGAGCGCGAACACCGGCAGGAAGCTGAAGGTGATGATGAGAAGGGAGAAGAAGAGCGGCGGGCCGACCTGCTTTGCGCTCTCGAGCACGACGTCCCAGCGCGAGGTGTCCGGCTCCGCCCGCTCGAGATGTTTGTGCATGTTCTCGATCATGACGATGGCGGCGTCGACCATGGCGCCGATCGCGATCGCGATGCCGCCCAGGCTCATGATGTCGGCGTTCACACCGATCCAGCGCATGACGATGAAGGAGATGAGAATCCCGAGCGGGAGCGTGACGACCGCTACGAGCGCCGAGCGAAAATGGAGCAGGAAAAGGAGCGCCACCGCCGCCACGATGAGCGACTCCTCGACGAGTTTCTCGCGCAGCGTCTCGATCGCACGGTGGATCAGGTCGCTGCGGTCGTACGCGGGCCGCAGTCGGGTGCCGGCGGGAAGGCCATCGTTGATCTCGTCCAGCCGCACCTTGACCCGTTCGATCGTCTCCAGCGCATCGGACCCGAAGCGCATCACGACGATCCCGGCGACGACCTCGCCCCGCCCGTCCAGGTCCGCCACCCCGCGACGCGGCGCGGGCCCGACCTGTACCGTCGCGACATCCGCCACCCGGATCGGCGTCCCGTTCGGCGTCGCGCCCACCGCCACGTTTTCGATGTCGACGGTGCCCCGCAGGTAGCCGAGGCCGCGGATCATGTACTCGCGCCCACCCATCTCCAGGACGCGCGCGCCGATGTCGATATTGTGCGAGCCGATCGCCCTCGACACCTCGGTCACAGGGATGTCGAAGGCCCGCAGCCGCTCCGGATCCACTTCGACCTGGTACTGCTTCACGAACCCGCCGAGGCTCGCCACCTCGGAGACGCCCGGCACCGCCGTCAGCTGGTACCTGATGTACCAGTCCTGAAGCGTCCGCAGCTCAGCGAGGTCCAGGCTGTCGGATTCGAGCGTGTACTCGTAGACCCACCCCACCCCCGTCGCGTCCGGTCCCAGCGCGGGTTCCACCTCCGGAGGAAGCTGCCGCCGGATGCCGTTCAGGTACTCGAGGACGCGGGAGCGGGCCCAGTAGATGTCGGTCCCGTCCTCGAAGACCACGTAGACGAGGCTGAGTCCGAAGAAGGAGAAGGCCCGCACCACGCGGGCGCCCGGCACCTTGAGCATCTCCGACGCGATCGGGTAGGTGACCTGGTCCTCCACGATCTGAGGCGCCTGTTCCCGAAAGTCGGTCTGTACGATCACCTGCACGTCCGACAGGTCCGGGATGGCGTCGAGCGGGGTCGTGCGCAGTGCCCACAACCCGGCGCCGACGATCGCGACCGCCGCCAGAAGCACGAGAAGGCGGTTGTGGACGGACCACTCGATGACGCGGCTAATCATCGTGACCCCGATGAGCATCCGTCCCGGCGGTGTCCTGCCCGACCGTGTCCGGGGCGGTGGCGGGCGCGATGATCTCTCCGTGACCCGCGTGCTGCATGCCGGGCATCCCCCCTCCCGTCGCCCCGAGACGCGATTCCGCGTCGATCAGGAAGTTTGCGGAGGCGACGATGGTTTCTCCCTCCAGCAATCCGCTCAGGATCTGGACCCGGTCTCCCGCCCGAGCGCCGAGCACGACTTCATGCGGATCGAGCAGGCCCTCCTCGTCCCGGACAAAGACCAGGTTGCGCTCGCCCGTTACGACGACCGCTTCCGTGGGTACGGCGATGTCGTCCCGGATCGCGGTGACCTCGAAGAACACCGTGGCGAACATGCCCGGCTTGAAGCGAAGGCTCGGGTTCGGGACGGAAACCCGCACCCTGTTCGTGCGGCTCGATATTTCCACCGTGGGATGAACGAAGCTCACGTTCCCCATCACGTGTTCGCCCGGATAGGCCGTGACCTCGATGTGTGCCTGCGAGCCTACTCCGACGAACTGGAGGTCCCGCTCGAAGACCTCTCCTTCGACCCACACGGTCGAGAGGTCGGCGAGGCGGTAGAGCCGCATGCCGGACGTCACCCGCTGTCCCTCGACGACATCCTTCTCGAGCACGATCCCGCTTACGGGAGCGACGAGCTGCATCGTCTTCGTCACCTCGCCGGTCTCCTCGATCCGCTCGATCTGCTCGTCGGTGATGTCCCAGTAGCCGAGTCGGCGGCGGCTGGCCTCGAGCATGGACTGCGCGCTCGACCACGCCTCGGAGACCTCGGGGTCGACTTCGGCCGCGAGGCGGCGCGCCGTGAGGAGTTCCTCCTGAGCGGCCACGAGCGCGGGGCTGTAGATCGTGAGCAGCGGCTGTCCACGTTGCACCGCCTCGCCCGTCGTCGCGACGAACAGTTCCTCGACGAATCCGTCGATCTTGGGTGTGATGTCCGCGATGCTGCGCTCGGGCGCGTCGATCCGGCCGACGGTGCGGATCTCGCGCGAGACGGTCATGCGTTCGGCCGTGGTATAGGTGACCCCGAGCGCCCGTTCCTGTTCGGAGGTGAGCTGGACCCGGCCTCGCCCGCCGGGGGGCATCGTATCGATCTCCGGCGGCGCGGCCACGGGCATCGCATGGTCGGCGTGGTTCATTTCCATCCCCGCATCACGCGCCGGCTCGGGAGCTGGATCACACGCCGAGAGGGGCACGAGCGCCGATGCGAGGACGGAACGGAAGAAAGGGGTGAATCTGTCGGATCTCATCATCGGATCACCTCCGGCCTAGCCCCGGTCAGGGCTTCGATTCTGGCCACGGCAGTGTGATAGGAGGCGGTGAGCCTCACGCGCTCGATCTCGTATCGGTTCACGGTGAGTTCGTTCTGGACGAGAGTCGTGAAATCCACTTCTCCCACCCGGTAGGCGGAGAGCGACGATTCCACCGCGGCCCGCGCCTGCGGGAGGATGGACGTGGAATACAGGTCGTGCAGCCCGAGGGCCCGATCGGACTCGGCCCGGGCTTCGGCGAGGCGCGCGAAGGTTTCGTTGCGCAGGTCGAGTTCGGTCGCCTCCGCCACGGCCTGCCGGGCGAGGGCCTCGTCGCGAAGCGGAAACTGGCGGGCCCCGGCCCAAAGAGGCACGCTGAAGCCCACGCTGAAGCTGAGCATGTCCGGGAACTGCGGCCGCTGGGCGTAATCGGCTGCGAGTCGGAGGTCCGGGTAGAGCGTGCGCCGGGCGGTCTCGTAGGCCGACTCCGCCGCCCGGACCTCAGCGCGGGCCGCTCGCAGCGCGGGGCGCCCCTCCGCGGCCTGCGCCATCAGCGCTTCCATGCGGGGCAGCGCCTCGCCGGGGGCCGGCAACTGCAGGGCCGGAACGCCGTGCTGCGGTCCACGGCCCAGCAGCGCGTTCAGTCGCGCGGCCATCGCCAGACGCGACTGCTCCGCCGCCGTGATTTCTTCCGTCATCGAGGCGACCGCGACCTGGGCCTGCAGGACATCGTTCTGGAGGCCCGTTCCCACCGAGTAGAGCGTATTCGAGACGTCGAGGAACTCGCGCAGGAGATCGCGCGTGGCTCGCATGATGCCGAGCGCCCGGTCCCGGAACGCGAGTTCGTAGTAGGCCGTCTTCAGGCGGAGGACGAGTTGGGCCTCCATCTCGCCCGCCGTCAGGCTGGCGGCGCTCGCGAGGTGCGATTCCCTCCGCTCCGCGGAACCGAGTTTCCCCGGCCAGGGGAGCGACTGCTGGATCTGGAACGTGTTCGCGGTCATTCGCTCGTCCGCTCCAAAGCCATCCAGCGGCCGGTTCCGGAGGCCGAACGAAATCACCGGATCCGGAAGGACCCCGGCCTGCGGGATGCGAGCGTGCGCGGCGTCCGCCCGCAGGCGGAAGGCCCGCAGCATCGGGTTCCCCTCGCGCGCGAGCGCAATCGCGTCCGACAGGCGCAAGGTGTCGGCTTCCTGCGAGGCGGCCACCGCGGGTGGCGGCACACCGATCCCGGACGACAGCGCCACTCCCGCGAACCACGCGATGGGACGCAGCCGCGCCGGACGAGGGCCGGCGAGATGAACGGCTGACATGACATACCTCTTGTCTGAACGATGACGTCAAGCCACCGACCACCGCGTCACGGACGGGCGGTCGGGGCAGTTGTGCGGCTTCTTCGTTCAGACGTTCTTCGGAGGGGGCGTATCCGGGGAGGCTCGGGATCGGATGGGCGCCGCGGTGATCGCCAGTGCGTCGCCCCCCGCGTGCGTGATCGCCCGGAAGCCGGTCGCCACGGCCGGAAGCGACGCCTGCAGCACGATGGCGCAGCCCATGAGCCTGTGGCAGTCCGTCCCCGCCTCCGAGCCGTGACCCGGCTGGTCGACGAGGGCGTGGACTCCGGCGGGCGCATCGTGGTCCGCGTGCTCGTGAGATCCCGCCTGGCACAGCGGTGCCCGCGCGTACGGCAGCACGAGCACGACGAGAATCACGAGAGCGGACGATCGACGCGTGAACGGATCCATGCCCGAAAGGTAGGTCGGTGCGGGGAAGGTGTCGACAGACAGCGCCGCGGGTTGGGCCGGGATCACTCGGGCGCCGGGCGTGACGGCATGAAGAAGGCGTCGTTGTCCGTGATGACGGGGCCGCGGCCGATGTAGTCCGTCAGGTCCGCTTCGGCCATCGCCACGTAGCCAGCGATGGTCTCCGGCGGTCCGAGGTCCCGGGCGACGATCGGATTGGCGGCGGCCCGCGTGAGCACCGACTGCATCACCACGGACGACATCGGCTCGCGCGTGGCGACCACGTAACTGTGCGTCGATCCGGTCGACCACAGCACCATGTTGGGGAAGATGTCCCAGACGGTCCGCAGGATGTCGCGATAATCGTCCTCGCGGACCCCGTGGATCGGGATCCATTGCATGAAGACGCCGTCCTCGGCGAGCCGGCTCTCGACCAACTGGTAGAACTCGCTCGTGAACAGCGCCCAGGAACTCGCGTTCGCGGGGTGCGTCGCGTCCACCGAGATGATGTCGTAGGGCTCCTCCGCCCGAAGGAGGAAGTTCCGCCCGTCCTCGACATGCAGCCGCAGCCGGTCGCTGTCGAGAACATCGTAGTTCTCCTCGGAGTAGACCGCGGCCGCTTCCATCATCTCGGGAGAAAGGTCCACCGCGTCGATCACCGGGATGTCGTGCGTGTTCATCGTCCCGGTCGCGATCCCGTTGCCGAAGCTCAGCACCAGCGCGTTGCGGGCACCGGGCCGGAGCAGCGGCGGCAGATGTCCGAGCAGCCGGAACGCGGACATGCTCGCGCGATCCGTCGGCACTTCGTCGCGGCCGTTGACGAAGGAGATCTTGAAGTTGTCCTCCGGGACCTCGAGCACGGCGACCGTGGTCTCCACGCCCTCCTTGTAGAAGATGAGCCGGTCGGTCTCCGTGTAGTACGAGCCGAGGTAGAAGCCGGTGGGGAGGATCGCGACGGCCAGCAGCGTGGCCACCATCGCGCCCGCCGGCGCAAATCGCAGCGCCCGCCGGCCCCCGCGGTCGAAGCGAAGGGCCACGGCTCCGAGTGCGAGGTTCAGCACCGCCAGCGCGACCGTCGTGTTGCGCAGTCCGAGGAGCGGCACGAGCACGAACCCCGCGCCGAGCGAGCCGGCGATGGCTCCCACCGTATTGAACGCATTCACGCGGCCGATGCGAAGCCCCACGACTTGGGTCCGCTCACGCGTGTACAGGCTCCCGACGACTGGGAACAGCGCCCCGAGGAGGAGAGTGGGAGGAAAGAGCGTGACGAAGGCGATGAGGAACTCGTAGGCGACGGTGTAGCCGCCGAACCAGTCCTCGAGGTGGAGCGCGGGGAGTCGCGCGAAGGCGTGGAGGATGAGGACGGCCAGCAGCCCGAGCGCGAGCTGGATCGCCCCGAAGTGCCTCACCGTCGCCCGTTTCCGCCGCAGGACCCAGCTCCCGCCGGCGCCTCCGAGCGCGAGCCCGGCGAGGAAGACCGTCAGCATGAGCGAGAACGAGTAGGCGGCGTGCGAGGAGTGGATGTAGAGGATCCGCGCCCACACCACCTCGTAGCCCAGCGCGATGAAGCCCGAGATGCCGTAGGCGACCGCGACGTAACGCAGCGCCCCGGCCGAGATCGGGAGCGCGGCGTCCGAGGGTCCGACTGCAACCGCCGAATCGGTTGCGGCGTCGCCGGTACCGCTCGCCGCGCCACGTGCCCCGCTCGCCGCGTCGCCAGCCCGCCGGGCCGGAGCCAGACGGGTGAGCGCGAGCGCTCCCCCCGCAACGAACAGATTGATCGCCGCACCGAGGAAGATGGTCTCCCGCGCGCCCAGATACCGGAGGAAGACGAGTCCGGTGAGGACGCAGCCCAGGGCGGCGCCCGCCGTGTTCACGAGGTAGAGCCGGCCCACATCGCTTCCGACGCGCCCGCCGTGCGTAGCGTAGATCCGGCTCATGACGGGCAGCGTGGCCCCGATGAGGAAGGTCGTCGGCGTGAGCACGGCCAGGGAGAAGGCAAGCCGACCCAGCGTGAGCCAGAAGCCTCCGGCGGGCAGGGCGTTGCTGAGCCCCGGATAGATTGTATGCAGGGCCCCGAGCAGGAAGGGCGACAGCGCGGCGAGCGCGGCGATCCCCACCTCGAGTGCCGCGTACGTGCGCAGGGGCCGCGCGTGCGCGTCGATTCGCCGGCCCATCAGGTAGCTGCCCAGCGCGAGCCCGATCATGTACGCCCCGATGACCGTGCTGTACGCGTAGATGCTGACGCCGAACGTGAAGATGGACTGTCGCACCCACGCGATCTGGTAGATCAGCCCGCTGATGCCCGACAGGAAAAAGAGAAGGAGCAGTCCGGAGCGGGGCGCGCGGCTATTCGGCCTCAAGGGGGCTCCGGCGGTCGAGGGTCGTGTAGGGCGTCATCGGTCGGCGGCAACGTAGTCTGACCCCCCGGCAGTCGATAGTCCGCTCGAACCGGCCGCATGGACGTTCCCGCGGGACCGTCCCGGTCGTCTGGCCGCGCTCGAACGCGGGCGACAGGTTTCGTGGATGCCATCCACCTGACGACCACCCGCCGACTCGAGGAGCGTCCCATGCGAACGACAGCGATGACCCTGCGGACCGCGGTGCTGGCCGCGGCCTTCATCCCCTCCGCCCCCTCCCCGGCGCACGGCGCCACTCCGATGATGGCTGCCGCGAGCCCTCCGGCGGCCCAGGAAGTGACCGCGATCCGGGCCGGCCGGCTCATCGACGGCACGGGCCAGCCGGCTCGCGATAACCAGGTCATTATCGTGCGCGGCGAGCGGATCGAAGCCGTGGGCGACGCGGCGGCCGTCACGATCCCGGACGGCGCCCGGGTCGTCGACCTGAGCGGACACACCGTGATGCCCGGGATCGTCGACGCGCATGCGCACCTCTCGATCCGGCCCGACATTCGCACGCTCCGGGGTCAGCTCGAAGGGATGGAGCAGCACGACGCCATGCAGATGGCGCGCATCGTGCGGAACATCCGGGTCCAGCTCATGTCCGGCGTCACGAGCATCTACGTTGTCGGAGAGGTCCATTACAACGACATCCAGGCCTCGCAGGCCGTGGAGGAGGGGATCATTCCGGGCCCCCGGATCTATCCCAGCGGGAACTTCATCTCGACCACCGCCGGCCACGGCCCGGCCGAGTACCGGACGACCAACGGGCCCTGGGAGATGCGCACATTCGTCCGCCAGAACTACGAGATGGGCGCGCACCACATGAAGCTGACGATCACCGACCGCGCCAGGGTGGGTCCCAACAACGGCACCCCGTACGCTCCGGGCGAGAGCAACTACACGAAGGAGGAAATCGACGCCGCCGTGAACGAGCTGCACCGACTCGGGATCGAGGCCACCGCGCACGCGAACGGCGAGTCCATCCGCCTGGCGGTCGAGGCGGGAGTCAACTCGATCCAGCACGGGGGGAACCTCAACGAGGAACTGATGGACCTCATGGCGAGCCGCGACGTGGGGTTCGTGAACACGTACACCATCGGCTTCCAGAGCGTCTTCAACGAGTGGGGCTTCCTCGACAACGAAGCGCGCGACATCCGCGACTGGCTCGAGCGCGGTCGCCGGGTGCACGAGCAGGAGCTGTCACGGAACGAGGGTCGGGCGCAGCGGCGCGTGGACCGCCTGGGACAGCTCAGCCGCTCGAAGGAGAAGGGGGTCAAGGTCGGCATCGGGACGGACAGCATGCACGGCTACATGCTGCTCGAAATGGAGAACCTCGTCGCCGCCGGGTTCACGCCGCTCGAGGCGATCACCGCGGCCACGGGGCTGAACGCCGAGATCGTGGGGATCGAGGATGAAGTGGGGACGGTCGAGGCGGGCCGCTTCGCGGACATCATCGCGATCGATGGCCGGCCCGACGAGAATATCCGCGATATGGGAAGCGTGGCGTTCATCATGGTCGGCGGCCGCGACCAGTCCGCCCTCAGCTTCCGGTAACCGGAGCGTCTACCAGGAGCGTGACGCTTCGTCGTGGAGCGTGGTGGGCAAGCTGTAGGACTGCTCGAAGTCGCCGACGTTGGAGATGTCGAGCATCTCCATGTAGTCGTAGCCTCGATCGAGTTTGTGGAACCCCGGAACCCACTCCAGCGCCGCCCTCCTCAACCGGTGCTTCAACCACAGCAGCGGGACTTGCGGGATCTTCCGGGAGGGGGGGAACATGAACTGGTCGGCCAGCTCGTCTCCAACGAGCTCCCGGCACACCTGATATATGAACGTGGCGAACGGCCGGCGTTCCTTGGGGTCCTTTACGCCGAGCAGGAGCGGCGCGCTGTTCACGATGCTGTTCGCCATGATGATGGCGTCGTCGTCCGGGACGGGCTCGCACAGCATCCCGATCTCGAATCTGCGACGTGCCGCGTCATAGTCCTCGAAGAGGAGCGCCTCCGGGACGCCCATGATCCAGGCCGTGTATCTCCACACATGGACGTAACCCTCCCACTCCATGTCGCTGAATTTTGCGCCGAGGCGCTTGGCGTGCTGCAGGAGACGCGCCGAGAAGGTCGTGGAGGCGAGCATGATGTGGGCCGCACTGAGGGGCATGCCGTGAGCCGCCGCGTCCCATTCGTCGGAAGCCTCGAGCAACATCCTGGACTGTGCGTGCACGAGTCGGATGCGAAGCGTCAGTCTCCAGCCGTCCCCGCCCGGTTCCATCCCGCCGGGGAGATACTGGTCGGCGAGGTGCAGCAGGTTCTGGCGAAGGCGGCGTACCCCGTTCTGGGTGATGCGGCCCCGAATCCTGAAGGACTTGCTGATCAGCGTCGAAAAACCCTCGACGATCGCGGCCCCGGCCAGGGCCGCCGGAATGATGTTGGAATTGCGGATGAAACCGCGCGTGGCCGCCTGGGCCAGTTCCGGATCGTACCAGTCCGGAATGACGGACACTTCGGCCACCAGTTCCTGGAGAGAGTCCGGGAGACCATCGGGCAGCTGGAACGGATCCCGCAGGGCCGAAGCTATGAGTGCGTGGACCTCGCCCGGGGCGCAGGTGGCCGCAAGGTCCTCGACGACCCGGTCGGCAAGGGGGTCGCCGAGGGTGGTATGACGGATGTAATCGTCCGCAAGTCGGGGATCGATGGCCCGCGCGGCCTCGTACCCGGGAGCGTAGCTGGACGGAATCGTGATATGAGTGTTGATCTCGCTCTTCTCTCCCTTTCAACCGATAAGAATACCCCCAAAATGGGGTGCCGCAAAGTTTCAAAGCACCGAATTGGCGTGGCCGGTTCGCGCGGCGCTCTGGCGAATCGGTCGCGCGCCGCGTAAACCGTTAGGCCTGCGAACGTCGACCGTCAGGCCTGCGAGCGTCGGCTGAGGGGAGGTGGGACACATCACGGAAGAGCGCCGTGTGAGTGACGACGGTCACTTCGACCGAAGCAGTAGCCGGGGCCCCATCGGCTTCATGGCAAAGAACGGCATCGCCGCAAACGTGGTCATGCTGTTCCTCGTCCTCGCCGGTCTGGCCTCGGCCCGGAACCTGGTCCAGGAAGTCCTGCCCGATTTTTCCCTGGACCGCGTCCAGATCGTCGTCCCCTATCCCGGTGCGGCTCCCGAGGAGGTCGAGGAATCCATCGTCCGCCGGATCGAGGAGCAGATCCGGGCGGTGGACGGCCTGAGCCGGGTGGAAGCCACGGCGTCCGAGGGGCTCGCGTCGGTGATTGCGGAGTTCACTTCGGGCACGGACGTCAACCGCGCCCTCAACGAAGTGAAGGCCGAGGTCGACCGCATTCCGACCTTTCCGGCCGCCGCGGAACGGCCCGAGATACGGGAGATCACGAGTCGGCAGAGCGTCATTCGTCTTCTCGTGTACGGTGATGTGCCGGAACGCACGCTCAAGGAACTGGCATACGGCATCGAGGAAGGACTCTCCGCCCTTCCCGAGGTGTCGCTGGCCGAGATCAGCGGCGCCCGTCCGTACGAGATCTCGATCGAGGTGCCCCTGCGACGGCTTCGCGCCCTCGGTCTGACTCTGGACGACATCGCGTTCGCGGTGCGGCAGAGTTCGCTCGAACTGTCCGCCGGCCGGGTATCCACCAGTGGCGAGGACATCCTCGTTCGCACGCTGGGGCAGAATTACGAGCAGGTGGATTTCGAGGAGATCATCCTCCTCGGCCGTCCGGACGGCACGTCGGTGCGGCTCGGCGAGATCGCGACGGTGCGGGACGGCTTCGCCGACACCGATCTGAGCGTGCGCTACAACGGGCAGACGGCGGTCCGGGTCGATGTCTACCGGACCTCCGACGAGCAGGTGCTGGACATCGCCGAAGCCGTAAAGCGGTATCTCGACGTCGAAGTCGTGCCGGCCCTGCCCGAAGGCGTGTCGGTGGAACTGTGGAAGGATGATTCGGAGGAGGTCAGCGGGCGTCTCGGCCTCATGACGGAGAACGCCCTGATCGGGTTCGCGCTCGTCTTCGCGGCGCTGGCGCTCTTCCTGGAGATCCGACTCGCCATGTGGGTGGCCGTGGGTCTGGCCGTCTCGTTCATGGGCGCGTTCCTCGTGATGGGGTTCCTGGGCATCTCGATCAACATGTTCTCGCTGATGGCGCTCGTCCTGGCGCTGGGCATCGTCGTGGACGACGCGATCGTCGTTGGAGAGAGCATCTTCGCGGAGAGAGAGCGGGGATACCGGGGACTTGCGGCCGCCATCCGCGGCACGCGCCGCGTCAGCACTCCCGTCATATTCTCGGTTCTCACGACGATCACGGCGTTCGCCGCGCTGCTGAACGCGCCCGGCCCGCAGGGAGAACTCGGTCGCGGCATTCCACTCGTGGTGATCGCGGTGCTCGTGATCTCGCTGATGGAATCGCTGCTCGTTCTCCCGAACCACCTCTCCCACCTGGCGGCTCCCGGCCGCGTGCGGAGGTCCGGCGCCGCCCATCGGATGCTGGAGCGGGCCCAGGGGGCGGTTGACCGGACCATGAAGCGCATCGCGGACGGACCCCTCGACCGCGGGCTCCGCCTTGCGACGGAGCAGCCCTCCATCATCCTCGCCGCGGCGGCAGGCTTGCTCGTGATCTCGATGGGGACGGTGGCGTCGGGCATCGTACCCAACCAGTTCATCACCCCGATCGAGGGCGATGTCGTCTCGGCGAACCTGGAGATGCCGACGGGGACCCCGGCCGAACGCACCGCCCGGATCGTCGCGGAGATCGAAGCCGCGGGACACCGGGCCGTGGCCCGCCTTTCGGAGGATGAGGCTGGAGGCGAGGACCCGCTGGAGTTCGACGTCGCTGTCACCGTGGGCGAGTTGGCGGCGCTGTACGATCCTCTCGGCGGGGACGCGGTGGAGGCGGCTCGAGGCCACCTCGGCACGGTGCAGTTCAAGCTCCACGACTGGGACAGCCGGGGCATTGCCGCTTCCACCTTCGAGCGCGTGTGGCGGGAAGAGGTCGGCGTCGCCACCGAAGCGAAATCGCTCTCGATCTCATCGAACCTGCTGGGTCTGGGGCTGCCCGTTCACTACGAACTGTCCCATCCGGACCCGGATCGCCTGGAGGCCATTGCGGGCGAATTCGCGGCTGAACTGACGGCCATGGAAGGGACCTTCGACGTTCGGAGCAACCTCGATGAAGGGTTCCGGGAACTTCAGTTGGAGTTGAATCCGGAGGGCCGCTCCCTGAATCTGACGCTCGACCGCTTCGCGACGCAGGTGCGCTCGGCCTTCTTCGGGACGGAAGCGCTGAGAGTGCCTCGGGGGCGCGAAGACATGCGCGTGTGGGTCCGGCTTCCCGAGGAGGAGCGCAACTCCGCGACCGATGTCGAGAACTACCTCGTCCGCACGCCGGGGGGCGAAGTGCCGCTGGGCCAGATCGCGTCCGCCGGATTCTCCCGCTCGTCAGCCGCCATTCACCGGGTTGACGGACGCCGCGCCGTGACGATCACCGCGGACGTGGATCCGCGCAGCGCCACCGGCCAGCAGGTGAACGCCAAGCTGGACAACGAAGTCCTCGCGCGACTGACGGGCGATAACCCGGATCTCGACTACACGTACGGCGGTCAGAGGAAGGAGCAGGACCACGCGATCTCCGTGCTGGGCCGGTCGCTCATTCTCGCTCTCCTCATCATGTACAGCCTGATGGCGATCCCGTTCGGCTCGTACACGCAGCCCCTCATCATCATGGCCGCCGTTCCGCTCGGCGCGATCGGCGCGCTCGCCGGCCACATGCTGCTCGGTCTCAGTTGGGGACTGTGGTCGCTGTACGGACTCGTCGGCGTCTTCGGCGTGGTCGTGAACGACTCGCTCATGATGATCCGGTTCATCAACGACCTCAGGGACTCCGGCCTCGAGCCCGCGGATGCGATCATCAGCGGGGCCAAGGAGAGATTCCGGGCGATCATGCTCACGTCGATTACCACATTCCTGGGCGTGGCCCCGCTGGTTTTCGAGACGAGCACGTACGCTCAGCACCTCGTTCCGCTGGCGACCTCCGTCGGCTTCGGCGTGTTCATCGCCACGATCCTCCTCATGGTCGTCGTGCCCGCGCTGGTGATGACGCAGTACAACCTCGAGGCGCGGCGGGAACGCTGGCGGCTGGCGCGCGCCTGACCTCCGGATGCCAGGTGCTCGTCAGGCGCCCCGGGCGGCGAGCCGACGGCAGTACCGCGCGATCCAGCGATTGGAGAAGCCGAAGAGCTTCGCACGACGCGTGATCGCGAGGACCTCCCGGCGGGTCATCTTCGTCTCCCGGTCCAGCACCTCCGGATTCGTGCGGCTGATGGCCAGGGTCCGCACGGCGAAGAGGAGCGGGAGCAGGCAGAAGAGGCGCACCCGGTGGTACCGTCTCGGGATCATCCGCATGTAGCTCCGGGCCGCCGCCAGGTGGCGGTCGGCCTTCTCCACGAGTCGCTCGAGCACCGTCATCGCCGCCGCGTGGTTCGCGGGCTCGAACAGCTCGCGGGGATCCATGCCGTCGGGGAGGAAGGACGCGGGCACGTACACCCAGCCGCGATGCCGGTCTTCGTGCAGCCCTCTGATCACGTTGACCGTCTGCAGCGCGAGGCCGAACTCCCGTCCCAGCGCCATCATTCGTGCACGGTCCCTTCCGACGCCCGGCAGCCGATGGGCGAACAGTTCCGTCAGCAGATGGCCCACCCGCCCGGCGACCTCGTGCATGTAGTCGTCCAGATCCTCCTCGGTCCCGAACTCCGACCCCCGCTCCGTCCACCGCGCCATCCCGGCGCTGGACTCCCGCACGCGGCGCACGATGATCTCGCGCGCCTCGGGCGCCAGGCGATCGAGTCCTTCGAGCACGCGCGCCGTGTGCCGGGCCACGGACGCGTCCGGTGTGTCTTCCGCGGCCTCTCCCAGGCGATCGATCAGCGCCGCGCGTCCGGGACCTCCGTCGAGCACGCGCCGCCACTCCTCCAGCAGAAACACCTTCTCGTCCTCCGCGATTTCCTGGTTGTCCTCCAGGTAGTCGGAGACGCGCAGCAGCAGGTAGGCCACGGTGATCTCGTCCCGCAGCGGGGGCGGGAGGATCTCGATGCCGACCGCAAACGTCCGGCTCGCACGCACGAGAAGCTCGTGAAGCGTGGTCATCTCCCGGGACGGCTCCGGGTCACGAGACGGTCCGCTGCGCGGCGGGATCGGACTTGATCAGGAGGAGGCGGCTGTTCGCGGGATAGAGCCACTCGACGCCGCGTTCGGTGACGACCGCATCATCCTCCAGCGGCACCCGCAGCTTCGCGCCCCCCCATTCGGGGACCGCGGTGTACGCGAACATTTCGATCGCGAGGAGATTCGACGGCACGACCTCGAAGGTGAGGCGGCGCGGGTTCCACGTCGCGATCGAGGGGCCGATCCCGTGCCCGAGGTTGCCGACCGAGTGGTGTCCCTCCCAGGTCACGTCCGTCTGCGGCCCATCCGTGGGCTGGTTGAAGGGAATGGGATTGAACCCGGCCGCCGTGAGCGCGGCCCCGATCCGGTCCATGTTCTCGCGCGCGGTGATGCCGGCCCGGATCGCGCGGCGCGACACCTCCCGTGCTTCGATCGCCCGGTCGAACGCGTTCTGCACGCCCGGCATCGCCTCCGTCTCCTCCGGTCGCATCACGTAGGCGACGCGCTTCATGTCGGTGCAGAAGTTCAGGTAGCAGACGCCCCAGTCGATCATCATGACGTCGCCGCCCTGGATGATTCGGTCGCTGGAGGTCGCCTCGATGCCTTCGGGCCCCGTGATATAGATGGACGGGAAGCCGAAGGAGGAACCGAGCCCGCGCTCGAGCAGCCGGTCCATGAGCCACCATGCCACATCCCTGAGCGTCGTGACGCCGGGAGTGACGACTTCGTTCGAGAGGGCCCGTTCCGCGAGTACGCGTGACATCTCGCCCGCCTCGCCGAAGCCGGCGATCTCCGATGCGACGCGACGCGACCTGAAATCGGAGACGAGCTTCTCCGCGGAGACGAAACGCGACGCCCAGGGTTCGCCCAGCGTCTCCGCGAGGTGCTGGTAGCCGGTGTGGGAGAGTCCGTCGGCCGCGCCGATGTTGGATCCCATGTTGAGGCCGATCCGCTCCGGATCCCGCTCGGCGACGAACTCCCTAAGATCGAAGTTGCCGGTGACGATGTCGTAGGCGCCGTTTCCCGCCAGCAGGTAGCCGCCGATTCCCAGGGCGGCGCGCTCGATCCGGTCACCGCCGCGGTCCGTGAAGATGTAGTACCCGATGGGATTCACGTACCCGGGCCCGAAATCGGGGGTGAGCGGATCGTCGAGTCCCTCCTTGCGCACGGTGATCCACATGTCGATCCCGTTCTCGCGCATGACCTCCGGCAGCACGACATCGAACTTCTCGCGCCGCATCTGGTTCATCCGCTCCCAGCGCCGCCGCGCCTCCTGCCCCTCCGCCGGAACGGGCAGCAAGGGCACGAGCAGGGCCGCCAGAATCCCGGCGCACGCAATCCGGTCGATCTTGATGATTCGATGCATGGATCCTCCCGACAAACGCTAGAGATCCCTAGGCCAGAGTTGCGGCCGCCCGCGCAGAGAAACGGCTCCGAAGTCACGCAGATCGACGGTCACAATCGCTCGCGCGCGTAGCCGCTCCGCTACGGCCATGACCACGCCATCCACCAACCCCAACTGCAGAGCCCGGTAGGCGGCGTTCAGCTCCTCCGCTCGCCGCAGATCGGCGAGCCCTCCCCATTCGATCATGAATCCGCCTCCGGCGAGGTCCTCACGCAGCGCAGCCGCGACGGCCGTGCCCAATCGGGCGGCCACGACATAATCGAGTTCCGGGAGGATGGCCCACGGAAGGGTCCACTGCGCAGGCTGCCTCTCGTAGGCATCGCGGATCGCGTCGTGATCCCGTGCTCGACGGTCGAGCAGCGCCACCATTGCGCTCGTGTCCGCGACGATCACGGTCAGTCGCCGCGATGCGCGGCGCTTGCATCCGGCCCCTGCGGGTCATCGTCCGCTTCAGGTGCGGCTCCGGCAGGGTGGTCCTCACCGAACCCGTCGAGGTACTCCTCGTACCTCTCGGCCAGATCCGGTATGCCGCTGTCGCCCATACCGATGCTACGTGGCAGCCGCGCGCGCGCCTTGCGGGCGGCATACTCGGCCACGGCTTCTCGGACCAGTTCGGCCGCAGAGCGGTTTTCGGCGTCGGCGATCGACTTCAGCTTGCCGTAATCGGTTGCGCGCAGGTAGACCGTCGTCTTGACTCTATCCATGGACATATGGTATATGGTTGCCAGCTATCGCGCAATCCACTACCTCGCCTCAATCTACTGGCACCCGCGGGGCGACAGGTACATTATCGGGCATGCCCATCCTGGCGCAGCGCCTCGCCGATCTCGGGACCGAGAACGCCTTCAAGGTCAACGACGACATCCAGGTGTGTCTCGACCGGGGGATGGACGTCATCCGGTTCAACATCGGGGCGCCCGATTTCCGCAGCGCGCCTCACCTGAATCGGGTCGCCGTCGCGGAACTCGAGGCCGGGAACTCGGGATACTGCGACGCGGCCGGGCTCCCGTCCTTCCGCGAGGCGATCGCCCGTCACGTCTCGGCCACGCGGGGGATCGCCGCGGGGGCGGATCAGGTCGTCGTCACGCCCGGGGCCAAGCCGCCGATCGGCTACACCTTCCAGACGTACGTGGACCGGGGCGACGAGGTCGTCTACCCGAGTCCGGGATTCCCCATCTACGAGTCCTGGGCGACGTTCGTCGGCGCGCGTCCCGTGCCGCTGCACCTCTCCGAGGAGAAGGGCTTCGCGTTCACGGCGGATGACCTCGGGTCGCTCCTCACCGAGCGCACCCGCCTCATCATCCTCTGTTCGCCCTCGAATCCGACCGGAGGCGTGCTGTCGGCCGAGGACCTTGCGGGCGTCGCGGCCGTGATCCGCGAACGCTGTCACCCGGACGTCCGCATCTACTCCGACGAGATCTACGAGCACATCCTGTTCGACGGCCTGGAGCACCACAGCATCGCGTCGCACGAGGGGATGGCGGAGAGGACGGTCATAGCCAGCGGCCATTCCAAGGGATTCGCCATGACCGGGTGGCGCCTGGGCTGGGCCGTCCTGCCGACGGAAGAAGAGGCCGACGTCTTCAAGCAGTTGAACATCAACATCATGTCGTGCGTGCCGCCCTTCCTGCAGGAAGGTGGGCGGGCCGCGTACGAGGATCCGGCCACGGCCGGCGTCGTGGCGCACATGGTGGGCGAGTTCGAGCGGAGGCGGGACTTCATCGTGCCCGCGCTCAACGCGATCGAGGGCCTGAGTTGCCAGTTGCCGAAGGGCGCGTTCTACGTCTTCCCGAACGTGTCGGGCATGTGCGAGCGGCTGGGCGTGTTCGAGGCGCACGACGCGATGCCCGCCGAATCCCGCGCGCGGACGACCCCATCGAGCATGCTGCAGATGTTTCTGCTGTACCGGTACGGCGTGGCCACGATGGATCGGGCCTCCTTCTGCCGCATCGGCTCCGGGGGCCAGGACTTCCTCCGCATCTCGATCGCGAACAGCATGGAGGACATCGAGCGCGGTGTGGCCCGTATCGAGCGCGCCGCCGACGATCCGGACGGATTCCGGGAGTTCGTCGAGACGGAGCGCCTGTGGGACTGAGGTCCGCGCGGGAGCGAGCCGCGCCATCTCCTGCCGCACGGCTCGCGGTTTCGCTGCCGCTCGCGGTTCTGGCCATCGGCGCCACCGCGGGCGGGGGCCGGGCCCAGACCCCTACGGAGTGGGAGCACTACCGCGCCCTCGTGCTCCAGGCCCCGGCCAGCGTGGAAGCGGCGGCCTACGGGAACGCGCCCTACCTGCTGGGTGGCGGAGCGGATCTCCTCTTCTACGCGCCTGCCCTCATAGGGCGGGTAGACGGCATGGCGGCGGGTCTGCACCGGTACGGCTCGGAAGGCACCCTCGCGACGCTCGCCTCGAAGGGAAGCGTCGGACTGGGCGACTTCGCGGTCGGTTTCCAGTACATGCGCCACGGCGGCTCCGGTGCCGCCTCGTATCCGGACCTACAGACCGTGGCGTTCGGGGACGGCGAACCCGTGACCGAGTTCGCTGCCTCGCTCGGCTACGCACGCGCGTTGTTCGGCGTGGTCGATGCCGGCGTCGTCGCGAGGTATCTCGAACTTCACTACAAGCGCGCGCTACGCGATCGTACGCTCGTGTGGGATCTGGGAGTGGCGCGCGAGTTCGGACCCGCGATGGTCAGCCTGTCCGTCCGCAACCTGGGACCGGATCTGGAGACGAGGGACATCACCGACAGAATCCCCACCCAACTCGCCCTGGGAATCTCGACGGAGACCTTCGAGGTCGGGGAACTGGACATGTTCCTCACCAGCCAGGTCGCCCGGCGTCGGGACGGCGAGATCATCCCGGCCGGCGGCGTCGAGGTCTCCTACTGGCCCGTTCAGGGCTACACGTTCCGCCTCCGCGCCGGGCTCCAGCGCGTCGTGGAGGACCAGAGGAGCCCGTTCACCTTCGGCCTCGCGTTCACGGGCGACGCCCTGACGCTGGAGTACGCCTTCCAGGCCTTCGACGTGGACGGAAACGCCCACCGCTTCGGCCTCAGCTTCCGCTGACGCGGGGTTTCGCCACGGACTGTTAGGGCGGGTCCTCGCCGGTGTAGAAGGCAGTCACGCGGTCGGCAGCGGCACGAGCGGCCGCTTCGTCGGTTCCCAGGGCGATGGAAGCCTCGCACCACGCGGCGCTGCTGCGGCGGGCGAAATCCTTCCCTTCCTCCGAGGCGGTCCATGCTTCCGCAGTCTCCGGGACGACCGTGGGGGCTGGCGAGAAATGCTCTTCGAGGCCGAAGAGCGCCATGTCCCAGCCGATGCCGACCGCCCCCGGCCCGAACTCCTCCCAGAACTCCCGCGGAAACTGCGCGAGATGTTCGAGGCGCACCTCGGTGCGGCCCTCCGGCATCTCAGACAGCGTCACGGTCACCCAACTGACGTCTCCGTGCATGTGCCAAGTCAGGGCGAAGCGTTCCGGCGGTTCACACGCGATGATCTCGCCGCCCGCGTTTCCCTCCAGCTGGTAGCTGCCGCCCGCGCGCAGGTCACCGGATATCGGCAGGAACCACTTCGGGATCCTGGTGGCGTTGGTCAGGGCGTCCCAGAGGTCCTCCCGGCCCGCGCCAACCACCCGGCTCGCCACCAGCGCGTGCACCGGTTTGCCCTCGTGCTCGCGCCGGCCGAGTTCGCGCGTGACGGAGCCCACGGGTCGGGTGTGGGTGTGGTTCAACGGTCGGGCCGCCTTTCCGAAAAGCCGATGTCGTCCACGACGACGGTGCCGGCCGCCGTGCGGTCGAAGAGGAGGCGGATCTCCCGGGGCGTGGCCGGATCGAACGAGGGATTGGCTTCGACGAAGTCCGCGAGCGGGAGGGAGAAGGACTGGAGCACGAGTTCCCACTGATTGTCGAAGGACTCCGCATCGTTGCGGCGCCGCACGACGGTCTCCAGGGGTCGGCGGATGGGCCCGTAGTCCGATAGCCGCACGCTCACGGATTCGCCGTTCGCGTCCGTGACCACGACGGACAGGTCCACCGGCTCATCGTCTTCGTCGCGAACCTCATCCCGGCTGTCCTCGGCCGCGTCTTCCGCAGCGGGAGGCGCACCCGCGTCCGCGTCGTCGTCCCCGGGCCTTCGCGGCCCCGGGCGGCCCTCCACGGCCCCAAGCTGCAGATCCAGATGGGAGGCGGCGCTCAGGCCCCACGCCGACCCCAGCCCGTCCGGCAACCCGATGGCGTAGCTCGCGGCTGTCCCCACCGCGTCCTCGTCACCGGCGACCCGGTTGTTCCAGCCCAGCCAGAGCGCGTTGTTGTCCTGGGAACTCGAGGTCGTGGGCCGGTTCCGCGAGCGGAGGTCGAGGAGGTTCTCCCGCCACGTCCCGAGCGAATCTCCCTCCAGCGTCACCCCTGGCGCCGTGCCGGTGGTGAGGTCGATGTCCTCTTCGAACGACGCGAGCGGCCGGAAGCCGCTCGACTCGAACTGCGTGATGTACATCGTCTCGGGCAGCCAGCCTCCGATCACGCGATGGTCCCGGAACATCGGCATGTAGTCCGGACTGTCGCGCAGCGTCGTCTCAAGGAAGGCTGAAATATAGATCTCTCCGAACTCCCGCTGCGCTTCACCGTCTATGAGCCCCCGCAGGTCGAGGCGCCGGGCGCTGCGCGGGCCATTGTCCTTGTTCCCCCAGACGGTATTCCATTGTCCGTGGTTTGCCCGATACATGTAAATCGCGGTCTTGAAGTAGTCGCCATTATCGGTGAACGACAGACGATTATAGAGGCGCAGGCCGTGGAAGCTCGTGACATCGCCGTCGTGCGAGCCGTGGAAGACCATGTAGTTGACGTTCTCGACGGGCACGAAGCGTCCTGTTGGAAGGTACTGTCCGTCGACGGGCGCGATGGCGATGATCGCGCGGATCCCGTGGTTGAAGTCGAACTCCAGCGAAGCGTCGTCCGGATACCGTGACAGCCGGTTGAAGGCTGCCGCGTGCCCGACCGCTTCGCCCCCGCGGGAATGGCCGATGAGGGCGATGCGGTCGAAGTCGATCTTCCCGTGGAACGGGGTGGCTTCGTCCGCCGCGAATTCCTTGAAGGCGTCGATGTGCTTGAGGAGGAACCAGCCCCGCCCGTCGTTCTCGTTGCGGATGCCGCCGTTGATGAAATTCATGTCGACGGAGGCGAACACGTAGCCGCGGCTGGCGAGCAACTCGCCGAGATAGCCGTACCCCGGGTCCGAGAAATCCTTCATGTCGTGGTTCCCGTGGACGATGAGGACCAGCGGGAAGGGACCCTCGCCCTCGGGATACCAGGCGCGTCCGTTGATGGGGAATTCCTTCGGCGTGAAGCCCCAGTAGCCGTTCCGCTCGCCCGCGGACGCGCCGAGAGAGACGAGCTTCGAGGCGTCCACCGTCTCCGTCACGATCGACACCGAGTCGCGGTACTCGGGCCGGCGCCTGTCCGTGCCGCTCCCGTAGTAGAGCCGTCCCACCTCGTAGGGGCCGGGCGTCGCCGGGTGCTCCGCCTGCAGCCGCTGCTCGGACAGGACCGTGGCGTGGTCCGAGGGTGTGAGCCGGAGCGGCCCGTAGCACCCTGCGACCGCGACCGCGGTGGTCGCCAGGATGCCGGCCACCGCGGGATATCGTTGCGTCTTCAACCTCCGAGATCCTCCGCTTCCGGGTCCATTTCCCGCTCTCGCTGCCCGCCTTCCGCCGCCTCCATCGAGAAGCGGAACTGCTCCGCGAGTTCGGGGTCGTCCTCGATCTCCAGGACGCGTTTGGCGATGTACTCGCCGAGCACCGGCCCCTGCTTGAACGACTCGGCCGTCCCGAGGCCGGCGAGCCACACGTTGTCGAAGTCCGGGTGCTTGTCGATGAGGAAGTTGCGGCTCGGACCGAAGCAGTAGTGGCAGGCGCGCGTCTCGTTGATCGCCGCGCCGACCATGTCGGGGAAGTACCGCTCGAGGATCTCGCGGGGTCGCTCGTGGGCCTCGGGCGGCACCCAGCGGTCGCTGGTGTCGGGATCGTCACCCTGCTGCCCGCCGACCCGCACGCGGAAGCCGCGGTGGTCCGGGCCGAGCGCGGGCCAGCCCGTACACCCCGGCACGCCGTAGCTCGGCATGTTGGGGAACATGAAGCGCTGATCCGGGACCGCGAAGTAGAACACGTTGCCGACCGGGATGCGGACGCGGTCCCCGATGAGTTCGGGGAACGTCTTCCCGATCCAGGGGCCGACCGCGAACACGAACGTGGACGCCGCCAGCGACTCGTCCCCTCCGAGGGTGACGTCGTTCAGCCGGCGACCGTCCGATCCCCCGAGCGCCGCGCGCGCGATCCGGATCTCGCCGCCCTCCATCTCGAACCGCTTCGCCACGGATTCGATCGCCCGCCGCGCCCGCACGACCCCCGCGTTGGGTTCGTGGAGCCCGAGAGACACCCCCTCCTCCGTCCGGATCCAGGGCCAGCGGTAGTGGATCTCTTCCACGTCGAGCAGTTCGTAGTCGACGCCGAGCCGGTCCCACTGGGCCATCGTGTCTTCGAGATAGGGGACCATCTCCTCGCGCAGGATGAGATCGCCCGTCTGATAGAAGACACGCGGCAGCAGGAGTTCCTGTCCCTCTTCGTCCCACTGGATCCAGCGGCGGATGGCCTCGTTGGCCCAGCGGTTCCAGACGAAGCCCTCGGGACGCCCCCCGTAGGAGGAACGGACGCCGCGCGTTTCCCCGCCCGAGGTGGAACGCGAGTTGCCGGGTCCGTAGGCGTCGAGAACGGTGACGGAGACGCCGAGCCGCTGGAGGTTGAGCGCCGTCCAGATGCCGAAGTTGCCCGCTCCGATGACGACGACGTCGGGCGCCTGGCCGGCGCGCCTGCGGAGGGGTGTGGCGCGCGGCTGGGGGACGCTGCCTGCGAAGATGGACCCGCCCGACAGCGGCGGGACGGCGCCGAGCGAGACGCCCGCCGCTCCGGCCGTCGCGCTCTTCAGAAACTCCCGTCGATCGATCGCCAAGTGGAGCGTCCCCCTCTGGAGCGAGTCAGTGCGGCGTCAAAGCTGTCCCGCGCGTCACGCGCCGTGCAAGCGCGGCGGCGCGATCCCTCGTCCTGTAACAACAGGGCCGCCGCTTGCGGCGCTGCGCTAACGGCGCTCGAACGCCGCGTCCATGAGAAGCCACGTGTTCGGGTCGAAGACGACATCCAGCGGCTCGGCAGGAACGGGGATCGTGAACCGACCCTCCCGCCCCTCGACGTCGATCACTTCGAATCGAGGCGGCCGGGTGGCCCCGTGCACCCCGCCCTCGAGCGGACCATCGGGCGGAAGGTGGATCGCGATCTCCACCGGCATGCGGAACGTGTAGCGTTCGTCCTGTGTTTGCCGGAGGTCGACGTGAATCGCCCCCGCCGCCGCGTCGTAGCTCCAGCCGCCCTCGTACTCCAGCCACCCGCCGCGGTAGAGCCACTGGTCGAAGAACGTCCGCAGGTCGAGCCCCGATGCCTCCTCCATCGCCCGCCGAAAATCCGCCGTCGTCGCGCTCCCGTCCCGGAACTCCCGGTAATACGCCTGGACTCCGGCCCAGAACGCGTCCTCCCCGACGACCCCGCGCAGCATGTGCAGCGTCCACGACCCCTTCTGGTACGTTCCCGGCCCGCTCGTCACGAGGCCCATGTCCGAGAGATTGTCGTGAACAACCCGATAGTCCGGGTTCACCGCCATGAAGTCCCGGATCCGGTCGCGGCTCACCTTCAACCGCTCGATGAACTCGTCGCGCCCGTATTGATGTTCGATGAAGAGCAGCGTGAAGTACGTCGCGAACCCTTCGCTCAGCCAGATGTCGTCCCAGTCATATTCGGTGACGGAATTTCCGAACCACTGATGCGCCACCTCGTGGATGATCACGTTCCGCCAGCGCACGTCCCGTTCGCCCGTGACCGAGGCGTCGCCGTAGAAGATGGCGGTCGCCGCCTCCATTCCGCCCCCCACGCTGTTCGACTGCACGTTCGCCAGCTTCTCGTACGAGTAGGGGCCGACCATGTCCTCGTAGAACTCCATCGCCTGCTTCGTCGGCACCGCGAAATCGTGGAACCCGGCGTCGCGATCCTGGGCGTAGACCCACGTCTGGATCGGGATGCCCCGGAAGAAGTCCACGGTCTGCACCGCGAACCGGGCGACCCCGAGTGAGTACAGCCACGTGGCGATCGGAACGGACTGCTTCCAGTGCGAGCGGCGCGTGCCGTCCAGGAGGTCGGTCTCCTCGATGAGCAGTCCGTTGGAGATGACCTGGTAGTGGGCCGGCGCCGTGACGATGAGTTCGCTCGTCGCCTTGTCGTACGGGTGGTCGATCGTCGGGAGCCAGTTCCGCGCCTTGTTGGGCCAGTTGTCGCTGAAAAAGGTGCGGTCGCCGTGCTTGTTCGGCCCGATGATGAGACCGGTGGCCGGGATCCCTTCATATGCGACCGTGATCCGGCGCCGCTCGCCGGCTTCCGTCGGCGTCGCGAGCGAGATGTAGAGCGCGTTGTCCCGGTGCTCGAACTCCAGCGGACCGTCGGCCCCCGTTACGGCCTGTACCCGCATGCCGGTCCCCTCGGGATTCTCTTCGATCAGATCCAGCCGCACCTCCTCGATCCCCGCCTCCAGGAATCGGAGATCGATCGTCGCCTCGCCCGAGATCACGTCCGTCTCGTCGGAGAGCGTGAGCGCGAAGGCGTAATTCAGAGCGTCGATGGCCGGGTTCTTCGGATACGTGTCCATCGCACGCTCCGATGGCGGCGCCCGGGACGGCTCCGGCCCGGTTCGGCCCGGTTCCGGAGTCGGGCGCGATCCGTCGTGCGTCGAACCCAGCGTGAGCGATGAGACGAGCAGCAGCGGCAGAGCGTATTTCATCGGTACCTCGCGAAAGTGGTTCTGCGTCCGTCCCCAACCTGCACCGGAGAGTCCTCTCCCCGCACGTCCCGTAATCCGACAACGATTGACGGGTTCCGGCGGGAGCACCGATTGTGGCCGGGAACCGAGACGCGGAGGTGCCGGAATGACTCGTCGATTCGCCGTTGTGCTGGTCGCTGGCTTCGCCTTTTCCTCGCCGTTCTCCCCGCACGTGGCAGGCCAGGAGACGATCGCCATTGTCGGGGCCATGGTCATCGACGGGAACGGGGGCGCCCCGATGGCGGATGCCACGGTCGTGATCGAAGGCGCCCGCATCGCCGCCGTGGGGCCGAGCGGTTCCACGGCCGTGCCGGACGGGGCGCGGATCATCGACGGGGCAGGGAAGTTCCTCACTCCCGGCTTCGTGGATACGAACGTCCATACGAGCCTCTACGGGGCCGGCTTCGGGAAGCACCGCAAGGAGAATGCGGTCTTCTACTGGGAGCGCGGGGCGGAGATCGCCCTCGAGGCCGCGCAGATGCACCTGAAGCACGGCGTGACGCACGTGCGCGACAGCTACGGCCAGCTCCCGCAACTCATCGAGGTGCGAGACGCGATCGCCGAAGGACGCGAAGTTGGCCCGCGGATGCAGGTCGCCGGCAACATCGTCGGCTGGGGCGGCGCCTTCTCCGTCACGTTCTCGCTGATCGCCGACTCGGATCTGTCGCTGTGGGAGGAGCAGTTCTCCGACCACCTGGCGCAGGGCGCCGGCGAGGATCTCATGGACATGTACCCCGAGGAGCTACGCGTCGCGATCAACGACTACCTGGACAAGGGCGTGGACTTCGTGAAGTACGGGGGGAGCAGCCACTGGTCCTACCCGACCATGATCGGCTTCTCTCCCGAGGCACAGCGGGTGATCGTGGAGGAGGCCCACAGGCGCGGACTCGTCGCTGAAACGCACGCCACGAACCCGGAAAGCCTGCGTCTCGCCGTCGAAGCCGGGATCGACCTCATCCAGCACCCG
This sequence comes from Gemmatimonadota bacterium, assembly GCA_022825725.1. Taxonomy (GTDB): domain Bacteria; phylum Gemmatimonadota; class Gemmatimonadetes; order Palauibacterales; family Palauibacteraceae; genus Palauibacter. Next base: position 64,776 of record JAJDWE010000061.1, read on the forward strand.
GAACTCCTCGCCGGCCGTCCCTACTCGGAGGAGTTGCTGACGCAGATCCGTGAGCGCGGCGTGATCTGCTCCATGCTCGTGAACACGATCACGGGCGCGGCGTGGGAGCAGCACCTCGCGGATGTCGCCGCGGCCGCGGCGCGTCTCGCCAACGAGGGGAGGTCCGCCGAATGGGGACGCCTGCGCCGGCCCGTCGAGCGGGAGAAGACGTCGTTCGAGCTGCGCCGGGAGCGCAACGCCCTCGGCCACGGCAACGCCATGCGCCGCCAGAACGCGAAGAGCCTCATCGACGCGGGCTGCATCGTCACCCTCGGCACGGACAACTTCCCCGCCGCCGACATCCAGTTCCTGCGCGAGCCGAAGCCGATCTGGCAGGAGCCCGGCATCGGCACGCTGATGGCGATCGAAGGCCTCGTCGAACTCGGCATGACCCCGTCGGAAGCCATCGTGGCCGGGACGCGCAACGGCGCCCTCGCCGCCCGCGCCCTCGATGACTTCGGCACGATCGAAGCCGGCAAGTTCGCGGACCTCGTCCTCCTGGACGCGAACCCGCTGGACGACATCCACAACATCCGCCGGCAGGCGATGGTGATGAAGGAAGGGAAGGTGATCGACGTCGACGCCCTCCCCACGAGCCCCGTCATGTTCGTCCGTTAGCCTCCGCGAAGGCAGAGTCGGCGAGGGGCTGGCGACCGACGTGGGCGTCCGGTAGAGTCCCGCGCATGGATCTCAAGCTGAAGGGGAAGGTTGCGGTCGTTACCGGCGGGAGCCGGGGGATCGGCCTCTATACCGCACGGGCTCTGGGGGCAGAGGGCGCACGGCTGGCACTCTGCGCGCGCAACCGCGAGCCACTCGAGGCGGCGGCGGAGTCGTTGCGGGCCACGGGCGTCGCAGATGTTCTCACCGTGGCCTGCGACATCGCTGCGGAAGACGGAGCGGCGCAACTCATTGAGGCGACCCGCGACCGCTACGGGGCGCTGGACGTGCTCGTGAACAACGTCGGGGGCAACCGGCGCGGGCAGTTCGAGGAGACGAGCGACGAGGACTGGCTGGACATCCTCCAGCTCAACGTCCTGTCGGGATTCCGGGCCAGCCGACTCGCGATTCCGCTAATGCGCGAAGGGGGCGGCGGCTCGATTATCTTCATCTCATCCGTCTTCGGACGGGAGAAGGGCGGGCCTGGCCTCTCCATCTACAACACGACGAAGACGGCGCTGATCTCGGCGGCCGGGATTATGGCGCTGGAACTCGCCAAGGACGGCATCCGCGTGAACTGCGTCGCGCCCGGCTCGATCCAGTTTCCCGGCGGGAGCTGGGACAACCGGGTGAAGTCGGACCCGGAAGGCATGCGAAAGTTCGTGGACGCGAACCTGCCGCTCGGACGGTTCGGGCGGGCCGACGAAGTTGCGGATGTCGTGACGTTCCTCGCCTCGGAGCGCGCCAGCCTGATCACCGGCGCCTGCATCGCCGTGGATGGCTCCCAGGGCCGATCCCTCGTCTAGGCGAAGCGGACCAGTTTCACGTCCAGTTCGCGGGTCGTTTCCGTCGGGGCTTTCCACTGGATGAGAATGGGGCTCTGGTAGGTTCCCCACGGGATCTCGCCGTTTCCATCACCGTCACGGTCGATCACGGGCAGGCTGATCTGCCGCCTGAGGCCCTGGAAGCGCGACACCGGAAACGCGAGGGCCCGGTTCAACACCCGCGCGATGACGGATTCGTCCACGCCGATCCGCTCGAGGGCCCAATTGAGGATGTGGACGGCCTCCACCGTGGCGGTGTCGAGCACCGGACCGGGAGAGGTTCGCAGCACGGTCGTGCCCATCCTGGCGACGTTGAGCGCCTTCCCGGACAGCCGCAGGGCCTTCCCCGGTAACCGCAGCGCCTTTCCGGGCAGCGACAGCGGCGTGCGCAGGGCCTCTCTGCCCTGATCCGCCATGAACCGCAGGGGACTGAGGAGAACCCCGCGCAGGTCGTTCTTCATCAACAGCGGCTCGTATTCGTTGACCGTCAGGCTGGCGTTCGTTTCCTGCGCCGCGAGCGACACGTCGAGTCGTCCGAAGGAGATCCCGTGTTCCTCGACGAGATCCTCAAGCCGATCCACGAAACCGGCGCCGGGTTCCCTGAGGTCGATGGCGTCGATCGCGCGCGGCGAGGCTTCGACGCTCAACCGCGATTGGGCCACGACCTCCTCCGAACCGTATCCCACGACCGTCGTCCGCCGATCGCGGGTCCCGCCCCTGTGGACGCCATCGAGATCGACGAACCAGACGGGCCGGCCTCCTTCGTTGTCGTACGAGGCGGCGCTCTGGAGCCCGGCACCGATGAAGGTCAGGTGCGAGTCCGCGTTTTCCGGCTCGGTCGCCTTCTGTTCGTCCGTCAGTTCGGTCCGCAGCTCGAGTTCATCGTGCTCATATCCGGCATTGGGCGGAAAGATCTCGTTGAAGACCTTGATGTAATCCCGCAGCCTCGTCCGGTCGTTGTCGAGCCGCTGCGCCAGCCGCTGGTCCAGGTATCCCGCCGTGGTGTGATGGGAGATGTAGAGCGCCTTCGGATACCGGGCGAAATCGGTTCCGAACTCCTCGGCCATCCTCGCGCGCACGTCGATGAAGTCCGTGCGGGACGCGGGCCTGATCCCGAGCGTGGCCTTGAACGGGGGATCCGATGACACGTCTATGAAACCTCCTCGAAGGGTCGCGCCGCTAGGGTCGCCAGAGCCACCCGTGCCGGTCCTCGACCCGTCCGGTCTGAATCCCGTGGAGTTCCGCCTTGAGCCGCGACGCGAGGGAATCCGGACGCTGCGGAAGCAGGACATCCGTTCCGTCGAGACCGAGGCGGTCGATGGGCTGCACCGTGGCGGCCGTGCCCGAGCCGAACGCCTCGTCGAGCGTGCCGGCGGCGTGCGCCTCCAGGAGTTCGTCCACGGCGATCCGGCGCACCTCGCACGGGATCCCGAAGTCCTCGCACAGCCGGATCAGGGAGTCGCGCGTGACGCCCGGGAGGATCGTCCCCTCGAGCGGGGGCGTGATCGCGGTCCCGTCGATGACGAACCACATGTTCATGACCCCGCACTCCTCGACGTACCGGCCCTCGTGGCCGTCGAGCCAGATCACGTTGTCGTACCCCTGCGCCTGCGCCTGCTGGGAGGCCAGCATCGTCGGCCCGTAGTTGGCCGCGGGCTTGTGGCCGCCGGTGCCGCCGGGGAAGGCCCGCACGAACTTGCGCGTCGTCACGAGGCTGACCGTCTCCGATCCGGTGAAGTACAGCCCGACGGGCGCCGTCATCAGCACGTAGCGGAACGAGCGGCCCGACACCACGCTGAGCGTCGGATCTGTGCTGAAATAGCTGGGGCGAATGTAGAGGGCGCCCTGGTCCGCCCGGGGCAGCCAGCCGCGGTCGACGTCGAGCAGTTCCCGCATCGCGTCGAAGAACAGGTCCTTCGGGAGTTCCGGCATCACGAACCGGGCCGCCGTGCGGTTGAACCGCTTCTGGTTCATGTCCGGCCGGAAGACCGCGAGGTCGCCCTCGGGCGTCATGTGCGCCTTGAACCCCTCGAACATCGAGACGGCGTACTGGAGTCCTTTCGAACTCGGGTAGATCGGCATCGGGCCGTAGGGCTGGATCTCCGCGCCGGTCCATTCGCCGTCGATGTTGTCGGCTACGAACATGTGGTCCGACCAGATCGAGCCGAACGGAAGGTTGTCGAAGTCGACGGATTCGAGCCGTGAGCGCTCGACGTGTCTGAGGGGGAATCTCGTTGTGATCGTCGCCATTATCTCTTGCCTGTAGTCAGTCGTCTGTAATCGGTCGTCGTCGGCTTGCCCATCGATTCCGCGTCATGCCCTTGGCGGAGTTCGGAATGAGCAGGATGCGACAGCCTAACGCGGACCGTCCCGCCCTGCCAACCGAGGGCGTCCCCGCCGGAGCGGGCGGCTACTCGCGGGCCGAGCAAGCTGTTAGTGTCAATTTACGCACGACCCGCTGAAACGAGGAGGTCCCGCATGTTCCGCGCCACCCGCCGCGCTCTCTCCGTCGCCGCCGCGCTGGCCTCCCTCGCCGTCCTCGTCCCGAGCGGGTCGCTGCTGGGCCAGGCGACCGCGATCGTCGGCGCGACCCTCATCGACGGGAACGGCGGCCCCCCTCTCGCGGATGCCACCGTCGTCGTGGAAGGGGACCGCATCGCCGCCGTGGGTCCGCGCGCGGAGGTCGAAGTGCCGAATGACGCGCGCGTCATCGACGGCGCCGGCAGATTCGTCACGCCCGGCTTCGTGGACACGAACGTACACATCTCTCTTTACGGCGGGGGCAACAAGGACCGGAAGGAGAGTTCCGTCTTCTACCGGTTGATGGGGCCCGAACTCACGCTCGAGGCCGCGCAGATGCACCTCAAGTTCGGTGTCACCCACCTCCGCGACAGCTACGGCGCGCTCCCGGAACTCCAGCAGGTGCAGGACGCGATCGCCTCGGGAAAGGCCATCGGGCCGCGGCTCCAGGTCGCCGGCAACATCGTCGGCTGGGGCGGACCGTATTCGATCACCTTCGCCCTCATTCCGGAGGACGACCTCTCGCTCTACGAGGAACAGTTCTCCGACCACATAGCCCAGGGCGCGGGCGAGGATCTGATGGACCTGTATCCCGAGGAACTCCGGGCGAGGATCCGCGAGTACCTCGACAAGGGGGTGGACTTCCTCAAGTACGGGGGGACGAGTCACTGGGCGTTCCCCACCCTGATCGGGTTCTCTCCGGCGGCCCAGCGGGTGATCGTCGAGGAGACGCACGCGCGCGGCCTCATCGCGGAGACCCATTCCACGAACCCGGAGGGGCTGCGGCTCTCCGTGGAGGCGGGGATCGACCTCATCCAGCACCCCGAAGTGCTCGCGAGCCGCGAGATATCGGACGCCCTCGTCCAGCAGATCGTGGACCGGGGCATCGTGTGCTCGATGATCGTGAACACGATCACCGGTCCCGCCTGGGAGAACCACCTGGCGAACCGGGCAGCGGCCGAGGAGCGCCTGGCGCGCGAGGCGGAGGGCGCCCGGGCCCGCGAGTGGGGGCGGCTGCGGCGTCCCGTGGAGCGCGAGAAGACGAGCTACCAGATTCGCCGCGAGCAGCGGGCGCTGGGACACGGGACCGAGATGCGCCGGCTGAACGCGAAGAAGCTGATCGCCGGCGGGTGCATCACGACCCTCGGCACGGACAACTATGCGGGCGTCGCGCCGGAATACGGACGCACGCCCAAGCCCATCTGGCAGGAGCCCGGCATCGGGACGATCCTCGCCATCGAGGGTCTCGTCGAACTGGGGATGACGCCGGGCGAGGCGATCGTCGCCGCCACCCGCAACGGCGCCATCGCTTCGGGCGCGCTGGACGAATTCGGCACGATCGAAGTCGGCAAGCTCGCCGACCTCCTCGTGCTCGACGCCGATCCCTTGGCCGATATCGCGAACATCCGCAAACAGTCGGTCGTCATGGCCGCCGGAAAGATCGTGGACGTGGACGCGCTGCCGTCCGATCCCGTCTACTTCAAGCGTTGATGTTTATTCAAGCGTTGAACCCCGCAAATCCCTCGAAACAGGAGAGTCGGATGTCTCCCGTCTCTGGTTCGTCCCCTGCCCAGATTCACCGCCATCGTCTGCTCTCGGTGGCTGCCGGCGTCCTTCTCGCGCCCGCTATCCTGCTCGCACCCCAGGTGCTGGCCGCCCAACAGGTCAAGCCGGGCCTCGAGCACGAGGACACCTACCGCTGGAACTCCATCGGAGGCCGCACGATCTCGGCGGATGGCGACTGGCTCGCCTACATCCTGACGCCCTGGGACGGCGACCCCACGCTCGTGATCGCGCGCAGCGACGGCTCGGCGGAACGCCGCTTCCGCGGTCGCTCGCCCGCTTTCACGCGGGACTCGCGACACCTCGCCTTCCGCGTCCCGCCGGTGAAGGCCGTGGTCGACTCCCTCCGCCTCGAAGGGAAGCGCGGGGACGATCTCCCCGGCGACTCGCTCGTCGTCGTGAACCTGGCCGAAGCCTTCGCGGACGGCGCCGGAGATGACGGTGGAGTCCGGCGCGCCGGCCCGATCGATTCCTTCCGGGTCCCGCCGGATGGGGGCGCTTTCGTCGCCTACCTCCTCTCGGAGTCTCCCGAGGAGGAAGAAGAGGAAGGCGAAGAAGAGGAAGCCGAGGAGGGGGCCGAAGAGGCCGAGGAAGAAGAGGAGGAAGCGGAGGAGGAGGAAGAGGAGCGCTCCGCAGAATACGAGAAGCGGCACGAGAAGGAAGATGGGACGCCGCTCGTGCTCCTGAACCTCGATACAGGGGCGGAGCACACCTACGCCGATGTCGTTTCCTACACGGTGGCGGACGCGGGGAACGGGCTCGCCTACGTGTCCTCGACCGAGGACGAGGGCGGGGACGGGATCCACCTCGTGGATCCGGCGAGCGGCGAGAGCGTGGAGGTGCTCGCCGGGGAGGGCCACTACGAGCAGGTGGCCTTCGACGAATCGGGCGAACGCCTCGCCTTCCTCAGCAACGTGGACGAGTGGGAGATGGACCAGCCGTCCTTCGCGCTCTACCGGTCCGACGGCGGGGCGGCGGAGAAGGTGGCCGACCACGAAACGACCGGCGTGCCCTCCGGATGGTGGCTCAGCGAGAACGGATCCGTCTCCTTCAGCGAGGACGGGGACCGTCTCTTCTTCGGCACCGCGCCGCGTCCCGAGCCCGAGCCCGACGAGGAGATCCTCGACGCGGATCGCGTGACGCTCGACATCTGGAACTGGCGCGACCCGTACCTGCAGCCGATGCAGCTCGTGCAGGCGAACCGCGAACGCAACCGGTCTTACCTGGCCGTGGCGCACGAGGGCCGGGACGCCGTCGTCCAGTTGGGTACGGCGAACGTCCCCGACGTGTCGCGCACGGAGACCGGCATGAGCGACTACGTCCTCGCCACGAGCGATATGCCGCACCGCCAGAAGGTCTCGTGGGACGGACGCTACGAGGACGCCTACTCGGTGGATGTCCTCACCGGCGAACGCCGCATGATCGTGGAAGGTGTGCGCGGCTTCGGCGGCGCCAGCCTCTCGCCCGACGGAAGCTGGGCGTATTGGTGGGACGAGGCGGATCGGGACTGGAAAGCCGCGCCGATGGATGGCTCCGGACCCGCGCGCAGCCTGACCGGGAGTCTTCCGGTCGCCTTCTACAACGAACTCGACGACCACCCGCAGGGACCGCCCCCGTATGGCGGTGCGACATGGGTCGAGGGCGACGCCGCCATGCTCGTGTACGATCGGAACGACGTGTGGCGCGTCGACCCGAGCGGTGACCCCGCCGTGCGCCTCACGGATGGGCGGGAAGCCGATCTCCGCTACCGGGTGCAGCGCGTGGCCGAGGGCGGAGGCGGCAACTTCTTCGGGTTCGGCGGCTTCGGCGGTGGCGGCGCGGGCGAGGGCCTCGAGGAGGGCGACGTCCTCTTCTCGGTCTTCGACATGGGAACGAAGGCGTCCGGGTTCGCGCGCGGCCGTACCGACGAGGCCGGCCGGGTCGAGGAGCTGATCATGGGCGACGTGCGCTATGCGTCGCCATCGAAGGCCGAGGACGCCGAACGCTACGTGTGGACGCGCCAGACGTTCGTCGAGTTCCCGGATCTGTGGGTCGGTGACGCGGACTTCGGGAACGCGCGCAAGCTGAGCGACGCGAACCCGCAGCAGGACGAATACCGCTGGGGGAGCGCCGAACTCGTCCACTGGATGTCGAACGACCGCACGCCGCTCGACGGCATCCTGATCAAGCCGGACGGCTTCGATCCCTCGCAGCAGTATCCGCTCATGGTCTACTTCTACGAGCGCATGTCCGACGGGCTGCACAGCTACCAGCCGCCGCTGCCGAACCGGGCCTCCGTCCGCTTCTCCTTCTACGCGAGCCGTGGGTACGTCGTGTTCGTCCCCGACATCCCGTACGAAATCGGCTATCCGGGCGAGAGCGCGCTCGACGCCGTCGTGCCCGGCGTGCAGGCGCTCATCGCGCAGGGGTTCATCGATCCGGACCGCGTCGGCGTGCAGGGCCACTCGTGGGGCGGCTACCAGATCGCCTACATGATCACGAAGACGAACGTTTTCGCCGCCGCCGAGGCCGGCGCGCCCGTGTCGAACATGACGAGCGCGTACGGCGGCATCCGCTGGCAGAGCGGGATGAGCCGCATGTTCCAGTACGAGCGCACGCAGAGCCGGATCGGCGGGACGCTGTGGGACGAGCGCGACCGCTACATCCACAACTCGCCCGTCTTCTTCGCGGACAAGATCCGGACTCCGCTCCTCATGCTGCACAACGACGAGGACGGTGCGGTGCCGTGGTACCAGGGGATCGAGATGTTCGTCGCCATGCGCCGGCTGGAACTGCCCGTGTTCATGCTGAACTACAACGGCGAGGGACACGGTCTCGGACGCCAGGCGAACCAGGAGGACTGGGCGATCCGCATGCAGCAGTTCTTCGACCACTACCTGATCGACGCCCCGGCCCCGCGCTGGATGGAGGAAGGCGTCCCGGCCGTCGTGAAGGGCCGCGACCTCGGCCTCGAACTCATCGGCAAGCCGGTCTCCGAACAGGGCGGACTCTCCAGCGGGCGCGGCCGCTAGTCCTGGTCACCCGGCGCGCGTGATGCGGCTGCGGTTTCCGCATCCGCTGACGCTGCTCACGGTGGCGATCCTCGCGGCCGCGGCGCTGTCGTACGTGCTGCCGGCGGGGGAGTACGACCGGCGGGATGATCCGGAGACCGGGCGCAGCGTCGTCGTGCCCGGGACCTATCACGAAGTCGAGGCCAACCGGATCGGGGCGTTCGAGGCCATCGTCGCGATCCCGCGGGGGATGGCGCAGCGCGCCGATGTCGTGTTCCTGATCTTTCTCATCGGCGGCGCG
>JAJDWE010000036.1 GCA_022825725.1 Gemmatimonadota bacterium
GAGATGGTGATGCCGGGGGACAATGTGAATATGGCGGTGGAGCTGATCGCGCCGATCGCGATGGAGGAGAACCTCCGGTTCGCGATCCGCGAGGGAGGCCGGACGGTGGGCGCCGGGGTCGTCACCGCCATCCACGACTAGGAAACGAAAATGAGGGTTCGGATTACGCTCGAATGTACGGAGTGCAAAGAGCGCAACTATTCGACGACGAAGAATCGGCGGACCCATCCGCAGCGGGCCGAGCAAAAGAAGTACTGTCGCCGCTGCAACGGACATAAAATGCACAAAGAAACACGGTAAGGGGTTCGATTGGCCGGCATCGTCAGAAGAACCCAGGACTTCGCGGAACAGGTACAGGTCGAGATGCGTCGGGTCACATGGCCCGACAAGGATCAGTTGCGCGGTGCAACGATCGGCATCCTGATCTTCGTCTTCATCATGGCCATCGTCATCGGGGCCATGGATTCGGTCTTCGCGGCCGCGGTGCGATTCATCGTCAGGTCGTTCGGTGGTTGAGTCCGCGGGCGCGGGAGCCGCGCAGACCGGTCTTCCCGAGGACGCGCCGCGCTGGTACGCGCTGCAGACGTACTCGGGCCACGAGAAGAAGGTGAAGACGCTTCTGGAGCAGAAGATCCAGGAGTACGGGGATGAGCCTCCGATCCGGGAGGTCATCGTCCCCACGCAGGAGGTCGTCGAGATCAAGGGAGGGAAGCGCGTCAAGTCGACGAAGCGGCTCTACCCGGGCTACGTGCTGATTCAGATGCTGCTGGACCAGAACACGATGTACGTGGTCAACAACGTCCCCGGCGTCATCAAGTTCGTGGGGAGCGGGAAAGATCCCCAGCCGCTCAAGACCGAGGAGATGAACAAGATCCTCGGCATCGCGGATGAACTCGAGCAGGCGGGTCCGGAAACGGAGATCCCCTTCCGGCCGGGGCAGGTCGTGGAAGTGATGGAAGGACCGTTCAGCGATTTCAGCGGAACGGTGGAGGAAGTGTTTGCGGAGAAGGGCAAGGTGCGCGTGCAGGTGAGCCTGTTCGGACGCCCGACCTCGGTTGAACTGGACTACACGCAGCTGCAGGGGTTCTGATGCCGCCGAAGAAACAGGTTACCGGGTTCATCAAGCTGCAGATTCCGGGGGGGCAGGCGAATCCGGCCCCGCCCGTGGGTCCTGCCCTGGGCCAGCACGGCCTCAACATCATGGACTTCTGCAAGGCGTTCAACGCGCAAACCCAGCAGGAAGCCGGCACGATCATCCCGGTCGAGATCACGGTCTACAAGGACCGGACGTTCAGCTTCATCACCAAGACGCCGCCGGCGGTGGAGCTGCTCAAGAAGGAACTCGGTCTCGAGTCGGGTTCTCCGGTCCCGAACCGCGAGAAGGTCGGCAAGGTCACCGACGACCAGCTGCGCAGGATCGCCAGGATCAAGATGAAGGATCTCAACGCGGCCGATGAGGAGGCCGCGATGCGGATGATCGCGGGCACCGCACGATCCATGGGGATCGAGCGGGCCGACTGATCGGGAGAGACCGGGAAACATGCCGAAACACGGCAAGAAATACCGCTCCGCCGTAGAGGCCGCTCCGTCGAACGGCGCCCTCGCGCCGCGCGAGGCGCTCGAGCGCGTGCAGAAAACGGCGTTCGCGAACTTTGACGAGACGGTCGAGGCCGCGGTGCGCCTCGGCGTGGACCCGCGCAAGGCGGACCAGATCGTGCGCGGCACGGTCATCCTGCCTGCGGGCACGGGCCGCAAGGTGCGCGTGCTGGCCCTCGTGAAGGCGGACCGGGAGGCCGAGGCGAAGGAGGCCGGCGCGGACTACGCGGGAACCGACTACATCGAGCAGATTCAGGAGGGCTGGCTCGATTTCGATGTCGCGATCGCGACGCCGGATCTCATGAAGGACGTGGCCAGGCTGGGCCGGGTCCTCGGCCCGCGGGGTCTCATGCCCACGCCGAAGGCCGGCACGGTCACCATGGACGTGAGTCGGGCCGTTCGCGAGTCGAAGGCGGGCAAGATCGAATTCCGCGTGGACCGTACCGGCAACGTGCATGCGCCGATCGGAAAAGTGAGCTTCGAACTCGACCAGCTGAACGAGAATCTCGATGCCCTCATGGACGAGATCGTGCGGCTGAAGCCCGCCGCGGCGAAGGGCCGGTATGTGAAGAGCGTGACCGTGACCAGCACGATGGGTCTCGGTGTATCCGTCGACGAGGACCTGTACCGATAGATCCATGAGACTCGAAGAAAAGCAGCGCGTCACGCAGGAACTCACTGCGCAGATCGAAGAGAGCGGGACGATCTACCTGACCGACTTCACCGGGCTGAACGTGAAGGCGATCACGGACTTCCGAACGCGACTCCGGGACGAGGGCCTGAGCTACAGGGTCGTAAAGAACACCCTCATGAAGCGTGCGCTCGAGGATCTGGATCTTCCGGATCTGAGCGCTCATCTCGAGGGTCCGACGGGGCTCATCCTCAGCGACGCCGATCCGGTCACGCCGGCCAGGGTGCTGAAGGAATTCGCGAAGGCGAACGAAAACCGGCCGGTGGTGAAGGTCGGCGTCATCAATCGGGTGGAGACATCGCCGGAGGAAGTGGGGCGCATTGCCGATCTTCCGTCGCGCGAGGTTCTGCTCGGCGGCATCGCGGGCGGGCTCACCGCGAGCGTCGGCGGCATGGCTGGCGCTCTGAATGCGCTCTTCCGCGACATCGCAGACATGATCGAACAGGTCGGAAAGAAGAACCAGTCCGCCTGAGGTGGGGCGCACGCCCGTGACGTGCGGGCGTGTGGAATGCATACAGGATCCAGGGAACGGAAGAACATGTCCAAAATCGACGACCTTCTGCAGCAGATCGGCTCGCTGACGGTGCTCGAAGCCGCCGAGCTGAAAGACAAGATGGAGGAGACCTTCGGCGTGTCGGCCTCGGCGCCGGTCGCCGTCGCCGCCGCTCCCGGCGGCGCAGGGGACGCCGCCGAGGAGGAGCAGACGGAGTTCGATGTCCTCCTCACGGCGGTGGGCAGCAAGAAGATCCAGGTGATCAAGGTCGTGCGCGAAGTGACGAGCCTGGGTCTCAAGGAGGCGAAAGCCGTCGTCGACAACGCCCCCGGACCCGTCAAGGAAGACGTGTCCAAGGAGGAGGCGGAGGAGATCAAGGCCAAGCTCGAAGAGCAGGGCGCCACGGCGGATCTCAAGTAGCCGCGCTGAAGAGCGTGGCAGGCCCCGGCGTCGATCATCCGATCGGTTCCGGTCTGCGGAGAGTCCGCAGCCGGGCCGATGACGCAGGGGTCCGACCTCACACCGTGCACGAACCGGCGCGACCGCTCGCGGGCGGTCTCCGGTATTTGCGCATCTCCCATGTACTCGCGGGGTTCCCCGCGGGAGGTACGATTTGACGACCAACGGCAGACCTGCGGTCTCGTTCGACAAGCTCGCCCGCCCCATGCACATGCCGCATTTCCTGGACGTGCAGCGGGAGGCGTTCGAGCGTCTGCTGCAATCGAAGGCGGTGGAGGAGGAGCGCCGGGACCTCGGTCTCGAGCGTGTTTTTCGGGAGATTTTTCCGATCACGGACGTCAACGAGAACTTCTCGCTGGAGTTCGTCAGCTACTCTCTCGGAGATCCGAAGTACGAGGTCGAGGAGTGCATCGAGCGCGACATGACCTACTCCGCGCCGCTGAAGGCGCGGCTCCGGCTGGTGATCTTCGAGACGGTCGGGAAGGACGACGAGAAGCGCCCGGGCGATATCCTGGAGAAGGAAGTCTATCTCGGGGACCTGCCGCTCCTGACGGAGCAGGGAACGTTCGTCGTGAACGGAGCGGAGCGGGTCATCGTGAGCCAGCTTCACCGTTCCCCGGGCGTCGTATTCGAAGAGACGCTGCACCCCAACGGCACACGCCTGTTTTCGTCCCGGATCATCCCGTTCCGCGGATCCTGGGTCGAGTTCACGCTCGACATCCACGACGTGATCCACGTCCACATCGACAAGAAGAAGAAGTTCCCCGCTACCGCACTGCTGAGGGCGTTCGGCTACGGGCGGGACGTGGACATCCTCGAGTGCTTCTGCCGGCGTCGGCTCGTGCGGATCGACGCGGAGGGTGACGAGGAGTCTTCGACGCATCGCGAGGTCACGGGCACGCTGGTGGCCCGGAGCATCGCGAACCCGGACTTCGGGGAGGACCCCGAGGCGCTGGAGCTGCGCGGCTACGAGCCCGCGGCGGACGCGCCGCACTGGCTGGCGGACGACCTTCCCGGCGCGGATGGCGGGGAGCCGGTTGCGGCCCTCGGCGACCCGCTCGACGCGGAGTTGATGCAGCGCATCCTCGATCAGGAGATCACAAGTGTCGAGGTGTTCGAGGACGAAGATGCCTTCATCGTGCGCCGTGGGGAGACGCTGAGTGAAGAAGCCCTCGAACGCCTTGAGCGCGCGGGCGTGTCCGAAGTCGAGGTGTACTCGAGCGCGACTTTCGTACCGCTGCGCGGGACCTACGAAGACCTCGCGATGCGCCGCGACTGGAGTTCGAGTCCGCAACTCGCCGCCGATGTCGTGGCCGAGGACACCGGAGAAGTCCTGGCCGAGAAAGGGGCGCGCTTCGATTCGAGCCTGTTCGCGCAACTCAAGGCGGAGAAGGCTCGCGAGGCCCTGGTGTTCACGGGCGGTCCGCGCGGGGAGTCCCCGCTGCTGCGCAATACGCTCGCGAAGGATCCGACGGCGAGCGAGGCGGCCGCGCTGCACTCCATCTATTCCCTCGTCCGGCCCGGCGAGGCGCCGAATCTGGCGACGGCCCGCGGCGCGCTCGACCGGCTCTTCTTCAACCCCAAGCGATACGACCTGGGCCGGGTGGGGCGACACAAGATCAACCACCGGCTCAAGGACGTGTACCGGCTGCTCGGCCTCGATATCCCCGCGGGCGATCTCGTGGTGCTGGATCCGTCCGACTTCGTGGCGATCGTCCGCTACCTGGTCGAACTGCACGAGGGCCGCGGGTACACGGACGACATCGACCACCTGGGGAACCGCCGCGTGCGGTCCATCGGCGAGCTCATCGCGAACCAGTTTTCCGTCGGGCTGTCGCGCATGGCCCGCCTCGTCCGCGAGCGGATGTCGATCAACAGCGACCCCGAGAAGATCTCCATCGACGACCTCGTGAACGCGCGTACGGTAAGCGCCGTCATCCAGGCGTTCTTCGGGAGTTCGCAGCTCAGCCAGTTCATGGATCAGACGAACCCCCTCTCCGAACTCACGCACAAGCGACGCCTGAGCGCGCTGGGTCCGGGCGGGCTGACGCGGGAGCGCGCGGGCTTCGAGGTGCGGGACGTGCACTACTCGCACTACGGGCGGATGTGTCCGATCGAGACCCCCGAGGGGCCGAACATCGGGCTCATCACTTCGGTGACCACCTACTCCCGCCTGAACGAGCTGGGGTTCCTCGAGACCCCCTACCGCAGGGTGGTCAACGAGCGGGTCTCCCAGGACGAAATCGTCTGGCTCTCGGCGAGCGAAGAGGAGGAATACTCCGTCGCGCAGGCGAACGCCGAACTCAACCCCGATGGGACGTTCGCCCGCTCGCTCGTCCTCTGCCGGCGGCGCGACGACTATCCGCTGCTGCCGCCGGACGAGATCGACTTCATGGATGTCGCGCCCGATCAGCTGGTGGCCGTGTCGCCCGCGCTCATTCCGTTCCTCGAGCACGATGACGCGAACCGGGCGCTGATGGGATCGAACATGCAGCGGCAGGCCGTGCCGCTCCTCTTCCCCGAGCGTCCGCTCGTGGGTACGGGTCTGGAGGGCAAGGTGGCCCGGGACTCCGGCGCGGTGGTGCTTGCGCGCCGCGCCGGGACGGTGACGCGGGTCACGGCGGACGAGGTCGAGGTCGACACCGGCAAGCCCCGACGGGCGGCCGGCGAGATCCCGCTCGCCCGCCTCACGCAGTACGACTCCTATCGGCTGAGAAAGTTCTGGCGCACGAACCAGGACACGGCGATCAACCAGCGGCCGATCGTCCGGGTCGGGGACCGCGTGGAAGCGGGCGATGTGATCGCGGACGGTGCCGGCACGGACGGCGGTTCGCTCGCGCTCGGACGTAACGCGCTCGTCGCTTTCATGCCCTGGTTCGGCCACAATTTCGAGGACGCCATCGTGATCAGCGAGAAGCTGGTCAAGGGCGACGTCTACACGTCGGTCCACATCCAGGAACTCGAACTCCACGTCCGGGACACGAAGCGCGGGATGGAGGAGATCACGCGCGAGATCCCCAACGTGGCCGAGGAAGCGCTCGTGGACCTCGATGACCGGGGAATCGTCCGCATCGGTGCCGCGGTACGCTCGGGCGACATCCTCGTCGGCAAGATCACGCCGAAGGGCGAAACCGAGCTTTCCCCCGAAGAAAAGCTGCTGACGGCGATCTTCGGAGAGAAGGCGAAGGATGTGAAGGACAGCTCGCTGCGCGTTCCTCCCGGCGTCGAGGGGACCGTGATCGACGTCAAGATCTTCTCGAGGCGGATCGACGATCCGCTGCTGGAACGGGAGCACGGCGAGCGAATCGCCGAACTGCGCGAGGGCGAGCGCGATGAAATCGCACGGGTGATGGAAGCCCGGGACGAGGAGATCCTGGAGTTGCTTCAGGGGGAGACGGTCGTTCTCTGCCTCGGCCGGGGCTCCCTCGAACCGCTCTTCGCCGAGGGCACGAAGCTGACGAAGACGAAGCTTCGGAGCATCGACCTGGGAGAGATCGACCTCGCGACGCTGAAGGTGAAGACGGAAAAGTCGAACGACCTGATCCGGCGCGTGGAGGCCGAGGCGCGCACGCGGGTGGAGCGGATACGCGAGCGTACGGAAGAGGGAATCGACAAGATCTTCCAGCCCGACGAGTTGTCCCCGGGCGTCGTCCAGCTCGTGAAGGTCTACCTCGCGGAGAAGCGAAAGATCTCGGTGGGAGACAAGATGGCCGGCCGGCACGGGAACAAGGGCATCATCGCCCGCGTGGTTCCGGAAGAGGACATGCCGGTCCTGCCCGACGGACAGTCCATCGAGATCGTACTCAATCCACTCGGCGTACCGAGCCGGATGAACGTGGGACAGATCCTCGAGACCACGCTGGGCTGGGCGGCCCGCGCTCTCGGCTTCGAAGCGAATACGCCCGTCTTCCAGGGAGCGACCGAGCATGAGATCGGCGCCCTCCTGAAGATCGGAGGCGCCTACTGGGCGGCTCGCACGCTTGGATCGGACGTGGAACCGCCCGAACTCTCCTACGAGAAGATCCAGGCGCTCGTCAACGAGATTCAGGCCCGGGAGGGAGACGATCCGGTCTCGGATGACCCGGCCAGTCTCGGACGCACGCTCGACGACTATCTCGAGGGAGGAGGCGAGCTCGCCTCGTACCTCCGGAGCCTGGCCGCCTTCGTCCTCCGGGTCGTGCGCGACGTCTCGGGCGCGACGACGGCGGCGAAGCTGGAGTCCGAGGGCTGGCCGAAAACCGCCGCGCTCTCGGGGCGGCGCAGGATCACCTCGGGTGTGGACGCGGCCGTCGTCGAGCTCATGGAGCGCGCCGGGCTGCGTTCGAACGGCAAGATGAGGCTGCGCGACGGTCGCACGGGCGACGAGTTCGTGGCGGACATCGCGGTCGGCGAGATCTACATGATGAAGCTCTCACACCTCGTCGACGACAAGATCCACGCGCGCTCCATCGGCCCCTACAGCCTTGTCACGCAGCAGCCGCTGGCCGGCAAGGCGCAGTTCGGAGGGCAGCGCTTCGGTGAGATGGAAGTGTGGGCGCTGGAAGCCTACGGCGCGGCCCACACGCTGCAGGAGATGCTGACGGTCAAGTCCGATGACGTGACGGGACGGAGCCGGGTGTACGAGGCGATCGTGAAGGGCGACAACCTGCCAAAGCCGGGGGTGCCCGAGAGCTTCAACGTGCTCGTCAAGGAACTACAGGCGCTGGGGCTGAGCGTGACGCTCGGCGGCGACGAGTCGGAGCCGCTGTTCTAGCGAAACAAGAGGGTGACAGATGATCGATTTTCCGCGAAATCGCAGTGCGGGTTCGTCCGAGTTCGACTGGATTCAGATCAAGCTCGCCTCTCCCGAGGAGATCCGTTCCTGGAGTCACGGAGAGGTCACGAAGCCGGAGACGATCAACTACCGGTCGTTCAAGCCGGAACGCGACGGCCTCTTCTGCGAACGCATCTTCGGGCCGGTCAAGGACTGGGAGTGCCACTGCGGAAAATTCAAGCGGATCCGATACCGCGGTCACATATGCGACAAGTGCGGGGTCGAGGTCACGCTGTCGAAGGTTCGCCGCGAGCGGATGGGTCACATCGAACTCGCGGTCCCCGTGGCCCATATCTGGTTCTTCAAGACGCTTCCTTCGCAGATGGGCTACCTGCTCGGGATGAAGCTGCGGGATCTCGAGAAGGTCATCTACTACGCCGCGCACGTCGTCACCGAGCCGGGCCGGCAGGATGTCGAGTTCAAGCAGGTTCTGGAAGAGGATGAGTACTGGGAGCTGACGGACAAGGCGCGCGAGGAGGGAGATACCGAATTCCGCGCCGAAATCGGGGCCGAAGGGATCCGGACGCTGCTCGGGCAGCTCGACGTCGACGAACTCGCCGAGCAGCTGCGCTACGAGGTCGTGCACGAGACCTCGAAGCACCGGAAGAAGAAGAAGCTCAAGCGGCTCAAGGTGATCGACGCGATCCGCAACAGCGACGACGAGGTCTCGAAGCGCAACAGCCCCGAGCACATGATCATGGATGTGATTCCGGTGATCCCGCCGGATCTGCGTCCTCTCGTCCCGCTGGATGGCGGACGGTTCGCGACGTCGGACCTCAACGACCTCTACCGTCGCGTGATCAATCGGAACAACCGGCTCAAGAAGCTGCTGGAAATGCGCGCGCCGGAGGTGATCCTGCGCAACGAGAAGCGCATGCTCCAGGAGGCGGTGGACGCGCTGTTCGACAACGGGCGCCGCGGCAAGGCGATTCGCGGAAGGGGCAAGCGGCCGCTCAAGTCCCTGTCGGACATGCTCAAGGGCAAGCAGGGCCGGTTCCGGCAGAATCTGCTCGGAAAGCGCGTCGACTATTCCGGCCGGTCGGTCATCGTCGTGGGTCCGGAGCTCCGGCTTCACCAGTGCGGGCTGCCGAAGAAGATGGCCGTCGAGCTGTTCAAGCCGTTCATCATCCATGAACTCGAGCGGCGGCTGCACGCCGAGACGGTGAAGCGCGCCAAGAAGCTCGTCGAACTCGACGACCCGACCGTCTACGAGGTCCTCGAGGACATCATCAAGGATCACCCGGTGCTCCTGAACCGGGCCCCGACGCTTCACCGGCTGGGGATCCAGGCCTTCGAGCCGGTGCTCGTGGAGGGGAAGGCCATCCGCATTCACCCGCTCGTGTGCGCGGCGTTCAACGCGGACTTCGACGGCGACCAGATGGCGGTTCACGTTCCGCTGTCCTTCGAATCGCAGCTCGAGGCGCGAATCCTCATGCTGTCGAGCAACAACATTCTGAAACCGGCGAACGGTCGGCCGATCGCGTCGCCGTCCCAGGACATGGTCCTCGGCTGCTACTACATGACGAAGGTCCGGCCGGACTTCGACGAATACGGGGACGGATCGGATCTCCCTCACTTCGCGAACGCGGACCAGGTTGAAATGGCGCTCGAAGCGGGATATCTGCGCTCGCGCGCGGGGACGCCGGACTACCACCTGCCGATTCGGCTGCTCGTCGACGAAGAGGCCGACGACGGCCAGGTCGAGCGGAAGTGGGTCGTGACGAGCGTCGGACGCGCCCTCTTCAACGCGATCCTGCCCTCCCGGGTGCCGTACGTGAACGAGACGCTGGGCAAGGGTGCGCTGGGAGACCTCGTCTTCCGGTCGTTCCGGCTCGCGGGACTCGAGGACACCACGGCGTTTCTCGATCAGCTCAAGGATTTCGGGTTCCGCAACGCGACGAAGGCCGGCGTTTCCATCGGACTCGACGACATGGAAATTCCGACCGAGAAGCAGGAGATCCTCGGAGAAGCCCAGGAGGACGTGAACCGGTTCACGAAGGCGTACCACCGCGGCGTGATCTCCTTCGGGGAACGATACAACAAGGTGATCGATGCCTGGACCCACGCGAACAACGACGTCGCCGACGCGATGGTCCGCGGACTCCAGCAATCGAGGCACGGGTTCAACCCGATCTTCATGATGTTCGATTCGGGCGCCCGGGGTTCCCGGGACCAGATCCGGCAGCTCGCGGGAATGCGGGGCCTGATGGCCAAGCCCCAGAAGAAGCTGACCGGCGGCATCGGCGAGATCATCGAGAGCCCGATCCGCTCCAACTTCAGAGAGGGTCTCAGTGTGCTCGAGTACTTCATCTCGACGCACGGGGCGCGGAAGGGGCTCGCCGACACCGCCCTCAAGACGGCGGACGCCGGCTACCTGACGCGCCGGCTGGTCGATGTGGCGCAGGATGTCACGATCATCGAGGAGGACTGCAATACGATCCTCGGGCTTGACGTCACGGCGCTCAAGGAGGGCGAGGACATCATCGAGCCGCTGTCGGATCGCGTCGCCGGCAACATCGCGGCGGAAGCCGTGATCGACCCCATCGACGACGAAATCATCGTCGAGGCCGGGGATATGATCACGGAGGCGCGGGCGCGGGCCATCGATGAGAGCGGCGTCCAGCAGGTCCGCATCAAATCGGTCCTCACGTGCGAGTCGCGGCGGGGCATCTGCCAGCAGTGCTACGGCCGCAATCTCGCGACGATGGAACTCGTCGACCTCGGTGAGGCGGCGGGAATTCTCGCGGCGCAGTCGATCGGCGAGCCGGGGACGCAGCTCACGCTCAGAACCTTCCATATCGGAGGAACGGCGGCACGGATCGCGGCGCAGACCCAAAGGCGCTCCAAGCTCGAAGGCCGCATCGCTTTCGAGCGCGTGACGACCGTCACGAGTCCGTCGGGCGATACGATCGTGACGAGCCGTGAGGGCGAACTTCTCATGAAGACGCCGGACGACCGCATCCTGTCGCGGCTCGCCATCCCCTACGGCGCAACGCTCTTCGTGGAGGACGACACCGACGTGGCGCATGGGGATCTGCTCTTCGGCTGGGACCCCTATTCCGAGCCCATCGTGGCGGACAAGAAGGGGAAGATCCGGTTCACGGACATCGTGCCGGAAGAGACGGTTCGCGAGGAACTCGACGAAGCGACGGGGCGGCGTCAGCAGGTCATCATCGACGACCGCGAGAAGAAGCTCCACCCCGTCATCAACATCGTGAGCGGGAAGGGCGCCCAGCTGCGCGAGTTCATCGTGCCGGTCGGCACCCAGCTGCTCGTGCAGGATGGACAGGCCGTCAACGCGGGGGAGACCCTCGCCAAGATCAGCCGCGAGGCCTACAAGACCCGCGACATCACGGGTGGGTTGCCGCGGGTTGCCGAGCTGTTCGAGGCGCGGAGGCCGAAAGATCCCGCGACGATCACGGAGGTCGACGGGCGCGTATCGTTCGGAGGGATCAAGCGCGGGAAGCGCGAGATCATCGTGACCATGGACGACGGCGAGGAGATGGTGTACCAGATCCCCGTCGGCAAGCACCTTCGCGTGCACGAGGGAGATCTCGTGCGGGCAGGTGACCGGCTCTCCGAAGGTCCGGTGAATCCGCACGACATCCTGCGCGTCCGGGGACCCCGGGCGGTGCAGGAGTACCTGCTCAACGAAATCCAGGAGGTGTACCGCCTGCAGGGCGTACGGATCAACGACAAGCACATCGCGGTGATCGTGCGTCAGATGCTGCAGAAGGTCCGCATCACGGATCCGGGCGGCACGGAGTTCCTCGAGGGCGAACATGTGGATCGGATGGAGTTCCGCGACGCGACGCGCGAGGTCCTCGAAGGTGGAGGCAAACCGCCGCGGGCGGAGCCGATCCTGCTCGGGATCACGAAGTCGAGCCTCACCACGGAGTCCTTCATCAGCGCGGCCTCCTTCCAGGAGACGACGCGGGTGCTTACGGACGCCGCCGTGCGGGGTGCGAAGGACCGCCTCAGGGGGCTCAAGGAGAACATCATCATCGGGCATCTGGTCCCGGCAGGTACGGGGACGCACCGATTCTCCGATATCGAATTCCTCGTGGACGACGCGCTGAAGGAGCAGATCGACTCCATGCGGCGCAGGGTGGTCCCTGAGGAGATGCCCCGGAGCCTCTTCTCGGACCTTCGGGACCAGGCCGAGGAAGACGAGGCCGGAGTGGCGGAGGAGGGTGCGGTCCTGACGACCTGACGTCCGTCCGACACCGAAGCGGGGGGTGCGTTTACGGGATCTCCGCACCCCCTCTCCGCAACGGAAGTTGCTTGACACCGAGAGGCGTCAGGACTACTCTTTCTTGTCTGTCGACCGACCGGTCGGCAGTCGCCGCGGGGGCGGTTCGGATCCGTCCCCGATTTTTTTACCCCCAACGGCCGGGCCCCGAGTTCGGTGATCGGCGCACCGGTGCGGCCGAAGGGAGCGATGGAGCGGGAATGCCGACCATCAATCAGCTGGTCCGCAAGGGCCGCAGGAAGGTCCGGAAGAAGAGCAAGGCGCCGGCGCTCGAGGGGAACCCCCAGAAGCGCGGCGTGTGCACGCGCGTGTACACCACGACGCCGAAGAAGCCGAATTCGGCACTGCGGAAGGTCGCCCGCGTGCGACTCACGAACGGATACGAGGTCACCGCGTATATCGGAGGCGAGGGCCACAACCTCCAGGAACACAGCATCGTGCTGATCCGGGGCGGACGAGTGAAGGACCTGCCGGGTGTGCGGTATCACATCATCCGCGGGACCCTCGACGCGTCGGGCGTGGACGACAGGAACCAGGGCCGGTCGAAGTACGGTTCGAAGAAGAGAAAATAGCTCGGAGTCTCTCGGAAATTCGAGCGGGCCGGACACCGTTGGGCCCGGCCTCGGAATCCGTGGCCGGGCTTTATTGCGAAATCTCCGGATGAACCCGGAGCCGGATATGGCGAAACGAGATGCCACGACGAAACCGTGCCGAACAGCGTGAGGTGATTCCGGACTCCCGATACGGGAGCACGGAGGTCACGAAGTTCATCAACATGCTGATGCTGGACGGGAAGAAGTCCCTCGCCGAGAAGATCTTCTACGATGCGATGCAGAACATCGAAATGAAGACGGGGCAGCCGGCGATGAACGTGTTCCGACAGGCGCTGCAGAACGCGAAGCCGATTCTCGAGGTTCGGAGTCGGCGCGTAGGTGGCGCGACGTACCAGGTACCGATGGAGGTGTCGTACCGGCGGCGCGATTCGCTCGCGCGCCGATGGCTCGTGCAGCACTCGCGCGCCCGCGCCGGCAAGACAATGGCGCAGCGGCTCGCCGGCGAACTGCTCGACGCCGCCCGCGGCGACGGGGGGGCGGTGAGGAAGAAGGAGGACGTACACCGGATGGCGGACGCGAACAAGGCGTTTGCGCACTACCGCTGGTAATGGGTCCGTCCGGCACCCGAGGCTCGGCAGATAGAGACCAGTAGATCGACTCATGGAGAGAAGAACGCCGCTCGAGCGGCTTCGAAATATCGGCATCATGGCGCACATCGATGCCGGGAAGACGACGACGACCGAACGGGTGCTGTTCTACACCGGCCGGACGCATCGCCTGGGCGAAGTGCATCATGGCGACGCGACGATGGACTGGATGGAGCAGGAGCAGGAACGCGGCATCACGATTACATCGGCCGCCACCACCTGTAACTGGACCCACGACGGCGAACCCTACCGCATCAACATCATCGACACGCCGGGGCACGTCGACTTCACGGTCGAGGTGGAGCGCAGCCTTCGCGTGCTCGACGGCGCGGTGGCCCTCTTCTGCGCCGTCGGCGGCGTGGAGCCGCAGTCCGAGACGGTATGGCGGCAGGCCGACAAGTACGGCGTCCCGCGCATCGCGTTCGTCAACAAGATGGACCGCGTCGGCGCCGACTTCATGAACGTCGTCCGGATGATGCGCGACCGCCTGGGTGCGAACGCGCATCCGCTTCAGATCCCCCTCGGCGAGGGGGAACTCTATACGGGCATGGTCGACCTCATTCGTGAGGTCAAGGTCGTCTACGACGATGAATCCCTGGGCGCGCGCTGGACCGAAGGCCCCGTGCCGGACGCCCTGGTGGACCAGGTGGCGGAGTTGAGGAGCGCCCTCATCGAGGCTGCGGTCGAGTACGATGAGCCCATGCTCGAAAAGTACCTCGAAGGGGAAGAGCTCACCGAGGATGAAATCCGCGGTGCCGTGCGGAAGGCGACGCTGGCCAACGGGATCACGCCGATCCTTTGTGGCTCGGCCTTCAAGAACAAAGGCGTGCAGCGCCTGCTCGACGCCGTGATCGACTTCCTCCCCTCTCCCATCGATGTCCCTCCCGTCACCGGCCACCTCCCGCAACAGGATGAGACGGAGGTCGAGCGTCCAGCCGACGAAGAAGCGCCGTTTGCGGCCCTCGCGTTCAAGATCGCGACCGATCCGTACGTGGGACGCCTGACGTACTTCCGAGTCTATTCCGGCACGGCGAAAGCCGGCTCGAAGGCGCTGAATTCGTCCAGGGGACGGAAGGAGCGCTTCGGACGGTTGCTCCAGATGCACGCGAACAAGCGCGAGGAGCGCGACGAGGTGTTCGCGGGCGACATCGCGGCCGCGATCGGACTCAAGCATACGCGGACGGGAGACACGCTCTCGTCGGCGGCCGATCCGATCGTGCTCGAGTCGATGAGCTTCCCCGAGCCCGTGATCCGGGTGGCGATCGAGCCTCGGACGAAGGCGGATCAGGAGAAATTGTCGGGGGCTCTCGCGAAGCTGGCCGAGGAAGACCCGACGTTCCGCGTCTACACCGACGAGGAGACGGGGCAGACGATCATCAGCGGGATGGGCGAACTCCATCTCGAAATCATCGTCGACCGGCTCCAGCGCGAGTTCAGGGTCAACGCGAACGTCGGCCGTCCGCAGGTCGCCTATCGCGAGACGATCCGCAAGGCCGTCCGCAAGGTGGAAGGCCGCTTCGTGCGGCAGTCCGGCGGCCGCGGACAGTTCGGGCACGTGATCATCAACCTCGAGCCCACGGATCCCGGCGGCGGCTTCATCTTCGACTCCGAGATCCGGGGCGGAAACGTGCCCCGTGAGTATGTGCTCTCGGTGGAACAGGGGATTCGCGAGGCGCTGGATTCCGGGATCGTCGCCGGCTACCCGATCATCGACATCAAGGCCACGCTGATCGACGGCTCGTACCATGAGGTCGATTCCAGCGAGATGGCCTTCAAGATCGCGGGCTCGATCGCGCTCAAGGAAGGTGCGCGCAAGGCGCAACCGGTCCTGCTCGAGCCTGTCATGAACGTGGAAGTCGTGACACCCGACGATTATCTCGGCGATGTGATGGGAGACCTCTCCAGCCGGCGGGGCAAGATCGGCGGCATGACCCAGCGTTCGTCGGCCCAGGTCGTCGGGGCGTCGGTGCCGCTGTCGGAGATGTTCGGCTACGCGACGTCCCTGCGCTCGATCAGTCAGGGTCGCGCGGTCTACACCATGCAGTTTTCACACTACGAGGAAGTTCCGGGCTCCAAGACGGCGGAGATTGTCTCCGCCAACGGCTCGTAGGCGGCGAAGGGGCCGTCCGCGAGCAGGCCGCAGACGAGACACAGGAGAACGAGGGGCGATGGCGAAGGAAAAGTTCGAGCGAACGAAGCCGCACGTGAACGTTGGGACGATCGGTCACGTGGACCACGGGAAGACGACGCTGACGGCGGCGATCACCCAGGTACAGGCACAGAAGGGATACGG
>JAJDWE010000063.1 GCA_022825725.1 Gemmatimonadota bacterium
GTCAGGACGCCTTGACGACTTTTCCCGCCTTGATGCACCGCGTGCAGACGAGCACACGACGACGACCCGAACCATCCACGATCTTCACCCGCTGGAGGTTCGGCATGAAGCGCCGCTTGCGCTTGTTGTTCGCGTTGCTGACGTGGTTCCCGACGCCGGGTCCCTTGCCGCAGACGTAACAGAAATTCGCCATGACCCGCTCAGTATTCGCTCAGTGCACGTGCACGGAGTCGGCGAGCAGAAAGGTCGGGGACGATGGAATGAGCTCGCCCATGCCTTCCTGAACCGCTCCGGACTCGACCCAGACGCCGGCGATCGAATCGTTGAATGTATAGACCTGCCCCGAGACGGCGACGCTGTCGCCGCCGTAGATCGTGGTTTCCGTCATCCTGAGGATCTGGATCGGATCGGGTTCCAACAGCACGGGATAGGCGACGCCCGGGGCAAGCTGGAGAGCAAACGCGCCCTGTCCCAGACCGGTCGCGACGCGGATTCCTTCGATCACCACGCGGCGGTTGACGGCTCCCTGCGGATTGGCCAAGAGGTCGGACGCGTCCAGATCACGGGCCGCCTCGATCTCGGCCGCTTCGGCTGCGGCGCGTGCTTCCTCGATGTCGCGCGACTGGAGGTTCAGCCAATACATGAACCCTCCGATGGCCGCCAGCGCGACGATGCTGAGGATGACGCCGAGTCCACCTTCACCCTTGTTGGACATGTCTCTTCTCCCGGTTCCTCACGCCTCGCGATCGGTGAATTCGATGAGCGCCAACTCCGCTCCGTCACCCTTCCGCGCGCCCAGCTTCAGAATCCTCGTGTATCCGCCCGGTCGCTGTTCGAAACGCGGGCCGATCTTCTCGAAGAGCTTCCGCAGCGCGGCGCGGTCCGCAATCTGCCGGCCGGCCAACTGCCTGCTGTGCAGATCGCCTCTCTTCGCCAAAGTGATGAGCTTTTCGGCGAACGGCCGCAACTCCTTCGCCTTCGCCTCGGTCGTACGGATCCGCTCGTGCAGGATGAGACTCGTCGCCATGTTCCGCAGCATCGCCTTCCGATGGCTGCGCGTCCGACTGAGTTCCCGCCCCTTCTTTCTATGCCTCATCGTCGCTCCGAGCTCCGTTCCCCGCCAGATCTTCCTTCAGGTAGAGGTTCCCCTCTTCATCCCGCAGGAACGACATGCCGAACCGGAGTCCGTGCCGTCCGAGGACCTCCGCAAGCTCCTCGAGAGACTTCTCTCCGAAATCCTCCAGCCCCAGAATATCGTCACGCGACCGGGTGACGACATCGCCCAGCGTCGTGACGCCCTGCCTTTTGAGCGTATTCCTCGAGCGGGCCGAGACCTCGCTGAACTCCTCGAGCGAGCGTTCGAGCAGCTCGACGAGTCCCGAATCGACCGGCTCCTTTGCGCTCTCCTCCTGAACCGCCTCGACGGCCTCCGGCAGTGTGGGCACGGTCCCCATCTGACTGAAATACGACAGGTGCAGCCGGACGATCTCCGCCGCCTGCGAAACCGCCTCCGCCGGATTCAGGGCTCCGTTCGTCTCGACGTCCACCTCGAGCCGGTCGAAGTCGGTGCGCTGGCCGACCCGGGTCTCCCTTACATCGAAATTCGCGCGGGTCACGGGATTGTAAACGGCGTCTATCCGGATCGTCCCGACCGGGAAGTCACGCTTGGCCTCGGTCTCCTCGGGAGGCGCATGGTGCTCCGCCATGACGAAGCCGCGGCCGCGATTCACCCACAGATCGAAGGTGAGAGGACGTTTCTCGGGCAAGTCCTCCTGCAGCGTGAAGAGCACGAGGTCCGGGTTCACCACCTGAACCGATGCATGCTCCACGATCTGCTCCGCCGTTACCGGGCCGGCCTTGTGCGCCGTCAGCGAGAGCTTCGCGTCTTCCTTGTCCTCGTCCATCACCAGAACCAGACGCTTCAGGTTCTGGATGATCTGATGTACATCCTCCGCGACCCCGTCGACCGTCTGGTGTTCATGCTGAACGCCGTCCGCCCGGAAGGCCCAAACCGCCACCCCGGGAAGCGAGGACAACATGATCCGCCGGATCGAGTTGCCGATCGTGTGTCCGAACCCGCGCTCCAGCGGCTGGAGAAGAAACGACGCGCGCGCCCCATTGGGGGATCGCCTCTGTTCCTCCATCGCTTCCGGAAGCACGAGACCCGCCAGATCTACCGACACCGTCATATGCACTTCACTCCCTGTTTTCGCTCAGCGACTTCCGCGGGCCGGATGCGGCGAAACGCGCCGGCCGCGCGGGCCTACTTGCTGTAGAGTTCGACGATCAACTGTTCTTCGACGGCGAGTGGTATGTCGGATCGGGACGGGCGCTCGAGCATGCGTCCGCTCGCCGCGTCATAGTCGACGCCCAGCCACGACAGCTGATCCCGTGACCGACGATCCTCGATCGCCTCGATCACCACCGGCAGCTTCCGTGCTTTCGGCGTCACCGACACTTCCGCGCCGGGGCCCACGGAATAGCTCGGCACGTCGACCGTCGCCCCTTCGACCCGCACGTGGCGATGCCGAATGAGCTGCCGCGCCGCCTTGCGGGAAGGCGCGAAGCCGAGACGGTAGACGATATTGTCGAGCCGGCTCTCGAGCGCGACGAGCAGGTTCTCGCCCGTAACGCCCGGGACGCGGGACGCCTTCGTGAAGAGAGAGCGGAACTGCTTCTCCGCGAGTCCGTAAATCCGCTTCACCTTCTGCTTTTCACGCAACTGCACGGCGTACTCCGACTGGCGCCGACGGCGGCGGCCGCCGCCGTGCTGCCCGGGGGGAAACGCACGACGCTCGATCGCGCACTTCTCCGTGAAACAGCGCTTCCCCTTGAGGAAGAGCTTCTCTCCCTCGCGCCGGCACAGCCGACACACGGGTCCCGTATAGCGAGACATCTATACCCTCCGCTTCTTCGGCGGACGGCACCCGTTATGCGGAATCGGCGTCACGTCCTTGATCGAACGGATCGCGAGGCCGGCCGCCTGTAGCGCCTGGATCGCCGACTCACGTCCCGACCCGGGGCCCTGCACTTCCACGTGGACCCGCCGCATCCCCATGCCGGCGGCCTCGCGTCCCACCGTCTCGGCCGCGATGGTGGCGGCGAAGGGCGTCGACTTCTTGGAGCCCTTGAACCCCGCCTTTCCGGCACTGGCCCAGGCGATGGTGTCCCCCGTCAGAGTCGTAATCGTGATGATCGTATTGTTGAAGGTCGCCTTGATGTGGGCGACGCCCTCGGCATCGACCTGGCGCTTCTTCTTTCTTACCCGCTTTGCCATTCCCTGCGCGTCCTCCGTTTGGACCGAACGTGGTTATCGCGTCTGCTTCCGGGGCGCCCTACTTCCGGGGCGCCTTCTTCTTGCCGGCCACGGCGCGCCGCGGCCCCTTGCGGGTCCGGGCGTTGGTGTGCGTTCGCTGGCCGCGCACGGGCAGATTCCGCCTGTGCCGCATCCCGCGATAGCATCCGATGTCCATCAGACGCTTGACGTTCATCGATGTCTCGGTGCGCAGCGCACCTTCGACCTTGTAGTGGCTTTCGATGACCCGACGCAGCCTGTTGACGTCTTCGTCGGACAGCTGATAGACGCGAACGTCCCCATCCACGCCGGTTTCGGCCAGGATGTTGCGCGCCGTCGAGTGGCCGATTCCGTAGATGTACGTGAGACCCACCTCGATCCGCTTGTTCCGCGGGAGATCGACTCCGGCTATACGTGCCATGGTTTTCTGCCTATCCCTGCCGCTGCTTGTGCTTCGGATCTCGACTGCAGATCACCCGGACGACACCGCGCCTGCGGATGACCTTGCAATGCTCGCAAATTCGCCTGACACTCGAACGAACCTTCATGCTTCCGTCCCCTCGTGGCGGTTCGATGGCAACCCTTCAAAATACCAGCCTGAACCGATCCGAACAAATTCCGTCGCCGCAACCGGGGCTTTCCCCCGGTTCACTTGTACCGGTATGTAATCCGCCCTCTCGTCAAATCGTAGGGCGACAACTCGACCGCAACCCGGTCCCCCGGCAGAATCCGTATGTAGTTCATTCGAATCTTGCCGGAGACGTGGCAGACGATCTGATGCCCGTTCTCCAACTCCACGCGAAACATCGCGTTGGGAAGCGCCTCGGCGACCTCCCCCGTCATCTGGATCGGTTCTTCCTTCGCCAACTCAGGCCTCCCCTGCTGCTCGCGCGGGACTCGCGACGCGCGTCAACACGCGCGGGCCCTCCGACGTCACCGCCACGGTATGCTCGAAATGCGCGGAGAGGCGTCCGTCCCCCGTCACGACCGTCCATTCATCGTCGAGTGTACGGATCTCCGGCCCGCCCGCGTTAACCATCGGCTCGATGGCGATGACGAGCCCCGCCTGCATCCGGAACCCGCGGTTGCGCACTCCGTAGTTCGGAACCTGCGGTTCCTCGTGAGGCGCCTCCCCCACGCCATGCCCCACCAGCTCCCTGATCACACTGAAGCCCTCGGCTTCGACGTGCGTCTGTATCGCCGAGCCCAGATCGCCGAGCTGGCCTCCGGGACGCGCCGCCTCGATGCCCACGTCGAGCGCCGTGCGGGTCACACCCAGGAGACGCTCCGTCGTCGGCAGCACTTCGCCCACCGGAATCGTAACGGCCGCGTCCGCGAACAAGCCGTCGAGCTTGACGCCGACATCGACGCTCACGATGTCGCCCGACTCCAATTCACGCCCGAACGACGGAATGCCGTGTACGACCTCTTCGTTGATGCTCGTGCACAACGTCGCCGGAAACCCGTACAACCCCTTGAAGGCGGGCGTCGCGCCCGGGTTGTCCCGGATCAGCGCCTCCGCCATGTCGTCCAGCTCCCCGGTGCTCCGTCCGGGGATGGCCTGCTCCGCCGCCATATCGAGAACCTCCGCCACGATCGCTCCCGCGGCGGCGATGGCGTCGATCTGGGCGGACGACTTCAGCCGGATCAACCGGCCACCTCCGCCATGTGCAACGTCTCGAAGAGGCGATCCCGCACCGCCTCCAGCGTTCCCGTGCCGTCCACCGCGGTCAGTCCCGTCTCGGACCGGGCGTAGTAGGCGAGCAGGGGCTCGGTCTGGGCGCGGTAGACCGCGAGCCGATTGCGGACGGTCTCCGCGCGATCGTCCGAGCGCTGCGCAAGAGCGGCTCCGCACTCGGGGCAGGGCGCATGCGCCCCGACGACGCGCACGTGGGTCACGAGGCCGCACGCACCGCACACCCGCCGCCCGGAAATGCGATCGACGAGTTCCTCTTCCGGCGCCTCGAGCGAAAGCACCGCGTCCAGTTCGATGCTCCGGTCGGCCAGCAGTTCGCCGAGGCCATCGGCCTGCGGCACCGTGCGCGGAAATCCGTCGAGCACGAATCCTCCGCTCGCCTCCGAACCGTCGAACGCCTCGGCGATGAGTCCCAGGACGACCTCATCCGGCACGAGTTCGCCCGCTTCGTAGTAGACTCGAACCCTCTCGCCGAGCGGGGTTCCGGCCTCGAGCGCGGCGCGGATCATGTCGCCGGTCGAGAGGCGCGGAACGCCGAAGCGTTCGGCCAGAAACTCGCCCTGGGTGCCCTTCCCGACCCCGGGAGGACCCATGATGATCAACCGCACGCCCATCACATGTAGCGCTGTCGGCCGCGATACTTGACGCGACCCTTCTTCATGAATCCCTCGTACTGACGCAGCAGGAGATGCTGTTGGAGTTGCTGCATCGTATCGAGCGCAACGCCCACCACGATGAGCAGCGAAGTGCCGCCGAAGAAGAAGGTCTGAAGGTCGAAGATCGAGAAGATCAGGTAGGGCAGCACGGCGATCAGCGCCAGGTAGACCGCGCCGGGCAGCGTGATCCGCGTGAGCACGTGATCGATATAATCCGCCGTCTTCGCTCCGGGCTTGACGCCCGGAATGAACCCGCCCTGGCGCTTCAGATTCTCCGCCAGGTCCGTCGGGTTGAAGATGATGGACGTGTAGAAGTAGGTGAAGTAGACGATGAGAACGACGTACAGCACGTAGTACCACGCCGTCCCCACCTGGAGCGCCTGGCTCATCTCGTAGATGAAGCGCCGGGCGCCGGAGCTGCCCGGTCCGGGATTGCCCATGAACGCGGCCAGGGTTCCCGGAATGATGATGATCGACTGCGCGAAGATGATCGGCATCACGCCGGCGGAGTTGATCCGCAGGGGGATGAACGACCGTTGCCCTTCCCGGATCCGGCCTCTGCCCACGACCTTCCGCGGGATCTGCACGGGGATCTTGCGCTGCGCCATCGTCAGAGCGACGACCGCCGCCATGATGGCCACGAGCGTCGCCGCGAGGGCGGCGAGCTTGATGAGCGAGATGCCGCCGGCCTGGTAGAGTTCGAAGGTGTTGAGCACCGCACCCGGGAAGCCCTGCAGAATCGAGAAGAAGATGAGCAGGGACATGCCGTTGCCGACGCCGCGCTCGGTGATCTGCTCGCCGAGCCACATGACGAACACGCCCCCGGTCGTCAGCATGAGCACGGTGAGGAGGCGAAATCCGAGACCGGGATCGAGCACCGCGCCCGGCTGAGCTTCGAGGAAGAGCGCGTAGGTGTAGGACTGCCCGATACACAGTACCACGGTGGTATATCGCGTCCACTGCGTGAGCTTGCGGCGACCCTCCTCCCCTTCCTTCTGCAGCTTCTC
This sequence comes from Gemmatimonadota bacterium, assembly GCA_022825725.1. Classification (GTDB taxonomy): domain Bacteria; phylum Gemmatimonadota; class Gemmatimonadetes; order Palauibacterales; family Palauibacteraceae; genus Palauibacter. The sequence continues at coordinate 6,655 of JAJDWE010000063.1, forward strand.
GATCGCCGGCATGACGGCGGCGAGGAGCTGGAAGAGGATGCTCGCCGAGATATAGGGCATGATGCCGAGGGCGAAGACGGTCGCGCGCTGCAGACCGCCCCCCACGAAGAGATCGTAGATGCCGAAGATCGTGCCCTGGAACTGTCCGGCGAGGGCCTGCAGGGCCACGACGTTCACACCCGGCGTCGTGATGTGGGAGCCGAGCCGATACAGAGCGAGGCACAGGAGAGTGAAGAGGATCTTCGCCTTCAGCTCCGGCACCTTGAAGATGTTCGCCGCGGCAGCCGCCGCGTTCTGGCCGTTCGCCATCCCTTACTCGATGACCCGGGCGGTGCCGCCGGCCGCCTCGATCTTCTCACGGGCCGAGGCGCTGAAGGCGTGCGCGCGCACATCGACCGCCCGCCCGACGTCCCCTCGCCCGAGGATCTTCACGGGACGGTCCGTTCCGCGGATGACGCCGCTCGCGCGAAGCGTGCCGGGATCGATCCCGCTGCCCTCCACGCGATCCAGTTCCGAGAGATTGACGATGTGCCACTCGGTTCGCCGGTGCGGCTTGAACCCCCGCTTGGGCGTACGCCGGTAGAGCGGCATCTGGCCGCCCTCGAACCACGCCGGGATCGACGCGCCACTCCGCGACTTCTGGCCCTTGTGGCCGCGTCCCGACGTCTTGCCCGAGCCGGACCCGTGACCGCGCCCGCGACGTTTCGCGGAGGATTTCGAACCGCGGGGCGGGGAAAGGTTGTCGAGCCCGATCCGCTCGCGTTCAGCCATCTTGTCCGACCTCCTCGACTTCGACGAGATGCGCCACCGCGTGGATCATCCCGCGTATCGCGCGGTTGTCCGGCTGCACCACCTGGTCCTGGTGGTGCTTGAGGCCGAGGGCGCGAAGCGTGTCGCGCTGCTTGCGCTGCGCTCCGAGTCCGCTCTTCACCTGACGAATCCTCAGCCGCTCACCCACGCATGGCCTCCCGGATCGTGGCGACATCCACCCCGCGTTCGGCTGCAACCTGCTCCGGGGTGACCAGATCCTGCAGTCCGCTCATCGTGGCGCGAACGATGTTGAGAGGATTGTTCGTGCCGAGGCTCTTCGTGAGGATGTCCTGCACGCCGGCGCATTCGAGTACCGCCCGGACCGGACCGCCGGCGATGACGCCGGTTCCCGGACCGGCGGGCTTGAGCAGCACCCGGCCCGCGCCGTGGCGCCCGAGGATTTCGTGAGGGATGGTCCCGTTCACGATCGGCACGACGACCATGGCCTGACGCGCCTGCTCGAATCCCTTGCGGATCGCCTCGGCAACCTCGTTCGCCTTGCCGAGAGCCATGCCGACACGGCCCTGCCCGTCACCGACCGCCACGAGCGCGGTGAACGAAAAGCGACGGCCGCCTTTTACGACCTTCGAGACGCGATTGATGAAGATGACGTTCTCCTTGAAGTTGTCACCGTCGTCGCGCCGTTTTCCTCCTCTTGCCATGAAGCCCTCTCGTTAGAAGCGGAGACCGCCGTCGCGGGCGCCTTCGGCAAATGCCCGAACGCGGCCGTGATAGGGATACCCGCCGCGGTCGAACACGATCTCGCCCACATCGGCCGCGACCGCCTTCTCCGCAAGTGTCCTGCCCGCAAGATAAGCGTCGGCGACCTTGCCGGAGCGTTCTCCGGCATCGCCGTCCGCGCCGGCAAGTGTCGAGACGCCGAGCAGCGTAACGCCCCGATCGTCGTCCACCAGTTGGCCCTCGAGATGCCGCAGACTTCGGAACACCACGAGACGCGGGCGGGCGGCCGTTCCCCGGATCTTCTTCTTGATCCGGGCGTGTCGCCGCCTCCGCAGTCGGTGCCTCTGTTTCGTCCGCCCCCTGATGTCCATCGTCTTCCCTCTGTCTGATCTGCCGCTCAGGCTGTGGCCGTCGCCTTGCCGGCCTTGCGGCGCACGTACTCGCCCACGTAGCGGATGCCCTTCCCCTTGTACGGTTCGGGCGGTCGGATCGCGCGGATCTCAGCCGCCATCTGCCCGACCTTCTCCTTGTCGTTCCCGGACACCTTGACCAGCGTCGGCGACTCGACGCTCAACGCGATGCCCTCCGGCGGTTCGACGGTGACCGTATGGCTGTACCCGACGCTGAACACAACGCTGCCGCCCTTTTGTTCCGCCCGGTACCCGACGCCGTGGATCTCCAGGCGCTTCTCGTACCCCTGGGATACGCCCGTGACCATGTTGGCGATCAGGGACCGCGTGAGTCCGTGCAGAGCCCGGTGCCGCGCCTCATCGGAGGCACGCTTCACGGACACCGCACCCTCGGACTGCGTGATCTCCATATCGGGGTCGAACGACCGCTCGAGCGCACCCCGAGGGCCCTTCACCGTCACATGCGCGCCATCGATCCTCACCTCGACGCCGTCCGGCACGGGGATTGGCAGCTTTCCGATTCTCGACACGCTATCTGCTCCCTCGCGGGGGCGACCGCCGGCACCGATTCCCGGCAGCCCCGCTAGTAAATTCTCGCGATGATCTCCCCGCCGACGTGCTGCCGACGGGCGTCACGGTCCGTCATCAATCCGTTCGATGTCGACATGATCGCGATCCCCATCCCGGCCCGAACCTTGGGGATCGAGTTCGCGTCGACATACTTCCTGAGGCCCGGTTTCGACACGCGTTCGAGCAGCCGGATCACCGGCCGTTCGTCCGACGTGTACTTGAGATACACGCGCAGGCGGCCGTGCCGATCGTCGTCGAGCACCTTGTAGCCGCGAACGAAATGGTTCTCCGCCAGGATCCTGGCGATCTCGATCTTGATCTTCGAGAGCGGGATGTCGACGCGCCGGTGTCCGGCTCGGCCGGCGTTGCGGATGCGCGTCAGCATGTCCGCGATCGGATCGGTCATGCTCATCTCACCAACTCGCTTTCCGAACGCCCGGTATCTCTCCGCGGAGCGCCTGCTCCCGGAAACAGATCCGGCACAAACCGAACTTCCTCATGTAGGCGCGCGGCCGGCCGCAGCGATAGCAGCGCCGCACCTTGCGCGAACTGAACTTCGGCTTGCGGTTCGCCTTCACGATCAGTGCTGTCTTTGCCATTCAGCCTCTTCCCGCTAGATGACGACCGGAACCTCATCGCGAAACGGCATCCCCATCTCGCGAAGCAGGACGAGCGCCTCATCGTCCCGGTTGGTCGTCGTGACAAACGTGATGTTGAGCCCGTGAATCTTGACGATCTCGTCGTAATCGACTTCCGCGAAGACCATCTGCTCCCGGATTCCCACCGTATAGTTGCCGCGTCCATCGAACGCCCGGCTCCTGAACCCCCTGAAGTCCCTGATACGGGGCACAGCCGTGCTGATGAACCGATCGAGGAACTCGTACATGCGGGCACCGCGAAGCGTCACCATCGTCCCGATCGGCATGCCTTCCCGCAGACCGAAGTTCGAGATCGAATTCCGCGCCCGCGTTACGACGGGCCGCTGGCCGCTGATCACCGCGATCTCGTTCGAGGCGGATTCGATCAGCCTCGGATTGTCCTTCCCTTCGCCGAGCCCGGCGTTGATCACGATCTTCTCGAGCCTGGGGATCTGGTGCGGGTTCTCGAAGCCGAAGATATCGGCAAGCTTCGCCCGGACCGTGTCCTCGTAGTGTTTCCGCAGCCGCGGCTTTCCGTTTTCCGAACTCATCTTTCTCTAGCCCGCAGTCGGGATGGGGTCGTCACAACGCTTGCAGATCCGCTCGATCGTGCCGTCCGCATCGCGCTGGCGGCGTATCCGCGACGGCTCGTCGCACTGGGGACACACGAGCATCACGTTCGAAGCGCTGATCGGCTCTTCGTAGGTCACGATGCCGCCTTCGGTGACCCCGCCCTTCGCGTTGGCCACGGGACGCTTGTGATGCTTGCGCATGTTCACGTCCTGCACCACGACGAGTCCCCGCGAAGGGATCGTGCGCAGCACCTGGCCCTGGGCGCCGACAAAGTTGCCCGCGATCACCCGGACCGTGTCTCCGGCTCTCATGTGCAGTTTCTTGCGTGTCATCGTCGGTTCAGATCCTCGTGCGACAGCTCGCGGCCCGCAGCCGCTAGATCACTTCGGGGGCAAGCGACACGATCTTCATGAATCTCTTCTCGCGGAGTTCGCGCGCCACCGGCCCGAAGATACGTGTGGCGGTCGGCTCTCCCGCGTCGTTGATGATCACCGCCGCGTTCTCATCGAAGCGGATGTAACTGCCGTCGCGCCGCCGGCTCTCCTTTGCCGTTCGCACGACGACCGCCCGAACCACCTGGCCCTTCTTCACGTTCCCGTGCGGGGTCGCGTCCTTGATCGTCGCGACGATCACGTCGCCTACGCGGGCGTACCGGCGGCGCGACCCGCCGAGGACCCGAATGCAGAGAGCCCGGCGCGCACCGGAATTGTCCGCGATGCGGACCATCGATTCCTGCTGAATCATCTCGTCGTGCCCCCGTTACTCCGGACGCTGGACCAGCTCGAGCACGCGCCAGCGCTTGAGCCTGGAGAGCGGGCGGGTCTCCTCGATCCGCACCACGTCACCCACCCGGTATTCGTTCTCTTCGTCGTGTGCCTGGTACCGTTTCCCGCGGCTCACCTGCTTGCCGTACAGCGGGTGCGCGAGCCGCCGCTCGACGGACACTACGACGGTCTTTTCCATGCGGTCGCTCACGACCGTTCCGACCCGAACCTTGCGCCGGCCCTTCGTCGCCGATTGATCAGCCAACCTGATTCTCCTCGCTACGCGCTCGCTCGACCTGCACGGTCTTCAGTCGCGCGATCTCGCGACGCAACGTCTTCAGGAGCGACGGGTTCTCGAGTTCCTCGAACGCGGCCCGGTAGCGCAGACGAGCGATTTCGTCTTTCGCGCGGGCGAGTTCCTCGGCGAGTTCCTCGTCGGTGAATTCGCGAATCTCCATCGCCTCGAGCGACACCTAGTCCTCCCGCTCCAGAAAGCGTGTCTTGACCGGAAGCTTCGCCGACGCCAACTGCATCGCCCGCCGAGCGAGGTCGATGTCGACTCCCTCGATCTCGAACATCACCCGACCCGGCTTCACCGGCGCGACCCAGTACTCGGGATTCCCCTTACCCTTCCCCATCCGGGTCTCCGCGGGCTTCTGCGTGAGCGGCTTGTCCGGAAAAATGCGGATCCAGACCTTTCCGCCACGCTTGATGTGCCGCGTCATGGCGACTCGAGCGGCTTCGATCTGACGGTTCGTGATCCAGCCCGGTTCCACGGCCTGAAGCGCGTAGTCGCCGAACGAGACCTTGTTGCCGCGATGCGCGGCGCCGCGCATGCGCCCCTTCTGCTGTTTCCGGTACTTGATCCGCTTCGGTTGCAGCATGTGTCTCTATCCTCGCCCGCGACCCGCGCGGCGGCGCCCGCCCGCGGTGTACGTCTGACCACGGCGGTCCTCCACGATCTCGCCGTGGAAGATCCACACCTTCACGCCGATCGTGCCGAACGTCGTCCGGGCCTGTCGCTCCGCGTAGTCGATGTCCGCGCGCAACGTGTGCAGCGGCACGCGCCCTTCGTGATAGCCCTCCGAGCGCGCGATCTCGGCCCCGCCGAGCCGCCCGCCGCACTGGATGCGGATGCCGCCGGCGCCCGCTCGCATCGCCGCCTGCACGGCCCGCTTCATCGCGCGGCGGAAGCTGATCCGCTGCGTCAACTGGTGGGCCACGTTGTCCGCCACGAGTTGAGCCTGGGTCTCCGGACGGCGAATCTCCTCGACATTGACGGAAACTTCCGCGTCCGTCAGCAGAGCGAGTTCGTCACGCAGCTTGTCGACTTCGGCCCCGCGCTTGCCGATGACGACGCCGGGGCGACCCGTGTGGATCGTGACGACGATCTTCGACGGCTTGCGCTCGATCTCCACCTGGGCGATCGCCGCGTGACCGAGCCGCGCCTGCAGGTACTTCCGCAGCTTCTCGTCTTCCGCGAGCAGCTTCGGAAACTCCTTGCCCTGTGCGTACCAGCGCGACCGCCACGGCTTGACCGAGCCAAGCCTGAATCCGTACGGGTGTGTCTTCTGGCCCATTAGTCTCTCGTGTCCACGACGACCGTCACGTGACTGCTCCGCTTGAGCCGGGGCGTCGCTCTTCCGTAGGCGCGCGCGCGCCAGCGCCGAAGCGTCCTGCCTTCGTCCACGTAGGCCTCGCGCACATAGAGTTCGTCCACGTCCAGCGTTTCCCCGCCTTCGTCCGCCCTGTAGACGGCGTTGGCGACGGCCGAACGGAGCAGCTTTCCGATCGAGCGCGCCGCCTTCTTCTTCGAGAATTGCAGGATGGCGTAGGCCTCGTTGACGTCCCGCCCGCGAATCTGGTCGATGACCAGACGCATCTTCCGGGCGGACATGCCGAGGTTCTTCGCCCTGGCTGTCGCCTGCATCAGACTCTGCCCCTCCGGTCTCGCGCGGAACCGGCGTGCCCGCGGAATGTCCGCGTCGTCGCGAACTCTCCGAGCTTGTGCCCCACCATGTTCTCCGTCACGTAGACCGGGATGAACTTGTTGCCGTTGTGCACCGCAAGCGTGTGTCCGACGAAATCCGGGCTGATGGTCGAAGCCCGGGCCCACGTCTTGATGACCGACTTGTCTCCGGAATCGTTCATCCGCTGCACCTTCATCAGCAGCTTCTCATTGATGTACGGTCCCTTCTTCACGCTTCTCGGCATCGGATCTCTCGCTCCTACTTCGTGGCCCTGCCGCGCTTGCGGCCGCGCACGATCAGCTTGTTGCTCGGCTTGTGCTTCTTCCTCGTCTTGCGACCCTCCGGCTTGCCCCACGGCGACACGGGCGGACGACCACCGGAACTGCGCCCCTCCCCACCCCCGAGGGGATGGTCTACGGGATTCATGGCCACGCCGCGCACCTTGGGCCGCCGGCCCTTCCACCTCGAGCGGCCCGCCTTCCCGGCTCGAACGAGTTCGTGGTCGACGTTGCCGACCTGCCCCACCGTGGCCCGGCACGACTCCGGCACCATGCGCATCTCGGTGCTGGGGAGCCGCAAGGTGACCGTTCCCCGCTCCTTCGCCACGACCTGGACCGACGCGCCGGCCGAGCGGGCGAGCTGCGCGCCCTTACCGGGGGCGAGTTCCACGCCGTGTACGACCGTCCCGAGCGGAACCTCGCCCAGCGGCAGGCAGTTGCCCACGTTCGGGTCGATCCCGGACCCGGAGAGGATGGTGTCACCGACACCGAGACCCCGCGGGTGGAGGATGTAGCGCTTCTCCCCGTCCGCGTAGTGGATGAGCGCGATGCGGGCCGAGCGATTCGGATCGTATTCGATCTCCGCGATGACGCCGGGCACGCCGTCCTTCCTGCGCTTGAAGTCGATGCGGCGATAACGCCGCTTGTGACCGCCCCCGCGCCTCCGGCTCGTGATATGCCCGTGATGGTTGCGGCCGGACTTCTTCGGCAGACCCTCCGTCAGCGACCTCTCCGGCTCGCTGCGGGTGATTTCCTCGAAAGTCGATACGCTCCGGTGTCTGGAGGCCGCCGTGACCGGCTTGAACTTGCGAATCGGCATCGATCAGACTCCCTCCAGCACATCGACGGGACCGTCCGCGACTTCGATGATCGCCTTCTTCCAGTGCGGCCGACGGCCCATCGTGCGCCCCATGCGCTTCTTCTTCCCACGCACGTTCATCGTGCGCACGGAGGTGACCCGCCTTCCCTCGAAGATCGCCTCGAAGGCGCGGCGGATCTCGATCTTGTTCGCGTCCGGCGCCACCTCGAAGGTGTATTTCGGACGGGGCTCCACCTCGCCGAGGTCGATGCGCGCCTGGAGACGCCGTCCCACGCCGTCGGTCCCCTCGGACTGGAGGCTCGTAGATGTCTTCTCCGTGAAGAGCGGACGCAGGATGATCTCGTTCGGCGGGCGCGTCATGCTTCACCTTCCCCGGCGGAGTCCCCCGCCGCATCGAAGACCGACGACTCGACGAGTACCAGGTCGGACCAGAGGATGTCGTACGCCGACGCCTCTCCCCATGGGAGCACGCGCACGCCGGGCAGATTTCTGGCCGACAGGTGGACGTCGGGTTTGTGGCCCGCCGTCAGGAAGAGGATGTTCTCCGAAGCGCGGCCGATGCCGGCCAGCAGGGCGGCGACGTGCCGGGTCTTCGGCGGATCGAAACCCAGAGGCTCGATGAGCGCGAGGTCGCCGTTCATGGCTCTCGTGTTGAGTGCGGAACGGATCGCCAGCCGACGGATCCGCCTCGGGACGCGCACGCGATAGGAGCGCGGCTGCGGGCCGAAGACGACCGAGCCGCCGCGCCACAGCGCCGAACGGATCGAGCCGGCGCGGGCACGTCCCGTCCCCTTCTGCCGCCAGGGCTTCCGCGATCCTCCGCGAACGGTCGACCGGGTCTTCGTCGATGCGGTCCCCTGTCGACGGTTCGCCAGCACGGCGGTGACGACCTGATGGAGCACATCTTCGTTGACCACGCCGTCGAACGGCGTCTCGGGCAGCGCCCGCTCGGCCCCCGCCGTGCCGTCGGAACCGTACGTCGCGACTTTCATCGGCCCGGCCTCACCATGACGAGGTTGTTTCGCCCACCCGGGACGGAACCCTGAACGATCAGAAGGTTCTTTTCAGCGTCGACCCGAATGATCTTCCGGCTCATCGCCGTACGCTGCGTTCCCCCCATGCGGCCCGCCATCTTCCGCCCCTTGATGACTCGGGACGGGTCCGTGCCGGCCCCGATCGAGCCCGGGGCTCTGAGGACGGACGTTCCGCCGTGGGAACCGCGACCTCCGCCGAAGCCGTGCCGCTTCACGACGCCCTGGAACCCGCGACCCTTGGTCGTTCCCGTCACGTTCACGCGCGATCCGGCATCGAACATGCCGACCGTGAGCTCCTGACCCAACTCGAACTCCTCGCCTTCGAAGTCGAACTCCGCGAGGACGCGCGGTACGTAGTCGAGTCCGGCGCGCGCGGCGTGGCCCGCCGTCGGCTTTCGCACGCGCCCTTCCTTCACGCGACCGAAGCCGAGCTGTACGGCATCGTATCCGTCGCGCGCGGCGGTCTTGATCTGGACGACCGGACAGGGTCCGACTTCCAGCACCGTGACGCCGACGGCCTTCCCGTCGTCGTCGAAGATCTGCGTCATGCCGATTTTGCGGCCGATCAACCCGGGCATCTCGCTACTCGACTTTGATTTCCACGTCGACGCCGGCCGCGAGATCCAGTTTCGTCAGCGCGTCGATCGTCTGCGGACGGGAGTCATGGATATCGATGAGCCGCTTGTGCGTCTTCAGTTCGAACTGTTCCCGCGACTTCTTGTCCACATGCGGGCTCCGCAGGACCGTGAACAGCTGACGGCGCGTCGGGAGCGGGATCGGCCCGCTGACGGACGCACCGGTCTTCTGCGCCGTGCGAACGATGTCCGCCGCCGTCTGGTCGATCACCGCTGGATCGAAGGCCTTCAGCCGAATCCGTATCTTCTGCGCCATATCTGTGCGCCGTCTCGTTTTCCGGGGCTTTCCGCTAGTCGTGGATGGCGGTGACGACCCCGGCGCCCACCGTCCGGCCTCCCTCGCGGATCGCGAACCGGAGGTTCTCCTCCATCGCGATCGGCGCGATCAGCTCCACCGCCATATTCACATTGTCCCCCGGCATCACCATCTC
>JAJDWE010000023.1 GCA_022825725.1 Gemmatimonadota bacterium
CCTTGCCCGTACCGCCCCCTCCCCGCGGAACTCCTGCCGAAACGAGGTAAGCAAGATGCGTACGCGCTCAGGGCTCCCGGTCGCAGTGTCTCTACTCGCGGTGCTCGCCCTCACCGCAGCCCCTCGCCCCGCGCTGGCTCAGGACGCCGATCTGCAGGCGGCCGTGCAGGCGCTCGAATGGCGCGAAATCGGACCCACGATCATGGGCGGCCGAGTCGCCGACCTCGCGGTCGACGAAGCCGATCCGTCCACCTTCTACGTCGGCGTCGCGACGGGCGGCGTGTGGAAGACGATCAACGGCGGGTCGACCTTCGAGTCCATGTTCGACGACCAGACCATGCTGTCCGTCGGGGACATCACCCTCGCCCCGTCAAACCCGAACGTGGTGTGGGTCGGCTCCGGCGAGCCGCAGAACCGGCAGTCCTCCCCGTGGGGGATGGGCGTGTTCAGGTCGACGGACGCCGGCCGCACGTGGACCCACCTCGGACTCGAGGCGACGCACCACATCTCCCGCATCCAGGTCCACCCGCGGAATCCGGACGTGGCCTACGTGGCGGCGATGGGTCGCCTGTGGGGCTCGAACCCGGAGCGTGGCGTCTACCGGACGATGGACGGCGGGGAGACGTGGGACCTCGTTCTCTACGTTGACGAGCACACGGGCGCGATCGACCTCGCGATGGATCCGGGCGATCCGATGACGCTGTTCGCGGCGATGTACCAGCGGCAGCGCACGCTGTGGGGCTTCAACGGCGGCGGTCCGGGCGGCGGCATCTACCGGACGATGGACGGCGGCGACAACTGGACGAAGCTCGCCGGCGGTCTGCCGGAGGGTGACGTCGGCCGCATCGGGCTCGACATCTACCGCCGCGACGGGAACCTCGTGTGGGCGATCGTCGAAGCCGACGCTCGCGCTCCGGGCGGGGGCGGCGGTCCGCAGGGTCCCGGAGATCCCGACCGCAAGACGGGGACCTGGAAGTCGACCGACCGCGGCGACACGTGGGTGCAGACCAGCACGACGAACAACCGTCCCATGTACTACAGCCAGATCCGCATCGACCCGAACGATCCGGAGCGGATCTACCTGGGCGGCTCGAGCCTGTACCGCTCCTCCGACGGTGGGAACAACTTCACGCCGGACGCGGCCTCGGAGGTCCACTCCGACCACCACGCGCTGTGGATCAACCCGGACAACTCCGACCACCTCATCCTCGGTGGCGACGGCGGCGTCTCGATCAGCTGGGACCGCTCCGACAACTGGCGCCAGCTGACGAACCTGCCGCTCGCGCAGTTCTACGAGATCGGCGTCGACAACCGCGAACCGTACCACGTGTGCGGCGGCCTGCAGGACAACGGCTCGTGGTGCGGCCCGTCGGACACCTGGTCCAACCAGGGGATCCGGACCCGCGACTGGTACAACGTGGGAAGCGGCGACGGCTACTTCACCGTCCTCCATCCCAACGGCGAGGAGATGATCGCGGAGTCTCAGAACGGGAATCCGATGCGGGTGAACCTCAAGACGGGCGAGCGCCTGCGGATGCGTCCGCTGGGGCGTCCGGACGGGGATGACGAGGATCTGCCCGACTTCCGCTGGAACTGGGATACGCCGGTCGAAGTGTCGCCGAGCGATCCGAACACGGTCTACTACGGGTCGAACGTCGTATTCAAGACGCCCGACTACGGACAGACGTGGGAGCAGATCTCCCCCGACCTGACGAAGGCCATCGATCGCCAGACGCTGTCGATCATGGGCGTCCTCGGCTCCGAGCCGATGATGTCGGCCAACGACGGGACGTCGAGCTTCGGCAACATGATCTCGATCGAAGAGTCGCCGCTCGATCCGATGGTTGTATATGCGGGCACGGACGACGGGAACCTTCAGGTCACGCGGGACGGCGGCGGGACGTGGACGAACGTGGCGCCGAACATGCCGGGCGTCCCCGACCAGTTGTACATGACGCGCATCGTCGCCTCGCACGCCGACGCAGGCACGGTGTGGGTCGCGGGGGACAACCACCGCAACGACGACATGGACCCCTACCTGTACGTCTCGAACGACTTCGGCGAGTCGTGGCGGGCGGTCAGGGACGGGATCCCGGACGGCTGGTCGCTGAACGCGCTGGCGCAGCACCCGCGAGCGGCGAACCTCCTCTTCGCCGGCAACGAGATCGGCACCTATTTCTCGGTCGACGCCGGCAACTCGTGGCAGCCGCTGCTGCGGAACATGCCGCCGGCGCCGGTGGACGACATCAAGATCCAGGAGCGCGAGAACGACCTCGTGATCGGCACGCACGGGCGCGGGATCTGGATCATGGAGGACATCACCCCGCTCGAGGAGTTGAGCCAGGAAATCCTCGCCTCCGAGGCGCACCTCTTCTCGACGCAGTCGGCGGTCGCGTACAACCCGTACACGCCGCAGGGCTGGACGCCGGGCGTGTGGGAGGCGGAGAACCCGCCGCAGGGCGCCCGAATCCGCTACTGGCTGGGGAGCGACCTGCCGGATGCCCCGATGGCCGACGAGGAAGGCGGCGAGAGCGGCGAGCGGATCGTGACCTCCGGTCCGTCCGCGAACGGCGATGCCCCGGCGCCGATGTCCGAGATGGCGGGCAAGGCGACGATCACGATCCTCGACTCCGATGGTTCCGTCATCCGTGAACTCGAGGGCGGCGGCGACCGCGGCCTGAACGAGGTCATCTGGGATCTCCGCTACGAGCCGCCACCGGCGCCGCCGGGCGGAGGCGGGTTCTTCTTCCGGGCCGGCAGCGTGGCGCCGAAGGTCCTCCCGGGGACGTACACGGCGCAGCTGGAGGCGGCGGGACACACGCTTCAGACGTCGGTCACGGTGCGGCTCGATCCGCGCGTGAACATCAGCCAGGGCGACCTCATGGCGCGGCAGGAAGCGCTCATGAGCGCCTACGCGCTGGCGAAGCCGACGAACGAGGGGCTGCAGGCGGTGGCCCGCATGCGCGAGCACCTGTCCGGCATCGAGGACCAGCTCGAGGGCCACGACGTGTCCGAGTCGCTCACCGGAGAGATCGAAGCCGTGGGCGAGGAACTGGACGAGATCGGTGACGAACTCGGCACGGCCCGAGCGGGTGCGGGCGTGTCCGGCGGTCTGTCCGGTTACCACACGGCGCCGACGGCGGACATGCTCTACCAGCTCGAGCGCGGCTGGGGCGCGCTGCCCGGCGCGGTCGACCGCCTCAACGCCGTGATCGAGGACCGCATGCCGGCGCTCTACGCGGCGCTTCAGGCCGCGGGGGTCCGTCCGGACCTCGGCGATCCGGTGCAGGTCCCGATGCCGCCGATGCGCTGAACGCGGCCGCCGGACCGCCGACGCCAGGCGTCGACCCGGCTCAAGCCGGAACCGCCCGCCGCGAACCCGGAGATTCGGGCTCGCCGGCGGGCGGCGGCGCTTCCATAATGGGCGCCGAAACTCTGCACACGATTCGCGCAAGGAGAGTCCGCACATGTCGTTCTTCGCCCCCCACCGGACCGCGGTCCGCGGAGCCCTGCCGGCCGTCGCGATCATCCTCGGAGTCGTGGCCGCCCGGCCCGGCCTCGCGCAGGAGCTGACGACCCCTGAGGCCTTCTTCGGGCACGAGATCGGCGCCGACTACGAACTCCCTGACTACGGCGACCTCTCCCGCTACTGGGAGACGCTGGCCGCCGAGTCCCCGCGCATGACGCTGCAGTCGATCGGGACGACGGCCGAGGGCCGCGACCAGCTGATGGCGATCGTCACCTCGCCTGAAAATCATGCGAACCTCGACGAGTACCGGGAGATTTCCGCCCGTCTCGCGCTCGCCCGGGGCGTGACCGAGGAGGAGGCGCGCGCCCTCGCCAGGCGCGGAAAGGCGATCGTGTGGATCGACGGCGGCCTTCACGCGACGGAAGTGCTCGGCGCGCAGCAGCTGATGGAGACGCTGTGGCAGTTCGTGAGCGGGACCGACGACGAGACGATGCGGATCCTCGACGACGTCGTCATCCTCTTCGTCCACGCGAACCCCGACGGCATGGACCTCGTCTCGAACTGGTACACGCGGGTCGAGGAGAAGACGGAGCGCTCCACGCGCGGGATCCCCGTCCTCTACCAGAAGTACGTGGGGCACGACAACAACCGGGATTTCTACACGTCCTTCCAGCCGGAATCCGAGAACATGAACCGGCAGATGTACCGGACGTGGTATCCGCAGATCGTCTACAACCACCACCAGACGGGACCCACCGGGACCGTGCTCTTCGCGCCTCCGTTCCGCGATCCCTTCAACTACAACATCGACCCGATGGTCATCACCGGGATCGATCTCGTGGGGTCCGCGATGCACTCGCGCTTCACGGAAGAGGGAAAGCCGGGAGCGACGCGGCGTCGCGGCGCGAACTACTCCACGTGGTGGAACGGTGGCCTGCGGACGACCCCCTACTTCAAGAACATGATCGGGCTCCTCACGGAAACGATCGGGAACCCGACCCCGATGGAGATCCCGCTCATCCTCGAGCGGGTCCTGCCCAACGACAACCTGCCCGCCCCGATCGAGCCGCAGCCGTGGCACTTCCGGCAGTCGGTCGACTACTCGGTGACCGCGAACAAGGCGGTGCTCGACGTCGCCTCGCGCTATCGCGAGACCTTCCTGTACCGCATCTGGCGCATGGGGATGAACTCGATCGAGCGCGGCAGCAGGGACAGCTGGACGATCCACCCGAGGCGGGTGGACTGGCTGCGCGACGAGATGCGGGCAGGGGCGGCGGAGGCCGACTTCGCCCGCAACGTGGGCGGTTTCGGCGGGAGCCGCGGCACGCGCGCGGACTACGACAGGCTGTTCGAACCCGACCTTCGCGATCCCCGGGGGTACATCCTCCCCTCGGACCAGGCCGACTTCCCGACCGCGACGAAGTTCGTCAACACGCTGCTCGAGAACGGTGTGATCGTGGAGCGGGCGACATCCGACTTCAGCGTGGGCGGCACGCAGTATCCCTCCGGCTCCTACGTGGTGCGGGCCGCGCAGGCCTTCCGGCCGCACGTCCTCGACATGTTCGAGCCGCAGGACCACCCGGACGACTTCCTCTATCCGGGGGCGACGCCGACCCCGCCGTACGACAACGCGGGCTGGACGCTGGCGATCCAGATGGGGGTCGAGTTCGACCGCATCCTGGAGGGCTTCGACGGACCGTTCGAGGAGATCACGAAGTGGAACGCAAGCCCCATGGCGGGGACGGTCGCGGACGCGGGCGGGGCGGACGGCTTCCTGTTCAGCCATGAGGCGAACAACTCGTTCACGGCGATCAACCGGCTGCACGCCTCCGGGCACGAGGTCTACTGGCTCACCTCGCCGCTGCGCGAGGGCGGCCGGATGCACCCGGCCGGCACCTTCTACGTCAAGAGTCGGCGAGGGACGGACGACGCGGTCGAGTCGCTGGCCTCCGAGCTGGGCATCGACTTCCAGGGTGTGGACGACGATCCGGACACCGAAGCTCTGCGGCTGCGGGCGCCGCGCATCGCGCTCTGGGACACGTACGGCGGCTCCATGCCGTCCGGCTGGATCCGCTGGATCCTCGAGCAGTTCGAGTACGCGGACTTCGAACTCGTCTTCCCGCAGCGGCTCGACGCGGGAGGCCTGAGCGAGGACTACGACGTCATCATCTTCCCGCAGGGCGCCATCGGTACGCGGTTCCAGTTCGGCGGCTTCGGCGGGCCGGAGCCGGAGACGATTCCCGAGGAGTACCGGGACCGGCTGGGCCGGGTGACCTCGGATGCGACGACGCCGGCGTTGATCGAGTTCCTCGAGGACGGCGGCTCGATCGTCACCATCGGCGGCTCGACGGCACTCGGGAACGAGCTCGGGCTCCCGCTCGAGGACCATCTCGTGAAGGACGGAGAACCGCTGGGCCGGGAGGATTACTACGTGCCCGGGTCGATTCTGAAGGTCACGGTGGACAACACGCGGCTCGTCTCCACGGGGGTTCCGTCGGAGCTCGCGGTATCCTTCAACAACAGCCCCGTGTTCGGCGCCTCGGCGCTGGCGGCGAGGAACGACGGGGCGAACGGAGTCACTCCGCTCGCCTGGTTCGACGCCGACGCTCCTCTCATCAGCGGGTGGGCGTGGGGCCAGGGCTACCTGCAGGGCGGCGTGACGATGGCGGAAGCGCAGGTGGGCAACGGGCACCTGTACCTGTTCGGCCCGCTCATCACGCGGCGCGCGCAACCGCACGGCACCTTCAAGTTCCTGTTCAACGCGATCGCCCTCTCGACCGCCGAGCCCGACCGGCCGTAGGCACCGCGGACCGGCTGGATCTGCGGTGTTGACAGCGAGTTGACGCAAGCGAGGAGGATGCGGCGTGTTCGCTCGCCGCATCGCTGCGGCGTACCTTGCGAAGTCGACTCGGGAGGTGTCGTTGCGAAGGAAGAGGGCCGCATGAGCGGCGAAATGATCGCGATTATCGCGGCCACCATCGCGCTGGCCGGCGTGATGGTGCCGGGCATGCGCGGGATGCGCCGCGACATGAACCGGCTGGAAGTCCGACTCACCGAGCGCATGGCGGCGTCGGAGACGAAGCTCACCGAACGCATGGCGGCGTCGGAGGCCAAGTTCACCGAGCGCATGGGCGCGCTGGAGGCCAAGTTCACCGAGCGCATGGGCGCGTTGGAGGCCAGGTTCACCGAGCGCATGGGCGCGCTGGAGACGAAGCTCACCGAGCGCATGGGTGCGTCGGAGATGAAGCTCACCGAGCGCATCGCGCGGCTCGAGGGAGCGTTCGAGGGATCCACGCGCGGTCGGGAGCCGCGCAAGACACGGCACTAGGCGAACGCTGCCTTCAATTTCCGTCGTACTCAGCACGTACAACGCGCCGGACCAACTCGCACTCACGCTCTTGGGCTACTCGGCCCAGACGTACGGAGAGTTCGAGCTGGTTATCGCGGATGACGGCTCCGGCCCGGAGACGCACGGCCGGATCGCGCAGGTGCGAGCGTCCACCGGCCTCACGATCTTCCACGTGTGGCAGGAGGACGACGGGTTTCGGAAGTGTCGAGTCCTGAACCGTGCGATCGCGCAGGCCCGGGGTGACGTTCTCGTGCTCAGCGACGGCGACTGCATCCCGCGGGAGGACTTCGTGGAGACGCACGCCCGGCTCGCCCGGCGAGGGCACTTCGTCTCCGGTGGAAGAGTTCGCCTCGCCCCCTACATCGGATCCCGGATCCGGAGAAACGATGTGCTCGGTGGTTCGCTGTTCGACGAACGGTGGTTGAGGGCGAAGGGCGCGATCCTACGCGGTCGGGACCGCAACAAGCTCACGGTTTCCGCGCGCCGGGCGATGTGGCTCGATCGTCTGACGACGACGCGGGCGACGTGGAACGGGCACAACGCGTCGGCCTGGAAGACGGACCTCCTGCGCGTGAACGGCTTCGACGAGCGCATGACGTACCCGGTCGAAGACCGCGAACTCGGCGAGCGTCTCCGCAACGCGGGCATTCGCCCGATACAGGCTCGGCACCGGGCGATCTGCGCTCACGTCGAACACGACCGGCCGTGGCTGGACCCGGAAGCGCAGGCGACGAACGAACGACTGCGCGCCGAAACCCGCGGCGTGCCCCGGCCGCTCCGAATCTTCCAGGGCTTCGCGCACGGTCGCGACTGGACGGAGCACGGCATCCACAAGGGTCCGCGACCCGCCGAATCCGTCGGACCCGGCACTCACATGTAGCGGTCGATTCCGCGTTCTGCCCGGACCGCGTCGGAGCGCATCCGCCGCTCGAAGCGCTCGCGGCTCGCGGGGTCCGGCGGGCGCAGCTCGTGCCAGAGGTGCAGGACGGGGACGGCGTAGCGGCCTTCCTTGCGGCGTACTCCGTTCCGGATGAGGCGTACGACGAGGTCGTTGTCCTCGAAGCCCCAGCCCTGGAAGCCCTCGTCGAAGCCGTTCACCGCCAGGAAGTCCGAGCGCCACAGGGCGACATTGCATCCCTTGACGCCACGCCAGCGCCGCGGCGACATCCGACGCAGGGGTCCCAGCGGCACGCGCAGCAGCGGTCCGAACCGGTCCACGCGCCCCCGCATCCATTCACCGAGCCAACGGGCGGCGCTCCACCGCCCGATTCCGGGATCCTGCCCGATTACGGTCCGCGAGAGTCCGGGGTCGAGCCTCACGCGGCTGCCGTGGACGAAATGCCCCGGCTCGGCCAGACGGGCATGCCGCTCGACGTAGTCCGGCCGCACGAGACAGTCGCCGTCGAGAAAGATGACGTACGGCCGTTGGGTCGCGGCGGCGGCCCTGTTCCGGACCGCGGCCAGGCGATACCCGCGGTCCTCCTGCCGGACGTGCCGCAAGTCGATGCTGGATTCCTCCGCGTGCCGTGCGACGAGTACCCGGGTCTCCGGGCCGGAACCGTCGTCCGCCACGACGATCTCGAACCGGCGGTACGTCTGTTCGGCGAGGCTCCGCAGAACCGCGTCGAGAGCGTCGGGCCGGTCGTAGGTCGAGACGATGACCGCGATGCCGGGGCCGTCGGGCGGCTTCACGCCGGTGTCGTGTCCCGGATATCCGCCGGACACGACCCCAGGTATCCCGCGCGCTCCATGACGGGGCCGAACGCGGCTTCGATCCGGGCCGCGTCCGCCGGATCCATCTCATCCTTCCACCCCTCCGCCCGTCCCAGGCGAATGAACCGTCCCTCGCCCCGGGCACGCCCCGCGTAAGCCTCCGCGCCGTAGCGCCCCTCGAGGTCCCGCATCGCCTCGAACGACCCGAGCGCCACCGCCCGGGAAAGTCCCTCGGACGTTCCCGCGGGAACGTCTCCGGCGGGAACGTCTCCGGCGGGAACGTCTCCGGCGGGAACGTCTCCGGCGGGAACGTCTCCGGCGGGAACATCCGCTGCGGGCACCACCCCGATGAAGTCCGCCACGCGCCGCAACGCAGCCTCGCGGTCGGCGACGAGGTCTTCATAGCGCACGATGCAGACCCTCTCGCCGCCCTCCGCACGTCGAAGGGCGGTCGCGACCTGCCGGTCCCATCTCCCCAGGTGCCGGTGCCAGGAATCGAACGGCGCGGCACCCGAGAGGTATCCGTCGACGAACCTCGAGAGCGTCATGTCCCGGTCATCGAACACCGTCGCGAACATGTGCCAAAAGGAGATCAGGACCGCCCGCGGATCGCGCACGAGATAGAGGGTCCCCGGATAGCGGCGCGGATAGCGGGGATACTCGTTCCGGAACACCCTCGGATCCGGGAGGTGGTCGTAGTCGGCGATCGCATGGTCTCGGCCATGCACGAAGGGAACGTAGTCGCCGACGTTGTACAGGTTCACGTCCTCGTGGCGATCGTTGGACATAAGCACGGCCAGCATGTACGCGAGCCATGTGTTCCCCGACTTGGGGTGTCCCACGAGAAAGACATCGGTGGACCGCAGGGCCCGGCGAAACTCGGGCTCCCGGAGCCGATTCCGAAGCCCGTCGCGCAGCCGGTAATATCCGACTCGGCGCTTGCCACGACCGAACCATCGCTTGAAGGCTGGGACCCGGCGGCGGCGAACCCGGGGCGGGTCGAGCCTGGGGGGCCGGTTCACCGCGACCACGGAACCTGCCGTCCGATGAGTTCCGAGACTTCATCCGCATCGAAGGCGTACTCCCGTTCGAGGTGATCGCGCACCCAGTCCGGCATGGGGACGGGAGCCGAAGCGTTCACCGGCCTTGCCAGCGACGCTCCGTCCACCACCATCTCCCCGGCCTCAAGAAACCCGAACAGATCCCGTATCAGATCTTCAGGCTGTTCGCGCATCTCCTCCAGGAAGCCGAAGAAGAACTGCCCGGGCGGGAAGTGCTCGAGCCAGACGCGCAGACAGCCCGCGTAGTCGCTGCGGCGCCGGACCGGATCGCTCTCGAAGTAGGAGATGAGTTCGTCGCGGCTCACCGACTCCAGGGCTTTCCCACGCCAACGCGGGAAGCCGTTTCGCGCCTGAGACCAGGCCCGTTCGATCGGATCGCGCATCATGAAGATGAGTCTGACGTCGGGCATCCACTCGGCGATCCGCCGGATGACTTCGGGTTCGAGAACCGCGTAGGCGGGCGTGAATTCTCCCCGGATCCGGCCGCCACCCCGAGCCGGGACGAAGCGGGCAAGATACCGAAGCCGATCGATTTGGTCGCGCGCGGACCCGCTTGCGGCCGGCGCGCCGAGCTTGCGGTCGAAGAAGTGGATTTCCTTGCGTCCCATTCGGATCTGGGGGTGATGCGAGAGCTGCGCCGCCACCCAGCTCGTGCCCGCCCGCGTGGCGCCGATCCCGAGAAAACGAGGCATCCGGCGCGACAGCACGCGCTTGCGCACCGGCGACCCGCCCGGCCGCTCGCTGGCCGGAAGCTCACCGCCCGGGGATCCGTCTGGTCGCCCTCCGCCCGATCCGCGCGGCCGCGCCGAACCGATCCGGGCATCGAGAAAGGTCGAGGGCAGGCGGCGAACCGCGACATCTGCCCGCCCGTCGCGCAGCCCCCGGAAGGTCGTCCATTCCCGTCGCTTGCGGGGCGAGGGGAACTCCGTCGTCGACCAGTGATCGAACTCCTCCTCGTCCACGAACTTGAGTTCATGGAAACAGACGGGCGCGAAGTGGCGCGTGCGGAGCCAGAGGGGCCGGATGAGCTGTTCCCAGTGTTCGCGCTTGTGGAACCTGACGGGATAACCGCAGGGAGCGATCCGCACCTCCCGGTTCACCTCCCCGCGGCGGGCCAGGAAAGACCCGTCGGGCATCCGGTAGACCGTCTGTCCGGCGAGAGACCAGGCGGCGGGCCACCCGCTTCCGAGTCCGGCAAGCAGGCTGGCGAAGGCACTCCGCTGCTCGCGCGCGAGCAGCATGTCCGCGTCCCATTTGCAGGCGTAGCGCAGCGTGCAGCGCGACAGCGCCCAGTTCGTGAAATAGACCAGCGAGTGCAGCGAGTCGGCGGGCGTCCCGTCGTGCTCGGGCCCGAACCGCCCCACCGAGAAGGGATAGGAATGAAGGCGGATCTTCACCCCCGCGTCGCCGGATCGCTGCAGGCGCCGCACGATCTCGGCCGTGTCGTCGCGGCTGCCGTTGTCGATGACGTGGATCTCATCGAACACGGGAAGGATCGAGCGCAGGCAGTACTCGATCTTCGTCGCCTCGTCCTTCGCCCGCACGAAGGCGCTCGTCCCCGGCGCGCGATTCCGGCGCGGGAGGGAGAACGCGTACTCCTCGTTCCCTTCACGGCTTCGAAACTCCATCCGGCTGGGCACTATCGCCATCGGCGCATTGCTCTCGAATCCAAGGCGCAAATATGCTTCCACCAGGTTGAAAGCGAGTCGAATTCGAGCGAAGAGACAACCAATGCCGAACTTCAGAAAGATCCTCAGCCCACGAACCGCGGTCCTCACGATTGGGTTGGCGGCGCTGGCGGGTTCGGTACAGCCCGGCTCCGCGCAGGCGAATCCGGACATCCTCGTGAGCGGCGACTGGCTCGTCGAACACCGCGATGACCCCGGTGTCGTCGTGCTGCATGTGGGGATGGCGAGCATGGGACGACCCCTGGAGGAATACGTGCAGGGGGCCCACTACCTCGATTACCACGATATAGCCCTCGACCGGAACGATCTCATCACCGAACTCGCGCCGGTCGAGGATCTCGTGGAAGTGTTCCGCGCGGCGGGCGTCTCCAACGACAGCCGCGTGATCGTGGTGGGAGACCCGGGCCTTCACGCCGCCCGCGTCTTCATGACGCTCGACTACCTCGGCCACGGCGACCGCACCTCGGTGCTCGATGGAGGACTGGCGGCGTGGAAGGCGGCTGGAGGCGGAGTCGCCACGGAGCCGGCGGCACCTGCGCGGGGCGACTTCGAGGCGGACGTCCGGGAGGACATGCTCGTGACCGCGGAGTGGATCCACGAGCGGCTCGACGACCCGAACGTGACGCTGATCGATGCCCGGCCCGAGGACGAGTACACGGGCGAGCGACCGGGGCGGGACTTCCTGCGCGGCGGGCACATTCCCGGCGCCTACAACCTCTACTGGCAGGATCTCACGGGTGAGGACATTCCCACGCTGATCGACCTCGCCGAGGTCGAGGCGCGCTTCGAGGAGGCGGGGGCGGCGAAGGACGGCGTCGTCGTCAGCTACTGCCTCATCGGCATGCGCGCGAGCTACACCTACATGATTTCAAGGTATCTCGGCTACGAAACGAAGTTCTACGACGCCTCGTGGAACGATTGGGGCCGGCGGGAGGATCTCCCGCTCGTCACCGGCAAGGCCCGCAGATAGCTTGCGGGTCTCGGATCTGCCTTCGGATCGAAGGCGCAGGAAGCTGCAGGAGGTTGTGAAATGAAGACCGTCTCCGGAGTACTCGTCGCCCTCGTCATCTCCGCCGCCGCCGTGCTTGTGCTCGTGGGCACGAACCGCGGCGAGGCCGCCGCGACGGAAGCCCCGTCGCCCGCCGCCGCATCTTCGTCGGTCGCCGTGTCTCTCGTCTCGCCGGCCCCGCACTCGATCGAAGCCGGTCCGGAGTCGCCGGTCGAACTCGTGCTCGCGCAGCCGCTCGACCCCGGCGGGTTCGATCCGTCGGCGCTGTCCGTGTTCGGCCGCTGGAGCGGCGTGATGACCGGCTCCGTGCAACTCTCCGACGATGGCCGGCGAATCCGCTTCGAGCCCGGCGAGTCCTTCCACGCCGGCGAATCGGTCACGGCTTCGCTGCGCGCCGGGGAGAAGCTCGCGTCCGGCGGCGCCATGGAGACGGGGTTCGCGTGGAACTTCTGGATCCGGCCGCAGGCGGGGTCGCTCGACATGATCGACCGCGGCGCGCGGACCGTCCTCGACGACGGAGAGAAGCACGTCCAGCCGTACGGGGCCTACGCCGGCGATTTCAACGGCGACGGCTACCCCGACATCGCGATTCCCAACGAGGTCTCCGCGGACGTCCGCGTGATGTTCAACGACGGGAAGGGGGACTACAGCGAGTTCCGCGTCCTCGACATCCCCGGCGGGAGCTGGCCGAGCCCGAACGAAGGGGCGGATTTCGACGGCGACGGCCTCACCGACTTCGTGGTGGGGAACGCGGGGAACGATCTCGTATCCGTCTTCCTCGCCGACGGGAACGGCTGGTTCGAACTGGGGAGCAACATCGAGTCCGGGCAGAACGTCCGCGGCGTGTGCATCGGCGACTTCGACCAGGACGGCTGGCCGGACGTGGCGGCGGTGAACATGTCCGTCGGTCCGGAGGAATCGCGCGGCAACGTGGCGATGCTGCTCAACAACGCGGACGGGACCGGTGATCTCCGTCGAGCCTCCGAGATCGCTTCGCCGGGCCAGGGCGAGAAGACGTGCGCGACGGCCGACGTGAACAACGACGGCCTGCCCGACCTGCTCGTCGGCGCCTACTTCACCGACGAGGTCCTCACGTACCTGGGGGACGGGCGCGGCAATCTCGAACTGGGCACGCGCGTGCGCGCCGGCGGCAAGCCGTGGATGATCGTGGCGGGCGACGTGAACGGCGACGGGAACGTGGACGTGATGTCCGCGAACCGTGAAGGGAACAACGTCGCGGTCCTCATCGGCGACGGCGCGGGCGGCTTCGCGGATCCCGTCGAGTACGAGACGGGCGACTCGCCGCTGGCCGTCGACGTGGGCGACATCGATGGCGACGGCGACCTCGATGTCGTCACGAGCGACTTCGAGGGCAACAGCTTCACCGTGCACGAGAATGCCGGCGACGGAACGCTCGTGAACCCCCGCTCGTACGCCGCGAGCACCAACGGCTCGTGCGTCGTCATCCACGACCGGGATCTGGACGGGGATCTCGATCTCACCGGTGTGGACGAGACGGACGACAAGATCTTCATCCTGGAGAACCCCGGCCGGTGACGATGAGATCGAAGACGATGAAGTCGAAGTCCGCGAAGTCGAAGAAGGAGTGGCGGGAGGAGCTTCCCGAGCAGGCCTACAAGGTGCTGTTCGAGGAAGCGACCGAACGTGCGGGGACGAGCCCGCTGAACGATGAGAAGCGCCCCGGCACCTTCGAGTGCGCGGCCTGCGGGCAGGCGCTGTTCACGACCGACATGAAATACGACAGCGGCACGGGGTGGCCGAGCTTCTTCGAGACGCTGCCCGGGGCCTTCGAGACGAAACGCGACTTCAAGCTCATCCTCCCGCGGACGGAGTATCACTGCACCGGCTGCGGGGGTCACCAGGGCCACGTGTTCAACGACGGCCCCGAGCCCACGGGCAAGCGCTTCTGCAACAACGGCGTCGCGCTCCGGTTCATCCCGGACGACGACCCGGACGACTGATCCGACATCCCGCGCGGGCGCTGACGGCGGGGGCGTTCGGTCTGCTCGTCGCGGCGTCCGGCGCGGCGGGCCAGCTTCCGGGCTCCAGCGGAGCCTGCGAAGCCCGTAGCGCGGAGACTCGCGCCGCGGGGGCCGCCGGGGCGCTCACGGACACGCCGACGGGCCGGGTCGCGGCCGACCTCCACTGCATCAGCCTCTACTCCACGGCGCGTAGCGGCGACGCGCAGGGGTTCGTCGAACTTGGACGGGTGCCGTCGCCGTTCGGCGTGACGGTGACGCCGTCCGGCCACCACGTCCGCGCGTTGACCGCGCACATCGAGGGCCTCCCGCCACCCTCCAGCCTCGGGCCGTACACGGTCTACATGGCGTGGGCGACGCCGCTCGAGCTGGCTCCCGTCGTGCCGCTGGGCCCGGTCGGAAACGGCGAGCAGGCGCTGGGGCGCGTCGCGTTCAACAAGTTCCTCGTGATGGTCAGCGCGGAGGCGTCGGCCGATGTGACGGAGCGGGAGGGGCCGCTCGTGCTGCGGGGTCGCTCGCCCTCCGCGCTCATGGAGGCGCACGATCTCCTGGCCCTCGCGCCGTCGGCGACGCGGCGGGCGGCCGACCGGGCCCCGACGCGCTGGGACGCGCCGCCTGCGTATCCCGGCATCGCCATGCTGCCCGGCGTAATGGACCTCGAACCGCGCGCCCGCCCGGCCAGCCTCCGAAGCGCGGCCGACCTGCCCCCGTGGGAGACGCTCCCCGAGGCCGCTCCGCGCCAACTCGTCGATCTCCCCGATGGGGGCACGTTCGACCTCGAGGCGACCATCGTCCGGCGGGAAATCGAGGGCCGCCGACTCGCCATGCTCGCCTTCAACGGCCAGCACCCAGGTCCCCTCATCCGGGTCCCGGAGAAGTCCACCATCTTCGTGAACTTCACGAACCGAACGCCGTACCCGACGGCGGTGCACTGGCACGGCATCCGGCTCGACAACGCGTTCGACGGCGTCCCCGGCCTCACCCAGGATCCCGTCGCCCCCGGCGAATCGTTCCGGTACCGGATCCATTTCCGGGACGCCGGGATCTACTGGTACCACCCGCACCACCGCGAGGATGTCCAGCAGGAACTCGGCCTGTACGGGAACCTCCTCGTCGACCCCGCGGCCGCGGACTACTACGGTCCGGCGAACCGCGAGGAAGTCCTGATCCTCGACGACATCCTCCTCGACGACGACGGGCTCGTGGATTTCGGGGAGGAGTCGGCGAACTACATGCTCATGGGCCGCTTCGGGAACCGGCCCCTGGTGAACGGACAGCCGACGTACGGACTGCGTGTCGACCGGGGCGAGGTCGTCCGCTTCCACCTCACGAACGCCTCCAACACGCGCACCTTCAACCTCTCCTTCGTCGACATCGAACGCGGCGGCGTGCCCGACCCCGACCAGCGCGTCGCGGACCCCGACGTCGAGGATCCCCACCGTCTTCCGATGAAGGTCATCGCCTCCGACGTGGGCCGCTTCGAGCGGGAGGAATGGACCCGGAGCGTCGTGCTCGCGCCGGCGGAGCGCTACGTGATCGACGTCCGCTTCGACGGCCCCGGCGCGCACGCGCTCGTCAACCAGGTACAGGGGATCAACCACCGGCAGGGCGTCTTCCGTTCGGAATTCTGGACGTTCGGCATCGTGAGAGTCGCGTCACAGCCCGCGGCCCAGGACCACGGGGCCGCCTTCGAGACGCTGCGCGAACACGCGGACGTCATCGCGGACATCGACCGCTACCGGCCCCGCTTCGACGACGCACCCGACCGCGAACTCGTGATGACGCTGGAAACGGAGGATCTCCCGCTCGCGATCGAACGTTCGATGGCCTACGACTGGGTCTACTTCAACCCCGTCGAATGGACCGGGACAATGCCGCGCATGAACTGGGCCACGACCGGCAGCGAGATTCGCTGGGTCCTGCGGGAGACGGACACGGGCCGGGAGAACGAGGAGATCGAGTGGAACTTCGCGGTCGGAGACGTGGTGAAGATCCGCGTCGTGAACGACCGGGGCGCCTTCCACGCGATGCAGCATCCTCTGCACATCCACGGCCAGCGCTTCCTCGTTCTGTCGCAGAACGGGGTGCCGAACGACAACCTGGTGTGGAAGGACACGGTCCTGTTGCCCGCCGCATCCACGACGGACATCCTGCTGGAACTGTCGAACCCCGGCCGCTGGATGATCCACTGCCACATCGCGGAACACCTCGAAGCCGGGATGAAGATGGTGATGAACGTCGCCGACGCCCCGCCGTGAGAAAGGAAGTTCGCATGATGACCGACCGCCGCCGTCTCTTTCCCACCCTTTTCGCGGCGCTCGCCGCCGGGGGCATGTTGCCCGCCGACGCGCAATCGCAGGAGGCGATGGAGGACTTCATCGCGGTGCAGGCGCCGACCGTCGCCCTCACGAACGTCAAGGTGATCGACGGGACCGGCGGCCCCGCCCGCGAGGGGCAGACCATCGTCATCCAGGACGGCCGCATCGCCGATATCGGCCCCGTCGACGAGGTCGCGGGGCGGATTCGCAACGCGCAGGTCCTCGACCTAGAGGGCCACACCGTCATCCCGGGTCTCATCGGGCTCCACAACCACAGCTACTACACGGGCGGGAATGGACGCGCCGCGCAGCTCTCCTTCTCGGGGTCGAGGCTCTACCTCGCGTCCGGCGTGACGACAATCCGGACGACGGGCGCCCGCGCGCCGTACGAGGAGATCAACCTCAAGCGGGCGATCGACGAGGGGCGCACCATCGGCCCCAACATGTTCACGACCGGTCCCTACCTCACGGGTCAGGAGGGCTCGCAGTCGATGGCCCAGCTCGAGGGGCCGGAGCAGGCGCGGCGCCTCGTCCGCTACTGGGCAGAGGAGGGCGTGCCCTGGTTCAAGGCGTACACCTGGATCAGCCGCGAGGAGCTCGGGGCCGCGATCGACGAGGCGCACCGGCACGGCGTGAAGGTGACGGCCCACCTCTGCTCGGTCGGCTACAGGGAGGCGGTGGCGCTCGGGATCGACAACCTGGAGCACGGCCTGCTCGCGAACAGCGAATACTTCCCGGCGAAGGAGCCGGACGACTGCCCGTCGGGGTTCCGGAACGGCTACGGCGACCTCGACGTGAACTCCGAGGAGGTGCAGGAGACGTTCCGCATGATGATCGAGAACGACGTCGCGATGACCTCGACGCTCGCGGTCTACGAGATCTCCGTCCCCGGCCGGGGCCCGATCGACGAGCGGATCTACGACATCCTCGCCCCGGAGATCGCGGCGGAGGTGCGGGAGATCGCGAATCTGCGGCGGAACGCGACGCTCGATTCCGGGATCGGGATCCACCCCGACGTCTATCAAAAGGCGCTCGAGTACGAGTACGCCTTCGTGCAGGCCGGAGGGACGCTCGCGGCCGGCGTCGACCCGACCGGGTACGGCGCGGCGCCCCCGGGCTACGGGGACCAGAAGAACTACGAACTGCTGCTCGAGGCCGGGTTCACGCCCGCCGAGGTCGTGCAGATCATGAGCGCGAACGGCGCCAGCGTGCTGGGAATCGACGACGAGACGGGGACGATCGAGGTCGGAAAGGTCGCGGATCTCGTCGTGCTGGAGGGAGACCCGGAGGCGGACGGCCACATCCGGGAGACGCGCATCGTGTTCAAGGGCGGCGTGGGCTGGGACGCGCCGAAGCTCATCGACTCGGTTCGCGGCATCGTCGGCATCCGCTAAACGGGTCAGCTCTATGAACTCGCGAGGAGCGGTACGGGTCCGGCTCTCGGGCCTGACGATCATCGCGCTCCTGGCGGCTGCCCTCGGCGGCCCGCGGCCCGCCGCTGCCCAGCTGACCGCGGCGGACTCTGCAGCCGTACTCGTCGCGACCGCGGCCGATTTCGAGGAGCGCGGTGAACTCGAGGTCGCCCGGGCCCTGTATGAGGAGGTCGTCCGCCGCTACTCCGGCACTCCGGGTGCGGCGCTGGCCCGGGCTCGGCTGGAAGGGTTGGAGGCTCCGGAGAGCCCGACGCCGGCGGGGCTGGCACCGGGCGGCGCCCCGCAGGACCGGCGTGGCGATACGGAGTTCCGCGTGTGGTCGACGATGTACGGCCTGTGGCTTGGCGTCGCGGTGCCGATGCTCGCGGAGGCGAGCGGCTCCGAGCCCTACGGCGCGGGTCTTCTGCTCGGCGGGCCCACGGGCTACCTTGTCGGCCGCCTGTTCTCGCCTTCCCTCTCGGTGGGACGTTCGCGCACGATCAGTTGGGCCGGCACGTGGGGCACCTGGCAGGGGGCGGGGTGGGCGCACGCCCTTAATCTGGGCGCCGAGTCGGGCTGCGAGTACTGCGAGCCGGGCGAGAAGGAGGTCGTGACCGCGGCGCTGGCCGGCGGACTGGCCGGCATCGTCACGGCCGGCCTCCTCGCCCGCGAAACCACGGAAGGTACGGCCGCGGCGACGTACCTCGGCAGCCTTTGGGGGACGTGGTTCGGACTCGGGGGAGCGACCGCGCTGGACCTGGACGACGAGGCGATGTGGGCGAGCACGCTGCTCGTGGGCAACGCGGGCCTGATCGCCGGAACGCTGGCGGGGAGCCGGTTCGACCTCTCCTCCCGCCGCGCGCACATGATCAGCCTGGGCGGTCTGATCGGCGGCTTCGGCGGGGTCGGCATCGTGCTCATCACGAAGCCGGGCAGCACCAGCGGCGACTTCGCGATTCCGCTCGCCACGAGTCTCGTGGGTCTGGGCTTCGGGGCCCTGTTGACCGGCGAGTCGGAGGACGCGCCCGCGGGAGAGTCGAGCGCCGCCCGAGCGGCGTCCGGTTCGTCGTCTCCGGCTCTCCTGAACTGGTCCGAGGGGGAACCGCTTGCGGTGGGTCTGCCGCTGCCGTTCCCGACAACCGTCTTCGATCCCGAACGGAGCGGACGGCGGCACACCGCCTGGAACGTCCCGCTCCTCCGTCTCCGCTTCTGAGGCAGCCGGGATGCCGGACCGTTCGCTGAAGGACCGTGTGGCCGTCGTCGCCGGCGCGACGCGCGGCGCCGGGCGCGGCATCGCCCGCATGCTCGGCGAGGCGGGTGCCACCGTCTACTGCACCGGCCGCAGTGTACGGGGCCATCACGCCACGCCTGGCCGGCCGGAGACGCTGGAGGAAACGGCGGAGATGGTGACGGCGGAGGGGGGCCGGGGCATCGCCGTCCGCGCCGACCACACGGTCGAGTCCGAAGTCGAGCAACTCTTCGCCCGCGTGCGCGCCGAGGCAGGCCGGCTCGACGTCCTCGTGAACGACATCTGGGGCGGCGACGCGCTGACGGAGTGGGGGAAGCCCTTCTGGGAACTCTCCGTCGCGCAGGGAGAGAAAATGCTGGAGCGCGCCGTCCACACGCACATCATCACGAGCCGGCACGGCGCCCCGCTGATGGTCGAACGCAACGTCGGCCTCATCGTCGAGGTCACCGACGGCGACACGTTCGGCTACCGCGGCAACCTCTTCTACGACCTGGCGAAGAACGCGGTCGTCCGGCTCGCCTACGCCATGGCCGCCGATCTGCACGTGCACAGCGTGACGGCGTTGGCGATCACCCCCGGATTCCTGCGCTCCGAGGCGGTGCTCGACCACTTCGGCGTCACCGAGGCCGACTGGCGCGACGCGATCGAGAAGGACGAGTACTTCGCCGAATCCGAGACCCCGTGCTACGTCGGCCGCGCCATCGCCGCCATCGCCGCCGATCCGAACGTGGCGGCGAAGAGCGGCGGGCTGTTCTCGAGTTGGGGCCTGGCGAAGGAGTACGGCTTCACCGATGTCGATGGACGCCAGCCGGACTGGGGCACGTTCTTCCTGCGCAAGGTGCGGGGAGTCCTCGAACGGGACGCGCCGCCGGACGAGATGGACGTCTTCGTCGTCCGCAGCCGACTCTACCAGGCCGAACTCGATCCGTCCGCCGGGGACGAGGCCGAGCGCCTCCGCGCCTGGCTCGCCCGCCACGAGTAGCGAGCGGGCGTCCCGGCGGAGGTTGCTCGTACGGTCAGAAGCCGATGGACTTCGACACCTTCGCGGCGAAGACGCGCTCGACCGTCATGCCGGCGTCCAGATCGCGGCGCTCGGTGTAGACGAGGAAGATGTCGCTGAGCGGCGAATACAGGTAGTTGAAGCGCACGTTCGTCACGAACTGGTCCTCCGCCGCATTGTACTGGACGAAGGCGCTCGCGAAGACCTTCGTCGAGAGGCCGTAGTCGACCCGACCCCCGAAGACGTCCGCCGTGAACGCCCCGTCCGGGAGCGAAATGTCGTTGTGGTTCGCCGAGAGATCGACGGAGAGGTGATGGCTCGGCCGCCACATGATGCCGCCCGACAGCGACGTCAGCGTCCCGTCGAAGAACCCGCCGCGCTCGACCCGGACGAATCCCGTCAGCGCCCGGCCCGGCGCCGACCGGTACTGCACCGAACCCGAACCGAAGTTGTAGCGCCCGATGGGGACCGTCCCATCGGATGAGACGCGGAAGGGCTGCCGCAGGAGTTCGAACCGGTCCGTGTAATCGAGCGTGAGCCCGCTCCCGTTCAGGAACGAGATCCCGAACCCCGCCGTCCGCCTCCTCGTCACGAGAACGGACTCGAGATCCTGGATGTGGTCGATCTCGATGTACGGATTGACCTCCTGCACGCCGGGCACCGGAGGCCGCGGGTGGAGCCCCACCGTCGCGTAGCTCTGGCGGATGTCGCGCCGGCGCACGAAGCCCACCGTCGGGTTGAAGTCCTCTCCCACGTGGCGCCACAGTGCGGAAACGTCCCACAGTTCGTCGCGCCAGCCGACCCACATCCGGCCTGCGAAGGCGTTCCCGTCGGTATCCGGCGATCCGGTCCAGGCCAGGAACGGCGCGAAGAGCAGCGACGGGAGCGGTCGCAGGTTCGCATCGAAACCGACGTTGCGGTTGAAGCCGGGGTGTTCTCCGATGTCCGAGCCGGTCGCCTCCCGGTTGATGAAGATCGCCCCCACGTCCGACGTCCCGAACACGCTCCGGCGCGCCCGCATGACCGAGAAGTTCTCGGCCGGGAGGCCGCGGCCCGACCGGGTCTGGAGGTTCATGAGGCCGACCTCGAACCCGCCCGTCCGGCCCGTGAGCCGCGCCCCGCCGAGGATGGGGATCGGCTCCCCCCGCCCCGTGAGTCCGATGCGGCGCGAGTGGAAGAGGGTGAGGTCGCGCAGCGAGACGCCGGTCCGGTAGCTGCGCTCCGACTGGTCGCCGAAGGCGAAGGTGCCGGAGTTTTCGACGAAGAAGTCCCGTTTCTCCGGAAAGAAGAGCGGGAAACGGGTCAGGTTGACCTGCTCCTGGTCGACCTCGACCTGGGCGAAGTCCGTGTTGTACGTGAGGTCGAGCGTAAGCCCCGGCGTGACCCCGTACTTCACGTCGAACCCGATGTCGGCCTGGGTGCCGGCGCGCCCTTCCTCGACCAGTGTCCCCGTCTGGTCCTGCGCGAGGGCGTAGGGCTTAATCCGCAGGTTGAGTCCCGGCCCCACTCCCCGGAACCCGGTCAGCGTCCCCGCCTTCGACATCTTGTGGATCTGGTCCCGCCGGTCGAGCGGCGCCCAGAAGGTGTCCTCCGCCTTCCGCCGGATGCGGCGCAGGATCTGGAGTCCCCAGGTCTGGTCCTCGTCCGACGGATTGAAGCGGAGCGTGGAGAAGGGGATCTCGATCTCCACCGTCCAGCCCTCGTCGCCCCGGGTCGTCTCGACGCGGATAGGGCCTTCCCACGCCTGGTTCTCGGAGCGGCTGTCGTCGAAGAGCTGGACATCCTTGAGCGCTCCGCCGGGATTCACGAGAAACATGAACCCGTTGCGGCGGTCGAGGTACGTGTCGAGCGCCACGCCGAAGACGTCCGATGACCCGCTGTTGAAGTCCTGCTTCAGGCTGGAGATGAAGTAGCGGTCGGGCTCCGAGTCGTGGCAGATCGCGCCGATGTAGAGGGCCCGGTCGTCGTACGCGAAGTAGACGACGGTGTTCTCGGTGGCGGGCGCCCCGGTGTCGGGACGGGACTGGACGAACCCGGTCAGGGGCTGAGCCTGCCGCCAGACGGGATCGTCGAGGCGGCCGTCCACGGTCGGCGGCGAGTCAGTGCGCAGCGCCGCTGCCGTCGGGCGCAGCGCCGACTCGACCGCGATCCGGGCAGGTCCCTCCCGACCCGGCTCCTGTGCTGCGGCGTCCGCCGCCGGCAGCGATCCGAGCAGGAGGATGAGCTGAACGAGGCGAAGGCCGCTTCCGCCCGCCATACCGGACGCGCGGGCCCTGCGCAGGAACGACCCGTTCAGTTCCAGCTCAGCCCCCGCAGCTGCTCGACATCGAGATTCCCGCCGCTGAGGACACACGCGACTTTCGTCCCCTGCGGGGCGTCGATGAGGCCGTGCAGGACGGCGGCGACCGACGCCGCGGCCGCGCCCTCCGTCACGAGCTTCGCCCGCGTCATCAGCCACAGCATGGCGTCGAAGATGTCCTCGTCGGAGAGCGTGACGACGCGCTCCACGAAGCGGCTCACGACGGACGCCGTGTTGTCGCCGACCCGCATCACCTTCAACCCGTCGATCACGCAGTCCACCCGCTCCAGCGTGACCATCTCTCCAGATTCGACGGTGCGCTTCATCGCCGGCGCCCCCGAGGATTCCACCCCGAACACGCGGATATCGGGGTTCGCGCTCTTCAGCGCCATCGAATTGCCGGAGATGAGGCCGCCTCCGCCGATGGGGATGACGACGACTTCGACCTCCGGCCAGTCCTCGAGAATCTCGAGGCCGAGCGTCCCCTGGCCCGCGATCAGCCGCGGGTTGTCGAACGGGTGGACGTACGTGAGTCCGCGCTCCTCGGCGAGTTCCAGCGCCCGCTCGTTCGCCTCGTCCCAGATCGATCCGTGCAGCACGACCTCCGCGCCGTATCCCTCCGTGGCCGCGACCTTGGCCGGGGTCGCGTTCTCCGCCATCACGACGACGGCGGGAATCCCGTACAGGCGGGCCGCCAGCGCGACGCCCTGCGCGTGGTTCCCGGCGGAGGAGCAGATGATGCCCCGCGCCTTCTCCTCCTCGCTCATGTGCGCCATCACGTTCAGCGGCCCCCGCACCTTGTACGAGCCCCCGCGCTGGAAGAGTTCGGCTTTGAGCCGGATGTCGAACCCGGAGGCCTCGCTCAGCGAGCGCGACGTGAGAAGCGGGGTGTGGTAGACGTGCGGCGCGACATGCTTCCGCGCGCGCTCAAAGTCCTCGAGGGTCAGCGTGAGTCCGGGGATCTCGACGTGTGGCGTCACTCGGGCCGTCTCTCTCGGGTGGGTGGTGGGCCGGCGATCGGCACCTTGCCCGTGGCTGCGCCCGGGACCGCCCGGGCGTAGTCGATAATCCCCCACCCGAAGCCGAACACGCAACCGGGAAGTACCGTCACCTTGCGGCGTGAGGCGTTTGTCGGCGACACTCAAGCCTCCTCCCCGCACGGACAGGCAGCCGAGGATCCGCCACTTGAACCGGTCATCGGACACCCCGACACCCGCACGCGAGCGATTCGGCACCCGCGCCGGTTTTGTGCTTGCGGCGGTGGGGTCCGCCGTCGGGCTGGGGAACATGTGGCGCTTTCCCTATCAGACGGCGGAGGGCGGAGGCGCGGCCTTCCTCGTGGCCTACGTCTGCATGGCGTTCCTCATCGGCGTGCCGATGATGCTGGCGGAGTTCGCCGTGGGGCGGCGCGCGCGGCAGTCGGCGATCGGCGCCCTGCGCTCGGTCGGCGGCAGGCGCTGGGCTGCGGCGGGGCTCCTCTTCCTCGTGACGTCGACCGTGATCATGGCGTACCTGTCCGTCATCACGGGCTGGGCCCTTCGCTACGCCCTCGACGGCCTGACGACTGGATTTCATGCGGATGCGGCGGGACGATACGCGTCGGTGTCGTCCGGACCCTCGGCGGTCGTCTTCCACCTGGCGTCGATCGCCGCGACGGTGGGGATCGTGGTGTTCGGCGTCCGCAAGGGGATCGAGCGGGCGAGCATGCTGCTCATGCCGCTCCTCTTCCTCCTCCTCATCGGCCTCGCGGTCT
The DNA here is from genome assembly GCA_022825725.1 of Gemmatimonadota bacterium. Classification (GTDB taxonomy): domain Bacteria; phylum Gemmatimonadota; class Gemmatimonadetes; order Palauibacterales; family Palauibacteraceae; genus Palauibacter. The sequence goes on from JAJDWE010000023.1 coordinate 24,321, forward strand.
GGGCCGCGACGCTGCCGGGCGCCGCGGAGGGATACCGCTTCTACCTCTCTCCCTCGCTGGGCGAACTGCTGGATCCCGTCGTCCTGCAGGGCGCGGCCGCCCACGCCTTCTATTCGCTGAGCGTGGGGATGGGGATCATGGTCACCTATTCCTCCTACCTGTCGAAGCGCACCAATCTCGGCCGCGAAAGCGCCGTGATCGCGCTCTCGGACTTCTCCGTCGCCTTCGTCGCGGGGCTCGTCGTCTTTCCGATCGTCTTCGGCCTCGGGCTTTCGGAGGATGTGGGGGAGAGCACGCTGGGCGTGCTGTTCATCTCGCTCCCGAGCGCGTTCGCGCAGATGGAGGCGCTGGGCCGGATCGTGGGAACGCTGTTCTTCGTCGCCGTGATCGTGGCGGCGATCACGTCGGCGGTCTCCCTGCTGGAGGTGGCGGCCTCGATCCTCATCGACGAACGGGGATGGACGCGACGCCGGGCGACGCTGACTTCGGGCTTCCTGATCGCGGCGGTCGGGATCGCGCCCGCGCTTTCCCTCGACGCACTGGGAATCATGGATCAGGTGGCGGCGGAACTCCTCACGGTGCTCGGCGTACTCGCCATCGCGGTGCTCGTGGGATGGGTGATGAAGCACCCGGAGGAGGAACTTCGGATCGGGGCCTCGCCACGGTTCGCGCGCCTGATTCCGACGGCGCGCTTCCTGATTCGCTATGTGGCGCCGCCCCTGCTGGCGTACGTGAGCTGGATCGCGCTGCGGCAGACGATCCGCGTGATCGCCGGTTAGACCGGACCCCTGGAGCGCGACGTGCCGAACCTCGATCGACTCAGAGACGAACTCGCGCGCATCGACCGCGAGTTGCTCGAACTCGTGGCGCGACGGCAGGAGGTCTCCGCGAAGGTCGGGGAGCGAAAGCGCGCCTCGCAGACGCCCCCGCGCGACTACCGGCAGGAGAAGGTCGTCATCGAGCGGGCCCGCGCCGCCGCGAGCGATCTCGGCCTCTCGCCGCGGCTGGCCGAGGATCTCGTCCTTTCGCTGATCCGTTCGTCGCTCACCGTGCAGGAACGGGGCAGCGTGGCGGCGGCCGCGAGGGGAGGCGGGAAGCGCGCCCTCGTCATCGGCGGTTCCGGGAAGATGGGCGGGTGGTTCGTCCGCTTCCTTTCGTCCCAGGGGTTCGAGGTGGAGAACGCCGACCCGAACGGGGGGGATCACGCGGATTGGGCGACGACGTCGCTGGACCACGACCTGATCGTCGTGGCGACGCCGATGATCACCGCCAACGAGATCCTCGAACGGCTGGCGGCGATCGGACCGCCGGGCCTGGTGTTCGACATCGGTTCGCTCAAGAGTCCGCTGCGCTCCGGCCTGATGGCGCTGGCGGAGGCCGGGGTCCGCGTCACTTCCGTCCACCCCATGTTCGGTCCCGACACCGAACTCCTCTCGGGGGAACACGTGATCTTCGTGGACGTGGGCTGTGCCGACGCCACGGAAGGCGCGGAAACACTCTTCGCCTCGACGATGGCGACGCGAGTGCGCATGGACCTGGAGAGCCACGACCGGGTGATGGGGTTCGTGCTGGGGCTCTCGCACGCCCTCAACATCGCCTTCTTCACGGCGCTGGCTCGCTCCGGCGAAACGACACCGAAGCTCGCGGACGTGTCGAGCACGACCTTCGAGGCGCAGCTGGATGTGGCGCGCGCGCTGGCCGGCGAGAACCCGCACATGTACTTCGAGATTCAGTCGCTGAACGAGTACGGGGACGTCGCGCTGAAGGAACTCGTGGCGGCGGCGGAAAGGGTCCGCGACGCGGTCGAAGCGGGAGACGAGGACGCCTTCGTCGCCCTGATGGCGGCCGGCCGCGACTACCTGGAGTCCCGCGGCTCCCGGGAATAGCGCCGGCGGCTGGACCGGTGCGGTTCGACTGGCGTTCGGACGTCGATAATCCCTATCTTGCACAGGCTGGATGCGGGGAGGGGTCATTGCGTCCAAACGCCGCGCAGGGTCGCGGTGTTTGCCCGGATGGAATCGGGCGACAGCCGGTGAGGTCCACATGAAGAAGTTCGCGATCGCGGCTCTGGGTACGGCGGCGCTGTATCTCGCCGTCACGGGCAAGGATGCGCCGCTTGGCGCACCCTCTCAAGCCCTTGCGGTCGCGCCCGCCCCGGACACCGTCGCGAACTCGGTCATCCAGACCGTGTGCACCCGCTGCCACAACGACTCGCGCAGGGCGGGAAACCGCTCCTTCCTCGAGTTCGACGCCGCGGAGCCGCAGGCCGATCCCGAGGCCGCCGAGCAGATGATCCGAAGGCTCCGCGCCGGGATGATGCCGCCGCCCGGCGTGAGGCGTCCGGACGAAGCGACGCTGACGGCCGTGGTCGAGGAACTCGAGACGCGCATGGATGCGGCGGCGCGCGAGAACCCGAACCCGGGGACGCGGACCTTCCAGCGCCTCAACCGCGCGGAATACCGGCGCGCGGTCCAGGATCTGCTCGATCTCGACGTCGATATGGAGGCGTTCCTCCCGACCGAGACGATGAGCGACAACTTCGACAACATCGCCGATGTCCAGATGATGTCCGCGACGTTGATGGAGGGCTATCTGCGGGCGGCGAGCGAGATCAGCCGCATGGCGATCGGCGACCCGGACGCGGGCCCGCGCCAGGTCACCTACAAGGTGCCGAAGACGGCGTCGCAGGCGGTCCGGGCCGAGGGCGCGCCCTTCGGGACGCGGGGCGGGATCTCCGTTATCCACGTCTTCCCGGCCGACGGGGAGTACGTCTTCAAGATGGACATGCACCCGGGCCCGACGGGGTTCCTGTACGGGATGACCGCGCCGGATGAGAAGATCGAGGTGTCGATCGACGGCGCGCGCGTGGCGCTGCTCGAGATCGACCCGTTCATGTCGGAGTCCGATCCGCAGGGGATGGTGATCGAGACCGAGCCGATCCACGTGCGTGCGGGTCCGCAGCGGGTCACGGCGGCCTTCCTCCTCAACGCGGAGGGTCCGGACAACGACCTCATCAAGCCGATCGACTACAAGCTTGCCGACTCGAACATCGGCAGCGCCTACGGCGTGACGACGCTCCCGCACCTGCGCGACTTCCTCGTCACCGGGCCGTTCACGGTGACCGGCATCTCGGAGACGGCGAGCCGCAAGAGGATCTTCTCGTGCCGGCCCACGGCGCCCGACGAGGAGCGGCCCTGCGCGCGTCAGATCATCAGGACGCTGGCGGCCACGGCCTATCGCCGGCCGCTGGAGACGGACGATGTCGAAGACCTCATGGTGTTCTTCGATCTCGGCACCGAAGAGGGCGGTTTCGAGGTCGGTATCCGCACCGCGCTCCAGGCGATCCTCGCGAGCCCGCACTTCGTCTTCCGTCTCGAGGAGATGCCGGCGGATGTCGCGCCCGGGGACATCTACCGCCTGAGCGACATCGACCTCGCCACCCGTCTCTCGTACTTCCTGTGGGGCACGCACCCGGACGACGAACTCGTGGAGCTGGCCGACGCGGGCCGCCTGTCGGATCCGGCGGTGCTGGAGGCCCAGGCGCGACGCATGCTCGACGACCCGCGGTCGGAGGCCATGGCGACGCGCTTCGCCTACCAGTGGTTCCGCCTGCAGGACCTCGAGAAGATCCACCCCGACGCGCTGCTCTACCCGTACTGGGATCATCGGCTCGTCGAGGCGATGCTGCAGGAGACGCAGCTCTTCTTCGAGCATCTCCTGCGTTCGGACGCTTCGTTCTTCGAGCTGCTCACCGCCGACTACACGTTCGTGAACGAGCGGCTCGCGCGGCACTACGGGATTCCGGACGTGACCGGGGAGGAGTTCCGCCGGGTCGCGATCCCCGACGAGGCGCGCCGCGGACTGCTGGGTCACGGGAGCATCCTCACGCTGACCTCGCACGCGGACCGCACCTCGCCGGTCCTGCGCGGGAAGTGGGTGATGGAGGTCCTGCTCGGGACTCCGCCACCGCCGCCTCCGCCGGACGTGCCCGACCTCGAGGCGACGGACGAGGCGGAGGATGGACGCTTCCTGACGGTGCGCGAGCGGCTCGAGATGCACCGCTCGAACCCGGCCTGCCGGTCGTGTCACCGGGTGATCGACCCGATCGGCCTCGCGCTGGAGAACTTCGACGTCACCGGCGCATGGCGGATCAAGGACCAGGGCCGGACGGTGGACACGTCGGGCGAACTCTACGACGGGACCCCGATCCTGAGCGCGATGGATCTGAGGGCCGCGCTTCTCGAGCGAGAAGACTCGATGGTCCGGACCTTCATCGAGAATCTCATGGCTTACGCCCTGGGCCGGCGGATCGAATACTACGACATGCCCACGGTGCGGGAGATCGCGCGCGTGGCGGAGGCGGATGACTATCGGATGACATCGTTCATCATGGAGGTCGTGAAGAGCGCGCCCTTCCAGATGAGCGCCGTCGAGATGTTGGCGGAAGAAGATATCGACGCAGGCGGCGGGCACTGAGGGGGCCGCCCGGCGGAACAGATCAGGAGGAGTGAGCATGGAACTCATCACAGGTAAGCACATCTCCCGCCGCATGGCTCTGAAGGGCGTGGGGGCGACGGTGGCGCTGCCGTTCCTCGATGCGATGCTGCCGGCCGGCCGGCTGTGGGCCTCGACGAAGTCTCTCACGGACGTGAAGCGGTTCGTGGCCATCGAGATGGTGCACGGCGCCGCCGGGTGCAACGAGTGGGGCGCGTCGCAGTTCATGTGGTCGCCCGAGAAGGTGGGGCGCGACTTCGACCTCTCGCCGAGCAGCCTGAGTCCGCTCGAGCCGTGGCGCGACTACCTGACGATCATCTCGAACACCGATGTCGAGAACGCGGAGGCGAAGGCGCCGAAGGAGATCGGCGGCGACCACTTCCGCTCCAGCGCCACCTTCCTCACGCAGGCGCACGCGAAGCAGACCGAGGGCTCGGACGTGTTCGTCGGAACCTCGATGGACCAGTACTACGCGCAGCGCTTCGGGCAGGACACGCCGATCCCCTCCATGCAGCTCTGCATCGAGAACGTGGACCAGGCCGGCGGATGCGCATACGGCTACGCATGCGTGTACACCGACACGATCAGCTGGGCGTCGCCGACGGAGCCGCTGCCCATGATCCGCGATCCACGGGCCGCGTTCGACCAGTTGTTCGGGGCCGGCGGGACATCGGAGGACCGGGCCCGGCGCCGGCGCACCGACCGCAGCATCCTCGACTGGATCATGGGAGAGGTCAGCGGCCTCAAGCGCGCGCTGGGGGCCACGGACCAGCGGCGGCTGGACCAGTATCTCGACAACATCCGCGAAATCGAGCGCCGCATCGAGCGCATCGAGGCGTACAACACGAGTGGAGAGACGCGCGAGATCCCCGAGGCGCCGCCGGGCGTGCCGGATGACTTCGCCGAGCACGTACGCCTCATGTTCGACCTGCAGGCGCTGGCCTTCCAGTCGGACCTCACGCGGGTGTTCTCGTTCAAGCTGGGCCGCGACGGCTCGGGCCGCGTGTATCCGGATAGCGGCGTGGACGCCGGCTTCCATCCGGCCTCGCACCACGGCGGCCGCGAAGAGCGCGTGCGGGACTACGAGAAGATCAACCGCTACCACGTGAGCATGATGCCGTACCTGCTCGAGAAGCTGGCCAGCATCGAGGAGCCCGATGGGAACCTGCTCGACAAGAGCCTCATCCTGTACGGCTCGCCGATGGGCGACTCGAACCTGCACAACCACAAGCGTTGCCCGCTGTTCGTGGTCGGGAAGGCCGGCGGCGAACTCGAAGGCAACATGCACATCAAGGCGCCGGATGGGACGCCGATGGCGAACGTGATGCTGAGCCTGATGCACAAGCTCGGTCTGGAGGACATGGAGAGCTTCGGCGACAGCACCGGCGACTTCTCGTTCTCGGCGGTCGCGCAGGACTGAGTCGACGGGTCGGTCAGAGGGTCGGAGGCAGATCGATGTTGAAGAAAATCGGCAAGGCCGGTCTTAGGGCCGGGGCCCTCGTCGCGCTCTGCGCGACTACACTGTGGGCGGCCACCGCGATGGACGCGCCCGTCGCCGAGGCGGCCGCGCGAGGCGACATCGAGTCCGTGCGGACGCTACTCCGCGACGGAGCGGATGTGAACGCGGCCCAGGGCGACGGGATGACCGCGCTGCACTGGGCGGCGCTGCGGGGCGACGCGGAGATGGTGTCCGTGCTCGTCTACGCCGGCGCCAACGTCGCGTCGACCACGCGCCTCGGCGCCTACTCGCCGCTCCACCTCGCGAGCCGGGACGGCCGGGCCGAGTCGGTCACCCTCCTTCTCGAAGCCGGAAGCGACCCCAACGCGACGACGACGACCGGCGCCACGCCACTTCACTTCGCGGCGGCGGGCGGGGACGTGCCGACCCTTGAGGGTCTGCTCGGGGCCGGAGCCGAGGTCGACGCGCGAGAGAACTCCAACGGGCAGACGCCGCTCATCTTCGCCGCTGCCGCCGGACGTCTGGAGGCGGTGCAGGCGCTGATCGCACACGGCGCGGACGTGTCGGTCGCGTCCCGTGTCCTGGACTTCGTCGAAAAAGCGCGCACCGACAGCGAGGCCCGCGGCCGCCGGCGGGAAGTCCTCACCGCGATTCGGAAGGCCGAAGCCGAAGCTCGCGGCGAAACCGTGGTGGCCGGAGTCACCCGCACCGACACGCCGTCCGGTCAGGAACCGACGCGGCGCGAGGCCGCCGACCGGGCGAACCGGGACCAGACCGGCACGGCCCCCGCGACGGGTCAGGGTGCGGGCGCCAATCCCGGCCAGGAGACTCCGCCGGCGGAATCCGCGGCCGCGCAGGGCGAGGATCCTCCCGAACCCGCGCAGGAGGCTGCCGAGGCTGAGGAGGCTGCCGAGGCCGAGGCCGAAGCGGAACCGGCGGAGGAAGAAGAGGCTGCCGAGGAACCGGCGGCGGAGGCGGAAGAGGAGTCGAAACCTGCGCCGCGGCCGCTGAGCTACAGCGACATCGTCGGCAAGCAGGGCGGCATGACCGCGCTCCACTACGCGGTTCGCGAAGGTCACTTCGAGACCGTCAAGGCCCTCCTCGCGGCGGGCGCAGACATCGACGGACGGACGGGGGGCGACGAGAGCACCCCGCTCGTCGTCGCCACCGTGAACGGGCACTACGACCTCGCCGGCTGGCTGCTTGAGCAGGGGGCGGACCCGAACCTGGCCAGCGAGGACGGCGTGGCCCCGCTCTACGCGACGATCGCCAACCGCTGGGCGCCCAAGGCGCTCTATCCGCAGCCCACCGCGTTCCGGCAGCAGGAACTCGACTACATGGAGCTGATGGAGATGCTCCTCGCCGCCGGGGCGGATCCGAACGCCCGCGTGAACACGCACATCTGGTACTCCGCCTACAACTTCGACCTGCTCGGCGTGAACTTCAGCGGCGCGACGCCCTTCTGGCGCGCCGCGAAGGCGCTCGACATCCCCGCCATGGAGATGCTGGTGGCCGCCGGAGCGGATCCCCACATGCCGACGAAGAAGGCTCCCTCCCGCCGGTTCCGTCGTCCCGCCGATGGCGAGGAAGAGGAGGAGGAGGATCCCAGCGGACTCCCGCCCGTCGAGGTCGGGGGGCCGGGCATCCCGCCGCTCGTCGCAGCCGCGGGCTACGGCTACGGGCGCTCACGCACGGGCAACCAGCACCGGCATCGGCCCGATGAATGGATGGCCACGGCCATTTACCTTGTCGAAGAACTGGGCGCGGACGTCAACGCGCGCGACTCGGACGGCTTCGGGGCGCTCCACTACGCCGCCGCGCGCGGCCACAACGAGCTGATCGAGTACCTCGTCGGCAAGGGCGCCGACCCGCTGATCGTGGCCCGCAGCGGCCAGACGACGGTCGACATGGCGAACGGCCCGATCCAGCGCGTGCAGCCGTTCTTCGAGACGATCGCCCTCCTCGAGGGCATGGGCGCGAAGAACAACAACAACTGCCTCAGCTGCTGACCCGCCCGCTCCGGCGTTATTGAGAGGGTGGACTCCGGCCGTTAGTCGGTGCGCGGGAGTCGCTGGGAGATGGAGATCGGGTAGCCGTCGGGGTCGCGCAGGGTGAACTCGATGGAGCGGGCGTTCGGGTTCACGTGCGGTTCGTCGAGGCAGTCGGCTCCCATGGCGCGGGCGCGCTCGAAGAGGGCCTGTGCATCCTCCGTGTAGAAGTAGAGCAGGACGCCGCGGCCGGGCGTCCCCACCAGCGGGTCCGTCATCCCCGGGTGGGCCTTGAACTCGCGGTGGTGCAGCATGAGTTCGACGCTTCCGTCCGGCGCGAGGAGCCGCTCGAAGTGATGGCCCCCCCGACCGCTCACGAAGCCGAAGAGTTCCACGTACCAGGCTGAACTCGCCGCCACGTCCCGGACGACGAGCATCGGCGTCAGGCCTTGACCGGTCATGGCCATCGGCTTGGACCTTCGGCGCCGGCTTCCGGCTGACGCCTAGTGGTTCGAGTTGTTCGTCTGCGCCTGGGCGGCGCGGCGCGCCTCCTCCCGGGCGGCGACGAGCGCCTCGAACTCCGCGGGGTCGAGGTACGTCACGTCGACCCACAGGTGCGCCATCTCGTCCACGGTCCGGTCCCCGTAGTCGACCCACTGCTCATGGTCGGGGTTGTTCGGGTTCTCGGCGGTGTTGTCGTGCCAGGCGGTGATGACGAGCGTGGTGCCCGCGGGGAGGAGCGGGGCGGCGTCTTCCTCGTAGATGTAGTTGATGTGCCAGTTCCACTGGAAGTTGTCGACCTGGTTGATCAACTCCTTGCGGCCATCCGGATAGATCGCCTCGAGCGACATCGCCTTGCCGCGCATGTGCATGTGCGGCTGGAAGTTCTCCAGTCGCGCGGGCCAGCGCAGCGTGTGGAAGTCCTGCGTGACCGCGACCTCGCCCGGCGGAATGTCGAGGCCCGTCCGGCCTGTGGCGTTGTAGAACATGAGCCGGGTGCGGTTCCGGGGCTCCTCGCCTTTCGGATAGAACCAGACGCCGAGTTCGACGTAGCTGTCCTCGATCCGCTTGCCCATCGCGTGAAGGTGGACCTCCCAGCGGATCTCGGAGCCGGGGAGCATGACCTTGCCCGCGCCCTCGGGGAAGATCTCGCCCTCCTTGCCCACAGCCCACTCCATGAAGAGTCCCGGGCCGCCCATCGCGCCGCCCCGCGTGCTCGCCTCGACGATGCCGGCGCTCATGGGGCTCTCCTCCTCGTCCTGCTGGAGGAAGGCGAGGACGTGGTGCGTGATCGTGCGCGCGTCGTTGCCGGCCGGCTTGATCTCGATCGCCTTCACCCAGCGCGGCTCCGTGACGCCGGTCGGCGTGGTCGGCCGCCACCACTTGTCCATCGTCTCGGCTTCGAGCGTGTACGGCTCCGAGGCGATGATCAGGTCCGGCTCCCCGAAGTCGGCCCTGAGGCGCCATTCGTTCGGGTCGGGGAACTCGGCGGGCGGCGGGAGGTCCGCGGGATCGCCTTCGGCGCGGCCGCCGTCGATCCACGCGACGATCGTCTCGATCTCCTCACTCGACAGGCTGCGGTCGTTCCTGAACTCCTGGATCCCGACCGTCGGGTCGAGGTGCCAGGGCGGCATGATGCGGTTCGAGACCTTCTCGCGGATGCTCGTCGCCCAGCGGTAGGCGTCCCGGTACGTGAGGAGCGCCATGGGGGCGATCGAGCCTTCCTGGTGACACTCCTGGCAGTTCGCCTGGAGGATCGGCGCCACGTCCCGGTTGAAGGTCACCTCCCCGGGCCCGCTCTCCTGCGCCTGCGCCGGCCCCGTGGCGCCCAGCGCGCCGAGTGCCGCTGCGATTGCGGCTCGCTTACGGGAGATCGATGTCTGTCTCATGGTCGTGCTCCTTCAGCCTGACTCGGAAAAACGTCCCTGAATCGGACGGCGCGCGTCACGGGTTGACGATGACCCGAACGAACCCGTTCGTCCAGCAGCATTGGGCGTGGCCCGCGGCGGAGACGCCCGAACCGTCGTTCGCCCGCACGCGCAGGATGTATTCGCCGGGCTCGCTGAAGGTGACCGGCGTGATGACCTCCGCTCCGCTCGATGGGACGCGAGCAGTTCGCTCGCCGAACGTCGCGTCGCCCGGACCCTGGTGCTTGAACCACGTGAGACTGACCGGCGAGCCGTCGCGGCTCCCGGCCACGAAATGGCTCCGCCCCACGCCGTCGTCCCGAACGTGGACGCCCACGTCGAGTGGTTCTCCGACCCGGGCCGAAAGGGGACCTCCCCAGGCGCCGGCCGGTCCCGCGCCTTCCTCGCCCGCCCCGAAGCGGAGGACGGGGGGCGTGTTCCCGTCGCCGGCTTCGCCCTTGAGCGCATCGATCCGCCAATCCCGGTGCACGTGGCCCGGGACCCGGAGCGTCTGGCCGCGCATCCTGAGCGTCCAGTAGACCTTCCCCTCGCCGAAGTCCGCCGGGACGCGGACGACGAACACGCCGTAGTGGCGGCGCGGGGCGAACGAGGTGGGCTGCGCCCCCTGGAACTCCGCCGGCTCGATCGTGTTGTCCGGCCCCAGGGGGACCTCGATCGTCTCATCGAAGTTGCGGTTGAAGTAGCCGAACGAGAGCGACAGCGTGCCGTCCGCGTTTGGATACCAGCCCTCGTAGGCGGGAGTCACCGTCTGCCCCCGGCCGCTGGGATTGCCGAGAGGGATCTGACCGGCGAGCGGCAGCGCCTCGGCACACAGCGCCGCGATGACCGCAGCGGGCGCCAGGATCCGGGCAGGTCTCACCGGCCCGCTTCCGCCATGCTCGCCTCGATCGAGGCCCGGATCGCCTTCACCGTCTCCTCGACCCGGAAGCCGAGCAGCTTCTTGCCCGTGGCGATCGCCTCCTCCTTCGGGGCGATCGGGACGCCGTTGATGCTCGCCCGGCCGGCAGCCACGCGCTCGTCGTAGCGCACCATCGTCGGGTCCTCGACCATCATGATCGCGGTGATGACGAAGTCGTCGTGGATCCCTTCGGGGTCCGTCTCGAAGATGCCGAGTTCGGTGTTCATCCAGTCGTGGACATCGCGGTAGCGGTAGAACTCGGGAATGAAGTGCGCCTGCGCGTCGTACCAGCGCTCGTTCAGGCGGGCGGCGACCGCCTCCATGCCCGATTGGTTCCCGCCGCTGTCGCCGAAGAGGATGACGTGCTCGAACCCGTGCGCCTTGAGGCTCGACGCCACGTCATCGAGTACCGCCTCGAACGTCTCCTGCCGGAGGCTGATCGTCCCCGGATACCGCATGTGCCCGGACGGCTCGTCGATGTCGCCCTCGGGCACGAGCTTGATGATCGGCGCGCAGAGGGCGTTCCCGAGTTCGCGGGCCACCCCCTCGCAGGCGCCCTGGAGCACGTAGTTGTGCTTGCCGGTGGCGAGGTACGGGCCGTTCTGCTCGATGCCGCCCGTCGTGATGATCGCGGTGGTCTTCCCGGCCGCCATCGCGTCCCGGACCTCCATCCACGTCATCTCCTCGATCCACACCGTGTCGAACGCCTCGATCGGCCGCTCGGATACGAGTTCTTCCTGCACCTGGCGCTCACGCTCGGCGGCCATCCGGGCCCGCTCCTCGGGCGTCATGTTCCGCTGCTGTCCGGCCAGAGCCGTAGCGGAGACCGCGAACAGCGCGATCAGGGGGAGGATCAATCGGGACTGTCTCATGGCAAACCTCGTTTCCGCAGCATGGAAGATCGACGACAACTCCCAACGCTAGCATATCCCGTCCCACCCGGACCAGACCGGCCGGGTCTGGCGGGTTGCACCCTCGATGGGAGAAGATTCGGATCAGGTTCTCTCCCTCCCGGAGGCAAGCATGGTTCGGCGCACTTCCCATCGGGTGTCCTGGCTCGCTCTTCCTTTACTCGCCGCCTGCGGTGCGCCCGGCGAGACCTCCCCGGAAGCCGCGGTCCAGGCCGCGGCGGCGGGGCTGGAGACGTCTGACCCCTACGTGCACGGGTTCACCGACGCGGATTACCCACGCGTGATCGAGGTCGCGCAGGACGTGTACGCGTACGAGCAGATCCACCCGACGGGGGGCGAGATCATCACGACGGTGAGCCTCATTGTCATCACGCCGGACGGGGTGCTCGTCGCGGACGGGCAGGAGAACCCCGAGGAGACGCAGCGGCTCGTCGACACGATCGCCGGGATGACGGACCGGCCGATCACGCACGTCGTCGTCGCCTCGGACCACGGGGACCACACGGGCGGCAACTCCGCCTTCCCCTCGGGGGCTCGCTTCCTCGCGCATCCCACCTCCGCGGCGATTCTGGAGGAGAGCGCGGTGAACCCGAACCGGCCCGAGGGCGCGCCGCCGGTCATCGTCCCGACGGAGATCGTGGGCGAGAATACGGTGCTCGAACTCGGCGGACGCGAGATCCATATCCTCCACCTCGGCCGCGCGCACACGGGCGGGGACCTCGTCGTGTACGTGCCGGACGGGAAGGTGCTGTTCATGAGCGAGACGTACCTGAAGCACATCTTCCCGGCGATGCGTTCCGCGTATCCCTCGGAGTGGGTGGCGATGCTGGACCGCGCGCTCGAGATGGACGTGGATATCTACATCCCCGGACACGGGGTGATGGAGTCGCCGGAGATCCTCGAAGCGGGGCTCGTGTCGTTCCGCGAAGCGGTGCAGCGGGTCGTGGAGGAAGCGACGCGATTCCACGGCGATGGGCTGAGCGCGGAGGAAGCGGCGGAGGCGGCAACGTTCGGCGCCATCGAGGAATGGTCGCTCCGGGACAGCCAGAAGCCGCGTGCGATTCAGCGCGTCTACCTGGAACTGAACGGATATCTGGAACTGAACGGAGAGTTGCGGGGATGAGCACGCGGAACAGCAACAGCAGGGGCCTGGGCACCGGGGGACGAAGGGGTCGGGTGGCCGGACTCGCCGCGGCGGTGGCTGGCTTCGCGCTCAGCGCCGCAGTGCTCCAGGCGCAGTCGCACGTGACCGTGGACATCGGGGCCCGGGATCCCGCCTTCTCGCCGGACGGGTCGACGATCGCCGTCTCCATCCTGGGGAAGATCTGGACCCTTCCCGCCGAGGGGGGCGCGGCGCGCCAGCTCACGGACGGCGCCTCGTGGGACACGCGCCCCGCCTGGTCGCCCGACGGCCGCTTCCTCGCCTACGCCGCGAGAACCCGGCAGGGGGCGGACATCCTCGTGCGAAACATGGCGACGGGGGGCGTCCGCTTCCTGCACCACGTTCCGGGATCCGTCGGGCACATGCAGTTCCATCCGGACGGAAGCCGGCTTTTCTTCGTGGACGACCGCTCGCAGTACGAGGCGCACGTGTGGCGGATCCCGCTGGCGGGCGGAGAGGCGGAGCAGATCACGCACACGCGGAACTGGCACGAGTGGTCGTTCGCCCTCTCGCCGGACGGGAGCCGGGTCCTCCTCGAGACGGGGCGTTTCGACGGCACGGACCTGTACGAACTCGACCTGGAGGCGATGTCGCTCGACCAGGTCACGGACACGCCGGAGCGGGAGATGGCCGTGGCGTGGAGCGCGGATGGGACGCGACGGGCGCACGTGATGACGCACAACGGTCTCGATCAACTCGTGGTGTCCGAGCCCGGGCAACAGCAGCTGTTGGCGAGCGCCTTCGACCAGAAGCAGCTCGCGTTCCACCCCTCCGGCGATTGGCTGCTCGTCCTCGGGGGGCGGCGGATGCAGCGGCTGGACCTGGGGAGCGGCGAGTTCACTCCGATCCCCTTCGAGGCCCGGTTCGAGGTCGCCGGGGATCCCGCCGACGATCTGCTGATCACGAACGTCCGCCTCTTCGACGGCACGGGCGACGAGGCGGTTGCGGTTGCGGCGGTGCTCGTCCGCGACGGGCGGATCGCCGAAGTACGAACCGGCGAAGACGCGGCGATCCCGGATGTGGGGCCGGGCACGCCGGTCATCGAGGGTGGCGGCCGCATGCTGCTTCCGGGGCTGATGGACAACCACTACCACTACTGGCAGCCCCTCGCCGGCGCGGACCTGCTGGCCGCCGGAATCACCGCGATCCGCGACCCGGGCTCGGCGATCCAGGACGCGATGGACTTCAAGGACGCGGTGCGGCTGGGCGTGCTGGCCGGCCCGGACGTGTACACCGCCGGCCCGCTGATCGACGGACCCGCAGGCTACCACCCGCTGGTCGACGTGAGCATCGACGACCCCGCGGCCGCCCCGGCGCTCGTCCGCGCGCTCAAGGATCAGGGCGTGGATCTGCTCAAGGCGTACTTCCTGCTCGACCCGGATGTGCTCGCCGCCGTCGTGGCCGAGGCGCGCGTCCAGGGGTTGCCGGTCACGGGACACATCGGCGTACGCACGAGCTGGCGGCAGGCGATCGAGGCCGGGATCAGCGGGTTCAACCACATCCGGGTGTGGCGCGACTTCCTGCCCGCGGAGATCCAGGTCGACGGCCGGGACATGTCGCTCGACGGCGGCCGGAACCCCGTCGGCCGCATGCAGGCGGACTGGCGGGAGATCGATCCGGCGAGCCCCGAGGTCACGTCTCTCCTCGAACTCATGGCGGAGACGGAGACGGGACTCGACCCCACGCTCTACATCCAGGAGATCGAGGACAGCGACCGCGCGCGCTTCTCGCTCCCGGAATTCCACACCGCCCGGCAGGCGTACGAGCGCATGGGCGAATTCGTGCGCCGCGCCGTCGAGGCCGGAGTCCCGCTCCTCGCGGGCACGGACAACGTCGGGCTGTTCAACGAACTCGAGGCGTACGCGCAGGCCGGCGTGCCGAACGCCGCGATCCTGCGGGCCGCGACGGCGAACGGCGCGCGCTGGCTCGGGAAGGAGGACGACTTCGGGACCGTGGAGCCGGGGCGGCGCGCACACCTGATCCTCGTGGACGGAGATCCGCTGGCGGACATCGCCGACTTGCGGAACATCGATCTCGTCGTGAAGGACGGCGTGATCGTCTTCGGCGGCCCGCCGGCGGAGCCGCTGGTCCCGTGATCGACCCCATCGCAGCGGGCACGATCGGGGCCGTCGCCGTCGACGTGATCGCCCTCGCGGCGCCGCAGGTGGAGCCGGCGGGCGGGCTCCTCCCGGCGCTCTCCGACAACCCGTTTCTCGCGCTCGGCGCGCTCTTCGGGGCGGGCGTCCTCACGAGCACGAACCCGTGCATCTGGCCGATGATCCCGATCACGTTCTCGGTCATCTCGGGGACGGCGGGCGAGGGTCAGCCGCGAAAGCGCACCATCGGCCTCACGCTCACGTACGCCTTGGGACTCTCGCTCCTCTACTCGCTGCTCGGCGTCATCGCCGGGCTCAGCGGCACCGTGCTCGGCTCGATCGGGGCGAGCTTCTGGGCGCTGTTCGCGACCGGGAACCTCCTGCTCTTCTTCTCTCTGTTCATGCTCGACGTCTTCCCGGTCCCGGTGCCGAAGCGGCTCCTGGCGTGGGCGAGCAGCCGCGGCGGCGGGTCCTACCGGGCCGTGTTTCTCCTCGGCGCGACCTCCGGCATCGTGGCCGCCCCGTGCGGCGCGCCCGCCTTCGCCGTGGTCCTCACCTGGGTCGTCGCCGAACAGGCCGGGCTCATGGGGTTCGTCTACCTGTTCACCTTCTCGATCGGCATGACCGCCGTGCTCATCGCCGTCGGACTCTTCTCCGGGACGCTCGCCGTGCTGCCGAAGTCGGGGATGTGGATGATCTGGATGAAACGGGCCGCAGCCGTCATCATGATCGGGATGGCGCAGTTCTACCTCATCCGGGCGGGATACTTCATGTGAACGCGAAACCGAGACACGTCGCCACGTTCGCGGCGCGCGCGATGTTCGCCGCGCTGGCCGCGGTCGCCGGGGCTGGCCTCCTGTCGGCGGGTCCGCTCCACGCGCAGGCGGGCGCGGGGCAAGTGAGCCTCGCCACAGGGACGCAGGGGCCGAACGCCTCTCTGCAGGATCTGGACGGCAACGAGATCCAACTCCTCGACTTCGCCGCCGGCAAGCCCACGCTCATCGAGTTCTGGGCCGCGTGGTGCGAACAGTGCGAGGGGCTGCAGCCCGAGATCGACCGGGTGCAGGCGGACTTCGGCGACCGGGTCAACGTCGTCGCGGTCGCCGTGGCCGTGGCCCAGTCGCTACGCCGCGTGCGACGTCACGCGGAGGCGCATGGGGCGGAGTACCCCTACCTGTGGGATGCGGATGGCGCAGCGGTGCGCGCCTACTCGGCGACCACGACATCGATCGTCGTGATCCTCGACGCGGAAGGAAAGGTGGCCTACACCGGCGTCGGCCCCGACCAGGATCTCGTCGGGGCCGTCACCGGAATCCTCTCCGATCAACAAGCCGGAGGGGACTAGCTCCTACGGGTCGGCGGGCTCGGGCGTCACCTCGTCGATGATGGCGGCGAGTTCGTCGTAGGCGGCGGGATCCACCTGATTGAAGCTCGGAATCACGCCCGCGATGCGGCCGTCCGGGCCCACGACGATCACGGCGCGGCTGTCCACCGCGTTGCTGTCTCTCAACCCTCCGCCGAAGGCGACGTACGTCCCCCCGTCATTGTCCGCGTCGCTGCCGAACAGGAAGGGGAAGTCCTCGTCCTTCAGCCATGACGCGAGTTCGTCGACCGGGTCGTTCGAGATGCCGACGAGAACCACGTTGCGGCCCTCGTTGAAAACACTTGCGTACTGATCACGGTACGCTCTCATCTGAACCGTTCAGCCACGCGTCCTGACTCTGAAGAAGAAGGCGAGGACGACGGTCTCTCCCCGGTAGTCGCTGAGGCGGATCGGGTCCTCGAGCGCCCCGTACCGCGTCGCGCCCGGGAGCGCGAAGTCGGGCGCCATCTCGCCCACGGCGAGCAGTTGCGAGTCCTGCGCGCTCACCGGGGCCGCGCCTCCGATGGCGAGCGTTCCGGCCAGGCCCAGCGTGAGGGCGGCGGCCAGGACAAGTCTCCGCATGTCTCGGTCCTTTCGTGCGGGTGGAAGACAGGTGGAAGAGCCATGCCGAAGGGTGGCGCGCCCCCGGCGTTCGCGCCAGAGTTGAACGACGCCTCGCCGCCGGAGGCCGAGGCCCGATGCTCACCCCGCCCTCAAGGAGGCGCCTCATGACCCGTCCATTCCGAGGCCGTCCATGGCGTCGTGCCGTCGCCTGCGTCGTCGCCGTCGTGCTCGCGGCTCCCGCGTCCGGGTGCGCCCAGGGGAATGGCGATCCCGTCGACGATCCGCGCTTCGAGCAGGCGGTGGCGCTGTTCGAGGCCTGGCTCGACGCGAAGATGGCGTACGAGAAGATTCCCGGCGTTTCCGCGGCGCTCGTGCACGATCAGGACCTCGTCTGGGCCCGCGGATACGGGTACGCGCACCGCGAGACCGGGGTCCCCGCGACCCCGTCGACGATGTACTCGGTGTGCTCGATCTCGAAGCTCTTCACCTCCATCGGCGTGATGCAGCAGCGGGACGAGGGCAAGCTGGGTCTCGACGACCCGGTCTCCAGGCACCTTCCGTGGTACGACCTCGAGCAGGTCTACCCCGACGGCCCGAACGTGAGCGTGGAGGGGATCCTCACCCACTCCTCGGGACTCCCGCGGGAGTCGGCGCACCCCTACTGGACCGGTCCCGATCACCCGTTCCCGACAGTGGACGAGATCATCGAGGGGCTCTCGGAGCAGGAGACGCTGTATCCCGGCCGCCGCTACTTCCAGTACTCCAACCTCGGCATGGCGCTGGCGGGGCAGTTGATCGAGCAGGCTTCGGGGATGGCGTATGACGAGTACATCCGGAGCCGGATCCTGGAGCCGCTGGGGATGTCGGACACGTACCCCGATATTCCCGTCGAGCACCGGGGCGGCCGCTACGCCACCGGATATTCGCGGCTCGAGCGGGACGGCGGCCGGGCCGAGGCCCCCTTCTTCCAGGCGCTGGGGATGGCGTCCGCGGCGGGGTTCGCCTCCACCGTGGAGGATCTCGCGCGCCTCGCGTCGTGGCAGTTCCGGCTGCTGGAGAACGGAGGGACGGAGATCCTCGACGCGAACACGCTGAGGGAGATGCACCGCGTACACTGGGTCGACCCGGACTTCGACACGATGTGGGGGCTCGGGTTCGCGGTCTCGCGCCGCGATGGGGAACGCACGGTGGGCCACGGCGGGAGCTGTCCGGGCTTCCGCTCGACCTTCCAGATCCTTCCGGCGAAGAAGCTGGCGGGCACGGTGATGATGAACGCCCAGGCCAATCCCACCGACGTGTGGACGAAGATGATGGCGACGCTCGGCGCGGCCTTCGAGGAGATCCAGAGCGATCCGGGCGGTGGGACCCCGCGCCCGGCCTCCCTGGCGGAGTACGAGGGACTCTACCAGTCCACGTGGGGAGAGTCGGTCATCCTCCGGTGGGACGATGGTCTCGCGGTCCTCGGCGTCCCGACGAACGATCCGCTCGAAGCGATGACGAAGCTGCGGCACGAGGACGGCGATACTTTCCGGCGCATGCGGGACGACGGCGAGCCGGGAGAGGCGTACATCTTCCACCGTGAGGACGGCGCCATCGCCCGGTACAGCGTCCACGGCAACTTCTCGAACAAGGTCCGGTAGCGGACGATGACGACGGCGATGACCACTCTTTCCGGTCCTTCCGGCAGCCTCATTCCCGAGGCGGCGGCGCGCGAGGGGAACGACCCGATCTTCGCCCTGCACGGTGAGGCCGTGCGGCGGGCCGCGGCGGGCGAGTCGATCCTGAACTCGACGCTCGGGGCACTGATGAACGACGACGGGAGCCTCGCGGTGATGCCCGCGGCCGCCGAGGCGCTGGGGCGCGTGCCGCACGCACGCGCCGCCGGCTATGCGCCGATCTCCGGAGACCCTCCGTACCTGGCCGCGGTGATCGCGGACCTCTGCGGCGAGGGCGGTCTGGCCGAGCAGGCGGTCGCCGTCGCCACGCCGGGGAGCACCGGGGCGATCCACCACGCGATCCTGAACTTCCTCGAGCCCGGGCAGGCGGCGCTCACGCCCAGCTACTACTGGGGTCCGTACCACACGATCTCGACCCATTCGGGCCGCGCGGTCGAGACCTTCAACATGTTCGATGCCGGGATCCGCCTCGACGTCGAGGCGTTCCGGGCCGCGCTCGAGGGCCAGATCGAGCGGCAGGGGCGGTCGCTCGTCCTCTTCAACTTCCCGTGCAACAACCCCACGGGGTATTCGCTCGACGAGGCGGAGTGGGAGGCGGTGGCGGAGATCGTGCGTGAAGTCGGCCGGCGGGGTCCCGTCGCGTTCCTCCTCGACCACGCGTACGCGAAGTTCGGGGACGAGGGGTCGAACCGCTGGATCGGCCACATCCCGCGGATGATGGAGTCCGCGACGATTCTCGTGGGCTGGACGGTGTCGAAGTCGTTTGCCCTCTACGGCGCGCGCGTGGGGGCGCTCGTGGCGCTCCACCGGGAGGCGGAGGAGCGGCAGCGGATCTCGAACGCGCTCGGGTTCTCGTGCCGGGCCACGTGGTCGAACTGCAACCACCTCGGACTGCTCGGCGCCACCGAACTCCTCACGGATCCGGAGCTGCGGCGGCGCACGGACGAGGAGCGCGCGGGGATGATTCGTCTTCTCAACGAGCGGGTCGGGGTCTTCAACGAGCTTGCGGGGGGCGCGGGGCTGACCTACCCCCGTTACGAGGGTGGCTTCTTCGTCTCGGTGTTCACGCCGGACGCGGAGGTGACGGCCGCAACCATGCGCGAGGCCGGGGTGTACGTGGTCCCGATGGATGGCGCGGTGCGGATCGCGCTTTGCGCCACGCCGGCGCATGCGATCCCCCGGCTCGTCGACGCGCTGGCCGAGGGGATCGCAACCGCCCGCGCCGCCTGAACAGGCGGTCGGGGAGGCTTCCGGGAGAACGATGATGGAACGACAGAAGGCAGCTCTGGTTCTCGCAGCCCGTGGGCTGATGGCTCCGGCCCTCATACTCGTTACCGTCGCCGGTTGCGTCGGTCAGGCGGCGATGACGGATGAGGAGAAGCTCGCGCGCGTGGAAGAGATGGTGGAGGAGGTCGAGCGGCGCTTTCCCGAGGTGGAAGCCGTCACCGTGGAAGAGGTGGGGCGGCTGCTCGAGACCGGAAGCGTCTTGCTCGTCGACGCCCGGGCGCCCCGCGAGCGCGAAGTCTCGTGGATTCCCGGCTCCATCACCTCCGAGGAGTTCGAGCGGGACCCGGACCGGTACGCGGAGCTGACCGTCGTGGCCTACTGCACGATCGGGCACCGGAGTTCGGAGTACGCGAAGCGCCAGAACGAGGAGGGCCGGCCCGTCCTCAACCTGCGCGGCAGCCTCCTCTCATGGACCCACGCCGGCGCACCGCTGGTGGGCCCCGCCGGACCGACGAACCGCCTCCACGTCTACGGTGAAACCTGGAACCTCGCCCCCGCCCGCTACGAGACGATCTGGTGACCGTCGCGAAGTAGCCGGGTCTCCGGCCGTCCGACCCGGGCGTGGTCGATCAGCGGGGGGCGTCGCCGAATACGGGGGCGAAGATGCCGGAAAGGTCGATCACGCCGACTTGCGTGTCGCCGAGGCGAACGGGGAGCCGGCGGCCGAAGCGCTCGGGCCCGAGGCGCAACGTCGGTCCCGCCCCGGTTCCGGGGCCGAACCGGTACACGTCGACCTGATTCTCGGCGGGGTCCACGATCCAGTACTCGCGCACCCCTTGGCGCTCGTAGAGCCGCCGTTTTGCGCCGCGGTCGCGCTCGGCGGTGGAGGGCGAGAGCACCTCGATGACGAGGTCCGGTGCACCCACGAGTCCCGCCTCCTCGACGATGTGGCGCCGCTCGTTGGAAACGAAGAGGATGTCCGGCTGCACTCCCTCGCCGGTGGCCGGAAACTCGACCCCGGGAGCGGCCACCACCTCGCCGTGTCCGGGATCCTCCAACAACTCGGACAGCCTCATCAAGAGCCGCTTGCTGACGACCTGATGACGCCACTTGGGGGCGGCGGTCACGTAAAGGATCCCGTTGATCGCCTCGTAGCGGTTGCCGTCGTCGGGCATCCGCTGCGCGTCCCGCCAGGTCCCTTCGGTAAGTTGCATGGTTCGCACATCATAGCTCCGCGCTCGCGTTCGATCCAACCCGGAACCAATGATGCGCGTCACCGTCATCGCGTCCTCAACCGCGCGTGGAAGGGATGGTGGAACGGTTCAAACGGGGCTTTCCAGAGGCTGGCTGCGGCGCTATCTACGAAGCCGACCGCAGTGCCATCGACTGCCGGAGGTGAGTTGAGCGACGCGGTCCCGTTGCAGGCCGCCCAGATTATTGGCGGGAGCGAACAACTATCTTGGCATCTACGCCCAAAAGCGATCTTGAACCGAGGATTCGCAGAACCCTAAACGCAGTCGGTCGGGTATCGCTGCGACAGGGTGTGACAGAGCTGCTCGATGTCCTGGGATACCGTAGCGACCGTGTACCTCAGTTGGACAGCGCGGCCACGCTCCTGAATTTGGGCGAGGATCTGACCGAGAAACAGCGCTTGCTCTTCACATCTTGGTCAAGCGTGTCCGCCTTATTCAACTTCACGGTCGACGAAATGCCCATCAGAGACGGGGTGTCACACGGAATTGCACGGGCGGGCCGCTGGGAGTCAATGCTCTTTCTTGCGGTCGAGCTGACGCCAGCGGATTACTCGGATTGGGGTCTGCTACACATGACCCGCACGGTCAACCGAATCTTCGCAGTGCCCGTAATCGTGCTGTATCGCTACCGTCGTCTTGTGAGCGACGTACCGTTGCTGGCGATCGCGGTCATCCGTCGTCGCCTCCACAAGAGAGACGCAAGCCGGGATGTGCTCGAACACCCCGTCGTCATGGGTATTCGCACGACGGGTCCGCGAGTTGCAGACGTCGAGACGCTCGCGGGGCTCTCACTGGAGAGGCTCACACGCACAAATCGCATCCGCCGCGTCGATGAACTCCATTTTGCATGGGAGATGAGGCTCCGAAACGCTCGAGCTCTAGCGTCGCTTGATCCGTACCTCCTGTGGCTACGGGATATGTCGCGCTTTCCGCTCATCGAGAACCCGCAGATCGAGCGCGAGATCGCCCGTAGAGCGCGGGCCGGCGACCGCAGCGCGGCGGAGCGCCTCGTCACGGCAAATCTGCGGTTCGTGATCTCATACGTAAAAAAATACCAGGGCCGGGGGCTCAACCTGATCGAACTCGTCTGCATCGGGAACGAAGGCCTGCTCAAGGCCGTCAAGAAGTTCGATCCCGAGAGGGGCGTGAAGTTCATCACGTATGGCGTATGGTGGGTCCGTCAGACCGTGCTCCAAGCGCTTGCGGAGCAAACGCGGCCCGTTCGAATCCCTCTCAATCAGCACTCGAACCTGGCTAAGCTGTCCGACACCGAGTCGACACTCAGGGAGACGCTTGGTCGTTTGCCAACCGACCGGGAGATTGCCGAGGAGATGGAGGAGCCGGTGGAGGTGGTGCGCGCTCTGCGCCGGGTCGCCTCCCCGGAACTGAGCTTCGACACGCCGCCCGACGAGTCAGGTCCCAAGGTACCAGCCTTCGGTGATCCGTTTTCGGTCACGGACGACGCGGACATCGATGAGGATGTCGAGGAACAAGCCCGCAAGGAGTTCCTGGAGAGGATGTTCGAGCGCTACCTCACGGAGCGCGAGCGGAAGATCCTCGTCCTCTACTACGGCCTCGACGACGGCGAGGAGATGACGCTGGAGGAGATCGGCTCGCTCCTCGGCGTGACCCGCGAGCGCAT
>JAJDWE010000077.1 GCA_022825725.1 Gemmatimonadota bacterium
GCGAGCGCCCGGTCCACGATCTCGCCGCGCTCCACGGCGACGGTGCCGGTCTCGCCATCTTCGCCGTTCCCCGTGTTCGCGACCGCGAAACCGGTGCGCCGAGCCCGCCGATCAGGACCATGCCCCCGAGTATCTTCGTGCCTCGCTTCATCCGAACCCGCACTCCTCCGCCGGGACTGAAACCGGTCGGCCGTCCGCCCTGCCGGCCGCGGAGCGGGGACGGCCCTACGGGTGGGCCTACGGAGGGACCGGCGTTTGGTTTCGTGCGGCGGCGCCCCGACCGGGCGGGATCGACGGACCGCCGGCTAGGGCGTGCGGGACTCGATCCAGCGGGGGGCGCGCGGGATGGGCAGCGGTTGCGGCTGTGCCTCGAGGTAGGTGACGAGCGCCTCCAGGTCCGCGACTTCGAGGGCGTCGATGACTTCGGCTTCGGCGAAGACGGTGTAGCCGCCGCCGCCGCCCGAGATGAAATCGTTGGCGGTGACGACGTACCGGTCCTCGGGCGTGAGCGGCGATCCGTCGTCGAGCGTCACGTCGAGAATCCGCTCGCCGAGGGGCGCCGCCGGGTCGTAGCGGACGGTGATGCCGCTCGCGTGCAGGTCGACATCCCCCTCCCGGGCGGAGTGTTCGAGCGTCCGCAGGAGCTGCGTGCCGGTCATCGTGTGGCGGACGAGCATGTTGTTGAAGGGCTGGAGTTCGAAGAGGTCGGCGAAGGTGACCGGCCCCGCGGGCAGGGAGCGGCGGATGCCGCCGTTGTTCATGAGGGCGACATCGGCCCCGCTCGCGTGTCGCTGCGCGTCGGCCACGATGCGGCCAAGCGGGAAGTCGCCGTCCCGCGGGGCGGAGAGCGCCTCGGGGAGCTCCACGACGACGCGTTCGACGAGGGCCGAGATCTCGGCGCTGTAGGAGGCGACGAGCCGCTCGACGTCCGGGTCCGGCACGACCTCGTCCGCCCACGCCTGCCGAACGCCGAGCCGGTGCGCGCTCACGGCCCCTTCGGCGCTCCGGTCGATGCGTCCGAGTCCGTACGCCGTCGTGTTCGAGTACGACTGGATGACGGGGACGCCCCGAATCTCCGTCTCCACGCGCGAGTGCGTATGCCCCGTGACCGCGTAGTCGAAGCGCTCCGTCGTCACGGCCAGCGCGTCCAGGGCCGCGCCCCGGCACGCGGGGTCCGCCGCGGTCCCCGCCGCGCCGACGGTGCAGAAGGCGCCTTCGTGCATGACCGCGACGACGAAATCCGCGCCGGCCGCCCGCACCTCCGGGATATAGCGGTCGAGCGCATCGGAGATCGGCCGGAAGTCGAAATCCGCCACGAGCGAGGGGCGGGCGACGACCGGCGTGGACGTCGTCGTCGCGCCGACGAAGCCGACCCGGACACCGTCCCTCTCGACGATCGTCCACGGCCGGACCCACGCGGGGTGCCGGTCGGTGCCCGTGAGGTAGATGTTCGCGCCGAGCATGGCGAAGTCCGCATCGGCCACGCGCTCCACGAGGACGTCGACGCCCCAGTCGAACTCGTGGTTCCCGATCGCGGCGGCGTCGTAGCCGATCCCGTTCATCGCTTCGATCGTCGAGCGCCCGTCCGTGAAGTTCGAGATCGGCGTGCCCTGCATGATGTCGCCGCCGGAGACGACGAAAAGGGGACACTCGGGCGTCGTGGAGCGCTCCCGGGCCACGTAGCCCGCGAGGGCGGCGGACCCGCCGACCGGGCGTCCGTCCGACCAGCTCTGGGCCGCCGGCAGCAGCCGTCCGTGCGTGTCGTTCGTGGAGAAGATCAGCGCGCAGGCCGTCGGGTCCGCGGGGGCGCACGCCGGGAAGGCGGCGATGCCGGCGCAGAAAAGGGCGGAGAGGGCGGATCTGACGCGGGCGGCGGGACGGCGCGGCATCAGACGGTCTGCAGCGCCTGCGCCCGGTCCAGGTCCACGAGCGGCGCGGCGTAGTTGCCGGTCCAGCAGGCGTCGCAGAAGGGACCGTGGTCCGCGACCGCGTCGCGCATACCTTCCATGCTGAGGTAGCCGAGCGACTCGACTTGCAGGTGCTGCCGGATCTCCTCGACCGTGTGACTGGAGCCGATGAGTTCCTCCTTCGTCGGCATGTCGATGCCGTAGTAGCAGGGGGAACGCACCGGCGGGGACGCGACCCGGAAATGCACCTCGCTCGCCCCCGAGTCCCGGAGGAGCCGGACGAGGCCGCTGCTCGTCGTCCCCCGGACGAGCGAATCGTCGACGACGACGATACGCTTGCCGTCGACGAGTTCGCGCACGGGGTTGTACTTCACCCGCACCTTGAAGTCGCGCCCCGTCTGCGTCGGATGGATGAAGGTCCGGCCCACGTAGTGGTTGCGGATGAGCGCGAGTTCGAACGGGAGGCCGCTGACCTCCGAGTACCCGAGCGCGGCCGAGTTCGACGAGTCCGGCACCGCGAACACGCAATCGGCATCCGCCGGGTGCTCGCGGGCGAGCTGGCGGCCGAACGCGCGCCGCGCCTCGTCCACGCTGCACCCCCACACGCGCGAGTCGGGCCGCGCGAAGTACACGAGTTCGAACAGACAGGCGCTGGGCTCGGCGGGAGGCAGCGGCCGCAGCGATTCCACGTGGCCGTCGCGGACCTTCAGCACTTCGCCCGGTTCCACGTCGCGCACGTAGGCGGCCCCGATGATGTCGAGGGCGCACGTTTCGGAGGCGAAGACGACGGCCTCGCCCCGCCTGCCCATCACCATCGGCCGGAAGCCGCGCGCATCGCGTGTCGCGTATACCGTGTCGCCGATGCAGAGGAGGAGGGAGAAGGCGCCGACCAGCTGCGAGAAGGCGTCGTCGATCTTGCCGTCCAGGTCGCGGTGCCGGGAACGGGCGATGAGATGGACGATGACCTCCGAGTCCGCATCCGTCTGGAAGATCGATCCGTCGCGCGCGAGCGAGCGCTTGAGCTGGTTCGCGTTCGTGAGGTTGCCGTTGTGCGCGAGCGCGAGCGGCTTGTCCTCGTACTGCACGAGGAGCGGCTGCGCGTTGCGGAGGCTCGATCCCCCCGCCGTCGAATAGCGGACGTGTCCGAGGGAGAGCGACCCCTCGAGGGCGCCGAGCACGTCGTCGTCGAAGACGTCCGCCACGAGGCCCATGCCCTTGTGGACCCTCGACATGCCGGATCCGTCGACCGTGACGATCCCGGCGGACTCCTGGCCGCGGTGCTGGAGCGCGTACATGGAGAGAAACGCGAGTTCGGCGGCGGCGTCGGAGCCGCTCACCGCCACGATGCCGCACTCCTCCCGCGGCTTGTCCAGTTCGAACGCTTCGCCTCCCGCGCCCTGGGCGCCGGTCGTCGGGAGTCTCCTCATGACGTGATTCCCGCCTCCTCGCTCATGCGGCGCGGGATCGCCTCCTCGTAGATCCGCGCCAGCTCGGCGGCCGGCGGGGCGATCGCGTGGCCGGCGCCGGTCAGCCGGCACGGGCTGTCCGGCCCGCCCACGACGCCGACACGCGCCACGGGCACGCCATGACGCCGCCCGTGCGCGGCGATCCGCTCGCCTTCGCCGGGCCGGCACGTCAGCACGACGCGAGAGTGCGACTCGCCGAACCAGCGCGCCGCGGCCGAGACGTCCGCCCCGGCGGGCGCCGCGTCGAGATCGACCGTGCAGCCGAGCGGCCCGCCTTCCGCCCGCACCGCGCACTCCGCAAGCGCGACGGCAAGCCCTCCGTCCGAGGCATCGTGCGCCGAGGCGAACGCCCCGTCCGCCGCCCCCTCGACGAGAAAGTCGACGAGGGCCGCCGCCTCGTCGAGGTCCAGCGCCGGCGGCAGGCCGGCGACGAGGCCGTGGCAGGCGGCGAGATACTCGGACCCTCCGATCTCGTCGCGGGTCGTGCCCGCGATCCAGATCTCGTCCCCTTCGCGCCGGAACGCCGAGGGGACGCGCCGTTCGAGATCCTCGATCACGCCCAGCATGCCGATGACCGGCGTGGGGTAGACCGGCTGGCCGCCCGTCTCGTTGTAGAGCGACACGTTGCCGCCCGTCACCGGCGTCCCGAGCGCGCGGCACGCCTCTCCCATCCCCTCGACGGCCCCGGCGAGCTGGAAGTACACCTCCGGGCGCAGCGGGCTGCCGAAGTTCAGGCAGTTCGTCACGGCGAGCGGGCGCGCCCCGGAGCAGGCCACGTTGCGCGCCGCCTCGGCGACCGCCGCCCGGCCCCCGGTGCGCGGGTCGAGCCAGGTGTGCCGCCCGTTCCCGTCCGTCGAGGCCGCGAGCGCGCGCCCCTCGGCGGGCAGCCGCAGCACCGCCGCGTCGGAGCCCGGTCCCTCGAGCGTGTTCGTCTGCACCGTGGTGTCGTACTGCTCATGGATCCAGCGCCGCGATGCGATGGACGGCGAGTCGAGCAGCGTCCGCAGCGCCGTGTCCACTTCCTCGTCCGATCCGAAGGAGCCGTACGCCTCCAGCTCCGCCGCGCGCGCCTCGGCCGTGGCCGGGCTCATGACGCCCTCGCGCACGTACGTCGGACAATCGTCCACCAGCGGCTTCACCGGGATCTCGACGCGCACGACGCCGTCCTCGCGCACGCGGAACATCCCGTCATCCGTGACCTGCCCGATCGTTGCCGCCTGCAGGTCCCAGCGCTCCAGCACCTCGCGCACGGCTTCCTCGTGTTCGGGCTTCGCGACGAGGAGCATCCGCTCCTGCGACTCCGAGAGGAGCATCTCGTAAGGCGTCATCCCCTCCTCCCGGACGGGGAGGTACGCCACGTCGATGTCGATCCCGGAGCCCGAGCGCGCCGCCATCTCCGTCCCGCTCGAGGTCAGCCCCGCCGCTCCCATGTCCTGGATCCCGACGAGGAGGTCCCGCTCGATGAGTTCGAGACTCGCTTCGAGGAGCAGCTTCTCGGTGAACGGATCGCCCACCTGCACCTGCGGCCGGCTGTCGACCGCCTCCTCGTCGAGTTCCTCCGACGCGAAGGTCGCCCCGTGGATCCCGTCCCGTCCCGTGCGGGCGCCGACCGCCATCACCGGATTGCCGACGCCCTCCGCCTCGCCCCGGATGAGGCGCTCGAGCGGGAGGACGCCGATGCACATCACGTTGATGAGCGGGTTCCGCTCGTAGGCCGGGTCGAAGATCGCCTCGCCCCCCACCGTGGGGACCCCGACGCAGTTGCCGTAGTCTCCGACCCCGCGCACGACCCCGTCGAAGAGATAGCGCGACTGCGGCGAGTCGAGCGATCCGAAGTGGAGGCTGTCGAAGATGGCGATGGGCCGCGCCCCCATCGTGAACACGTCGCGCAGGATCCCGCCCGACCCCGTCGCCGCGCCCTGGTAGGGTTCGACGGCCGAGGGATGGTTGTGGGACTCTATCTTGAACGCGACGCCCCAGCCGCCGCCCACGTCGATGACGCCGGCGTTCTCCCCCGGACCCTGGACGACGGCGGCGCTCTCCGTGGGCAGCGTGCGGAGCAGGGGCCGCGAGTTCTTGTACCCGCAGTGCTCCGACCACATGGCGCTGAACACGCCGAGTTCGGTGAAGGTGGGCTCCCGCCCCATGAAACCGAGGATCTGTTCCCACTCCGCTGGACTCAGCCCGTGCTCCGCCACGAGCGCGGCGCTCATCACGGGATCGCCCGGCCGGGCCTCCACGCGTTCGAGCGAGGTGCGGGTCATGACGACACCCCCGCCCCCGCCACCGCGCCGGCCGCGAATTCCGGGGCTTCGGGCGGCGCAGCGTCGGTTCGGCGGTCGCCCGGGTGGTCCCTCCCCCGGGACACGGCGGCGAGCAGCGACTGGAACACCGCGAGTCCGTCCGTGTTGCCGAGGACGGAGAGCGAGTGACGTTCCGGGTGCGGCATGAGCCCCAGGATGTTCCCCTCCGCGTTCACGATCCCGGCGATGTTGCGCGCCGAGCCGTTGGGGTTCGCGGCGTCCGTCGCCTGCCCGCGCCGGTCGACGTAGCGGAACACGACCCGGTTCTCCGCCTCGATTTCGTCGAGCGTCGAGGCTTCCGCGACGAACTGCCCCTCGCCGTGCGCGATCGGGATGTGGAGCAGGTCCCCCTCGCCGTAGGCCGACGTGAACGGCGTCCCCGCGTTCTCCACGCGGAGCCCGACGTCGTGACAGCGGAAGCGGAGGTTCCGGTTCCGGACGAGGGCCCCCGGCAGGAGGTGCGCCTCGCACAGCACCTGGAATCCGTTGCAGATCCCGAGCGTGAGCCCGCCGGCGCGCGCGAAGTCGATCACTTCGCCCATGATCGGGCTGAAGCGGGCGATCGCCCCCGCCCTCAAGTAGTCTCCGTAGGAGAACCCGCCCGGCAGCACGACGACGTCCACGCCCTCGAGGTCCGTCGACTTGTGCCACAGGTAGGTGGCGCGCTCTCCCAGCCCGTCCGTCACCGCCCGGTACACGTCCGCATCGCAGTTCGAGCCCGGGAACCGCACGATCCCTACCTTCATCCCCACCTCCATCCGTTCACCCCTCCCGCGCGCACGGCTTCACCCCTCCCGCACGCGGACGACGTAGTCTTCGATGATCGGGTTGGCGATCAGTTGCTCGCACATCTTCTCCGTGGAGGCGACGGCGGCCTCCGGCCCGTCGGCTTCGACCTCGAGACGGATCAGCCGCCCGGCGCGCACGGAGTGGACGCCCTCGTACCCCAGGTTCCCGAGCGCACGCCGGATCGTCTCCCCCGCCGGATCGAGGATCCCCTCGCGCGGCGTGACCCGGACATCCACGGACCAGACCCGGCTCATGCGGGCGCCTCGTAGAGTTCGTGGCCCGCGATGCGCCGGAAGGCCTCGAGGTAGCGCTCCGAGGTCGTGCGGATGACTTCCTCCGGGAGCGCCGGCGCCGGCGGCGTCTTGTCCCACTCGCCGCGCCCCACGATCTCCTGCAGATGGTCGCGCACCGGCTGCTTGTCGAGCGAAGGCTGGTCACCCCCGATCCGGTACGAATCGGCGGGCCAGAAGCGGGAGGAATCGGGGGTCATCACCTCGTCGATGAGGATGATTCCCCCGTCCGCCCCGCGCCCGAACTCGTACTTCGTGTCGGCGAGGATGATGCCGCGCTCGCGGAGCGTGTCGCGGCCCGCGGCGTAGAGCGCGAGGCTGATGTCGCGCAGCTCCGTCGCGAGTTCCGTCCCCACGATGTCGCACATCTGCGCGAAGGTGATGTTCTCGTCGTGAAGCCCCTGCTCGGCCTTCGTCGAGGGCGAGAAGATCGGCTCCGGGTATTCCTCCGACTCCCGCAGGCCCTCCGGAAGAGGCTCGCCGGCGAGCGTCCCGTGGCGGCTGTACTCCTTCCAGGCGGAGCCGGAGATGAAGCCGCGCACGATGCACTCGACGGGCAGGGGCTGCGCCTTCTCGACCAGCATGGCGCGGTGTCCCAGGCTGTCGGCGATGCCGGCGAGTTCCGGGGCCGCCTCGGCGATGGCCGCGGGGGCGCTGGCGACGCGGTGGTTGTTCACGATGTCCGTCGTCCGGTCGAACCAGAAGGCGGAGAGCTGGGTGAGGACGGCCCCCTTGTGGGGGATCGGGTTCGGGATCACGCAGTCGAAGGCGCTGATGCGGTCGCTGGCGACCATCAGGATCCGGTCGTCGAGGTCGTACATCGAGCGCACCTTCCCCTTGCGGAGAAGCGGCAGCGGCAGGTCGATCTCGTGGAGCGCGGCCGGCGCGTTCGCGCCGAGCGTGGTCTGTGTCATGGTGTCCTTTCGAGTGTCCTTTCGGGGATCACGGGTTCGGGTCCGGGTCCGGTCGCGTTCCCGCGGGAGCGCGGCATCATACGCGGACCTCCTCGGCGGGCCGCGGCGCGTCCGCGTCCGCGAACAGCGGGTCGATCCTTGCGGTCAGGAAGCGCTCCACCTGGCGGGCGGAGCGGCCGACGAGCCGGTGCGGGTCGGCGAGCGCGCGGAGTTCCTCCATGCCGAGACCGAAAGCGCCATCGGCGGCGATGCGCGTGAAGAAGTCGTTGTCCTCCGCGCCATCGTCGAGACGTTCGCGCGCGGCGAGCGCGTGCCCCCGCACCCGTTCGTGCAGGTCCTGCCGGTCGCCGCCCCCCCGCACGCCCGCGATGAGGATCTCCTCGGTGACCATGAAGGGGAGGGCCCGGCCCAGCCGGCGCGCGACGACGGCCGGGTGGACGACGAGCCCCGCGCTCACGTTGCGCGCGAGGATGAGGAGCGCGTCCGCGGACAGGTAGCCTTCGGGGAGCGAGATGCGGCGGTTCGCGGAATCGTCGAGCGTGCGCTCGAACCACTGCACGGAGGCGGTCCACGACGCGTCGAGTTCCAGCGTGCAGAGGTGCCGCGCCAGCGCGCAGATCCGCTCGCTCCGCATGGGGTTGCGCTTGTACGGCATCGCGGAGGAGCCGATCTGGTGCTTCCCGAACGGCTCCTCGATCTCGCCGAACGCCTGCAGGATCCGGATGTCGTGCCCGAACCGGGCCGTCGAGGCGCCGATGCCGGCGAGCGCCGCGAGCGCCCGGTGGTCGACCTTCCGCGGGTACGTCTGGCCGATCACATCGTACGTGCCGGCGAAGCCGAAGCGCGCCGCGAGCCGCTCGTTGAGCCGGTCCACTTTCCCGCCGTCCCCGTCGAACAGTTCGAGGAACGTCGCCTCCGTCCCCGTCGTGCCCCGGGCGCCCCGGAAGCGGAGTTCCGCCCGGACGGCCTCGATCTGCTCGAGGTCGAAGAGGAGGTCCTGGAGCCAGAGGCAGGCGCGCTTGCCGATCGTCGTCGGCTGGGCCGGCTGGAGGTGCGTGTAGCCGAGCGTCGGCTCGGCGGCCTGTTCGCGGGCGAAGGCCGCGAGGTCCTCGATCGTCCCCAGCAGCCGGTCGCGCACGATGTCGAGACCCTGCTGGTGCTGGATGAGGCCGTGGTTGTCGCCCACGAAGGCGCTCGTCGCGCCGAGGTGGATGTACTTCCGGGCCTCCGGGGCGACCTCGCCGAAGTGATGGACGTGCGCCATCACGTCATGGCGGAGGTCGCGCTCGATGACGGCAATCCGGTCGAGGTCGATCTGCTCGCGCGCCGCGTGCATCGCGACGATGGCGTCGTTGGGAATCTCGACGCCGAGCGCGCGTTCCTCCTCGGCGAGCGCAATCCACAGGTCGCGCCAGACGAGCGCCTGCATGCGAGGGGAGAAGATCGCCGCCATCTCGCTCGAGGCGTAGCGGTCGATGAGAGGATGTGGGTAGTGACGTTCCGCCATCAGGCGCGTAGTCCGGATCCAGCGGCCCACCCGGGGCGACCTCGGTCGCCGTAAGGTCGCAGTCTAGCCTCTCGACGCCTCGCGCAAAAGTCCCGGGACGGTCGTCAGCGGACGCGGAAGGGCTGGAGGTATCCGATCTCCGTTCCGCGCGCGATGTAGAGTTGCACCGAACCCTCGCGGGACCGCGCGTAGTACTCGAAGAGTTCGCCCGCATCCTCGGCGGAGCGCACCTCGTTGCGGTTGATGCTGAGGATGACGTCGCCTTCGCGGAGCCGCGTCCCGCGGGCCTCCTCGCCGACGGAGGCGATGAGCGCGCCGGAGTCGACCCGAAGGTTGAGTTCCTGCTGTATCTGCTGCGTGACCGTGATCAGCCGGAGCCCCGCGAGCACCTCGATCCGCTCGGCCCGCCCCGTGGGCACCTCGTCCAGCCGGAACCGCGCCTGGAGTTCGCTTCCCCCCCGCTGGAAGGTCACGTCCACCGTCGATCCCACGCCGGCGTCCACGAGTCCCACCTGCCAGTCGAGATCGTGGTTGATGACGCGCCCGTTGAGCGTCACGATCTCGTCCCCCGCCCGCAGTCCCGCGTCGGCCGCCGGCGTCCCGTCCAGAACCTCGACGACGAGCGGCCGGCCGAAGACGGACTCGGGGTCGGGCCGGTCGGTGAGCACCTGCAGTCCCGCCCAGGGCCGGCGCACGCGCCCGAACTGGAGGAGTTCCGAGGCCACGACGAGCGCCCGGTCGATGGGGATCGCGAAACCCATCCCCTCCGATCCCCCGGAGCGCGAGAAGATCGAACTGTTCACGCCGATGACGTCGCCGTCCGCGTTCGCCAGCGGCCCGCCCGAGTTGCCCGGGTTGATCGACGCGTCGGTCTGGATCATGTCGGCGTAGAGCACCTCCTGGCCGCCGGGCGCCTGGATGTCGCGCCCCACGCCGCTGACGACGCCCGAGGTGACGGTCGCCTCGGTGTTGCGCAGGGCGTAGCCCGACGGATTCCCCAGCGCCACCGCGGGCTCCCCGATGAGGAGATGCGAGGACGTGCCCAGCGGCGCCGCGGGCACCCGGTTGGGAGGGACGCGCACGACGGCGAGGTCGGTGAGTTCGTCGACGCCGACCACCTCGGCCTCGAACCGCTGTCCGTCGCGGTCCACCACCTCGATGCGGTCCGCCCCGCTCACGACGTGCGCGTTCGTGATGATCGTGCCCGCGTCGTCGATGGCGAACCCGGAACCCAGGCCGGCCTCGACGCGGGAACGGCCGCGGCGGTTGAAGAAGCGGTCGAACATGTCCTGCGACTGGACCGTCCGCTCCGTCCGAAGGCTCACGACGGAGGGGAGCACCCGGACCGCAGCGATGACCGTGGGCGTCCGGCGCGCCCCCGAGATCTCGGCCGCCGACTGGGGAGCGGTCCGGCGCACGGGGTCCGCCAGGGAGGTGCGGGCGAACGGGTTGTCGGCCGGCTGGCTCTCCTCCGCCCGCGGAGGCGCGTTCCCCAGCGTGGTGACGACCGCCCCCACGCCGAGGCCGGCAAAGATCAGGACGACGCCCGCGACGAGCACGCGCGCGGCCGACGCCAGTATTCTCCTGACCCGGTTTCCCTCGTTCATCGACTCCGCCACCTCGGTTCGCTCATGAGATCCTCACGATAACTGTACGCCAAACGACCCCCGAGGGTTCACCCTCGATGCCCGTCGGCCGGGAGCCAGGGGATCCCCGGGCCGGAGTTCCACTCGCCGCCGTAGCGCACGCCCGTCAGGTAGAGCCCGCCGGGCGGGGCGGGGAAGACCGGTCTCGAGGCGGCTTCTCCCGCCAGCAGCCGCTCGAAATCCTCGAACGGGCGGCGCCCCGCGGCGATCTCCACGGAAGTCCCCACCAGGTAGCGCACCATGTGGTGGAGGAAGCGGTCGGCGACGATCTCGAAGAAGACGAAGGGGGGATGGTCGAAGCGCCAGTCGGCGCTCGCGACCCGGCAGCGCGTCCCCCGCTCGGGTTGCCCGGCGCGGGCGAACCGTTCGAACGACCGTTCCCCCGGGATGGCCGCCGCCAGCCGGGCGAGCGCGTCGCGGTCGAGCGGCCACTTCGGGATCCAGGCGTGGTCGCGCAGGAACGGCCGCCTCCGGCCCCCTCCCGCGATCACGTATCGGTAACGCCGCCGCTCGGCGTCGAAGCGCGGATGAAAATCATGCGCGGCGTGACTCACCTTCCGGACGGCGACATCGTCGGGAAGGTTGGCCCCGAGGGCCCGGGCCAGTTCCTCCGGACTCCAGGTGCGGGGCGGGCCGAACGCGATCTCCTGCGCTGTCGCGTGGACCCCGGCGTCGGTGCGGCCGGCGAGGTCGATTCGGACGGGCCGGTCGAAGAGTTTCCCGAGCGCCTCCTCCACCTCGCGCTGGACGGTGCGCACCCCGGGCTGTAGTTGGGATCCGTGGAACGAGGTCCCATCGTACTCGATCGTGGCCCGGAAACGGGCCGGCGGGGCCGTGGAATCCGACATGCGCGAAGATTAGCGACTTCCGGCCGATGAGGGGAAACCAGGAGGAATCGAGGTGACGAACACGATCCGGCGCGTTCTCTCCGGAGAGACCCTGGATGCCGCCAGCGCCGAAGCCACGTTCGACCGCTTCATGAGCGGCGAGGCCACGCAGGCGGAGATGGCCGCGCTCCTTGCGGCGCTCCGGATGCGCGGCGCGACGCCCGCCGAGGTCGCCGGCGGCGTCCGGGCGCTGCGGAAGGCCATGGTCCCGCTTGTCCTGGACGACGACCGCATCATCGACACCTGCGGGACCGGCGGCGGCACCCTGACGACCTTCAACATCTCGACCGCCGCCGCCATCGTCGCCGCGGCGGGCGGCGTCCGCATCGCGAAGCACGGAAACCGCTCGTTCACCTCGAAGTGCGGCAGCGCCGACGTGCTCGAGATCCTCGGCGTCCCCATCGAGCTTCCTCCCGAAGACGAGAGGCGGATGTTCGAGGAGGCCGGGTTCGTGTTCATGTTCGCGCCGGCCCACCACCCGGCGATGCGGCACGTCGGCCCGGTCCGCGCCGCGCTCGGCGTGACGACGATCATGAACCTGCTCGGACCGCTCGCGAATCCGGCGGGGGTGCGGCGGCAGGTCGTCGGCGTCGCCCACCCCGATCTTCAGCGCCTCGTCGCCGACACCCTCCTCGAACTCGGCCACGAGCGCGCGCTCGTCGTCCACGGCGAGCCCGGCATGGATGAACTGAGCCCGCTCGGCCCGACCCGGGTCTTCCGTGTCGAGGACGGGACACTCTCGGAGTTCGAGGTCGCCCCGTCCGACTTCGGCTGGCCGGAGTTCGCGCCCTCCGATCTGGCGGGAGGCGAACCGGAGGAGAACGCGGAACGAGTCCGTCGCGTCATCGGCGGCCGTGAAGCCGGAGCCGGCCGCGCGGCCGTCGTGCTCAACGCGGCCGCCGCCTTCTGGGTCGCCGGCGCCGTGGACACCCTGGAGGCTGGCGTCGCCGCCGCCGAGCAATCCATCGATTCGGGCGCCGCAGAAGCGCAAGTCCAATCCCTGCAGGCGTTTCGACCGACATCATAACGACGGGAACCTCCGCCCCGACGGTTTTTGTGGGAGGTGGGTGGCCGTCGGGACGGGAACTCTCGGGGAGTCGAGAGCGGTCCTCCGTCAACTGCAGTAGCGTTGCTTCGTCCGCGCGTCAGTAGCGCCGAATGACTCCGATCACGACGCCCTGGACGGTGACCTGCGATGGGTGCAGGTACATCGGCGTGAGCGCCGGATTCGCGGGCTGGAGCCGAATCCGGCCGTGCTCCAGGTAGATCTTCTTCATGGTGGCGTTCTCGCCATCGACGAGCGCGATGACCATTTCGCCGTTGTGCGCCGTCTCCCGCGACTGGACGATGACGTAATCGCCGTCGCGGATCTGTTCGTCGATCATCGAATCGCCGCGGACCCGCAGCACATAGTGTTCGCTCAGGGAACCCGCGATCATGTCTTCGGGAACGGAGACCGTCTCCTGCTCCTCGATGACCTCTATCGGCTGACCCGCCGCCACGTTGCCGTACAGCGGCAGTTCGACCGCGGCGACCTGGAGCTTTCCCTCCACCAGTTCGACGGATCGACTTTCGTTGTAGTTCTTCCGGATGTATCCCTTCGCCTGCAGGTTCCCGAGATGTTCGTGCACCGTCGCGAGCGAGCGGTAGCCGAACTCCTCCGCGATCTCCTCGAAGCTCGGGGAGTACCCGCGGAACCGTATGAAGCCCTCGATGAAGTCGAGCATCTCGCGCTGCCGCTTCGTAAGCGCCATCGTTTCTCACTCCGCCCGCGCTTCCGCATTGCGTGACCCGCCGCGACTGTTGCGGTGGGCCGAAGGATTACCGAAGATACCCGAACACGAACCGAAGCGCAAGCTTCCACGCGAACCCGCGCGACCGCCGGGGTTTTTGCGGCAGGATACGGACGGTCGCAGCTTGGCGCCCATGGCATCCGACACGATTCTCGAAGAGATCCTCGCGGCGAAGCGTGAAGAGGTCGCGCGCCTCCAGCTGTTCCGGAGCGCGATTCGCGCGCAGGCCGATGAAGCCGCGTCCCCACGTGGTTTCGAGGCGTCTCTGCGCCGACCCGGGGAAGTCGCCGTCGTCGCGGAGTTCAAGCGCCGCTCACCTTCCGCCGGCGACATCAACCCGTACGCCCAGGCGGCGGGCGTGGCGAGCGTGTACGCCGCCGGGGGGGCGGCCGCGATTTCGGTCCTCACCGATGAACGCTACTTCGGCGGCTCGCTGGACGATCTGAGGTCGGCGAAGGACGCCGTGGGGGTCCCCGTCCTCCGCAAGGATTTTACGCTGGATCCCGTCCAGCTGTACGAGGCGCGGGCCGCCGGCGCGGACGCGGTCCTGCTCATCGTCCGCGCGCTCGGCGACGCCCGGCTGCGCGAACTGCTCGAACTCTCGACCGAACTCGGCCTCGGGGCGCTCGTGGAGGCGCACGACGAGGAGGAGCTGGGGCGGGCGATCGAAGCCGGGGCCCGGATCGTCGGCGTGAACGCGCGGGATCTCGCGACCTTCGAGGTGGACCTCGAGCGCTCGCTGAGCCTGATCGAGGAGCTTCCGGCCGATGTCGTGGCCGTGGCGGAGAGCGGGATCCGGTCCGCGGAGGACGCGGCGGCGGCGGGCTCCGCGGGGGCCGACGCCGTTCTGGTCGGCGGCTGGCTGATGGCGGGCGATCCGGCGGCGGGGGTCGAGGCGCTCGTCGGCCACCCCCGGCGGCCACGGAGCGGCCGGATGCAGTCGGTCGGCGCGGACGCCGCGGTCGAAGACGGAGCCCCATGAGCCGGGTCGGAGTGAAGATCTGCGGTCTCCGGGAGCCGCGGCACGCGACCGCGACGTCTCGCGCCGGAGCGGACTACGTGGGCGTCGTGTTCGCCGGCCGCGTGAGGGAGGTCACGGCCGAGGAAGCGGCCGCAGTCGTGGGGGCGCTCGAGGGCGGCACGCGCGCCGTGGGGGTGTTCCTCGACGCGGAACCGGCGGAGATCCTCCGCAAACGGGACGTCGCGGGGTTCCACGTCGCCCAGCTCGCCGGCGAGGAGCCGCCCGAAGCCTGTGATCGCCTGCGGGCGGAGGGGATGGATGTGTGGAAGGGCCTCCGGCCCACGTCGAGCGACGCTCTGGTCCGGGGGTGGGACGAGTACCGGGAAGCGGCGGATGCGATCATCGTCGAGGGGTTCTCGCCGCGAGGACCCGGAGGCACCGGGACCGCCTTCCCGTACGAGTGGCTGTCGGAGCTGGCGCGGAACGGGTGTGCGCTCGCGCTCGCGGGCGGGCTGAAGGCGGCGAACGTGGCGCGGGCGATCCGCGACGTGCGTCCCGACATCGTCGATGTCTCCTCGGGCGTCGAGCGGGCCCCGGGGGAGAAGTCGATCGACCTCATCCTCGAATTCCTCGCCGAGGCGAAATGAGCAGCCCGGCCCCCGGCTGGTTCGGCGACTTCGGCGGGCAGTTCGTGCCCGAGACGCTGATCCCGGCGCTCGACGAACTCACCGCGGCCTGGGCCGAGGCCCGCGACGACCCTGCCTTCCGGGAGGCCCTCGAGGCCAGCCTCGCGCACTACGTGGGACGGCCGACGCCGCTCTACCGGGCGCCGCGCCTGGGGGCGGATCTCGGGCTCGAGCTGTGGCTGAAGCGCGAGGACCTCAACCACACGGGCGCCCACAAGATCAACAACACGATCGGCCAGGCGCTGCTCGCGAAGCGCATGAACAAGGCCCGCATCATCGCGGAGACCGGCGCGGGCCAGCACGGCGTGGCGACGGCCACCGCCTGCGCGGCGCTCGACTTCGAGTGCGCCGTCTACATGGGCGAGGAGGACATGCGCCGGCAGGCGCTCAACGTCGAGCGCATGGAGATGCTGGGGGCCGAGGTCATCCCGGTCTCGAGCGGGAGCCGGACGCTCAAGGACGCGACGAACGAGGCGATCCGCGACTGGGTCACGAACGTGGACACGACGCATTACATCATCGGCTCCGTCGTGGGCCCCGCGCCCTATCCGGAACTCGTCCGCGACTTTCAGCGCGTCATCGGCGACGAGACGGTTCGGCAACTCGTGGGATGGGGCGTGCAGCCGGACGCCGTCTTCGCCTGCGTCGGCGGCGGCTCCAACGCGATCGGCATCTTCACCCCCTTCATCGAGCGCAACCGCGAGGTGCCGGCGGAGGCGCGCGTCGCCCTCGTCGGCGTGGAGGCGGCGGGGCACGGCGTGGAGACCGGCCGACACTCCGCCTCGCTCACGGCCGGCGAGCCCGGGGTGCTTCACGGCAACTACAGCTACCTGCTCCAGGACGAGGACGGCCAGGTGATTCCCGCCCATTCCGTGTCCGCCGGACTCGACTATCCCGGCGTCGGCCCGGAACACTCGTGGCTCAAGGAGACGGGACAGGTCCGCTACGAGTCGGTGACGGACGAGGAGGCCCTCGCCGCCTTCCGGGACCTCTGCCGGCTCGAGGGGCTGATCCCCGCGCTCGAGAGCGCCCACGCGCTGGCGGGGCTGCGGCGGGAGGCCGCGCGCTGGGAGGGGAGCCGCGTCGTCATCTGTCTCAGCGGGCGGGGCGACAAGGATGTGGAGGAAGTCGCCCGCATCCAGGCGGCCGACGGCGACCCCGGCTCGGACGGGCGCTGACCGTGGCCTTCATCGACTACCCGGATCCGGCGGGGATCCCCGAGGAGGACCGCGTCGCGGACGACGACAACATCATCCGCATTCACGGCGTCCACAACCGCGTCATCCGGCTCCACTACGATCTCTACCGCGAACTCATGTACGGCCCGGGTCCCCTTTCCCGGATTCAGAGGGAGATGATCGCGGTCGTCGTGTCCGGGCTCAACGCCTGCCGCTACTGAATTGTCCATCACGGAGAGGGTCTCCGTCGCCTGCTCGAGGTCGCCGACGCCAGCGCTTCCGATGAGGAGAACGAACGCCTCATCGCCGCCCTCGCGACGGACCACGCGACGGCCGAACTGGACGAGGCCGACCGGGCGATGCTCGACTATGCCGCGCGGCTGACGCTCGCGCCCGGCGCGGAGCACGCAGCCGCGGTCGACGAGCTGAAGGCGCACGGCTTCGATGATCGCGCGATCCACGATATCTGCGCGGTCACCGCCTACTATGCGTTCGTGAACCGGATCGCCGATGGACTCGGCGTCGAACTCGAAGACGAAGGAGGCTGACGGAAGTGGCCATGCTCCCGCCGACACCGCCGCAGCGCCGACCGGGCGTCCCGTCCGTGCCGGCGAATCTCGACCATCTGCTCCTGGGGACCGCCGACCTCGAGAAAGGGGTGGCGTGGGTCGCCGACCGGCTCGGCGTCGAGGCCGCGTTCGGCGGGCGCCACGCGAACCTCGGCACCGCGAATCACCTCCTCTCGCTCGGGGGCGACGTCTATCTGGAGATTCTCGGTCCGGATCCCGAAGCACCTCCCCGGGACGAGCCGCTTCCGTTCGGGATCGAGGAACTCGCCGAACCCCGCCTCGTCACGTGGGCGGCCCGCGGGACCGACCTCGAGGCGCTCGTCGCGCGTGCGTCGAGCCGCGGCGTGCCGCTCGGACCCGTACGGCCCGGCTCCCGGCTCCGGCCGGACGGCACCGAACTGAGTTGGGAAATCACGGCCTTCACGACCGTTCTCCACGATGGTCTCGTACCTTTCTTCATCGACTGGGGAACGACGCCGCACCCGGCCCGCGCCACGCCGGCGGGCGGGCGGCTGATCTCGTTCCGGGCCGAACACCCGGACCCCGCCGCGGTACGATCCACCCTCGAGTCGCTGGACCTGGCGCTCGAAGTGGACGAGGGGCCGGAGCCCGCGCTCGTCGCGGGAATCGTCACCCCGGGCGGCGACGAAGTGGATTTACGATAACGGAGTTATATCGATGAATCAGAATCATATGAGTCGAGCGGCCCGGACCCTCCCGGTCCGGAGCGTTCTTGCGGCCCTGCTCGTGGCGGCGGCCGGGTGCGTGGACGACCCGGAGGATCCCACGGGGCCACCGTCGGACGACGGGGCGCCGATCACGCTGGCGGCGGCCATGGCCGAGACCGGCCGGCACAGCGCGGAGGGGATCGAAGTCGCGCGCGGGTATCGTCTCGCGGTCGAGATCCTCAACGAGAACGGGGGGATTCGCGACCGGCCGGTGCAACTGGAGATCCGTGACGACGGGAGCGACGCCCAGGCGAGCGCGCGCCTGTACGCCGGATTCATCGCATCCGGCGCCGTCGACGCCCTCCTGGGGCCCTTCAGCAGCCCGATCACGGAAGCCGTCCTCGCCGTCACCGAGGCCGCGGGCGTGCCGACGGTGGCCCCCATGGCGGCGGCGCCCTCGATCTGGTCGGAACGGCAGCGGCAGTGGAGCATCCAGTTGCTGACGCCGGGACCGACCTACCTGCAGGGTTCCGTGGAGGTGGCCGTGTTCGGCGGGGCGCAGACCGTGGCGATCGTGTACGAGAACTCCGCGTTTCCGGCATCGGTGGTCGAGGGCGTGCGCGAAGCGGTCCGGCGCCACGGGCTGGAGATCGTGCTGGACCGGTCCTATGACGTCGGAGCGGCCGACCACGAGGCGATCGCCGCCGCAGCGCGGGACGCCGACGCGGACCTCTTCATCGGCGGGGGCTACACCACCGATGCCGCGGGCTTCGCCGCCGCCGCGCCGGCCGTGGGCTACAGGCCGGTCCTCATGAGCCTGCTCCTCGGGCCCGGTCAGCCGCGGTTCGCCGAAGCGGTGGGACAGGCCGCGCGGTGCGTCGCCGGCAACGCGCCGTGGCATCCGGCCATCCAGACCGCGGGGTTCATCGCGGACAACGAGACCTTCGTCCGCCGCTACGAGGCGGCCCACGGCAAGACGCCGGGCTACCACGCGGCGGGCGGCTTCGCCGCCGTCGAACTCATGGCCGAAGGGCTCGATCAGGCGATCGCCGGGACGGGTGGCCCCGACCGCGCCGCGCTCCGCGACTTCCTGTTCTCGGCCCGAACCGGGACCATCGCGGGTCCGTACGAGGTCGCCCCCATCGACGACGGGGAGGCCGGAGCCCAGCGCGGGCTCAAGGGGTTGCAGGTCCAGTGGCAGGACGACGGCGCCGGCGGGCTCGCCCTCCGGATCGTCCACCCCTGGGCCGCCGCCAACGCGGTCCCCTGCTACATGCGCTGAAGGCGGCCCGATGGACATCGCGCTGATCTCCGTCTCCATCGACCTCGGCGCCGGACGCCGGGGCGTGGACATGGGACCCTCCGCTCTGCGCATCGCCGGGATCAGCCGGGAGATCGAAGCCATCGGCCACAGCATCACGGAACTGGGCACCGTGACGGCCGGCGGGCTGGAGACCACGGACGCGGGCGAGCACGAGTTGCGCTTCCTTGACGAGATCGTCCACGTCGCGGACGAGACGCAAAAGCTCGTGCGCGAAGGGCTGGCCCGGGGCTGCACGCCGCTCGTGCTCGGCGGAGACCATTCGC
Source organism: Gemmatimonadota bacterium (assembly GCA_022825725.1). GTDB lineage: Bacteria > Gemmatimonadota > Gemmatimonadetes > Palauibacterales > Palauibacteraceae > Palauibacter. Next base: position 19,152 of record JAJDWE010000077.1, read on the forward strand.
TCTCGATCGGGTCGGTGGCGGCCGTGGCCGACCATTACGGGTACCGGGGGGCGTCCGTCGGCGTCATCTGGGTGGACGCCCACGCCGACATGAACCTCCCCCACACCACGCCCACCGGGAACATTCACGGCATGCCGCTCGCGGTGCTGCTGGGACAGGGCGAGCCGCAACTGACCTCCAACCGTACGTGCGTCCTGCCCGAGAACGTGAGCGTCCTGGGCGCGCGGTCGCTGGATGCAGGAGAGAAGCGGCTCATCCGGGAACTCGGCGTCCGCGTCTTCACGATGTCCGAGATCGACGAACGCGGGGTGGGGGTCTGCATGGACGAGGCCGTGGAGCGCGCCGGCGCGGGTACGGCCGGGTTTCACCTCTCCTTCGACGTCGACGTGCTCGACCCGCGGATCGCGCCGGGCGTGGGGACACCGGTGCGGGGCGGCCTGACCTACCGCGAAGGGCACCTCGTGTGCGAGAAGGCGTGGCGCTCCGGAAAGCTACTGAGCCTGGAACTCGTCGAACTCAACCCGGTCCTCGACGACCGCAACCAGACGGCCGAACTCGGCGTCGGCCTCGTCGCCTCCGCCCTCGGCGCCGCCATCCTCTAGGTTCTTACCGTGCAATCTCGGAGGAACTCGGATATGAATGAAATCAATGCGCGCGTCCCCCACGCCATGGTCGAAGCCCTGGATGCCGCGGCGGCGACGCTGGGGCGAAGCCGGGCCGATGTCGTTCGCGAGGCCCTGGAGCGATATCTGGAAGATTTCGATGACCTGACGGTTGCCGTGAAGCGGCTGCGCGATCCGGGCGATCCCGTTCTCGACTGGGATGAAGTCAGGAGTGACCTGCTCCGTCTGCGGTAGCCCACGTCCCTCGCGCCGCTGGCCGGGTGGCCGCTACTTCGCGGATCTCCGATACTGACAGGTTCGACCCCCGGGCCGGTTACGAAGCCGAAGGAGTGAAGGATGAAGACGAAGTTCGGAAGCGCTGCCCTGCTGACAGCCATCGCCGCCGGCGCGCTCGCCGCGGACGCGGCGGCCCAGACCCGCCGGCTGTCGCTCGACCACTACATGGACATGGAGTCCGTCTCCGACCCCCGGATCTCGCCGGACGGATCGAGGATCGTCTACACCCGCGGCTGGGTGGACAAGGTCAACGACCGCCGCGAGTCGTCCCTCTTCATGATGAACGCGGACGGCAGCCGGAAGCGGGCGCTCGTCGACGGCGGCGGGGCGCGCTGGTCTCCCGACGGCACGCGCATCCTGTTCACGGCGGCGGGCGAGCCGGCCGGGAGCCAGATCTTCGTGCGCTGGATGGACGAGGAAGGCGCGACGAGCCAGGTCACCCGCCTCGAGAACGGCCCGTCCTCTGCCCGCTGGTCGCCCGACGGCGAGTGGATCGCCTTCACGAGCCGGGTGAACGACCGCGCGGACTTCGCGGGCGTCGATCTCCCCTCGCGGCCGGACGGAGCGACGTGGACGACCGGGCCGAAGATCGTCGAGCGCGCCGGCTACAAGCGCGACCGCCAGGGATACGTCGACACCGGCTGGACGCATGTGTTCGTCGTGCCCGCCGACGGAGGCGCCGCCCGCCAGCTCACGACGGGGGACTGGAACCACGGCGGGATCGCCTGGAGTCCCGACGGCACCGAGATCTACTTCTCGTCCTATCGTGTTCCCGACTGGGACCGGCCCGAGCACTGGCAGGAGTCGGAGATCTACGCGGTCTCCGTGGCCTCCGGCGAGATTCGCCAACTCACGGACCGGCGCGGCTCGGACGCGGGACCCGTTCCCTCGCCGGACGGCCGCCTCATCGCGTACAGCGTGGGCGACGAGCACCGCGACACCTACCGGAACGGCAGAATCCACGTCATGAACCGGGACGGGTCGGACTCGCGGCTCATCTCCGGGGACTATGACCGACAGTCGGGCGGCTTCCAGTGGGCACCCGACGGGAGCGGCCTCTACTTCAACGTGAACCGGGAAGGGTACCGGCAGCTCCACTTCGTCTCCGTCGACGGCGGCGTCACGCAGCTCACGGAGGGGGCGCATCTCTTCTCCCTCTCCTCCTTCGCGGAGGACGGCACCGCGGTGGGCACGATCTCCACGGACCACGAGCCCGGCGACCTCTACCGGTTCTCCCTCTCGGACCCGGGCGAGGCCACCCGCCTCACGGAGGTCAACGCGGACGTGCTCCACGGCGTGACCCTCGGCGAGGTGGAGGAGGTCTGGTACGAGTCGACGGACGGTTTCCGGATCCAGGGCTGGATCGTGAAGCCGCCGGACTTCGACCCGGACCGCGAGTATCCGCTCATGCTCGCGATCCACGGCGGGCCGCACGCCATGTACAACGGCGGCTTCAACTTCGCCTTCCAGGAACACGCCTCGAACGACTACGTCGTCCTCTACACGAACCCGCGGGGAAGCACGGGATACGGGACGGCGTTCGCGAACGCGATCAACCACGACTATCCCGGCGCGGACTTTCCCGACCTCATGGGCGGCGTCGACGAGATGCTGCGGCGCGGCTACGTGGACGGGGACAACCTGTTCGTGTACGGGTGCTCGGGGGGCGGCATCCTCACCTCGTATATCGTGGGGAACACGGACCGTTTCCGGGCGGCCTCGGCGAACTGTCCGATCGTGAACTGGATGTCCGCGATGGGGACGTCGGACGCCATCGGCTATCTGCGCACCTTCGAGCAGCCCTTCTGGGAAGATCCGGAGGAGTGGATGGATCGGTCGTCCATCTTCTACGTGGGGAACGTGACGACGCCGACGATGCTGATGACGGGGGAGATGGATCTCCGGACGCCCATGGGTCAGACGGAGGAGTTCTACCAGGCGCTTCACTACGAGGGCGTGCCGACGGTCATGGTGCGCTTCCAGGGGGAGTGGCACGGCACGAGTTCGCGTCCGTCGAACTTCCTGCGCACGCAGCTCTACCTGAGGAAGTGGTTCGAGCAGTGGGGGACGCACCGCGCGTCGATCACGACGGAGGATGCGGAGGGCGACGGGGAGAGCGGCGGCTCTTGACCCTGCCGGGCGGGGTGGTGGGCATGCGTACGCGGATCGGGGATGCGTTCGGCGAGCGCACGGCGTTCATCCCCTTTCTGTCCAGCGGCTTCCCCCGGCCGGCGGACACGCCGCGGCTGCTGGAGCGGCTGGCGGCGGACGGCGCGGACATCATCGAACTGGGGATTCCGTTCAGCGATCCGCTCGCGGACGGACCGACGATCCAGGCCGCGAGCTGGCGCGCGCTGGAGGCGGGGGTCACGGTCGAGTCGGCGCTCGATCAGCTGGCGGAGATGTCGGCGGACCTTCCGCCGGTCGTCGTCTTCTCCTACCTGAATCCGATTCTTCGCATGGGAGTGGAGCGTTTCCTGGCGCGGGCGGAGGCCGCGGGGGCGGCGGGGCTCCTCGTCACCGACCTGCCCGTGGGCTCGCACCCGGCGCTGGAGCGGCGGCTGGCCGCCGGCGCGCTCGACCTCATCCCGCTCGCGGCCCCCACCACGCCGGGGGCCCGGCTCGAGACCATCCTCGGTCACGCCTCGGGGTTCCTGTACTACATCTCCCGCCTCGGCGTGACCGGCGCGCGGAAGGCGCTGGACGCCTCGCTCGAGGACCAGGTGAGAGGGCTCCGGAAGATGGTGCGGCTGCCGGTGGCCGTGGGGTTCGGGATTTCCACCCCGGAGCAGGCGGCCGAGGTCGCGGGCATGGCGGACGGCGTCGTGGTGGGGTCCGCGCTCATCGCCGCGCTGGGCCGTGGGGAGGGTGCGTTCGGGGAGCTGTCCGCCGCCCTCGCCGCGGCCGTGCACAAAAACGATTCCTGCAGGGAGGTGGAATGATGACCCGCTCGCGGCACGTCGTAGTGGTTGCGCTGTTCGCGTGCGCCAGCGTCGGATCGGTGGCGGCGCAGGATGGGTTCGGAGCGGCGGTGTGGGCGGCGGCGGCGGACGAGATCCTCGTCCTCAAGCCGGAGTTCGGGCATGGGCCCGCCTCGGTGCTCGTGTTCGAAAGGGACGGGAGCGGCTGGTCGCAGGTCCAGGAGGTGTGGTCGGCGGGTTCGCTCCTCGGGGAGTCGTTCGGCCGCACCGTGGCGCCGGTGGAGGGCGGGTTCCTCGCGGCGAGCGGGGATCCGCAGGTGATGATCGGCGCGTACGGGTTCGCGCGCGGGGCGGACGGCGCCTGGGTCGAGTCGGGCGCCCTGCCGCTCCGCGCCGAAGCCGCCGCGGCTCCCGAAGAGATGAGCATGGGTCGGGTGATGGCGATCCTGCAGCCGCCCGCGCGCGTCGTCGCGGCGGACGGGGATGTGGCGCTCGTCTCGGCGCCGGGCGGGCCGGGCGCCGGCACCGTGGTTCAAATCTATGCGCGCGGGCCGGACGGTTCGTGGAGCGCCGGGGGCTCGCTCGAGGCGGGAGATTTGCGGGCGAACGCCCGGTACGGAGCGGCAATGGCGGTGCGCGAGGGGCTGGCGGCGGTCGGGGCGCCGGGGCAGGGAGGTTCGGGCACGGTGTACCTGTTCGTGCGCGGGGCCGACGGGGCGTGGAGCCGCGAGGCGGCGCTCGATTCGCCCGCGCTGGGCGGGGGCGCCGGGTTGGGTTCCAGCGTCCTCTTCATCGGCGATGACGAACTCGCCGTGGGTGCGCCCGCCGCCGATGGATCGGTCGGCCGGGTCGTGCTCTTCGCCCGCGGGGCGGGAGGCGATTGGGCCGAGGCGGGGACGCTGCTCCCGGGCGATCAGGGGCCGGGCCAGCGCTTCGGGACCGCGCTCGCGGCCGCCGGAGACGAACTGATCGTCGGAGCGCCGGGGGCGGAGGACGGCCGGGGCCGGGTCGACGCCTTCACCCGCGCGAACGGGAACGGTGAATGGCACGCGGCCCACGCCTTCTCGCCCGAGCGCGCGGCGCTCGTCGCGGGCTTCGGGTCCGCCGTGGCCCTCCGCTCCGGCCTCGCCGTGATCGGCAGCCCCGCATCCGAGGGGAGCGCGGGGCTCGCGGCCGTTTACGAGGCGGCAGAGGACGGCTCCTGGTCGGGTCCGGTCTGGCTGCGCCCCGGGATTCCGCCCGCGGCGGTGACGTCGGCGGAGGTGCGCTGCGAAGATGACCGCGCCGCGGGCTTCGACTGCGCGGACGTCGACCTCCAGGCGTACCTCCCCCTCGCCTCGATCGGCGCCGAACCGGGGGAGCGCGTGAGCGATGCGTGGGGCTGGACGGACCCCGAGACGGGCCGCGAGTACGGCCTCGTCGGGCGCTCCGGCGGGGCCGCGATCGTCGACGTCACCGACGCCGTGAACCCCGTGTATCTCGGCGTCATCCCCGCGAACCGCAGCGGCGCCCGCGATCTCAAGGTCTACGCCGACCACCTCTTCTTCACCGGGGACGGGGCCGGCGCCCACGGCCTCGTCGTCTTCGATCTCACCCGCCTGCGCGACGTGGCGAATCCCCCCGTGGAATTCGAGCCCGACCTCCGCTGGGACGGCATCGGGAGCGCCCACAACCTCATCATCGACACCGGCGCGGGGACCGCCTTCACCGTCTCCACGAGCGGGGACGGGCACACCTGCGGCGGCGGCCTCGTGATGATCGACATCCGCGAGCCGCTCGCGCCCGAGTTCGCCGGCTGCTACACGGACACCGAGGGGCTCATCTTCCAGGGGCGGACGCACGACGCGCAGTGCCTCGTGTACGACGGGCCCGACGCGGACTACCAGGGCCGGGAGCTGTGCTTCGCGTCGAACGAGACCGCGCTCCGGATCGTCGACGTCACGGACAAGTCGAACCCGCGCCCGATCTCGGCCGCGGCGTACCCCGGCGTCGCCTACATCCACCAGGGGTGGCTGAGCGACGACCGGCGCTACTTCTTCCTCGACGACGAACTCGACGAACTCGTCGGCACGACGGACCGGACGAAGACGATCGTATGGGACGTGACGGATCTCGATGACCCCGTCGTGATCGCGGACTACTACGGACCCAACAACGCGACGGATCACAATCTCTACGTGAAGGGCGACCGGATGTACCAGGCCAACTACCAGGCCGGCTTCCGCGTCATCGACATCAGCGACCCCGAGAACCTGCGGGAGGTCGGGTATTTTGACACCACGCCGTACGGAGCCGATCCTCCCGGCTTCAACGGGGCGTGGACCGCGTTCCCCTACTTCGAGAGCGGGACCGTGCTCGTGACGAGCATGCTCGAGGGCGTTTTCCTCCTCAAACCGAGGCGAACCGAACTCGTCCCCTGACGGCGGACGCACTGCGATGGGAGATCGGATGACGGCAGACGGATGCATCGTTCACTGCGGCGGGGACGGCCCGCTCCTCGTTCGGAGTCCGCTGCGCGTGCGCATTGCGGAGGCGGAAGACGGCATCGAGAAGCCTAAGGCCGCCCTGTGCCGGTGCGGGAAATCCGCGAACAAGCCGTTCTGCGACGGGGCGCACCGCGACATCGAGTTTCGGGCCTCCGGGCCGATCGACACGACCCGCGCCGTGCCCGGGTCGGAGGCGACGTCCGGGTCGGAGGCCGAAGAAATCGTCGTCACGGCGCACGCGAACGGCCCCTTGCACTTCGACGGCGTCGTGGAGCTCAGCGGCGAGGGGCACGATGGGTCCGCGCACTTCCGGCAGCCCTGGATGTGCCGCTGCGGCGCGTCGAAGAACAAGCCGTTCTGCGACGGATCCCACAAGGAGATCGAATTCCAGGCGGAGGGTCTCTAGCAGCCCGTGGCCGAGCCGGGGTTCCTCGCCCTCTACCCCCTGCTTTACGTCGCGTGGGCCGACGGGGAACTCGCGGCGGAAGAACTGGAAATGCTGCGCGAGCACCTGCGCGAGGCGGGGTTGCGCGAAGGAGCCCTCGCGGAGTGGCTCGATCCCGACGCTCCACCCTCGGCGGAGCGGCTCATCCACCTCGTCGATGAGGTGCGGCGGCGGGCAGCGGAGGTCTCGCCCGAACGAAAGCGATCCCTCACGGAACTCGGCATCGCGATCGCGGAAGCCGACGGCGAGCACCCGACGCCCGAGGAGCGCGCGGCCATCCTCCGCATCGAGGAAGCGCTGGGGCTGGGCGGTCCGGATGCGGTGGCGACGCTCTTCGACCCGGTGCGGCCGATCGCGCCGCTGCCCGACGTCCGGCCCCGGTTCGCCCCCGACGCGATGGCGCGCTGCCTCGGCGGTCCGGCGCCGGAGACCCGGCGACGCGTGTGTGCGCTCCTTTCGGACGGGCGGTTCGAGACGGTGGCCGGCCTCTCGACGGCCGACTACCGGACGCGGGTTTCGGAGTGGTGCAGGGAGCTCGCCGACGAGGGACTCGGGGCGCTCAGCTACCCCGCGGAGTTCGGGGGCGGCGACGATCCCGCGGGCTTCATCGCCACGTTCGAGACGCTCGCCTACTTCGACCTCAGCCTGCTCACGAAGTTCGGCGTCCAGTTCGGGCTCTTCGGCGGCAGCATCCACCAACTCGGGTCGCGGCGACACCACCAAAAATACCTGAGAGACGCGGGGACGCTGGCGCTCCCGGGGTGTTTCGCGATGAGCGAGACGCTGCACGGATCCAACGTCTACGACATCCAGACGACGGCGGCCTACGACCCGGGGACGCGGGAGATCGTGGTCCACACCCCGGTGCCGGGGGCGCGCAAGGACTACATCGGGAACGCGGCGCGGGACGGCCGGCTCGCCACGGTGTTCGCCCAACTGGAGGTGGGCGGGGAAGGGCGCGGCGTGCACGCGATCCTCGTCCCCATCCGCGGCGAAGACGGGGAGCCGCTTCCCGGCGTGACCATCGAGGACTGCGGTGAGAAGCTCGGCCTGAACGGCGTGGACAACGGACGCCTCCACTTCGATCGCGTACGCGTGCCGCGCGGGAACCTCCTCGACCGCTTCGCCTCCATCGACGACGATGGGATCTATCGAAGCCCGATCGCGAGCCCGGCCCGGCGCTTCTTCACCATGCTCGGCACCCTCGTGAGCGGCCGCGTGGCCGTAGGGAGCGCGGCGCTCAGCGCGACGAAGGTCGCCCTCGCGATCGCGGTCCGGTACGGCGCGCGGCGCCGGCAGTTCGGTCCGCCCGGCGAGGCCGAGCGTATCCTCCTCGACTATCCCGCACACCAGCGGCGACTGCTCCCGCGCCTCGCCACGACGTACGCCCTCAATTTCGCCCTCCACGACCTGCAGGCGGAGTACCTGGCCGCGGTCACCGCGGAAGCGGGGGATTTCGACGAACCGGAGACCGGGGGCGGGTCGCGCCGACGGCGCCTCGAGGCGGCCGCGGCCGGACTCAAGGCCCTGGCCACCTGGCATGCGACGGACACCATCCAGGCATGCCGCGAGTCGTGCGGGGGGCGCGGCTACCTGGCGCACAACCGCTTCGCCGCGCTCAAGGCGGACAGCGACGTCTTCACGACCTTCGAGGGCGACAACACCGTCCTCATGCAGCTTGTGGCGAAAGACCTCCTCACGGGCTTCCGCCAGCAGTTCGGGGATCTCGGGGCGCTCGGGATCGCGCGCTTCGCCGCCGGCCGCGCCCGCCGCGCGATCGCCGAGCGCAACTGGGTGATCTCGAGGAAGACGGGCGAAGCGCACCTCCGCGACCCCGGTTTCCACGACACGGTTTTTGACGCCCGCCGCTCGGACCTCGTGCTTTCCCTCGCCCGGCGGATCCGGCACCGGATCGCGCGCGGGATGACTTCGTTCGATGCCCTCACTGACTGCCAGTATCACGCGCTCACGGCCGCCCGGGCCCATGTCGAGTGCGAGATCCTGCGCTCGATGATCGCGGCCGAGCGGCGGACGCCGAGTTCCGGCGTCGCGGAGTGGCTCGAGCGCCTGCGCTCCCTCTATGCGCTCGCCACGATCGAGCGCGAGGCGGCGTGGTTCCTGGAGCGGGGCTACCTGGATCCGCCCAAGAGCAAGGCCATCCGCCGCACCGTGACCGCGCTCTGCGCCGAGATCCGTCCCCAGGCCATCCCCCTCGTCGACGCGTTCGACGTCCCCCGATCCTGTCTCGAAGGCTCGATCGGCCTCTGACGCCGCGACGGCTCGCGCGGCGGCTCGCACCGCAACTCCGAACACTCACTCCCGGGAGGCAGCATGACGGAAGCAGATCGACCACCTCCGACCGCGTCACCGTACCAGATCTTCATGCTGGTCTGCTGTGTGCTCGTGCTCGTGGCTCTCGTCGTGGAGCTCGCGTTGCCGCTGGATCCCGAGATCCTGCGCATCCTTTTCTACGCGGACACGGCCTTCTGCGTCGTCTTCTTCGCGGACTTCCTCCTCTCCCTCGCGCGGGCGCCGGACCGCAAGCGATACATGCTCACCTGGGGCTGGATCGATCTCCTCTCCAGCCTGCCCGCGATCACGGAACTCCGCGCGTTCCGAATCGGGCGCGTGCTGCGAATTCTGAGGTTCCTCCGCGCCGCGCGCGCCGCGAGGGTCGTCGGCTCGTTCTGGATGGGCCGGCGGGCACAGACCACGGCGCTCGTCGCCGTATCCGTCGCGATCCTGACGGTCGTGGGCGCGAGCATCGCCGTCCTCTATCTCGAGCGGGCGGCGGGGGGCGAGATCGGCTCGGGGCCGGCCGCGCTGTGGTGGTCCTTCTTCACGGTCATGACGGGCCAGCAGGGCGACCCGTTCCCGGTCACGGCGGCAGGGCGCGCCATCGGCCTCGCCCTGATGACGGTCGGCGCGGCGCTCGTCGGGACGCTGACCGCCACGCTGGTGTCCTGGGTGCTCCGGCCACGGGAGGATGCGAAGGATCGCCAGTTGAACGCGATCCGCGAGGAAGTGGCCGCGATCCGGGCGCTCCTCGAGGCCCGCTGACACGACCCGGGCCCGCCGCGGCTTCAGGTCGCTGGGGGGGTCGGGCGCAGGAGGTGGGCTGCGAGATCGAGGGCGTCGACCGGCCAGTACGCCCTCGGACGCGGTCGCTTGACGCCGGGTCGGCCCGCTTCGGGGCGGCAGCGGAGGATCGCCGCGGTCCAGCGCGCGGGCACGGCCTCCAGCCCGTGGACAGCGCCCAGGAGCGCTCCGCAGATCGCCGCGTTCGTGTCGGTATCGCCGCCCCTCATCACGCTGTCGATCACGCCCTCTTCGAGCGATGGAGCGTGCCGCAACTGCCATAGTGCGTTGCGGAGCGCGATCAGGACCCAGCCCATGTGGGTCATGCAGTCTTCCGGCGGCCCGGCGGCGGCCTCCGCGACGCACGCCCGCACCGGCGGGCAGATCTCCTCCTCGTTCGCCCACATCGCGATCCGCTCGTACAGGTCGCGCGGCGTCGGGCCGCTGTCGATCGCGTGGGCGAGCGCCATGGCGAAGAGGGCGTTCGCGTCGAGACAGACGCGATGCGGGTGCGTGAGGCGGGCGTCCTCCCGCGCCCAGCGCGCGACGGCATCGAGTGGATGGCGGGAGCCGAAGATGCCCAGCGGAGCGATGCGCATCAGCGCCCCGTTGGCCTGGCTCTCGCGGCGCGGATTTCCGAGCAGGCCGTCGCGGATCGTCAGGCCGCAGTCGAACGGGTCCGAGTCGAGCCACTCGCGGTAGGCGCGGTTCGCCGCCTCCGGGTCGTAGGTGCCGCGAGCGATCAGCGTGCGCGCCAGCGCGAGGGCCATCTCGGAGTCGTCCGTCGGCTGTCCCGCCAGCGTGTCGAACGTCCCCCCGTCCCGGAGATCGCGGACCCCTTCGGGATGGAGGCGGCGGATGTCCTCTGACGACTGGAACTCGACGAGGCTGCCGAGCGAATCGCCGGCGATCTGGCCCATGAGGCAGCCGAGGGCGCGGTCGAGCTTCGGGTCCCGGTCGCGGGACGTTCCCGCAGGAACGTCGGCCGCCGTCGCGCTCATGCTTCCTCCGTGCGCCGGGCCATCGCCTTCACGAGGTCCGAATCCGGTTCGACGAAGATCGTCTGCACGCGGTCCGGGGTCACCGTGCCCGGCGGGGATTTCCGCGGCTTGCGGACGTACTTGCGGCGGGTCCAGACGACCGGGGCCGTTCGGTTGTGGCGCGCGCCGCTGTGGACCGCCGCCACCGTCGCGGCCTCGAGCAGGTCGCGGCGCGGCGGATTCTCGTTCCTTCGGCCCCAGCGCAGGATGACGTGCGCGCCCGAGGCCTGAGAGGCGTGCAGCCAGATGTCGTCCGGCGCGGAATGGCGGAAGGTGAGGTCATCATTGTCGCGGGCGCCGCGTCCGACCCGGATCTCCAGCCCGCCCGACGACCGGAGCCGCGTGTAGGGTGTCCGGAGTTCCGGGCCGCCCGCCCGGGTCCGGCCCGCGCGCGTGCGCACCGGCTTCCCCCCGGCCGCGGCCCACAGGGCGTCCGACGGGCCGGACTCGGCGAGCCGCTCGAGGTGGGCGTCGAACTCGGCCGCACGCTCCCGGGCCGCCGCGATCGCGCCGGGCAGCCGCTCCAGCGCGCGCTCCCGGCGCCGGGCCTCGTCGAAGAAGGCCTCCGCGTTGGCGACGACGTCACGGGCGGGGTCGAGCGCGATCTCGCGCGGAGCGCCGTCGAAGTCCGGCAGCGTCACGGCGGACGCGCCCTTCGGCACCTCGTCCTTGCGCGCGAGGAGGATCTGGCCGAGGAGCCGGGGCTCGTCCGGTGGACCGGCCGCGTCCAGCTGCCGCTCGAGCGCGGCGGCCCGGCGCCGGTGCCGCTTCCGGCGGCCGCGGAGGCGCTTCCGGATCTGCGCGGCTTCGTCTCCGTCGTCGTCGTCGGTGGCGGCCGCGGGAAGGGCCCGGAGGGCGGGGGCGGGGCCGCCGCCGGGGGCGAGCAGTTGCGCGGCCGCGTTCAGCAGTCCGGCGGCGGACCCGCTGCCGGCCCCGACGGGGTGCGGATAGGGCTGGGGGCCCCACGGGCGGTCGAGCACGAAGGCCGGCCGGGGCGGCGTGCCCGGCACATCGGACGCGGCCGGGCCGCGCGAAGGCGCCGCCGCGAGCGCGTGGAGGGCCAGGTATCGCGTGTACGCCTCCGCCGGATCGGAGCCGGCCAGGATCCAGTCGACGTTGAGCGCGCTCGTCCACGCCCACGTCCGCAGCACGGCCTGTCGGCGGTCCGCCTCGTCTCCGGCCGGCACGGCAGCCCATTCCGCCTCCGATGGCGGAGCGGCAACGGCTCGCCGCGCGGACGAAGGCGGCTCGTAGGAGGCCCCGCGACGCAGCGAACGGTCGCCCGCATCCCGCGCGAGCAGCGCCGCCTCGATTCGCCACTCCGGGCGCTCATCCCCGTCGGGCTCCGTCCGGCGGCAATGCACGGCGTTCCAGCGGCGTGACTGGAGTTCGATCGCCAGCATCTCCCACGGACGCCCGGCCCGGTCCCCGAACGTCAGGAGGAGGGCACGCTCGTCCGCCGGCGCCCGCGCATCCACGAGCGACAGCCGTCCGGTCGGCAGCGCCTTCCCCTCCACCCCCGAGGCCGGCGCATCGGCGCCGAGTTCCAGGATGTGCCCGTGCAGCGGGTGCAGCATCGCCACGAGCCGCGACCCGTCCTCGAAGGCGAGTTCCACGGCGCGCCGCCCCGATGCCATGCGGAGGCCGGCGATGCGGACGCCCCGCCAGCGATCGAGGATCTCGCGGGCAAGGGCCCGGGCGAGGAGGGAGTCGTATCGAATGCCCATTGCGACTATATTCGGGGCCCCGCGCGATCCCGACAAACTCCGCGACCGAGACGAACCTCACGTGGACCAGCTTCACCCGATCATCCACGCGGCCGGCACCGAGCAACGCCCCCCCGACTGGGCCGTCATGAGCCCTGCACGCATCAGCCACGCCAGGCGGGTCGGCACGTTGATGGGGGAGTGGGCGGCCGCCCGCGGGCACGACGAGAGGACGCGGATCCGCTGGCGCGCCACGGGCCTCCTGCACGACGCGCTCAAGGAAGAAGCCCTCGAAGCCCTGCGTCCCCTCGTCGACGGATCTGAAGCATGGCCCGACCCGCTCCTCCACGGTCCGGCATGCGCGAACCGGCTCCGCGCGACCGGGGTCGATGACGAGCCGCTCCTGCGAGCCATCGCCTTTCACACGACCGGACACCGGGATCTCGACGCCTTGGGACAGGCCCTCTACATGGCCGACTTCCTGGAGCCGGGCCGCCTCGCCCTGGGCCAGGAGCGTGCCGACCTGCGGGGCCGTCTGCCCGGCGACTGGCACGCCGTCCTCATCGACGTCGCGACCGCGAAGATCGGCATCCTCATCGACGGTTTCATCCCCCTTTCCCCCGCGACCGCCGGGTTCTGGGAGGTGATCACCGCGCCGGTTTTTCGCGAATCGGGAAACGGTTGATTAGATTGCGGAGGATATGCAGCCGGGGGAGGTGAGGCAGGGAGGCGACCGAGCACGGTCGACGGGTGGATGGGAGGACGACGGGAGGCGACAAAGTGCTTTCGAGGTCCAGACGACGGTCCAGGCGGGAGACGCGACGAGGTCCCGAGGGTCGTGCCCCCTATCGCAGGCGGCAGGGTTCCTTCCGACGAGTGGCTTCCGCATTCCGGGGACTGATCACGACGGCGGTTCTCATCGGCGCCGGCGCCTTCATCGGTCTCTTCTGGGAGGAATGGAAGGTCGTGCGGCTCGCGATTCTGGCCGGATCCGTACCGGCCGCGACCGCGGAGACCGTGTCCGGGGGCGCGGCGGAGGGCGGTGCCGCGGCGACGGGTTCCGCGACGATTTCCGGGTCGGGGGACCTGACGGATCGGATCAAGGTCGAAGTCCTCAACGGGGCGGGAGAGCGCGGGCTCGCGCGTCAGTTCGCCGACCGGCTCCGGCTCCTCGGTTTCGATGTCGTCGCGACCGGGAACGCCGACCACTTCGACCACGAGGTCACGCACGTTCTGGATCGATCGGGCCGCCTCGGCGCCGCGCTGACCGTTGCCCGCGAGCTGAGCGCGGACTCGCTGGCCGTCGCCATCGATCCCGAACTCTTCCTCGATGCGAGCGTGGTGGTGGGGAGCGACTGGTCCGGCCTGCTCAGCAATCTCGGAAAAGACTAGCCGCCGCGGCTGCCAGGACCCGGCACTAGCTTTCCCGCGACAGCCGCAACTGCCCGCACGCGGCGGCGATGTCCCGTCCCCGCGGCCTTCTCACGGCGTTGCCCACCCCTCGCGCGGCGAGCGCCTCCGAAAAACGCGCGATCCCCTCGGCCGAACTCGGGCCCCACTCCGGACGCGAGGGGATGGGGTTGAAGGGGATGAGATTCACGAAGCAGATGAGCCCGCGCGCGAGCTTCGCCAGCGACTCCGCCAGCGCCGGGTCGTCGTTCACCCCCCGGATGAGCGTGTACTCGAAGCTGATGCGCCGGTTCTTGTAGCTCTGATACGTGCGAAGGGCGTCGAACAGATCCGGCAGCGGGTAGCGCTTCTCGATCGGCATGAGTTCCAGCCGCAGTTCGTGGGACGGCGCGTGCAGCGAGACGGCGAGTTCGAACGGCTCCGGCCGCCGGGCGAGTTCCAGGATCCCGGGGATGAGCCCCACCGTCGACACGGTGATGCGGCGCGCCCCGAGGCCGAACCCTCCGTGCAGGGACGCGAGCGATCCGATGACCCCGTCGAGGTTCGCCAGCGGTTCTCCCATCCCCATGTACACGACGTTGGAGATCGGACCGGACGCCGGCCGCCCCAGCTCCTCGCGCGCCACGCGCAGGGAGTCGCGGTACTGCGCCACGATCTCGGCCGCCCGCAACTGGCGCCGGAATCCGAAGGCGCCGGTGGCGCAGAAACGGCACGCGAGGGCGCAGCCGGCCTGCGACGATAGACAGAGCGTGAGGCGGTCGCGCGTCGGGATGAGGACGGACTCGACCCGCTCGCCGTCCTCGAGCCGCCACAGGTGCTTCACCGTCCCGTCCTTCGAGCGGGCGACGTAGTCCGCTTCGATCGGGGTGAGGGAGAAGGCCGCGTCCAGCGCTTCCCGGAGGCCGGCGGGGAGGTTCGTCATCTCGTCGAAGGCACGCGCGCCCCGCTCCCAGATCCACTTCTCGACCTGCCGCGCCCGGTAGGCCGGCTCTCCGCGCGCGGCGAAGAACGCCGCCAGCCGCTCCCGCCCGCCGTCTCCAGACTCCGCGAGCAGTTCCGCTCGTGTGCTTTCCGTCATCCCCCGCTTCTTGCTGGCGCTGCCGAAAATCGGCTATCTTCCACGGCGTTCCGCACTTCTCAGAACCGGTTCAGAACCGATTCCCTTACGCCGCGAGTTCTCCTGACCAAACTATCGCTACCGACCGAACGGCGTGAGCCGGCCTCCCTCGAGACCGCCTTGCGCGACGCCGGCTGCGGGCAGGTCGAGGCCTCGTGGTCCGGACGCGAAGTCCGGGTCATCGGGTGGGTACACCGCCGTCGCGACCTCGGAGGACTTTTCTTCGTCGATCTGCGCGACCGGACCGGCCTGCTCCAGCTGTCTTTCGGCCCGGAGTGGTCGGACGCCGCCGGCCTCGAGCTCGTGGCGGAGCTGAACCCGGAGGATGTCGTGCAGGCGACGGGCGTCGTCGCGCCGCGCCCCGAGCCGAACCCCGACATGCTCACGGGCGAGATCGAGATCCGCGTGTCGAGTCTTCGGCGGGTCTCCGTCTCCGACCCGCTCCCGATCCTCGTCTATCAGCCTCCGGACGAAGAGTTGCCCTCGGAGGAGCTTCGCCTCCGCCACCGCATCCTCGACCTGCGCCGTCCCGAGATGCAGCGCAACCTGAGGCTGCGGCACGTGGCGACGAACGCGGTGCGCGCCTCGCTCACCGAACAGGGCTTCATCGAGATCGAGACTCCGCTCCTCACCCGGCAGACGCCGGAGGGGGCGCGGGACTATCTCGTCCCCAGCCGGGTGCACCAGGGTCAATTCTTCGCCCTCCCGCAGTCGCCCCAGCTCTACAAGCAGCTTCTGATGTGCGGCGGCTTCGACCGCTACTTCCAGATCGCAAAATGTCTCCGGGACGAAGACCTGCGGGCGGATCGCCAGCCGGAGTTCACGCAGATCGACGTGGAGATGGCGTTCGTCGAGCAGGACGACGTCTTCCGCGCCGCCGAGAGGATGTTCGCGCGCATCTGGCGCGACGGGCTCGATCGGGACCTTCCCGTGCCCTTCAGGCGCCTGCCCCACGCCGAGGCGATGGAGCGCTACGGCACGGACAAGCCGGACCTCCGCATCCCGTGGGAGATACGGGATTTCACGGACGCGCTCACCGGCATCGGCTTCGGCATCTTCGACGGCGCCGCACGAGCCGGCGGACGCGTCCGGGGGCTCGTCCTTCCGGGGGGCGCGACGCTCTCCCGCTCGCGGATCGCCCACTACGACAAGCTCGCGCAGGAGGCCGGCGCGAAGGGCGCCCTGTGGCTGAAGCGCACGGCGGACGGCTGGTCCGGTCCGCCCGCGAAAGTCGTCGGCGAGGAGGTCGCGGGCATGCTCGAGGCGGAGTTCGGGGTGGGGGAGGGCGATCTCGTCTTCTTCGTCGCCGGCCTCGACGCGGAGAGTGCGCCCGCCCTCGACCGGCTGCGGCGCGCGGCGGCGCGGGAACTCGGCGCCGTGGACGAGAACGGCGAAGCGTGGCTCTGGATCACGGAGTTCCCCCTCTACCACCGGGATCCCGACACCGGCCTTCCCGTTCCGGCCCAGCACGCCTTCACGATGCCGGCGGACCCCGATCCCGAGCATCTGCGCGAAGATCCGCTCTCCGTGAACGCGGTCGCGTACGACATCGTCTACAACGGGATCGAGTTCGCCAGCGGGAGCATCCGCTGTCACCTCCCCGAGGTTCAGCGCGTCATCCTCGAGGCGACGGGGCTCACGCCCGAGGAGGTCGAGGCGCGCTTCGGTTTCCTGCTCGAGGCGTTCCGCTACGGTGTCCCGCCGCACGGAGGGTTCGCGGTCGGCATGGACCGCGTGGTGGCCGAGATGGTCGGCTGCGCGTCGATCCGGGACGTCATCGCGTTCCCGAAGACCGCCGCGGCCCGGGGCCTGCTCGAGCGATCGCCTTCATCCGTGACTCCGGCTGAACTCGAGGAACTCGGGATCTCCGTGACGGGAGGGACCGGAAGGAGCGGAACTTGAGCGTGGCGACGGAGCGGCGCCTCTCCATCGAAGGGGCCGACCAGCAGCTGCTGGCCGGCGTGAACGACTCGAACCTCACGACGCTGGCGCGCCACTGCGACATCCGCGTCGTCCTCCGGCGCGACGAGATGATCCTCTCCGGGCCGCAGGCCGACGTGGACCGCGCCTCCCCCACCGCGCGGCGCATGATCCGCTACGCGCGGCTGCGGCGTCCGTTCGATGCGGTGGATGTCGAGCGTTTTCTCGAAGCGCCCCCCGACGGCGACGGCGCCTCGCGGAGGTCCGCCGACGCCCGCGACTCCGGCAAGGCGGAGGTCGCGCTCGCGGGGGCCGGGCGCGCGATCCGGCCCAAGTCTCCGGGACAGGACAAGTACCTGGCCGCGATGCGCGAGCGGGACATCGTCGTCGGCATCGGCCCGGCGGGCACCGGAAAGACCTATCTCGCCGTGGCCGCCGCGGTGGAGGCGCTGAACCGGAAACGGATCCGCCGCATCATCCTCACCCGGCCCGCGGTCGAGGCCGGCGAGGCGCTCGGCTTCCTGCCCGGCGACATCCGCGAGAAGGTCGACCCCTACCTGCGCCCGCTCTACGACGCGCTCGAGGACATGATGCCTCAGGAGCGCGTCCGCCGGGCGATCGAGGACCGCGTGATCGAGGTCGCCCCGCTCGCGTACATGCGCGGGCGGACGCTCTCCGACGCGTTCCTCATCCTCGACGAGGCGCAGAACGCGACGACCGCCCAGATGAAGATGTTCCTCACCCGGCTCGGGCTGAACTCCAAGACCGTGATCACGGGGGACAAGACGCAGATCGACCTCCCACGGCCCGAGGATTCGGGACTGCTGGAGATCGAGGAAGTCTTGCGCGACGTGGTCGGGATCGACTTCGTTTATCTGGATGACGCGGATGTCGTCCGGCACCGACTCGTGAAGGAGATCATCCGCGCGTACCGGGAGTCCGAGCGTTGAGTTTTCTGGGCCGCTTCCGAGACTACCTGCGTCCCGTGAACCGGCCGCCGGCCGGCGGCCGCCGGGACGCGTGGGTCCACCACGGATTCCGGGCCGGCATGGTCGCCGTCATCGCGCTCGCCGTCCCCCTCATGTTCCCGCAGCTCACGCCGAGCGGATTCGACGGCATCGACCCCGGGAGCGTCGCCCGGCAGACGATCAACGCCGACTTCGATTTCGACGTGCCCAAGGACCCGGACCGCCTCGCGGAGGAGCAGGACGAGGCGGAGGCCGGCGTGACGCCGAGGCTGCGCTTCGAACCCGCGCGCGCGGACAGCAGCATCGAGCGTGTGAACGCCCTCTTCGCCCGGCTCGATTCCATCATCCCGGCCGCGGAGGCGCGAGTCTCGGAGGAAGGACTCCCGGCGGCGGCCGGCGCCGCGGTCGTCCGCGACGAGGTCCGGCGGGTCGCGGGGGGGATCGGGGTCGACCTCTCGGCCGAGGCGGTGATCGACTCGCTCCAGGTCGACTATCTCCTCGACGAGGCGTCGCGCGCCGAGCTGCGCGACGAACTGGCGGCGGCCTTCGAGGGGCTGCGCGAGGGCGTGATCCGCGGGAGCGAACTCGAGGACATCAGCGCCGCGAACGTCGTCGCGCGCGAGGGGCCATCCGGCGACGACCGCGTGCGCGCCGTCGCGGATCTCGTCCGGCTCGGCGACTTCACGCGGGCGGCCCGGGAGGGGGTCGGAGACCGGCTGCCGCCCGGAGGCGCGGCGCTCTTCCAGCAACTCCTTCTCGTGGCGCAGCCGACGCTGCGCATCGACCAGGACGCGACGCGACAGGCGCGGGAACAGGCCCGGGCCGCGATCCCGCAGGTCGAGGGCTTCGTGCTCGAGGGAGAGCGCATCATCACCGAGAATACGGTGGTGACGGAGGAGGAATACCGCCGACTCCTCGCCTACCAGGCCCAGATCCTGGAGCGGGGAGGGACGCGCACGACGTCGAACTTCCTCCGCAACCTGGGCATGGTCCTCCTCGTCGTGAGCATGCTCGGGATACTCGTCTTCGCGACCTTCCGCTTTCGCCGCGACGTCTACGAGGACCTCCCCAGCTTCACCGTGCTGCTCGGGCTCGTCGTCATCGTGATGGCGTCGGCCGGCGCCGTAGCCGCCGCGCAGGGTTCGCCCGCGCTCGTGCCGATCGCGCTGGCCGGCTTCCTCGCCGCGGCGCTGTTCGACAGCCTCCTGGGCCTCGTCGTCGTCTCGACGATCGCCGGGATCCTCATGGGTCAGCCCTACTTCTCGGGGCTCGCGGCCCCCATGGTCACCGTGGCGGGCGGGGTCACGGCGGCCTTCGCGGTCCACACGATCCGCACGCGTTCGCAGAGCTGGGTTCTCGTCGCGCTGATCACCGCGGCGTACGTGGGGGCCGGCCTCCTGCTCGTCCTCACGGGCCACTTCGCGCTGGGCGAGATGGGAACCACCGCGGCGCTCGGGTTCCTCAACGCCACCGTGTGCACGGGACTCGGCGTCGGCATCGGCCTCCCGCTGCTCGAGACTTTCACGGGACGGACGACGGAGGCGTCGCTGCTCGAACTCTCCGACATGAACCGGCCGCTCCTGAGGCGGCTGGCGCGCGAGGCGCCCGGCACGTACGCCCACTCGATCAACGTGGCGAACCTCGTCGAGGCCGCCTGCGAGGCGATCGGGGCCGACTCCCTGCAGGGCCGCGTGGGGGTCTACTATCACGACATCGGGAAGCTCGAGCGTCCGCAGTATTTCATCGAGAACCAGCCGCGGGGGCTGAACCCGCACGACCGTCTCACTCCGTGGCAGAGCGCCGAGATCCTGCGCGACCACGTGCGCCACGGGCTGGTCATGGCGGAGGAAGCGCGTCTGCCCGAGATCGTGAAGGATTTCATTCGCGAGCACCACGGGACGCAACTCATCCGCTACTTCCTCGAGAAGGCGCGCCGGGACGGCGTCGCGGAGGTGGATCCGAGCGACTTCGCCTACCCCGGCCCGAAGCCGCAGAGTAGGGAAACAGGCGTCGCGATGCTGGCCGACGCGGTGGAGGCCGCGTCGCGCGTCCTCTCGAACCCGAGTCCCGAGCGCATCCGGGCCCTGATCGACCGCCTCGTGCAGGACCGAATCGACTACGGCGAACTGGACGACTGCCCGCTCACGTACCGCGACCTCCGCATCGTCAAGCGGGAGTTCGCGCACGTCCTCACGGGGCTCTATCACCACCGCATCGACTATCCGCAACCGGCGGCGCCCGGCGAGGCGTCCGGCGATGCGGGTGAGACGCCGGCCGGGGAGGAGTCGGAGACGAGCGGCGTGGAGGCGGCGGCGACCGCGGGGGCGGAAGGGGCGTCGGCGCCGATCGACCTCGAGCAGACCGCGCAGGGCGACACCGGCCCGATCCCTGCCCTGGATTCGCTCCCGGAGCCGGCCGAGGAGCCGGAAGGAGTCGCCAGCGGGCGGACGGATTGACCGACCCCGTGCTGCCCGTGATCCGCATCGATTTCGCCTCCGGCGAAGAGGAAGTCCGGCACGGTCCCTCCGAGGCGGAGGTGAGGGAGGCCGCGCTGGCGGCCCTCGGCACGGGACGCGCAGGGCCGGCCGGGGAGGCCGACGCGGGCGACGGCGCGGGCGACACCGCGGGCGAGGGCGTCGAGCTTTCCGTCACCTTTCTCACGGCGGAGTCCATGCGCGCGCTGAACCGGGACTACCACGGGGTCGATGACCTCACGGACGTGCTCGCCTTCGGGCTCGGCGAGGACCCGCTCGTCGGCGACATCTACATCTCCCCGGACGCCGCGGAGGCGTC
Organism: Gemmatimonadota bacterium; assembly: GCA_022825725.1. Classification (GTDB taxonomy): domain Bacteria; phylum Gemmatimonadota; class Gemmatimonadetes; order Palauibacterales; family Palauibacteraceae; genus Palauibacter. The sequence goes on from JAJDWE010000077.1 coordinate 39,935, forward strand.
GGCGCGCGAACTGGGGCTCGATCCGGGCGAGGAGATCCTGCGCCTCGTCATCCACGGCATCCTTCATCTGCTCGGACACGACCATCCGGAAGGCGAGGCGCGCTATGCCTCTCCGATGTTCGAACTGCAGGAACGGCTGCTGGCGCGCCTGCTGGCCGAGTTCCGTGGCCGCGCGTAGCATTCCCCGTCTTCCGAGGTCTTCCCGAAGGCCCTGATCCACGAACCGCCCGCCTCCGCGGGCCGGCTCCCGAGCGAGCATGCACGAGAATCCGGAAGAGCAGCGCCGGCTCCTGATCGAGGAGATCCGCGTCCGCCTCGAGGCGGACGACATGGACGCGCTCTTCGCGTTCGTGGAACCGCTGCATCCAAGCGACATGGCGGATGTGCTCGAGCACGTCGAGGAGGCCGAGCGCATGGCCCTCCTCGAACTCATCCCGGCCGCCCTCGCCTCGGACGCCCTCGCCGAAATGGAGGAGGAGGAGAAGCCGGGGGAACTGCTCGCGAGCATGGAGCCGGAGCGGATCGCCGAGATCGTCGAGGAACTCGCCGACGACGACGCGGCCGACCTCATCGGCGAACTCGACCCGGAGGAGCAGGCCCGCGTCTTCGAGTCGGTGCCGGACGAGGAGGAGCGGGAGATCCGGCAACTGCTCGAGTATCCGGAGGAGTCCGCGGGCGGGATCATGACCCGCGAGCTGTGCGCGGTGGACTCCGAGGCGACGGCGGCCGCGGCGATCGAGGCGCTTCGGGCGCAGGCGGAGGAGAGCGAAGACCTCTACACCGTGTTCGTCGTCGGGCGGCGCGGGCGGCTGCGCGGCGTCGTCACGCTGCCCGACCTCGTGCTCGCGGCGCCGGATACGCGCATCTCCGACCTGCTCGAGGAGCCCCCGGCCGTGGTTTCGGTGGATCTCGACCAGGAGGAGGTGGGGAGGATCCTGTCCCGCTACAACCTCGCCGCGATCGGGGTCGTCGACGACGAGGACCGGCTGGTGGGACAGATCACCTTCGACGACGTGATCGATGTCGTCGAGGCCGAGGTCACCGAAGACATCCTGCGCTTCGCCGCGGTGTCGGACGAGGAGCAGTTGCGCGGGACGACGGTCGGCGCGATCCAGAGCCGGCTGCCGTGGCTCGCGGTGAACGCGTTGACTCTGGCGGTCGCCGCGGTCGCTGTGTGGCTGTACCGCGGGACGATCGAACAGCTCGCGATCCTCGCGGCCGTGATGCCGGTCATCGCGGGGCTGGGCGGCAACGCGGGAACGCAGGCGCTCGCGGTCACGATCCGCCGCATCGCGATCGCCGACGAACTGCCGGGAGAGCGCTGGTCCGCCGTCGTGAAGGAACTCGTCGTGGGCCTGGTGAACGGGGTCGCGATCGGGCTGCTCGTAGCGCTCTTTTCGCTGCTGCTCCCGAATACCGGGGCGATCTTCGGACTCGTCGTGATGATCGCCACGTGGGCGAACCTCGCCGTCGCCTCCGCGCTCGGTGCGTTCTTCCCGATCCTGCTCGAGCGCTTCGGCGCGGACCCTGCGGTCGCCTCGTCGGTCTTCGTCACGACCTTCACGGACCTCATCGGGTTCGTTCTGCTGCTCGCGCTCGCGACCCGGTTCCTCCTGTGAGGGCGGGGGACGCGGGGTGAGTCCGGCGTTCGATCCGGAGCGGCTCGCCGGGCGCATCGCGGGCGGCGAGCCGCTGGCGCTGGCCCGGGGGATCTCGCACGTCGAGAACGAGAGCGACGGATTCGAGGCGCTTCTCGAGCGGCTGGATGGTCGCACCGGACGCGCGCGTCGCATCGGCATCACGGGACCGCCCGGCGCCGGCAAGTCGACGCTCACGGCGGCACTTACGCGCCATTACCTCAACCAGTCACTCAAGGTCGGGATCGTCGCCGTGGACCCGACGAGTCCGTTCACCGGCGGGGCCCTGCTCGGCGACCGCATCCGAATGGGCGAACTCTCGACCGAGCCCGGCGTCTTCATCCGCTCGATGGCGAGCCGCGGATCGCTCGGCGGTCTCGCGACCGCGACGCGGGAAGCCGCCGACCTCATGGACGCCGCCGGCTACGACCGCGTGATCCTGGAGACGCTCGGCGTCGGCCAGGCGGAACTCGATATCGCCGTCTCCGCCGACACGACCGCCGTCGTCCTCGTCCCGGAATCGGGAGACGGGGTACAGGCGATGAAGGCCGGGCTCATGGAGGTGGCGGACCTCTTCGTCATCAACAAGTCGGACCGGCCCGGTGCGGACCGGCTGGAGAAGGAGATCGCGATCATCATGTCGATCCGCTTCGCGAACCGCCCCGCGTCCGGGGCGGGCGGCGACGCGGACGGCGAGGCCGACGATGTGTGGCGCATGCCGATCATGCAGACGGTCGCCTCGGAGGCCCGGGGGATCGAGGAGTTCGCGGCGCACCTGGACCGGCACTTCGACTGGCTCCGGTCGACGGGGAAGCTCGAGGCCCACCGGCGGACCGCCCGCCTCCGCCGGGCACACGACGCCCTCCTCCGCCGCGCCGGCCGCGACGCGCAGCGGATCTGGCGCCGCGCCTCCCCCGAAACGCTGGATTCCGGAGCTTCCCCCTACGCGATCGCGCGCCGGCTGTACGAGGAGTTCCGGGAGACGCTACCTTGAAAGGCGAGGAACGCGGGCGGCACTGATGAGCGGGACGATACAGGACGGGGCATGAGCAAGCACGGCGCGCTGAGCGATCAACTCGAGCTGTGGGAGGCGGTTTTCCGCCAGGCGCCGCAGCGCGACGACACCAGCTTCCGGAGCATCTCCGGGCGGGAGGTCAAGCCGCTCTACACCCCGCTCGACGCCGGCGACACCGGCCCGGGCGGCTACCTGGACCGGCTCGGCACGCCGGGCGAGTTCCCGTTCACGCGCGGCCCGTACCATTCGATGTACCGGACGAAGCTGTGGACGATGCGGCTCTTCTCCGGCTTCGCCACCGCGCACGAGACGAACGAGCGCTACAAGTACCTCCTCCGTCGCGGACAGACCGGACTCTCCGTCGCCTTCGACTTCCCCACCCTCATGGGGTACGACTCCGACGACCGCCGCTCCGAGGGAGAAGTGGGGAAGTGCGGCGTCGCGATCTCGAGCCTCGCCGACATGGAGGCGCTCTTCGACGGGATCCCGCTCGACAAGGTCTCCGTGTCGATGACGATCAACGGGCCCGCGCTCATGCTGTACGCCTTCCTCCTCGTGACGGCGGAGAACCAGGGCGTGCCGCTCGACCGGGTCCGCGGGACGATCCAGAACGACATCCTCAAGGAGTACCAGGCGCAGCACGCGTGGATCTTCCCGCCCGAGCCCGCGCTCAAGATCATCGCCGACATCTTCGAGTGGTCGGCCGACGCGGCTCCGCGCTTCAACACGATCTCGATTTCCGGCTACCACATCCGGGAGGCGGGGGCCACCGCCGCGCAGGAACTCGCCTACACGCTCAAGAACGGCTTCACCTACGTGGAGCGGGGGATCGAACGCGGGCTCGACGTGGACAGCTTCGCGCCGCGGCTCTCCTTCTTCTGGGACGTGCACAACGACTTCTTCGAGGAGATCGCGAAGTTCCGCGCGGGCCGCCGCATCTGGGCCCGGCACATGCGTGACGTGTACGGGGCCCGCGATCCCCGGAGCCTGAGACTGCGGACGCACGCGCAGACGGCCGGCGTCTCCCTCACGGCGCAGCAGCCGCACAACAACATCGTGCGGGTCGCGTACCAGGCGATGGCGGCGGCGCTCGGCGGCACGCAGTCGCTGCACACGAACGCGATGGACGAGACGCTCGCGCTCCCCACGGAGGAGGCGGCGAAGATCGCCCTCCGCACGCAGCAGATCCTCGCCTACGAGACCGGCGTCCCCAACACGATCGATCCCCTCGCGGGTTCCTACTACGTCGAGTCGCTCACGGACGAACTCGAGGCGGAGGCCGAGGAGATCTTCCGCGAGATCGACGACATCGGCGGGGTCGTGTACGGGATCGAGTCCGGCTACTTCCAGGCGCAGATCGCGGCTTCGGCGCGCCGGTTCCAGGATGAGGTGGAGAAGGGGACGCAGACGATCGTGGGCGTGAACCGGTTCGAGGACGCGGAGGAGCCCCCGATCGAGATTCTGAGGATCGGTGAGGAGGCGGCCGCGAAGCAGGAGGCGCGGCTGGCGGATCTCCGCGCGCGACGCGATTCCGGCGCCGTCGAGCGCGCGCTCGAGACGCTGGGGCGGGCCGCGCGCGAGGACGAGAACCTGCTGCCGCCTCTGCTCGACGCGGTGCGGGCCTACGCGACGCTGGGCGAGATCCGGATCGTGCTCGAGAAGGTGTACGGACGCTTCAAGGAGCCCGTGGCCTTCTAGCCGCCGCGCCTCCCGCCCTCCGATGCCCAAGCGACGAGACCCCGCCGCCGGGACCTCCGACGAGACCTTCTTCGGGCTATCCGCACTGCACGGAGGGCCGCCGCGGGTGCCCGGGAGGGGCGACCTCGATTTCTCCCGGGCCGTGCTCGACCAGTTGTACCGCTACCGGCCGAAGCGCGAGGCCATCGCCTATCCGCTGTGGCTCCTGACGGGTGTCTTCGGCGGCCATCGCTTCTATCTCGACCGTCCCGGAACGGGCCTCCTCATGTTCCTCACCCTCGGCGGTGCGGGGCTGTGGTGGCTCGCGGACGTGCTGCTGATCCCGCGAATGGTGCGGAAATTCAACGAAGACCAGGTACGGCGGCAGTTCCTGGGCCAGCCGCCCCGCCAGCTCGCCTTCATGCCGGCCAAGGGGGAGACGCTCCCGCCGGAGCCGTACTGGGCCGCCAAGCGGCGGACGCGCGTCCGCCTGGTGGCCGACACCGTCGTGATGATGGTCGCGGCCGGGTCGCTGGGCGCCTTCGCGAGGGGGACCGGCGTCTACGAGCCGATCATGGCGGTGGTTGCGCTCATCGCGATCACGCTGCTGGGAACCCGCTGGGACGCGCTCTCCAGACTGCCCGTGCTGCGGGGGTTCGACCGGTGGGCGCACCGTCTGCGACTCTTCTACTACACGAACGATCCCGGCGGGGCCGTGTCGCTCGCCTTCCGCCAGGTGCTCGCGCTGTTCGCCCTGTTTCGCCGCCGCCGGCGTGCCGAGGCCAGGCTCTATCTGCAGTTCGGCGTCTGGTTCACGATCATCTTCACCGTCTTCGACCTCATCGAAGCCGGCATCGGCGGGCCCGGAGGCTTCAACCCCGGTTCCCTCATGCTGGACTACGTCCAGACATTCTTCGCCACCTACGCCTTCGCGGCTCCGATCGGGGCCGTCCTCAACAAACACATCCTCCTGCAGCGCAGCGACCGGGTGATTTGGGTGCTCAGCGGCGTTGCGGTAGTCTTCATCGCAACGAGTCTCTTCTGAAAGGTCGGTTTCCACATGCGCAGAATCGTCGCCTCGCTCCTTCCCCTGCTGGTCGCCGCCCCGTTGATGGCACAAACGACGCTCGGACTTCGGGGCGGGGTGAGCCGGGCCACCGTCTCGGACGTGCCGGGAGCCTCGGACCAGGACCCTCGGCAGGGTGTGGTCGCGGGGCTCGACATCGCGTTTCCGCTCGCAAGCACGGCCGAACTTCGGATCGGGGGAGCGTATGCCCAGAAGGGTACGAGCAGCTCTTCCGTGGACCTCGCGTCGGAAGGCTTCGCCGGCGTCGGGTCGACCACCGTGGAGGCGGACTGGGTGCAGGCGTCGGCGCTGGCGCGCTTCGGAACGCCGCGAAACGGCGGAATGTCCATCGGTCTGTTGGTCGGCCCGTGGGCAGCCTCTCTCCTTTCCTGCGACGCGACCCTCAGTGTGCACGTTGGCGGACTGGGATCGGTGAGCGAATCGGCATCGTGCGACGATGCGACGAAATCGATCGACTACGGCATCGCGGCGGGCGCCGGTCTGGAGATGGCGGTTTCCGACGGCCTGCGGCTGGGTGTCGACCTGATCTACTCTTTGGGACTCGTGAACATCGACGATACGTCGATGGATGACATCAAGACCCGGCACCTGGCGCTTCAGGCCGGAATCGTGATCCCGTTCGGAAGCTGACGGCGACTTCCCGCCGTAACCCGCCGGAGCTTCCCCGCGCGTTCAGGGGACGAGTGCGCGGGGGGGCTCCAGCAGGTCCTCGAGGCGGAAGATCTCGCCGTCCTTGAGCACGATGCGGGCGCGGCGGAGATCCTCGATGTCCTCCAGCGGGTTGCCCTCGACGATGAGGATGTCGGCGAGCGCGCCGGCCTCCAGCGTTCCGATCTCTCCTTCCATGGCGAGCGCCTCGGCGGCCACCGACGTGGCCGTGCGCAGGGCTTCGACTTCCGTGAGGCCGCCCCAAACGTAGTTCTCGACCTCGGCGATGAGGGCGGCGCCGTATGGGATGATGGGGGAGTCGGTGCCCGCCACCACCTTGCCTCCGCCGCGCACGACGCGGGTTACGGTGCGGCCGGCGTCGGCGAGGAGCTCGTCGATGCCGCCGGCCCGGCCCCTCGTGAGGGCGCGTGTGGTCATGGCTTCGGCCATCCCCTCGGGGAACACGGCCTGGAAGCGGGCGTCGGTCGTCCACGACGGGTCGTCGCCGACGGACTTCCACCAGCCGCCCATGAGGGCCATCGTCGGCGTGATCGTCATGCCGGAGGCGGCAAGGAGCTGGATCACGTCGTCGTACGTCCGGTACATCGCCGTCACCTTCGGCGAATAGCCGCGGCGGCTTGTGCCCGAGATGTGTTCGACATGGTCCTGGCCGTGTGCGACGGCGGGATAGATCTCGTGACTCGCCACCGGAATCCCGATCCCGTGCGCGAACTCGATGATGCGGCGCTGGATGAGGTCCGGCATGCGGACGTAGGTCTTGATGAGGGAATAGCCCACGTGCTCGGCGCGGTCCAGCTCCAGTTCGAGGTTCCCGTTGGGGCCGAGGGAGCCGGCGCCCGAGTAGTAGATCCGGTTGCCGTCCATCGTGCGGCCGGTGGCGAACTCCCGCGGTCCGATGCGGCGGCCCGAGTCGATGGACTCCCGGCGCTCGGCGATCTCGTAGGGGTCGGAGGTGGGATCGCGGATCGTCGTCACCCCGTAGGCGAGAAAGGCGCGGCCCAGCGCCTCGCCCATCCCGTAGCCCATGTGCGAGTGCATGTCGACGAGGCCGGGGAGGACGGTGTGCTCGCCCGCGTCCACGACCTCGCCCCCCGCGTCGGCGACCGCAGCGAGGCGTGCGTCGCTGTGCGGGACGACGGAGACGATCCGGTTGCCCTCGACGATAATGTCCATGTCGCGGGAGATGTCGTCCGAGACGCCGTCCCACACGCGCGCCGCGTGTATGACCACGGCACCCTCCCGCGCGGGGCGTTGCCACTCCAGCCGCAGCGGAATCTCCTCGGATCGGCCGTCGTCGAGGTGGTAGCGGCGAAGGCCGCGTGTCGACTGATAGACGATGGACCGCGAGTCGCCCGTCCACGAGATCGCGTCGGCGTGGTGGTTGGAGAGACGTACCGGCGGCCCGCTGGGCGCGCCCTCCGCGTCGACCTCGACCATCCACAGCACGCCTTCGCTGGCGTAGGCCATGCGCCGCCCGTCCGGCGACCACACCGGCCCGTCGAGCGCCCGCACGCCCATGTTCTCGTGATCGGCCGCCGTGACCCGGCGCGTCTCGCCCCCGTCCAGCGGCTGCAGGAGGATCTCGTTGCGCCCCTCCCGGAAGCGCGACGAGTACTGGGAGAGGACGGACATCGCGATCGTCCGCCCATCCGGGGAGAACGACGGCCGGCTGGGGGCGAAGAGATCGTTGCGGATCGTGGTGAGTTCGCCCGTCGCGAGGTCCACGACCTGCACAGCGGCCTGCAGTCCCATGACCGAGGTGAAGACGATCCGGTCCCCGGCGGGGGAGAACACGGGGCCCACCTCGCCGCCCGGCGCGGTGGTGGCGCGCGTCTCGACGCCGGTGGCCATGTCGCGCACCCAGATGTCGAGCGAGCCCGCCCGGTCCGAGGCGTAGGCAAGCCGCGATCCGTCGCGCGACCACGCCGGCATCAGGTCGACGAAGGGGTCGTCCGTGAGCCGCCGGGGCGTCGCGCCGCCCGCGGCGACGTCGAGTAGCCACAGGTCGCCGAGCGCGGTGAAGGCGATGTGGCGACCGTCGGGGGAGACCGCCGGGGCGACGATCCCCTGCACGGGCTGCGGTTCTCCCGCCTCGAACGAACGCCGCGCGCGCTCGTAGTCGCGCCGCGTAAACGCGAACGTGGCCTCGAAGGGGATGTCCGCCCCCTGCGCGCCGTCCGCCGACACGCGCCGGATGCGGCCGTCGCCGGTGTAGGCGATCTCCACGGCGCCCGTCCCGTCCCCCATCCGGCCTCCCATCCACATGGGACGGAAGGGGAAGACGTCCGCCCCCGCTTCGGTGAGGCGCGTCGGCGTGGCAGCGTCCCCGCCTCCGCCCGCGTCGGCGTCGGCTACCCAGAGGCCGGTCTGGCCCTGGACGACGGCCGAGTACGCGATCCGGCTTCCGTCCGGGCTCCACGCCGGCGAAATCGCGCCCGCGTTCCGCGCCACGATCCGGGTCGAGCCGCCGCTCTCGCGGACGATGATCGCCCCCAGGCCGCGGTCCGAGGCGTAGGCCAGGGATTCGCCATCGGGCGACCACTGCGGCGTGAACTCGTGCGTGGGCGCGTCGGTGACCCGCTGGAGACGGCCGCCGGTGGGCTCCCCGGAGACGTCCAGCGTCCAGATGTCGTAGTTGCCGGAACGATCCGACGCGAAGACGATCGCGCCGCCATCGGGAGAGTAGGCCGGCTCCCGCTCGTCGTAGGGACCGAAGGTGTGCTGCACCGGGTCGGAGCCGTCGGGCGCGATCGACCAGATGTGCCAGCGCCCGTCCCGAAACGACTGGAAGACGATCCGGCTCCCGTCCGGCGCCCACTGCGGCTGCCGCGCGTCGTAGTACATGTCCGTGATCGCGCGCGCCTCGCCGCCGCCCGCGTCCATCACCCACAGCGTCCCCTGGAGGTCAAGCACCATCTGGCTGCCGTCCGGGGAGACGGCCGCCGCCATGTTCGTTCCCTCGGACACCGTGACGCGGACCTCCCGATCCTGCGCCTGCGCCGCCGCAGGCAGGAGCCCCGGCGCTACAGGCAGGACGCCCAGCACTGCGGGCAGGAGACACCGCGCCGTCAGGGAGGCAGGCGCGCTGAACGAACGACGGCTGCGGGGGACCGATACCTGGGACATGGGGTCAGCTCCGTTCTGTCGGCGATGGCGTGAAGGATGATACGCCACGCGCATCACCCCCCGGCAAGACCCCGTCAGTTGCGGCGGTAGTGGCGCATGCGCGCGGCGTAGGCGAAGCCGTAGAAGTATCTGCGCAGGCCGTCCGCCGAGCCGGGGGGGACATCCGGGTCGAAGAAGAGGCGGCAGAACTCCTCGCGGGCCCGCAGGATCTCCCGGCAGCGGTGGCCGTGCCAGCGGGGGTCCGCGGCCGTCAGGTCGAACAGTTCGAGCGCCCGCGCGAGGGCGCCCTCGAACCGGCTCTCCCGCCCGGCCTCGTGTGCGCGAATCGCGCGCTCCACCTCGCTGCCGATGTTCCCGAGCTGTTCGACCAGATCGAGCCGGGCCCATCCGCCCTCGGCGGCCTGCCTGTGAAGGGGACGTCCCATTACTCGCCCGCCCGCCTGGCCATTACTCCGCGGGGACCAGGGAGTCGACCAGCGCGCGAATGCGCTCGCGCGTCCGCTCGTCGTCCACGCCGCGCGAGCGGTTCCCCTGCCCGGGCCGAATGTTGATCATCGAGTCGAACTCGAGCCAGTCCGGTCCTTCTTCATCCAGATAGAGGTTGATCCCCCAGAGATCCTTCTGGCTGGAGCCGTGTTCGATGAGCAGCGCCTCATCATCGGCGTGCAGGTCACCGCCAACGGCCATCGAGCCCCGTGCCAGGTCGACCACCGCCTTGATCCAGTCGCCGAACTGGTCCTCGGCCATTCGCGCGAGATCGGCGCGGGAGATGGGTTGGGAGATAATGCGTCCCGCCGTCAAACCGTCGTCTCCCCGGGAAAGTGTAAGCGGAGAAAGTGTGAACGCTGGGGAAGGCAACGTAACCGGCGTCACCGCGAACCGCACAGCGGGTCTTGACGGGCCGTCGCTACGCTAGCGGCCGAGCGCCGTCCCGCCGCGGCGGGGGTCCGACCAGGCTGTCCACGATCCGTCCGGCATCGCCATGATCAGCTGCAGGTCGCCCGACATGCCGCCCGTGAAGTAGGCGTCGGGCGGGCCGGGATCGCGCTCGAGGACGGTGTGTCCCAGCGCCTCCAGGGCGCTCGCCGTGGCCCCTCCAAGTCCTCCGTATTCGTGGAAGACGAGGTCTGGGAGGTGCTGGTGGTGCACCCGCGGGGCGTGGACCGCCTGCACGACGTTCATCCCGTGGTCGACGACGTTGAAGATGGACTGCAGCACCGTCGTGATAATCGTGGCGCCGCCGGGGGTTCCGGTCACGAGGAAGAGGTTGCCGTCCGCGTCCTCGACGATCGTCGGGCTCATCGCCGACAGCATGCGCTTGCCGGGGCCGATCGCGTTCCGCTCGCCCTGCACGAGGCCGAACTGGTTCGGCGTGCCGGGTTTCGAGGCGAAGTCGTCCATCGTGTTGTTGAGGAAGAACCCCGCCCCATCCACGACGACCTTGCCGCCGTACCACGAGTTGATGCTCGTCGTGACCGCCACCGCGTTCCCCTCCGCGTCGACGACGGCGTAGTGCGTCGTGTGGCTCTCATCCAGGAACGCGTCGATCCCGGGGTTGATCTCGGAGGATGGCGTCGCCCGCTCCGTCGAGATCGTCGCCGCGCGCCGGTCCGCGTAGGCCTCCGAGAGGAACTCGTCGACGGGAAGCTCGACGAAGTCCGGGTCCGCGAGGTACTCGTTGCGGTCGGCGTAGGCGCGCCGGAAGGCTTCGGCCATCACGTGAATCGTCTCGGGGCTGTTCCAGCCCATGGCCCCCAGGTCCCAGCGTTCCAGGACGTTGGCGATCGCCGCCATGGTGAGGCCGCCCGAGGACGGCGGCGGCATCGAATGCACCGTGTAGCCGCGGTAGTCGAAGGCGACCGGGTCGCGCCACACCGTTTCGTAGCGGTCGAGGTCCTCCAACGTGATGATGCCGCCGCCGCGCTCCATCTCCTCCACGATCAGGGCGGCGGTCTCCCCGCGGTAGAAGTCGTCGGGCCCCTCGTCGCGGAGGCGCGTGAGGACGGCGGCGAGATCCGGCTGCGAGAAGGTGTCGCCGATGCCGGGGACGGCGTCGCCGGGGAGGAAGATGCGCGCGCTGTGCGGGAAGGCGCGGATCCCCTCCTGCGCCGCGTCGAGCGTGGACACGAGCCGCGTCGTGACCTCGAACCCGTTCGCGAGGTCGATGGAGGGCTGCACGATGTCGGCCCAGGGAAGGCTGCCGAAACGCCGGTGCGCCTCCCACAGTCCGGAGACGGTCCCGGGCACGCCCGCCGCGAGGTGTCCCAGCACGGAGAGGTCGGTCACGTTCCCGTCCTCGTCGAGGTACATGTCCCGCGTGGCGGCGAGCGGCGCCTTCTCCCGGTGGTCCTGCGCGGAGACGGTGCCGTCGGCGAGGCGGACCATCATGAACCCGCCCCCGCCCAGGTTGCCGGCCTCCGGGTTCACCACGGCGAGCGCGAGTCCCGTGGCGACCGCCGCGTCCACCGCGTTGCCGCCCGCCGCGAGGATCTCCACGCCGACGCGCGACGCGAACTCGTCCGTCGAGGCGACCATGCCTTCGGTGGCCGTCACGGGCGTGTCCTCGGCGGAGAACGGCCAGCCCTGCGGGAAGGCGCCGCCCGCCTCGACGAAGGTGCTGGCTGCGCCGGTGGCCGCACCGGTCTCGGCGCCGGCCCCGGTGTCGCCCGGCCGGCAGCCGCCGAAGACCAGCGGGAATGCGAGGGCGGCGACGAGCGGAAGCGGGGCTCGGCGGTGGCGGAACGTCGGCCGACCTGGCCGCGTGGAATTTATGCGCTGTGCATCGTGCATCTGAGGTGACTCCCGGGGGTTGGGTTTTGCCACGGGCTTCCAGGCGTGAGGGGGCTATTCTGCCCCTCGGCCTGACCGGCCGGCAAGCGCCCGAGTAGATTGCCGCGCGACGTATGCGGCGCGCCGAAGTGCAATCGTGTTTACCATTTGGTCCGACCAAGTGTGAAGTACGATTGCCAAATGCGGCCAACGCGGCGAGGAGAGGATGCCCAAAGAGAGTTCCGATGACGGTCACTGAGCCGGATCATGGCTCGTCCACGTCCCGCCTCCGGTACGGGGAGCCGTTCAACGCGGCCTTCTGGTACATCGACCGGCATGTGGCTGAGGGACGGGGCGACAAGGTCGCCATCGAGCAGGCCGGGACGCGGGTCACCTACGGCGAACTGGCGCGGCGGGTCGGGCAGACCGGGAACGCGCTCCTCGGGCTCGGGCTCGCGCCGGGCGACCGCATGCTGATGGTCGTCAAGGACTGCCCCGAGTTCTTCCATTTCTTCTGGGGGGCGATCAAGGCGGGGATCGTGCCTGTGCCGGTGAGCTACCTCGTGCGGGCGAAGGATCTCGCGTTCATCATCGCCGACTCGGAGTGCGGGGCCGTCGTCTATTCTCCGGCGTTCGCGGCGGAGGTCGTGCCGGGGCTGGCGGCGGCGCGGACGGGAGCCCGCGGTCTCGCGCTCCAGGCGGAGGGCGGGGTGCTCAACGACGTCAACGCGGCTTCCGCGGAGCTGGACGCGGCGCCGGCGCGTCCCGACGACATCGCGTTCTGGCTCTACTCCTCGGGCACCACGGGCCGTCCCAAGGGAGTGCCGCACCGCCACCGGGACATGCCCGCCACCTGCGAGCACTACGCGGTGGGGATCCTCGGGCTGGGCGAGGAGGACCGCTGCTATTCCGCGGCGAAACTCTTCTTCGCGTACGGGCTCGGGAACGCGATGACTTTCCCGCTGTGGGTGGGAGGCACCGCGATCCTCGACGCGCGGCGTCCGACCCCCGCGACGACGTTCGAGACGATCGAGACGCTGCGTCCGACGGCGTACTTCGGGGTGCCGACGCTGTACGCGGCCCAGTTGCAAGCGCTGGACCAGGCAGGAGCGGCCGCGCCCGATCTGAGTTCGCTCAGGCTCTGCGTGTCCGCGGGCGAGGCGCTGCCTCCGGACCTCTTCCGCCGCTGGAAGGCCGCCACCGGTCTCGAGATCCTCGACGGGATCGGCTCCACCGAGGCGCTCCACATCTTCATCTCCAACGCGCCGGGCCACGTGAAGCCCGGGAGCACCGGCCGCGTCGTCCCCGGCTACGAGGCGCGGGTCATGAACGAGGATGGGACGGAGGCGGATCCCGGCGAAGCCGGACAACTCGAGATCCGCGGCGACTCGACGACCCCCGGCTACTGGAACCGTCCGGAACTGGAGGGACGGACGATCGTCGACGGCTGGCTCCGCACGGGAGACCAGTACGTGCGCGACGCGGAAGGCTGGTTCCACTACCAGGGCCGCGCCGACGACATGATCAAGGTGGGCGGGATCTGGTGCTCTCCCTTCGACATCGAGGCCCGACTCATGGAACATCCGTCGGTGCTGGAGGCTGCGGTCGTGGGCCGCGAGGACGACCACGGCCTCGTGAAGCCGGAGGCGCACGTCGTGCTCTCTGAGCCGCTCCGGGAGACGGCGGGCGCGCCGTCCGCCGCCGACGCGCTGACGGCGGAACTCGTCGCGCATTGCAAGGAGGGTCTCCCGCGCTACATGTATCCGCGCTGGATCCGGTTCGTCGCCGAACTCCCGAAGACGGCGACCGGGAAGATCCAGCGGTTCCGACTCCGCCCGTCATCCCTTTGACGGTGACCCGGCCGACGGATCCGTCGTCAACAGGTTGGGAGCCCGCCCGACCGGACCACCTCCAATGAGGAGAAGTCATGTTCGAACGTCGTCGCGTCGCGGTCGTCGCGGTGCTCGCGGGCGCCCTGCTCTGGAGCGGGTGTTCGATGCTTTTCATGCGAAGACCGCCCAAGGGCGAGGGACCGGTGGCGCTGGGCGACTGCACCCGCAGCCTCGCCGCGCCGATCATCGATAGCGTCGTCGGACTGGTCAACGTCGGAGTGGCGGCGGGGATCTGGGGAGACGCGCGCGAGGCGTTCGATTCTGATGACGACTACGACGATTACCGCTTCTACACCGGCCTCTCGTCGGGCATGTACGCCGTCTCCGCGATCCACGGTTTCAGGTGGAGCGAGGATTGTCGGAGCCGCAACACGCTGAGCGAGCACGCGATCCGCGACCATCTCCGCGTCCTGGCGGAGCAGCAACGGGGCGACCGCTGAAGAAGGCGCTTGCCTCGGCGCTGTTCATCGCCCTGGCCGCCGCGCCGCTTGCGGGTCAGATGACCGTCGGCCTGAGGGGCGGCATCGGCAACGCGACGCTGTCCCGGGACATGCCGCGACCGGAACAGGCCGAAGAAAGGGGATCCCGATTCGGGGTCGTGTCGGGGATCGACGTGGGGGTTCCTCTGGGCGGCGCCGTGGATCTGCGCGTCGGCATGGGGCTGGCCCAGAAGGGTGGCGGCACGGACACGCCCTCGTCGGTCACCGCGAGCAGGGCGTTCGTCGATGCGACCACCGAACTGGACTACCTGCAATTGTCCGCACTCTTCCGCGCGAGCGCCGACGCCGAGCGGGGGCTGCTCAACGTCGGCGTCCTCGCCGGGCCCTACATGGCCGTCAACCTTTCGTGCGGCATCGCGCTGACGACGTACTTTCCTCCGCCCGGATCGGGGGAGTATCGGTCCTTCAGCGAGCGGCTGCCTTCGAGAACCGAAGCGTCATGCGACGGAGACGACGGCGCCGACTTCGGGACCGCCGACTTCGGACTGGCCTTTGGGACGGCGGTCGAAGTAAGGCTCGGCGATTCGATTGGTCTGGCCTTCGATGTGATCTACGCCATCGGTCTTACCGGTATTGACGACGACGGAACCAGGAACCGTCACCTGACCCTGCAGAGCGGGCTGGTGTTCGCGATCGGTTGAGGGTCAGGCGCTCGCGGGTCAGCCGTTCGCTCGCCGCTCCAGCACGCAGTACCGGTACAGCTTGAGCGTCTCGCGCCAATCCTCCGGGTACTCCGCCACCATCTGACCCAGCCCGTACTCCTCCGCCAGTTCCGCGAACGTCCCCGATTCGGCGACCTCGAACGGCGTCTCCTTCTCGAACACCGTCAGGTCCGGGAAGCCCGTGGGGAACGAGGCGTTCATCGCCCGCTCCACCCCCTCGAGCCGCTTGAGGTCCTCGTCCGTGTCGAACTCGCGGCGCTGCAGGTCCACCGAGAAGTAGTCGAAGGCGATCCGGACCGACGACATCGCGCCCGCGAGCCGGTTCAGGAACGGCATGATGCTCTCCGGGGGCAGGTACATCGTGTTGCCCTCCCAGACCATCAGCGTGGGCGCCGCCGGGTCGAACCCGAGGGCGGCCAGATCGCCCGGGATGTCCGCCTCCAGGTAGTTGGCGAAGAGCGACGGCGGCTGCTCGACCCCGTTCTCCGACAGGACATGGTTCTTGAACTCGAGGACCGCCTTCTGGTCCACCTCGAAGAAGGCCGCGCCCGCGTTCCGGTAGTGATGCGCGCGCATGTCGAAGCCGCCCCCGAGCAGCACGACCTGGCGCGCTCCGTCGGCGATCCCCCGCTCCACGAACCGGTTGAAGTAGCGTGTGCGGAACCGGACCATCGTCGTCGATGGCGGGAACGCCGCGTCCAGTTGCCGGGCGGCCGTGCGCGCGCGGTCGTTCGAAAACCACGGGGCGTAGGGATCGTTGAAGAGCGGACGCGGCTTTTCGGGCTCCAGGGCCCGGATGGACGCGATGACGAAGGCGGTCGCACCGATTTCGTTGATATCGATCATGGGTCGAGAGAACCTGGGATGTGTAAGAGTGAAGGATGCGGTCGAGGCGGACCTCGACAGCCCGGAGTATAGTACGAAGTGAGGAGGATACCTCAAGGCATTCGCATGGAGGGAGACGCCATGTCCGCAGGACGTTTTTCCGCGCAAGCCGCCATCCACGCCGTGGCCCTGGTCCTCGCGCTGGCCGCCGCGCCGCTCGCCGCGCAGATGACCATCGGCGTGCGGGCCGGAGTCGGTCCCGCGAGCCTGTCCGGGGCCGACCTGGAGACCCGGGGCGCCGCCGCGTTCGACGAACCGAGAGATGGGATCGTGGCGGGGGTCGACGCGGGGATCCCGCTGAGCGGCGGGCTCGGCGTGCGCATCGGCCTGGGGCTGGCCCAGAAGGGCGGCGCCGTGAAAGTGCCGCCGTCGATCACGGCGAGCCGGTTGCTCAACGAGTCGACGGCCGAGATCGACTACCTGCAGTTCTCCGCGCTCTTTCGCGCGGGCACCGCCACCGAAGAGGGGCGTCTCAACTTCGGCTTTCTCGCCGGGCCCTACGTGGCCTTCAACCTCTCGTGCCAGGTGGCCGTGACCTCCGTCGATCCCGGGCCCCTCCGTCCCGAGGTCCCTCCGGGCATTCCCAACCGCGTGGGGCGGACCGGGGGTGCGGGGCGGACGTCGAGCGCACAGGACACCGAGGTGGCCTGCGGGGAGGGCGGCGTGAGCGAGGTCAAGTCAACCGACTTCGGACTCGCCCTCGGCGGAGGGTTCCAGGTGAGACTGACGGATTCGCTCGACCTGGCGTTCGACCTGATCTACGCCCGGGGCCTCTCCGAAATCGACGCCGACGGGAAGAAGACAAACCACGTCGTCCTCCAGGGCGGCCTCGTGTTCGCCATCGGCTGAGCCCGCATCGCCAGGGTCACCGCCTGACGACGACCACGTACTCCCGTTCGATCACCCGGTGGAACCGCTGGGGCAGCCTCGCCCAGTTCCTCGCCTCGACGAGGAACGGGATCGTGGATTCCCGCACCGCCTCTTCGAAGTCCAGCAGTTGGTCGGCGGGGATATCCTCGAGCCCCGGCCCGCGCAGCACGAGATCGAGGTCGCTTCCCTCGTGGCCGAGGCCGCTCACGCGGCTGCCGTACGCCCACACCTCGACATCCGGCAGGTACTCCCGGAGAAGCGCTTCGAGCACGCGCCGGTGCCTTGCGGACAGGTTCATACGGTCAGACATCGTCCGTCCGGTCGATCATGTCGGCGAGCGCCGTGGCGTCGACGATGAAATCCGGCAACAGCTTCAGCGTGGCCTCCGCGAAGTCCTCGCCGTAGTCGTGCGCCGTTTCGTTACGGTTGTCCCGGTAGTGCAGCCAACGTTCGACCGCTTCGCAGTCCACGAGGTCGTGGCGGGCCGCGTGACGGAACAGATCCTTGAAGTGCAGGCGGTCCGCCTGGCGGTTGCTGGCGAACCACGCGGCGAGCCGCTTCCGCAGCAACTTTCCGCTCTGCTCGAGTACGAGTTCGAACTCCTTGACGCAGGCGGCGCGGTAGATGTCGTACATGACATCGTCGCGGTCCTCCTGCGTTTCGATTCCCACCACCGCCCGCTCCAGCGAAGCGATGCGCCGCCGCAGGAACGTGGTGTCGATGCTCACTGTCTTCGCTGTCGTCGGCACGGGGGTTCCTCAGGGCCAGAGCCAGCCGAAGGCGCCGCCGGTCACGAGTCCGTAGACGAGGCCGTCGAACATGCTGCGGGCCGTGGCCGGCCAGCCCTGGAAGGTCCAGATCGCGTCCTGGGCGTGCGCGAGCGCGTATCCCATCGCCGCAGCGACCGACGTGATCTTGAAGACCTGCATGTACTCCGCGCCCGGCCCGAGCGCGAGGCCGGCGACGTAGGCCGTGAGCAGACCCACCACGAGGCAGTAGACGAACCACTGCACGAGCTGGCTCCCCCGCATCAGGGGATGGCCGGCGGGCAGCACCGTCATGAAGGCGACCGGGCCGCGCCTCACCTTCTCCTGGAACGCCTCGCTCCTCAGGACCTCGTGGGACGCCGCGTGCGGGACGGAGTAGGTCCCGCCGGGGATGTCGAAGCCGCGCAGGGCGTCCATCACGCCGTCCTCGTCCGGGAGCGCCCGGTAGTCGTGCCGGTGGTAGTTGAGGACCATGTGGATGACGCAGCTCGCGACGAACACGAGCACGCCCGAGACCAGGATGGGAAGCCAGAGACTGAAAACCGAAACCATGGATTTGCTCCCTTCAGGCGTTGGGGCCGTCTTCCAGCAAGTTTTGGAGGAGCCACAGGCAGGCGACGCACAGCAGGACGCCGGCGAGCGCCGTGTAGCGTCCCCAGCCCGGCCCGTACCAGGCCAGCACGCCGCCCAGCAGCGCCCCCGCGACGCAGCCGCCGAACGCGATCCGATACCATCTCGGCCAATGCTTCGGCCGGAACCTGTCGGACCATCTGCCCATGGCGCTCACGCCTTCCGTGGCGAACTTCTCCGGCCAGCCGTCCCTGGAGAGATCGGGCGCCGTGTCGGGATCAAAACCATCGGCCGTCGCGCTGTCGTTCTCGTTCATTGACCGTCCCCGCGCGTTTCGGTTTCGTTGAAGTCCGTTCACGATGAATGTTGCTACAGAAATTTAGCCAAGAACGTTCCCGAGCGGAGAGCACGTGTACACAACCTGCATCTTCTGCAAGAGACCCCTCCCCTCGAACGATGTAGTGGAGGAGTTCCCGGTCGGGCGTCGGCTCGCGTTCGACCCGGCGAAGGGGCGGCTGTGGGTGGTGTGCAGGAGGTGCCGCCGGTGGAACCTGACGCCGCTCGAGGAGCGCTGGGAGGCGATCGAGACGTGCGAGCGGATCTTCCGCGACACGCCCATGCGCGCCTCGACCGACAACATCGGGATCGCGCGCCACCGGGAAGGGCTGGACCTGGTCAGGATCGGGGCGCCGCCGCGGGGCGAATTCGCGGCCTGGAGGTACGGCACCCGATTCGGGATACGGAGATGGCGCGCCGGTCTTGGGGCCTTCGCCGGCGGTGCGGCCATATCTGCGGCGATGCAGCTCTCGTTACCGGTCGTCGGCACGTTGGGGTTCGCCGCCGTGTGGCCGTATGTGGCGTGGACCCACCTCCGCCCGGTCGCCAAGGTTCGGGTCGGCGGAAGGGCTGGCGCAGACGGCCCCGTTTCCCCCGAGAGCGTCGCGAAGTTCAGACACCTCGACGTCAGGTCGATTCGCATGCTGCCCGACGCCGGCGCCCCGGGCTTCGGCGTGGAGATCAACCGGGGACTGCGAAGAGCCTGGTTCGAAGGCGAGGACGCCCGTCGTGTGGCCGCCGCCATCGTTCCCTTCGTGAATCATCGGGGCGGGGGCCGCAACGTTGTGCGGCGCGCCGTAAATGAAATCGAATCCAGCGGCCACCCCAGCCGGTTCCTCACCGACGTGGCCAGCAGACAACACCCCGGGTTGACGGGCCGGACCGGCTACGTCCGCGCCATGCCGACACCCCTGCAGCTCGCTCTGGAGATGTCTCTCCACGAGGAACAGGAACGTCGCGCTCTGGAAGGCGAACTGTGGATCCTCGAACAGGCGTGGAGAGAGGCGGAGGAGATCGCGGCCATCGCCGACAGGCTCCTCCTTCCGGCCCACACCGACGAGTTCTTCGAACGACACGGAAGACCTGAGGAGGACGGCGGGCAGACGGTCTGACAACCGCCCACCGGTCAGGGCGGTGTCTCGACGCCGACTCGATGCGGCCCACCCGCCACGAGGATCCTCTTCCCGCCGGCCACCTCCATGCTCTATGGTGGAAGGAGGTTCACGTTCCTCGCCGCCCTTGGCACGGTCATCCTGATCGTGCTCGAGGATGTCGGCGTCCCGATCCCGGAAGAGGTCGTCGTACCTCTGGTGGCGTACATCGTCGCCCAGGGACTCGCCGACATCGGGAAAGAGCGCGCCAAGGCGTAGCAGGGACGCGCCTAACGGCGTTCCTGACCCTTCGTCGGTGACGAAGGAGTAATTCCGCGCCGGATCCGGTCGTCCACCGGTGTGTACCAGCGTCGAAACGGTCACACACCTGATTCGATGCGGAGGGCCGAGTTCAATGCAGCGCCGCAATCCCGCTGGTCCACGGCGGCGGGTCCATCAGAGGCGCATCCCTGTGATCTGCCTGCTGCTGAGCATTCCGGCGGTCGAGGCCTGCGGCAGTCTCCTGGGTGTTTTCCGGGACGCTTCCCTGGCGGTGACGGTGGGAACGGGCCGGTCAAACGGCCTGGATGACCCGAACGGGCTGGCGAATCTCGAGGTCGAGGTCGAGACGGGCGGCCGTGGAGTCGGGCAGCGGGTGTTCACCGCAGAGGACCTGCCGAGCGCCCCCTTCGAGGTGCCCGAGTCCGGCGGCATCGAAATCGGGCTGCGGCTTCGGCTCGAAGGTCGGGTCGTGTCCGAGGGCCGCGCGAGATGGGATCTCGAGCCCGATGTCGAGTGGGAAGCCGAGATCGAACGTGCCCCGTTTCCGCTGAACGCGCTGGTCGACAACGTCACCGGCCCCAACCCGATCCGGTGCGCGTGGTTCTGGTGCTACGAAGTCTGGCGGTTCGAGATCGACGCCGATGCCCGCAACTACGAGGACGAGGCCTTGTGGCTCACCATCTGGCGCGTCCACCCCGATGAGTGCGCAGACGTGTGTTAGGAGTGACCCGGGTTCCCGCTCGCCCCCGCATCGCTGTCTCGACCGGCCCGGGTGATGGCGGATGACCCAGCTGCGGCTAGATTGAACCGTTCGTTGGCGGCCGTGGATCCAGACAGCCCTGGAGGCGGAAGATGAAATACCGGGTGGCGCTTCAAGAGTCCGAAGAGGGATTCTCCGTCTGGGTTCCAGGCCTTCCGGGTTGTGCGTCCCAGGGGACGACGGAGGAGGAAGCCCTCGCTAACATCGCGGATGCCGTCCGCGAGTACCTGGACGTAGCGGTCGAGAATGCCGCCGGCATGGTGATCCGTGAGATCGAAGTTGCCGTATAGACCGTGCCGAGGATTCCCGGTGTCAACCACCTCCGGGCGGTGCGCGCGCTTGAGAAAGCAGGCTTCCGCATCGCTCGCCAAGGAAAGCACATCGTGCTGACCGACGGTGAACGTATCCTTACGGTTCCCCGCAACAATCCGGTCAATGCGTTCACGATGGGCCGGATCGTCCAGGACGCCGGCCTGACGGAACCGGAATTCAAGGAACTCCTCTGACGCACCCCGTGGAGGGGATACCATCCTCCTCCTCGTGCGGCCGCTGTGGCTGAAGAACCTCCACACGGTGAACGGGTAGAGGCTTGTCATGAACAATTCCCTCCGTGCCCTTTCGCGCTCGCCGCTCGTGAGGATGGAGAGGGTTGGGTCCGTGGTGGTGGGACTCGCCCTTTTGGCGGCCGTCATGCCGGGGCCGGCCGTGGGGCAGGGCTGCTCGTTTGCGATGGCGCTGGGCGTCGCGGTTCCGACGGGCGGCGTGCCGGACCCGGGCCGGGGAGAAGTGAGACTGTCGGCCGGGCAGACCGGGCGTCTTGGGCTCGAGTGCGGTTCGAAGTCCATCCGGCTCGGAGTCGACCTGGAGAGTACCGCCCTTGCTGCGCAGCCTGCCGCCACATTCGGCTACGGCGTGAGCCTGCTGGGCTTGGTGGGTCGGTTCGGGGTCGACTTCCCGCTCACGGATGACGACAACGCGCCGTGGGTGGGAGTGGGCGGCCATGCGGGATTCATGGTGCCTGGCGAGCGGGCGAGGTCGTTCGACGCCATCCTCCATCTTGAGAGGCAGGTCGACTTCGGTCGGCTCGGGAAGGTGGCCGGCGGGAGTGTGCGCTTCGGCGTCCCTCTGTCGTCGCCCTGGGCCATCATCTTCGACCTCGCCGTGAGGGCGAACACTCTTTCCACCATCGAACCGGGCGCCAAGTGGACTCCGGCATATCGCGGACATGAACGACTGATGACCTTCCCGGTCTCCGTCGGGGTACGGTTGATCCTGTGAAGCGGAGGCTCGGGTTCGTAACCGGATTTCTGGCGGTGGCGGTGGCGAGTATTCCGCCCGGCGCGGCCGCGCAGACGTGTACCCTTTCCGCGACGACAGGGATGGCCGTTCCCACTCACGGAATGGACTCGCCGCTGTTCATCGGGGAGCACTACGGCCTTGGCTTCGCATGCGGGTCGACGTCCACACGCATGGGGCTGGACGTCGAGGCGTATGTCCTCAGCTACTACAGCCATCAGTTGTGGTCGACCTCGGGTGGAGTCGACATCTCGGGCCTCCTTGGTCGCGTGGAACGCGAATTCGCGCTCGGGAACGGCCCCCGCGCGCCGTGGATTGTGGTCAGCGGACGGGTGGGGCGAATGGAGTTCAGGTCCGGAGGATCCCGCCACACCGGGGTTGCAGCGGGCGCCGGTGTACGATTCGGCCTCCGGTTCGCCCGACCCTGGTCGGTCCTTCTCCATCTGGGCATAAGAACAAACCGCGTTCCCCGGGAGACGGGGGGAATCCAACTGGTGACCGCGCTTCCGATGGGTGTCGGCGTGCGGTTCAACCCTTGACCCAAACCAGACTCCGTACATGACTGAACCGTCCAGCGATCGATTGCGGGAGGAGCTTGATTTCCTCCAGCCGTTCTTCTTGGGGCCCGCGGGGGAGAACGACCGCTGGCTCGAGGAGCTGATCGTCGAGTTCGTGCGCGATCACGCCTTCTGGCGGCGCAACTTCCGCCCGGAGGACGGGCACCGGATCACGGCGGCGGCCTCCTACCGGCCGGACTTCCTGCAGGCGAAGGCGCGCACCCGGCAGGCGCTGATCCGGCTGTCGGGAGAGCTGAAGCAGTCCGTTCCCATCTTCCACCCGCGATACGTGGGGCACATGAGTACGGATTTGCTCATCCCCGGGCTCGTGGCGCGGATCCTCACCACCCTCTACAACCCGAACAACGTGAGCGAGGAGGCGGCGCCGGTCACGCTCACACATGAACTGCGCGCGGGCCGGGACCTCGCCGCCATGTTCGGCTTCAACGTCGACCCCTCCGTCCAGCCCTGCGCCTGGGGCCACCTGACGTCGGGCGGCACCGTGGCCAACTACGAGGCGCTCTGGAACTTCCGCGCGGTGAAGTTCTACGGCGTCGCCCTGCAGGAGGGGGTGAAGCGGGCGGAACTCGAGACCGGACCCGTGGGACCGCTCGGGAAGGCGTTGGCGGAGTACAGCCAGTGGGAACTCGTCAACCTGAGCATCGGCCAGACGATCGGTCTGCGGCGCGAGGTCGCGGAGGCGGTGCGCGAGCGGGATCCGGCGGCCTTCCCGCGGCTCAGACGGGCTGTGCGGGGCGAGCGCCTCGAGACGCTCGGGATCCAGGAGTTCTTCGCCCGGCACCCGGAGCTGCGTCCGCCGAGGGTGCTCGTTGCGGCTTCCGCGCACTACTCCTGGGAGAAGGGGATGAAGGTGATGGGTCTGGGAACCGCGCAGCTCGTCAAGGTCGCGGTGGACGACCACATGCGCCTCGACCCGGACGACCTGGAGACATGCCTGGCGGAGGCCTTCGAGAGCCGCACGCCGGTGCTCGGCGTCGTCGGCGTGCTCGGCACGACGGAGTTCGGCACGATCGATCCGATCCACGAGATCGTCGCGGCGCGGCGGCGCTGGAACGAGCGCGGCGCCGACTTCTTCGTCCACGTGGACGCGGCCTGGGGCGGGTACCTCGCGAGCGTCTTCCGGGACCCCGACGGCGGCTTCCTCTCGCCCGAGAAGATCCGGAAGGGGTTCAAGTACTTCCCCTCGGACCTCGTCTACCGGGCGTTCACCTCCGTGAGGCATGCCGACTCGGTGACGATCGATCCCCACAAGCTCGGGTTCCTGCCCTACGCGGCGGGGGCGTTCGTCGCGCGCAACCGCGAGATCGTGGATTTCATCACGCAGCAGGCCGCCTACGTCTTCGACCTGGGCGACGTCGAAGACGAGGTCCCGCGCGAGCAACAGCTCAGGAACCTGGGACAGTACATCCTGGAGGGCTCGAAACCGGGGGCGGCGGCCGCCTCGGTGGCGGTGGCGCACGAAGTCCTGCCGCTCCACAGCGAGGGCCTGGGGCGCGTCCTGCGCCACACGATCCGGGCCTGCGAGTACTTCTACGAATCGGCCCGGGAAGCCGCCGGGCGGCTGGAAGACCGCGTGCGGCTCATCGTGCCCTTCGAGCCCGACTCCAACCTCGTCTGCCTCGCCCTCAACCGGAACGGCAACCGGAGCCTGGCGCGGATGAACCGCTTCGCCCGCCGCGTGTTCGCCCGCATGAAGGTGGACGGCGCCAGGCCGGTGCAGGAGGCCCGCTTCATCGGGTCGTACACGTCGCTCCGCCGGGAGGGCGGGGAAGACGAGCAGTGCGGCCGCATCCTGCGCGAGCTGGGCATCGACCCGGCCACGTTCGTCGCGGTCCCGACCCGGCCCGAAGAGGAAGCGGACCACATCTTCATCCTCCGGCACACGCTGATGAACCCGTTCCTGATGGACGGCCCGGGCGAACGCAGCTACATCGACCTGTACTGGGACTTCCTCGAGGAGGCGATCGACGCGGCGCTGGCGGACTGAAGCCGGATGCTGCCCGGCCTACCTCACGATGGCTCCGTCCTCGTCGATCTCAAGGCTCAGGTGCTCGGCCAGGAACTCGAGGCGACGCTCCCAGAAGTCGATCACGTTGGGCCCCTGGGAGATCACATGCCCTTCATCGCGGTACAGGCGGTACTCGACGGGCTTCCGGAGCCGCTCCAGGGCGATGAAGATCGCCTCGGAGGGCACCAGGTCGCCGTCATTCTCGCCCTGCCCGATCAGAAGCGGGGTGTCGATGCGGTCGAAGGCGAACAACGGTGAGTTCTCGCGGTAGCGCTCGGGAAACTCCCATATGGTGCCCCCCATGTGGCCCTGGCCCTGCTCGTAGTATCCCGGCCACCAATCCCCCCCAACGTAGGCTGCGAACAGATCCGGGTGAATCACCGCCGCCGTAATCACTGCGGCCTTGAAACGGTGCGTTTGCGTGATGATCCCGAGGACGTTGTACGAGCCGTAGCTCTGGCCCATGAGAGCGAGCCGCTCGGGGTCGGCGTAGCCTTGCTCGATCACCGCGTCCACGCCCGTCATCACCGACTCCAGCACATCGGCGACCGGCGATCCCATGCGGATCGGCGCGTTCGGGAAGAAGACGGCGTAACCCCTGGTGGCGAGCACATGCATGTTGAACGCCGGGCTGCTCACCATCCCGAACCGGTTAACGGAGTCCGAGCCGCGACGACTATATCTTGAGCCGCGAAGACCTCCGTAGACCCACACGACGACGGGCAGCCGCTCGCCCTCCCGGTATTCCGGAGGAAGCAGGAGTGTCCCGGCCCGAGGCTCGCCGTCCCGGCTCTGCCACTCAATGAGCCTGGCGGAACCCAACTCGTAGCGTTGCAGGCCCGGATTGATGCGGGACCGCTGGCTGGACGCTCCGGTGCGCGTGTCGAGTGTCCAGATGTCCGGCAGGTGCTCCTGGTCGGTGGACACGAAGGCAACCTCGCCGGTCTCGGCGTTCCCATCGACGCTGAAGATCCCCGAGTACCACTTCCGCTCGGTGAGCGCGGCACGGCTCGCGCCGGAGATGCGATCGACGGCAAAGATTCCGGACTCCCCGCCGCTCTCGTCGCGCGCGATGACCCAGAGAGTCCGACCTTCATCGGTCGTCCACGCAGTCTCGTCATGCGGACCGGCTACGATGACGCTGATCCGCCAACCCGGAATGTCCGTCAGGCGGCGGAGCGAACCGGTGCCGAGCGAAGCCTCCCACAGGTCGCCGTCACCGACCCCGTACGCCCGCTCCCCGGCCGAGTCCCAAAGGGGCCTCATATAACCACTGCCCGGGTCAAAACTCGGTGCATCGGCTTCACCGATCTCGGTGACGTGGCCGTCGGCGATGGAAGCCACCATCAGCCGTCGAGGTTCGCCGCCGGCGGCTGCAGCGCGCGCGGACGGTCCCACAAGGAACCACGCGACATGGCGGCTGTCCGGCGACCAACTCCATTCGATGCCGTAGTTGAGCCGTACGTTGGTGCCGAGAGTCCGCGTCCAGCCGGTGGCAACTTCGTGGACGATCACATCGAAGTTGCGCTGCAGGCTCGCCGGCTCGTCTCCCTTGTGCACGGTGTACGCGACGTACCGTCCGTCCGGGGAGAAGGCGTAGCCCCATATCGCCTTGCGCTCGACGAGCCTCGTGACCTCCCCGTTCAAATGGACCACGGCGAGGTCCGCTTCGAACGTGCGAGGGGCGCCGGTGGGCGGACGGCGTTCGGACGGCGGCTCCACGTCGGGCGGATCGCTTGACTCAACGGACGGATCGCTCGACTCAACGGACGCATCGACGCGCCGCACCCATACCGAGGGCGCATCCGGGCCCGCGTCCGGAGAGCGGGAGGGAGCGGCTCCGGGAGCCTCATCATCCAGTTCGTTGGCGGCGGCGATCGACTGGTCCGTCGGCAGAATCTTGACGAGAACCGCGTCGCCGCCAGGATTCCATCGCGGCATCTGAAATCCGAAGAACGGGCGCACGAGCACGCTGCCCAGGCGCTCGGCCCGACGCGCGCTTGCATCCCAAATCCACAGACCGGCCTCGCCACCCTCGTCCGAATAGAAGGCCACCCACTTGCCGTCGGGCGACCAGGTCCCCGCCCAACTGGAGTTGTGCTCGCCACCCAGTCGTATCGACTCGGAGTCCGCGAGCCTTGTCACCGTCGCCTCCATGCGGGAGTTCCCCTCGCCGAACGGGAAACCGGTCTCGGTGTACATCTGCCCCAAGGCCTGAGGCACGGTCTCGTCCGTCATCACCGTGTGGGCGATCCAGGCTCCGTCGGGCGAAAAGTTGATCGGCGCGCGTGTGTTGCGGTCGTGTACGGAGACCGCGATTTCGAGCGGAAGAGGCTCCCTGATTTGCGTCCCCGTCGATTGTGCCAGGACCACCGGCGTGGCGCTGCCGAGGACGATCATCGCGATCAGCACCGAGCGCGCAACGTGAGCGCGGCAGGAGCCCGCGCCGGATCGGCTGACCGTGCGGACGAACGCGGCGGGGAGCGTTCCCGGTCGTCTGCTCATGCGATACATCCTTCAGTAGCGTTGGCTCACCCTGTGAGTCTGCTCTTCGTTCCCAACCCGGGCAACGGCCCGGTCCCGCGAGGCGGCAGGGGACGCCGGACTTGCGACGCATCGATGGGAGACAACGATCCGTGAAACCGCTTCGCATTGCCTGCGTCGCGGCCATGTGCCTGGCCGCGTGTGACGACGGGATGTCGCCGGTCTCCGATCCTGTGCCCGACGATTCCCCGGTAAGGATCGGCTTCCTGGTCTCGGGCGTCCGGACCTATCCGAACGGCGCGATGATCGCGGTGGACGAAGTCAACGGCCGCGGGGGCCTGTCGGGCCGTACGGTCGAGCTGATCGTCCGGGAGGGACTCGAGGAAGCGGCGGCTGCGGTGCAGGCCGCCGAGGCCATGATCGGCAGTGACGGGGTCGTCGCCCTCATCGGCCCCAACCGCTCGTCTCACGCCATCGAGGTGGGGGCCGTCGCCCAGCGCCACGGCGTGCCGATGATCACGACGGCGGCCACCAACCCGGGCGTGACCGCGGCTGGCGACCTGGTCTTCATGGCCGCCTTCACCGACCAGTTTCAGGGGCGCGTCATGGCGGAGTTCGCCGCTGTGACGCTCGGGGTGACCTCAGCCGCCGTTCTGACCGAGCGGGGGAACGTCTACAGCGAGGGGATCGGGGAGTTCTTCATCGATCACTTCCGTGGATCCGGAGGCGCGATCGCGGCCGAGGAGTCGTACGAGCCCGGCGCGACGGATTTCGCCGCGCAACTGTCACGCATCGCGGCTGCGACTCCGGGCGCGGTGTTCCTGCCATTTCGAGCGGAGGACGTGGTCCCTCTGACCGCGCAGGCACGAGCGTTGCCGGTGAGCAATGCCGCCGGAGACCCGGCCCAGTTTCTCGGAGCGGATGCCTGGGACAACGCCGCGTTGCTGGAGGACGGAGGAGCCGCCGTGGAAGGCAGCTTCTTCAGCAGCCACTTCTCGCCGGACACGGACGAGCCGACGGCGCGCGCATTCGTCGACGCCTACCGCGCCCGGTACGGCATACCGCCCACGGGCGGCGACGCGGTGAGTTACGATGCGGTCCGGCTGTTTCTGGAGGCCGCGGCACGGGCGGGCAGTCTCGACGCCGACGCCGTGCGCCGGGAGGTCATGGCCACCCGGCAGTACGCCGGAGCCACACGCATCTCCCACTACAATGACGCGCGCCACCCGACCAAGAGCGCGGTCATCATGACGATCGAGGACGGCGTGAAGCGATTCCACCGGCAGGTGGATCCGTAGCCGACTGCCGGCAGCGCCATCGACGGAGACCCCCAGGAGGAGGCCGTCCGTCAGAAGAGTCGGATCTTGGCGACGGAGTGGCTGAGGGGGACGGTTCGACGGGCCCGGTCCGGGGTCGGTTCCTCGACGATCTGTTTGCCGTAGAGCTTGAACCAGGCCTCTTGCGCGGCGGGGTTCACCTCGATGAGGGCGTAGGAGGTGCCCGTGTAGAGGGCGAGGCGCCTGAATCCGTATCCTTCCGGGGTCTCTCCGTCGTCGGCCGCGCCGAAGCGGAGGGCCCAGCCGAGCGCGCGGGGCACGTGGTAGGTCACGGCGCTCGAGGTCAGCTGCCAGACGCGGTGTCCGTCGTCGTCGGTGAGGCTGAAGACGGCCGAGCAGTGCACGTCGCCGCTCAGGATGAGGGGACGCACGCCGCGCCGCGCCGTCCGGAAGAGCACCTCCATGAGCGCGGCCCGCTCCTCGTCGTGGAGGCCGTGCTCCCACGAATCGCGCAGATCGTCGCCGAGGCCCGCCGCTCGAACCGGGACGGCGAGGTCCGCATTGGCCAGGGCCGACCTCGCGTGGAGCACGGGCACCGCCGAGACCACGAACATGAACGGGGTCTCCTCCGGATCGAGCGCGTCCGCCCACGCCTCGAAGCGCCGAAACTGGGGCTCGCCCAGGATCCGGTAGCCGTCGCGCTCGATGTCCCGGTGGCCGCGGCCGTCCAGGACATAGAACGCCGCCCCGCCCCGGGTGAAGGAGTAGTCCCACACGTCCTCGGCATCCGTCGGGGAATTGTGGCTGTGCTGGTATTCCCGGTACACGGCGCACGCCGCGCGAAACATGCGGCGGAGAAGCCGGCGGCCGTCGTCGCGGGTCAGCCCCCGGTCGGCGAGGTCCGGCAGCACGCGGGCCAGACCGTCGTCGGGGCCATCGTCGGCGAGGTAGTGCGACCCCCAGCCGTCGCCGATCTCGTGGTCGTCCCAGATCATGTAGGTCGGGTAGGCGTCGAAGACGCGGCGCACGCCCTCGAAGCCCCAGTATCCCCGGTAGATGTCGCGGTACCAGCTGCGCATGGACCGCTCGTCGGGCAGCAGCTCGCCCCCCTCCCGGCGCATGCTCCGGTTCAGGAGCTTCCAGATGTCCAGGGTCGCCACCCCGTCGCTGTAGCACTGGTCGCCGCCGGCGATCACCACGTCGACGTTGTCGCGGTGCCGGTCGAGCGTCGCGGCGAGGAAGTCCCAGGCATCGATGTCGCTCACATCCGTCCGCTTCCGGAACAGCCCGCTCACGCGGTACGGCATGTGGCAGGAGAAGAGCGCGACCTGGAACGGTCGCCGTTCCTCCTCCCCGGGCGGCGTGCGAAAGCTGCGCAGGCGGTTGTGTCCCAGGATCACCTTGCCGCCGTCGCCCTCCGAGTGCAGCGCGTAGCCGTAGCGCGTGTCCGGCCGGAGATCCGCGAGGTCCAGCACGCGCGTCGTGTCGTCCGCGTACCCGTCCACCTCGAAGGGCACGGCGCGCGACGCGGCCAGGGCGTCGGCCGTCTCCTCCACCGACAGGGGCACTCGGCCGAGCGCGGCCCGAAGCTCCGCCCGCACCGACGACGACCCCATCGCCTCGCCGCAATCGTAGAGCAGCA